>CAZVKJ010000018.1:11644-61643 GCA_964626855.1 uncultured Bacteroidales bacterium
TTCGCCTGTGCCAACCCCGTTCCTGAAATTTATCCCTATGCTGCCAAAGAAGCCGGAGCATTTATTGTGGCTACCGGCCGTGGCGATTTTCCCAACCAGGTGAATAATTCCATAGGTTTTCCCGGCATTCTTAAAGGTGCCCTGATGGTCCGTGCCAAAAAAATTACCGACAACATGGCTATTGCAGCAGCACATTCGCTGGCCCGTTATGCCGAAAAACGCGGCATAAACCCCGAAAATATCGTTCCCAACATGAATGAAGCCTCGGTGTTCCCCGAAGAAGCCGCTGATGTTGCCATGCAGGCCATTAAAGATGGTGTTGCTCGCCTGACTATCAGCCGCGAAGAAGCTTTTGCAACTGCAGAAAAAGATATCAAACAGGCCAGAGCAATGACACAAAGCCTTGTTGATCATGGCTTTATAAAGAAACCCGCAGAAGACCTGTTGCAGGACGCCATCAATTGGGCAATTCAGCAAGTTTCATAAAGTTTCATATATTTGCACCCTTTTTAATTGGCTTATGATTTATTTCGTCGAGGGAACTCTTGTTGAAAAAAACCCTGCTTATGCTGTAATCGAAACCGGCGGAATCGGTTATTTCCTGCATATTTCATTAAATACATATTCCAAACTTGGTGAGGAAGGCTCAAGATGCCGGCTTCTGACACATTTGGCCATAAAAAATGAGGCGGCTACGCCGGTAGGCATTGCACTTTACGGATTTTATTCGGCTGAAGAACGCGAATTATATAAAAATTTATTATCAGTTAATGGTGTCGGAGCCAATACAGCCAGGCTTATTCTTTCGTCACTTTCTACCGACGAGATTATCTCAGCCCTGGCTAGCGGACAAGTTACCGCTTTTGAGCGTGTGAAAGGCATTGGCTCAAAAACTGCTCAAAAAATTATCATTGACCTGAAAAATAAATACTCAAAACTTGCGTTACAACAGGATGTTATTTTAAGCGACCTACATACGAACAAAAAGGAGGCATTATCAGGACTTATTATGCTTGGATTCAACAAGAACATTGCAGAAAAAGCTCTTGATAAAATCATTAGATCAGAGCCATCCGCTCAAAGCGTGGAGGTGCTGATTAAAAAAGCCTTACAAATTTTATAAGAATATTTACAAAATTATAAGCTGTTGAAACTGTTCAGATACATCATTCAATTTTTCGCCGCAGCGTTCATTTTGTCTATAACCATTGCAGGAAGTATCCACACTACTCCCGATTATGAGTTTATCAGAGATAAATACATCAATCCTCCCGACACTAACCCGCCGGACACAACGCTTCCGTACCCCTTTAACGATAACAACGGTAACCCATATGATCAGAATCAGAACGGAGGCCTATACCTGAATAATCCCTCAAATATCAACTCAGGAGTTGAATATGATCCCGAAACCAACGAATATATTCTGAACAATACTATTGGAACTTTTAATTACAGGCAACCAAACTACATGTCATTGGAAGAATACAGGAACTATGACATGGACAAAGCATTACGGGAATACTGGCAGGATAAAACAAGCGCCAACCGCACTTCAAGGGGAGACGGAAACATTATCCCAAAAATCCATATTAAGGGAAAAGCCTTTAATAAAATTTTCGGTGGCAGCACCATTGATATAAGACCTTCAGGATCAGCCGAACTGATCTTTGGTGTTGTATCTACCAAAACCAACAACCCTGCCCTGGATGTTAAACAACGCCGTACCACCAACTTCGATTTCCAGGAAAAAATCCAGATGAATGTTACCGCTAAAATCGGCGATAAAATTCAGTTTGGAGTCAATTATAATACAGAATCATCATTCGACTTTGAGAATAAAATGAATCTGAAATATGAAGGAGAAGAAGATGATATTATTCAGCTTATTGAAGGCGGTGACGTTACATTGCCATTGAACAGCACCCTTATCAGGGGAAGCCAGTCGTTGTTCGGTATAAAAACCAAATTAAAATTCGGACGGGCCTCTATTACAGGAATTTGGTCACAACAGCAAAGCCAGGCCGAAAATATAACGGTTTCAGGCGGCGCACAGACAAGCGATTTTGATGTTAAGGCAGATCAATACGAAGAAAACAGGCACTACTTTCTTTCGCAATATTTCCGTGATCATTATAAAGAAGCCCTGCAAAAGCTTCCTATCATTACTTCAAATATTAATATTACCAATATTGAAGTGTGGGCAACCACTATCGGGTCTGCCACTACCGAAAATCGCGATATTGTTGCTTTTCAGGACTTAGGCGAAGGAAATAGCTCTGAAATTCACAATCCAAACGTTATTCCCTCACCTACAGGTTATTATCCCTCAAATAATGCCAACAGCCTGCTTACCACCGTCCAGGTAGCAAACCTGCGTGATGCATACAATATAACTGCCTACCTCAATAGTTTGGGCATTGGATTGACTTCCGGAGTTGATTATGAGAAAGTTACTCTTGCAAGAAAATTACAACCATCAGAATATACCTTTAACAGCAAACTCGGTTTTATCTCATTAAATACATCATTAAATTCCGATCAGGTTCTGGCTGTTGCTTACCAATACACCCTGGTTGGCGACACCACGGTTTATAAAGTGGGTGAGCTTACAACATCAGGAATAACCGGTTGCCTTGTGGTAAAACTTTTAAAAAGCACCACCTTGAGTACAAAAGTGCCCATGTACAAACTGATGATGAAAAACGTCTATTCTATTGGCGGATACCAGATTAACCCCGAGGATTTTCGCATGAACGTATTGTATACCGGTGAAGATCAGGGCGTTCCTATGGGCTATCTTACCCAGGGCGCTGTCAATGGCGTGCCATTGATCCGGGTACTGGGTTGCGACCGGCTTGACCTTAACCAAAACCCCATCCCCGACGGAGTATTCGATTTTATTGGCGAAGCTGCTTCGCAGGGCGGGCTTATTCAACAAACCAACGGCAGGATATTTTTCCCGGTTCTTGAGCCATTCGGAAAAGATCTGAGGGCTGCCATCACCGGAGGAAACCCTGCATTAAACACCATTGCCGACCAATATTGCTATGACTCGCTGTATTCTATGACCAAATCGGGAGCACAGCAATATCCTGACAAGAATAAATTTTCATTACAGGGTACCTATAAATCTGCAAGCGGATCTGAAATATCTTTAGGCGCTATGAACGTTCCGCAAGGTTCCGTTAAAGTTACTGCAGGCGGCATCCCCTTATCGGAAAATGTTGATTATACAGTGGATTACACCATGGGTAGGGTAAAAATCATCAACGAGGGTATTCTGAATTCAGGAACGCCGATAAATATCTCGCTCGAAAATAATAGTACTTTCAGCATACAAACCAAAACACTCATGGGCTTGCGTGTTGATTATATGATCAACAAAAATTTTAATATTGGCGGTACCATTCTGAATTTAACTGAAAAACCCCTTACTCAAAAAGTAAACTACGGCGATGAGCCAATCTCCAACACCATTTGGGGGGTTGATGGCAATTATACTACCGAAGCACGCTGGCTGACCAAACTGGTGGATATGATCCCGCTGATCAATACCAAGGCGATATCAAACATTACGATGAATGCCGAGTTTGCAAACCTTATTCCGGGACATTCCAAAGCAATTGGCAAATCGGGTACAACATACATTGATGATTTTGAAAGCAGTAAATCGACCATCGACATGAAAAATGTCGGAAGCTGGTTTATTGCAAGTACGCCGCAGGGACAACCCGACATGTTTCCCGAAGCAGTTTCGGGAAGCAGGCTTGCTTTTAACTATAACAGGGCTAAATTAGCCTGGTATGTTATCGACCCGTCGGTATTTTACCGCAATAACAATCAGCTTCCTCCCAATATCACCAACGATGACATTTCCAACCATTTCGCCCGCGAAGTTTATGAGCAGGAAGTATTCCCAAACAGGCAGCCCGAAAACAACCTCCCATCAAATATTTCGGTACTGAACATGGCGTTTTATCCCAAAGAACGTGGCCCGTACAATTATGATGTAGACGGAACCGGAGGATATTCTTTAGGATTAAACTCTGATGGAACACTGGTGGGCCCTGATTCACGCTGGGGTGGCATGATGCGCCGCATTGAATCTACTGACTTTGAAGAAACCAATATTGAATATATTGAGTTCTGGATGATGGATCCTTTTGTATATGACAATACAGCGGCCGGCGGACAAATGTATATTGACCTCGGGGATGTTTCTGAAGATGTACTCAGGGATTCCAGGAAGAGTGTTGAAAACGGATTGCCTACAACCGCAGATACAACAGGTAATATTGTTGACACCACCATGTGGGGATGGGTACCTACCATGCAGCCCCTGACCAACTCATTTGATAACAATGAAGATGCCCGGCCTTTTCAGGATGTTGGACTTGATGGGTTGAGCGATGACAACGAAAATATTTTTTTCAGCGATTATATTAATGATGTTTTAAATCATTTTGGATCTGGATCCAGCGCATATCAAAATGCATTGGTAGACCCGTCTGGTGATGACTTCCATTATTTCCGCGGACCGGATTATGACAATGAGGCTAAAACAATTCTTAAACGATATAAGAATTTCAATGGTACTGACGGGAACTCCCCCACTGACCAGCAAACACAGGATGAATATGGCGTAAATTATCCCATGCAGTCTACAACCCTGCCTGATGGTGAAGATATCAACAGAGACAATACACTAAGTGAAAGCGAACGGTACTTCCAGTACCAAATCGACCTGTCTCCAAGCAAAATGGTTATAGGGCAAAACTACATAGCCGACATTCTTGATGCCACTACCGGAAGGTTACCCAACGGAACAACTTCTACGATAAAGTGGTACCAGTTTAAAGTTCCTGTTCAGTCGCCGGATAAAATAATTGGTGGAATCCAGGACTTTAAATCTATACGTTTCATCAGGGTGTTTTTCCGCGGATTTTCTGATTCGGTAATTTGCAGGTTTGCTACATTTGACCTGGTACGCAGCGACTGGAGAAAATATAACTACAGCCTTCTCAGCCCCGGGGAATATATTCCAAACGACAACCAGACACTCACAAATTTCGATGTTTCTGCTGTTAACCTTGAAGAAAACGGACAGCGTTCGCCTGTTACCTATCTTGTTCCCCCTGGTATCGATCGGGAAATTAATTATTCAAGTACCACCATGCAGCAACTTAATGAGCAGTCACTTTCAATGAAAGTATGCAATCTTTTTGATGGAGATGCACGGGCCATATATAAGACATGCGATTTCGACATGCGAAAGTTTAAGACATTGAAGATGTTTGTTCACGGTGAAGCCAGTGTAAATGAATCAGATCTGCATGACGCGGACCTGACGGTATTTATCCGACTCGGCTCTGATTTTAAAAATAATTATTATGAATATGAAATGCCCCTAGTGGTGACACCCTGGAATAACAACGACGCTGAAGAGATCTGGCCCGAAGCCAACAGAATGGAAATCACTCTTAATGAACTGATTGATGCAAAAAAACAACGTAATACCGATCTTAACGCCTCCGGGTCTTCGGTTTCCTTAACACTTCCTTACATTATTTACGATTCAAAAGGCAATAAAGTCACAATTCAGGGAAACCCCAGTATCAGCGATGTCAAGGTAATTATGATCGGTGTCAGAAATCCCAAAAAAGTCAGCCAATCATCCTCTGACGACGGTAAAGATAAATGTGCAGAAATCTGGATTAATGAGTTACGCCTGACCGATTTTGACAGGAGCGGCGGCTACGCAGCAACCGGCAGAATAGCAGCCAACCTTGCTGATTTTGGTAATGTGAGCCTGGCTGGGACCATCAGCACGCCGGGATTTGGAAGCCTCGACTCAAAACTTAATGAATTACAGAAAGAAACCAGTATCGCATATGATATTGCTACAAATCTTGAACTGGGAAAATTCTTCCCTGAAAAGTGGGGCATAAAAATTCCCATGCATTTTGATTATTCGGAAAACAGGTCTATACCTGAATATAACCCGATCAACCCTGATATTCTTTACCGTGACGATATTAAAACATATTCCAGCCCGGCAGCACGCGATTCCGTAAGAAAAATCACTCAGGATGTGACCTCTACCAAGAGTCTGAACTTCATGAATGTACGTAAAACAAAAATGGGCGCCTCTACCAAGAGCCATATTTATGATATTGAAAACTTCGACTTTACATACGCATTTACTGAAATATACCATCGCGATGTGGACATTGAGTATAACAGGAAAAAAACTCATACCGGCGGTCTAGGGTATAACTTTTCTACAAATCCCAAAGTTGTCAGGCCCCTCGATAAATGGAAACTTATTTCCAAATCAAAATGGCTGCGCATCCTCAAGGATTTCAACTTTTCATATATGCCAAAAATGCTCACATTCCGTACGGATATGAATAAGTTGTTCCAGGAAAATATGATGAGAAATAAAACAAATGCGATCATCATTTTAGACCCTACATATACCAAACGTTTTGAATGGACAAGAAACTACGGATTCAAATGGGATTTAACACAAAACCTCAAAGTTGAATACCAGGCAAACGCAATAGCATTGGTGGACGAGCCCTCCGGGAAAATTGAGAAGGGGCAGCCCAATTATAAACAAAACCGCGATTCAATCTGGGAAAATGTATGGAATGGCGGACGTATGACCAGCTATACACAAAACACCAATATTAATTATACCTTACCCATAAATAAAATACCTGCATTCAACTGGATAACACTCACCGCAAGGTATGGTGGTACTTACGCATGGACTGCATTACCATTATCCACAGATGATTTTAATAATATTATTGAAAATCCTCTTGGAAATACTATTGAAAATTCCAATAATGAACAGCTAAACCTTACCGGCAGCCTGACCAATTTATACAACAAAGTAAAATACCTTAAAAAGATCAACGACAAACGCAAGGGCATAGGCGAAAAACCATTACCAAAGACCAATATGCCCGGTGATAAGGCCGATTCTACCAAGCCTAAGGTTAATATTGGAAAAGAACTCCTTGATAATACGCTGAGTTTGCTCATGCTTGTAAAAACAGTTACCATATCTTATCAGGAAGGCAACGGGCGGCTTCTCCCGGGATTCATGCATAAACCTGTGGCTCTGGGTATGGACTGGAACGACATGGCGCCTACCTTTGGATTTGTGATGGGCAGCCCCGGCGATATGTTCGGGTCAACAGGCAATATTATTGACCGGGCTTTCGAACATGGCTGGATTTCTACCGATACCAACCTTAATACCCCGTTTGCCGTTAAACAATCGAAGGTGCTAAATTACCAGGCTTCTCTGGAGCCTATTAACGGAATGCGTATTGATGTTACGGGAAACACTAACTATGCACGACAAAACCAGGCATTCTATAGGTATATCGGGCAAAACCAGCACAGTGACCCTTACTCTATGGTTGAGTCGGGAAGCTTCAGCATGACAGTTATCGGGATAAAAACCGCATTCAAGGGCGATAACAAAGATAACACCAACGATATCTTCGATAAATTTAAACAATACCGTTTTATTATCGCACAACGCCTGGCCGCACAAAATCCAAACTCATCCAACCAGATTGATCCTACGACAGGTTTCCCCGACGGGTATAGCGCAAGCTCACAGGAGGTGCTCATACCGGCCTTCCTCGCCGCCTATCTTGGTAAAAATCCTGATAAAATTTCATTATCGCCATTCTCCGAAAAAATACTCAGCGCCATTCCACTCCCCAATTGGCGTCTTACCTATAACGGATTAACAAAAATCGGCTTTATAAAAAAGTATTTCAGAACCGTCACATTAAACCATTCATACCGTTGCACATACAATGTTAATTCTTTCGCCACTAATGTATTATATAAAGCCGACGACGATGGTTTTTCATATGTCAGGGATCAAATTGGTAATTTTCTGACCGATAAACAAATAGGGCAGATTTCAATCACCGAACAATTCAGCCCGCTGATCGGATTTGATATGACTATGAACAACAGCCTGCTGCTTAAACTTGAATGGAAAAAATCAAGAAACCTGTCATTAAGTTTCGCTAACGATCAATTGACGGACATTTCCACAAATGAATACGTTATTGGTGCAGGATACAGATTCAAGGATGTTTCATTTAATCTTAACCTTGGCGGCAAGCGAAGACATGTACAGAGTGACCTCAACCTGAAAGCCGATTTCTCCATAAGGCAAAACAAAACGACATTGAGAAAATTGATTGAAAACCTTGATCAGGTTTCTGCCGGTGGCCGTATTATTTCTATAAATGTATCTGCTGACTACCAGATAAGCGAAAAATTTAATATCCGTTTATTCTATGATCACATTATTAATAAACCATACGTGTCATCGCAATATCCAAACTCAAGTATTAATGCCGGCCTGAGCCTGAGATTTACACTGGCACAATAATATCTTTCCACCTTTATAAAAAATTGTATCTTTGGCAAAAATATTAACATAAAATCATCATGAAAATAGCAGAAAACGTTTTGTACACTGAGTCCCATGAATGGGTAAGAATTGAAGGCGGCGAAGCCTATATCGGCATTTCAGATTTTGCCCAGCACGAATTGGGCGACATCGTTTTTGTAGAAGTAGATACTGTTGGCGAAACCATGAGCAAAGGCGAAACCTTTGGCACCATCGAAGCTGTAAAAACTGTTTCCGACATGTATTTACCAATCAGCGGTGAAATTCTGGAAATGAACCCAATCATTGAAAGCAATCCCGAAACCATTAATAAAGACCCTTATGGTAATGGATGGATCGTAAAAATTAAATTATCTGATCCTGCTGAAGCCGATTCTTTATTAAAAGCTGCTGATTATGCAAAACTTGTTCAGGCATAATTCATTGCTGAAATAAAAAAGAAGCTCTCGCCTGACCATGGTGAGGGCTTTTTTATTTAATGTTAAAACACGTTGGAAAAAAATCCGTTATATTTATTTGATTTTTAAACTTTGGCATTAAGCTTGAAAATACCACTATAAATTCAAAACAGTGTTTTTCGATCCCGATAATATTGACGAAATCATTTTCCGCTACCGGAATAAAGACTATGGGGCATATTATATGCGGAAGAAATACACTTCATATTTATTCATCGCCATCATTATTGCCATTACCGTTTTTGTTACCACATCGTTATTTCCCTACCTGTTCATTAAAAAACCGGTAACGGAGATAAGCGAAGGTGCATTATATTCAGAATATCTTGTGCCTCCGCCTGATAACACAAAAAAGCCCGAAGACGACCTGCTTCCCAAATTAAAAAAAATTCAACAAAAGGCAAAGTTTGACATTCCTCAAATTACTGCTAATGCAGAGGAAATCACTGATGATTTCAGCACCGAAAGCAGGCCCGGCGACAGTGCATCTGACGGGAACAGTTCAACGGGCAGCAGAGAGGGAACACTGAATGCCGGTGACGGAAATCCGGATGCTGTTTATACATATGTTGAAGAGCCCCCGATATTCCCCGGAGGGGAAAACGCCAGAATGATGTTCCTGCGTAACAACATTAAATATCCTCAGCTGGCCCTGCAAAATAAAATTCAGGGCAAGGTTTATATTTCATTCATTGTCGAAAAAGATGGCAGCCTGTCAAATATAAAGGTTCTTCAGGGCATTGGCGCCGGGTGTGATGAAGAGGCACTTAGGGTGATGAGGCTTATGCCAAAATGGAAACCGGGTAAAACGCAAGGGCATCCGGTGCGTGTTGTTATTTCAATGCCGATAAACTTTATACTTCAGATAGGCAAAACATAAAAAAAACACCTTCTGTTGTTTTAAACAGAAGGTGTAAAGTCTTTATCCCGCCGCAAATATCAGCGTTTACTCCCGCAGGCTCTTAATAATAAGAAACACGGTTATCTATAATCTTCGTCTTTTCCCTAATAGCATTAAATACTTCGCTCTGACCATATTGGTCACCTCTTACTCTTTGACGGAAATAGCTTGCCAGCTGCATTTTCATCATATCAGCATTTACTTGTGCGGCAGCGGGAACAATATCATCAATATAAACCTGGTAAACAGCCATTTTCCCTTTGATTGGCGCTGATAAAACATTTTTCTTCAGAGTGAATATAGTGCCGATAAGTTCTGGTTCCGGGCCAAAATTCGGAAAATTATAAGCTGAAAAAGTAAGTGCATCAACTGTGTCAACCACAGTATTCAGCCTGGTTGCAATCTGGTAAATATCTTTTGTAGCGCTTGATGCAGCATTCACTTTATCAATAATTTGTGTAGCCTTTTTCTCTCTTTTTACCAGAGGCTCAAGATATGAACGAATCTGATCAAGAGGGGCAATACCTTTTTCATGTTTTTCGACCAACATGGCCACAACAAATTTTCCTTCACTTTCAAAAACCTGTTCAGAAACCATTCCTTTTTCGGTATCCTCGTTAAATCCCCACCGTATGATTTCTCTTGCTGATTCAAGGCCGGGAATGGTATAGTCCATCTCCTTAACATACTGTGCTGAACGTTTATTTAAACCCTTATCGGCGATATTTTTATTGAATTGCTCGGCAGTGCGGCTTTCTCCGGCAAAAGTGCTGGCATCAGAAAGATATTTGTTAAATGTTTCACTACTGGCTTTAATATCATGCTGAAGTACAGCAACTTTAACTTTTTTATATGACGCTTTTTTATCGGCAATATAAAGAAGATGATAGCCCATATTTGACTGAATGATTTTCACATCGCCTTTTTTAGCTACAAAAGCTGAATCAAAGAAAAATTTGTTGTTGGCATCGCCATCAATAATCCAGCCCAGATCGCCACCATCTTTTTTTGCGGAAGGAAAATCAGAGCTCATGGCTGCAATATTCGGGAACCCGTTAATATTTTGTTTGGCCACTAATAGAAGGCTGTCTGCTATATGCTTAGCCTGTTCCTTTGTGCGGGTCACATTTTGCATGGGGTTGGGAGCATCTTTGTAAGCAATTAGTATCTGGCTGGCCTGGATAGAATCAGGGCGGTCCTGAATCTGCATAAGGCGGGCCATGTGGTATGCATTATTGTCAACATAGGGTGGTACAATAGTACCAACAGGAGAAGAAAACATTATTGAATCTAAAGTAACCGGCAATGTGCCTTTTTTGAAAAAATTGCTGTCATATGGGGCGTCGCTGTTGGCTTTAATAAAATTCTCAACATCTTTTTCCTCCAGCCCCGTGAATTCATTATAAAGTCCGTCAACTTTTGTCTTAATGTTTTCGAGGTCGGTTTTTGACGGAACCACTTCAAAAATTACATAATCAATACTGCAAGCTTTATCTTGTTGAAATTCATACTGATGTTCATCGTAATATTTTTTATAATCCTCATCAGTAACAGCCACGGCGCTATCGGATATGGATTGATATTTTACACCATAACAACGTAGTGTAGCTGTTTTGGTCGCATCCGCCGTTAAACGCTGTAAAAACACTTTAGGCATATAATATCCTTTTTCGATCAGGTTGTTATATTTTGTATTTACCCTGTCATCTTTAATACCATCTTCGAGCTGTTTCCACTGTTGTTTTTCATCATCCTTCAATTGATCAAAATTGGTGATGATATTTTGTATTTGCTGTGTATTAACGCGGCCTGTATTGGGATCGGTAAAATTCTGAACTATATAGGGGTGCAGATTCTTTCCCATCATGAGATCATAGAGCTCTTCAGGTGAAATTGAGGCTTTGGTTGATTTATCATGTTCAAGTGCGATACCAAGTTCTTCAAATTCTTTTTGCATGATCATTTCCTTTTCAACCTGGTTCCAGGTTTGGATCATGATTTGGTAATTTTCTGCCGAAGTGAGGTTTTCTTTTTGTGCCTGCTTTTGATAATACTCTTTCTGCTTTTCAACTTTTAAGTCGAAATCCATTTTACTTAATTTTTCACCGGCGATTTTTGCAAAACTATCGGCCTGACCGCTTCCCCTGCCGCCCTTTCTGAATAAATCCTGTAAAACAAATCCGGCGATTGCAACACCTATTAAAATAACCAGTAATGCTGAATGTTTACGTATTCTTCCAATTAATGCCATGATTGTATATTTTGTTTTTAAGTTTGCAAAGGTACAATAATAAGTGAAATATCAACATGTTTATGTTAAATTATTCTCATCCTCTTTCCTGACAAAATATATTTGTTCAATTTGCTTATTACTTGCCTTTATGATAGTTACATCAAAAGGTGGTATATAAAAGTTTTCTTTCTCCGCCGGAATTCGTTCAAGATAGTGAATAATATATCCTGCAATTGTCTCGTACTCTTCACTTACAGGTATCCCGAGCAAATATTTTTCATTTAGGTAATCGATCTCGAGGCGACCCGACAAAATAAACTCATTCTCATTGATTTGTTTTTCAACCTGCGAGGTGTCATCATATTCATCATCAATTTCTCCGATAATTTCTTCGATGAGATCCTCTAGGGTTACCATACCTGATGTGCCGCCAAATTCATCAACCACCACCGCCACACTTTTGTGTTGCTGAATAAACATAGGCAGTACCTCCTTTGCCAGCATGGTATGAGGGACAATAATAATCGGTTTTTTTATTGAACTGATATCGCGGGGATTGCTGAAAATGTCATATGAATGGGCATAACCGATAATGTTGTCTATATGTTTTTTATAAATCAGGATTTTTGAATGCCCTGTGTTGACAAATTTTTTTACCAGCTCGGCAATCCCGTCACTTTCTTCAACCGCGACTATTTCATTACGCGGAACCATACACTCGCGTACGCGGGTGTGTGTAAAATCAATGGCGTTTTGAAACATTTGAATTTCGGGCATATGATTCTCGCTCTCATATTCGGAGCCCGAAAATTCTTTGACATAATAATTTAAATCGGTGTGGCTGAATTTATATTTTTCGGTTTTTATTTTAATCCTGAAAATTTTTTCAAGTATAAATTCAGAGATTTCGACGAAAATAAACTGGATTGGAAAAAGTATGTAATAGAAAAGTAATAAAGGAAATGAGAAAATTTTTAAAACGCTATTCGGATTTGTCCGGAAAACCACTTTGGGAACAAACTCTGCGAAAAAAATTATTATTATTGTTGATATTAATGTCTGTATTAGCATTACAATAAAATCCGATCTGAAACTTTCGGGTAAAACGTCTTTTATAGGTGGCTCCAGTAAGTGTGTCATCGCAATACCAAAAATCACCATCGAGACCGTATTCCCAAGTAATATTGTGGAAATAAAATCAGAAGGATTGCTTTGAAATCCAGAGAGCAACCTGCCGGAAAACAACCTGTTTTTTCTGTCTAATTCGATCTGGAGTTTATTCGCGCTGATAAATGCAATCTCCATTCCTGAAAAAAATGCAGAACAAATTATGGTAATTATTGCAATTAAAACGTAGTGGTTCATTTTGAGTCAGAGTTTTCGCTTTCTTCCTCTTCAGTGTTTATATAAAAAGTTCCCCTGGGCTTTTTAATCACCCATTTTAAAAACGAATCGTCGGCATCCAGCCCGTCGCCATAAAAAACCTTATCGGAAGTAGTTATTTTTACAAATATTTCAGTGTATATCCTCCTGGTTTTTTCATCCCAGATCAATTGTTCGGTATTCAGCCTCTCACCTTTTTCATTCACCACCACGACATCATTTTTTACTTCCATGATATCTTTCTTTTCATATTTTATGGCATATTTTGAGGTTAAATGCGTTTTTACATTCATGGCTGAATCGTAAAACGTGGCATCTAAGCCATAAGGCATTACCAGGCAGGGCTCTTTGCCCGTATACCTTTTATAATAAGGTGATTTTATGATGGTTTGCACTTTTGCAGAATCGCTGTAAATTACCTCAATATTTTTTCCGGTTTCAACAGGAAAAGTATCCGCGTGGATAAGCGCATTTACATCTTCAATTTTATTTTTGCAGGAAGAGAAGATTAACAATACAATTATGAAAAAAACCCGCAGGTTTTTCAACAAAGAAAATCGAAGTTTCATCGGTTAATTCAACTTTGGTCTGAAGAACCAGAATTCCCTGAAAGAAATACCACATACAAGGCGGATATAATTTTCCTGAAGCATGTCATTATTTATTGTTCCTTTTTTCCCGGCTTCAATGGCAAGATTCAATGTCGTCCTGGTTTTTCTTATTGGGAACCCCAGGCCAATACTGACGGCAAAATCGTTAATTTTTATACCTCGTATCTCATAATAACTTTGTGAATAGTGAAACCCGGCACGATAAGTCATTTTTTTATAATAACCTGTTATGGCATTATGTTGCGGTGTATACTCTCCACCAAAAGAAATGATGAAACTGTTGCCAATAGAATCAGCCTCACCAAAACTTTTAAATTTCTTCCAGTTTTGCCAGTCAAAGTCGGCGCCTACTAACCAAACATTTTTCTTAGTAAAGGTAAATCCTCCGCCAACAGTCAAAGGCATATAAATTTTACCCTTCTCATCATCAATATTTAAAATGGTGTCTTTAATGCTTATTGAATTCCCGCTACCGGAATACCTTTCGCAAAGTTGTGTATGTTTTGCACTAATGTTTATTGGCAAATTAAACCTTGTACCCAGTACTAATGAATAATTGTTCTTAAAGTTCTTGTTGTATTGCAGCCCATAATTCAGGTAAATGCTACCGACTTCTATATCATTTTTTATACGAATATTATAAGAATACGGATCGTCAGGTATGAATACGGATCTATATTTACTTATATCTCCAAAAAGGTAGCCGAAGTTAAAACCGGCTGAAAAATTTTTAAACAGTTTGAATGCCGCCCCGATATAAGCCTGGTTTAACCCCCCGTTGCCCGAAAACGTATCGGTAATCGTAATATTGGAGTTTTCAAAAGTAGAATCCGTCATCCCTATTCTGTATCCTGTTTTTGAAAATGGGATAAGCCCGAAGGATAATCCACACCATTTGGTTATTGGAAATCCAAGTAATACATGCCCCAAAGAGGTATGATTTGAAAAACCCTGTGTCTCATCTATTGTTCTTAATTGTGTAAAGTTGCTTATAACACCTACATCTAAGGTAAAGGAATTGGTATCAAAAGAAGTATACGAGGCCGGGTTGTTTATATTAATATACCCCGGATTTCTCAAAGCAAAAGATATTCCGCCCATTCCGGAAGAATAAACAGAGTGATTTGATTGTAATTCTCCAAGTCCGTAGCGCGAATATGGAGAACTGATTTGTATCTGGGCCGGACTTAAATTTGAAAAAGTGGATACCAGAATCAGAAGAAGTAGCTTATACCTGTTTGATAGCGTCATTATGATCAAGAATTATTTTCAAGCCAAATAATACAATATTGGGTACTGCAAATATCCTATTTTTTAGTTTATGAACCAAATATTCGGAATCTCCCCCTGATAAAATCACTTTCACTTTTGCATATTTGCTGCAATATTGCCCGATGATTCCTTCTAATTCAGCAATGGTACCATTTAAAACCCCGGATAAAACAGACTGCCGGGTATCATCACCTATAAGCCGGTAATCATCCGACAGGCTTATTAACGGAAGTTTTCCTGTAAAAGTATGCAAGGCTTTAAATCTCATATTTAATCCAGGGGATATGGCTCCACCATGATATACAGCAGTGGCGTCGATAAAATCGTATTTTATGCAGCTTCCGGCATCCACCACCAAAATGTTCTCGCCCGGGAATAAATGGTTTGCCGCAACCACCGACGCCAGCCGGTCCTTACCCAGTGTGTCGGGTGTTCGATATAAATTTATGATCGGCACAGGTGTTTTGGTGTCCAACAACAACAGAGAACAATGATTTATGATAAAGTCAGAAATTTCATCAAAATCAGAAATTACCGATGAAATAATGGCAGATGTAATACTATACTCAGAAAATATTTTTTCTAATCCGGGTAAAATATTCTCAGCTTTTTCGATATAAACCATTGAGTTGCCTGAATAAACAGCAGCTTTCTGAAGCGTATTTCCAAGGTCAATGGCAAGTTTCATAATCAGGTATTTATAAATTACAAAATTAGTTTTTAAAAAATTAAATATGCCTTTTTTCAGGATTTTCGCTAAAAAATCCTATTTTTATTCCGCATAAAACGTTGCGATGTCAAAGCTGTATATTGTTCCCACCCCAATAGGAAACCTCGAGGATATTACCCTGCGGGCGATCCGTATCCTTAAAGAAGCCGGATTGATTTTGGCTGAAGATACGCGCACGAGTAATGTGTTACTGAAACATTTTAGCATTACCAATAAAATGTCCGCTTACCATCAATTCAGTGAGCATCGTGCGGTACAAGCCCTTGTAAAACGCATACAGTCGGGTGAAACCATGGCCATGATCAGCGATGCCGGTACGCCGGGAATCTCTGATGCGGGGTTTTTACTTATCCGTGAATGCATCAGCGAAGGAATCCCCGTAGAATGCCTGCCCGGGGCTACAGCTTTTGTCCCCGCCCTGGTGATCTCGGGTATCCCATGCGACCGCTTTTACTTTGAAGGTTTTTTACCACATAAAAAAGGCCGCCAAAAACGACTTTTATTTCTTGCCCAATTAGAAACAACTATTATTCTTTACGAATCACCGCACCGGATCGTAAAAACCCTGGAACAATGCACTGAATTTTTCGGCAGCGAACGAAAAACTGCCGTTATCCGCGAACTGACTAAAATTCATGAAGAAGTCATCCGTGGCAATCTTGCCGAGATAACCGATATTTTCAGGAACAAACAACCCAAAGGTGAATTTGTCATTATTATCGACGGAAATAAAACCTGATGGCAAAAAAAATCATTATATCGCTACAAATCTTATTGTTATCTATAGCGGGAATGGCCCAGGAAAATATCCCTCTGCAGCACGATATCCTGTTTTCTCTTGACAAATACGTAAATAAAAAAAATTCGCAGGTTTTTACTGCACTGAAACCGTATAATAAAAGCTTTGTTGACCTTGTTGTGAATGTAGATTCGGCCATGATTCCCGGTTGTAAAAAGGCTAAAGAAAAGGAACGCTGGATAAAACGAAAGATTTTTCGTGAAGACCTTTTCGTTATTAAGAATGAAAATATTAATCTTTATATCAGCCCATTATTCAATTTCGGGTATGGCCGGTCAATAAACGATAATAAAAATCTGTATTACAATACACGCGGTGTCCAGATCAAAGGGTTGCTGGGTAAAAAAATGTATTTTATCAGCAGCTATTATGAAACACAAGCCCGGTTTCCTGATTATATTACCGACTTCGTAAAAAAATACGAGATAGCCCCCGGAACCGGTCGCGTAAAAACCTTTAAAGCCGGTGGTTTTGACTATGGAACACCATATGGTTTAATATCATATAGCCCCAATATTAACTGGAATATTCAATTTGGGTTTGACAAAAATTTTATCGGGGATGGTTACCGCTCTCTTTTGCTCTCTGATAATACCTACCAATATCCTTTCCTGAAAATTTTTGTGAATTACGACTGGTTCTATTACCAGACAATATTTGCAGCATTTCAGAATCTTAATACCAAGGCCGTCCTAAATGCTCCATATATCTGGTATCACGGGTACCAGACCAAACCCGCCACATTCAACTATGCTGGTTTTAGAATCGGGAAAACGGTCGAACTGGGGCTCTTTGAAAGCATCATCTGGAAAGCTGCAGAAAAGGGCATCAAGTTTAATTATAACAGCCTGATCCCGGTTATACTCGTCAACACTATACATTATTCCTTAAACAACCAGGAAAATGCCCTGCTGGGAATAACAATAAAATACAAACCTTTTAATACCATCAATCTTTATGGCCAGCTTGCCATTGACAATCTGAAAATAAGCAAGTTGTCGTCAAAAGGCTATATGGGAAATACTTATGGATTCCAGTTGGGTGCCAAATGGTTAAACATGTTTGGCCTGCCCAACCTGAATTTTCAGGTTGAATATAATCAGGTCAGGCCTTACACATATGCCCATCCCAACCCGCTGCAAAGCTATACGCACTATAATCAGTCATTAGCACATCCGCTAGGAGCGAATTTCAGGGAATTCATCACTTTTATAAATTACCGGTACCGACGATTATTTGCTGAATTTCAGCTTAATTATGCTTTTGCAGGTTTAGACACCAACAACAGCGACTGGGGGCAGGATGTTTTTATTTCGCAGGCAAAGGCTCAAAACGGGTTCAGATCGGATGGAAATACTACCGGACAAGGTGTGGAAACCGGAATACTTAATACCGGCATACGTGCCGGTTATTTATTCAACCCAAAAACGAACCTGATTGTTGAGGGCGGATTTATTATCAGGCAAACAAAAAATGATTTTAGCAAACATACGACGCGGTATTTTTATATTGGCATAAAAACATCACTTACAAACATTTATAACGATTTTTAGTTTTGACAACTAAACGAAACCATATTGTCTTTTTCTTTTTTGCAGTAATTATGCACCTTACTGCCGCTCCGCAACAGCAATATAATGAGCTTTTTACCGGAGCACACGAATTGCTCAATGCCCGGCTTTATACGTATAAAACACCTTTTCACCCCGATATACAGCCTTATAATCAAATTGATATTTATAAAGCGGCTCCTTACGACAGCCTGTTTAATTATTCCTTACCAGAAGGAAAAAAGGCCTTAAAAAAAATACTTTCCCGTCATATCATCACTTATGATGATTCAGAAGTATCTTTTACCGCCGATCCACTCATCGATGCTATAGGCGGGTATGATTTTTCGGGCAAAAAAGCTTTATTTGAATCAGGCATAGGCGCCGGCATAGATGCCAACTTCTATGATAAAGTTTATGCCGGAGGAACCATTATGTATCATCAATCCTCGTTTCCCGACTTTGTTGACGATAAAATTATAAAGGCAAAAACGATTCCCGGGCATGCCTATGCCTATAAATCTCCTCTTGGTGGATATAACTATCTTGATTATAATTTTTATTTGTCGTATCGCTTTTTAAAATACTTTAATGTTGAAGCGGGATTTGGAAAAAACTTCTGGGGCGACGGCTACCGGACACTTTTTTTATCTGAAGCTGCATACAATTATCCCTACCTTAAGATCACCACTTCGGTGTGGAACATTAAGTTTATCAACCTGTACACAAATTTCAAGGACATGTCCGGCATTACTTCATCAAGGTGGAAAAAAATGCCGAATAAATTTGGCGCTTTTCATTATTTAAGTTTCGATATATCAAAACGTGTAAACTTTGGCTTTTTCGAATCGGTGATCTGGCAAGAAAAAGACAGCTCCGGCAACCGTGGTTTTGATTTTGCCTATATCAACCCGATCATTTTTTTACGCCCGGTTGAATTTCAACGCGGATCTCCCGACAATTCACTTTTGGGCGTGAGTCTCAGGGTTAAAGTCGGTAAAAAAACATCTCTTTATGGGCAACTGCTTATCGACGATATTATTTTCGGAGAAGTAACAAAAGGAATAATAAACCGGGTTAAACGTATTATTAATCACGACAGCACGCTTACCTATGGCTATTGGACAAACAAACAAGCCTGGCAGATTGGCGTTAAATCTTACGATCTTTTTAAAATTAAAAACCTTTCCGCACAGCTTGAATTTAATTTTGTACGCCCATATACTTATGCCCACCGTATAGTTATGCAAAACTACGGGCATTATAATCAGCCTCTGGCGCATCCAGCTGGGGCGAATTTTTCGGAAGCGGTCTTTTTTCTAAGGTACAGCTATCGCCGTTGGTTTTTCGAAGCTCATATCAATTATATCCGCACCGGCCTTGATGCAGTGGATAGCGATTTTGGCCAGGATATTTATAAACCGGCCTGGGATGCCTATGACGCATCTATAGACAATGTGGTACTAAAGCCATACTTTAACACTATTGGCCAGGGCATAAAAACAAACATCAGCTATTACTCTATTGATATGTCATACCTGTTAAACCCTAAAAATAATTTGCGTTTTGTTTTCAGGTATTATTATCGCCGCTCGGCTTCGGAAGTTAAAAGCAACTCTGCTAATGTGATCTCACTGGGCATCAGAATGTCTGTCCCCAACCCGCATTTTGATTACTAAACACAGCTATTAATAGACTTTTTCTTCCACTGCCTGTAATACCTCGTCGGTATCGGTATCATAAACATAGGCAGCTATCTTGCAATGCTTTGCATTCCACGCAGGATCAAGAATTTTCTTATACGACCTTATAATGGACGAATCCTGTGCGACGTTGCCCGAAACAAGTGTTTCTCCAAATGTTCCAACAAATTCGTCCCTCATTACATCCATGAAAACATAATCAGGTATATCAGGTGTGGGCCCCACCGAAGTGTTGTTGTTCATCTGGTAACCAATAATACGATCTTCAGCTATGAACAATGCCATTTTCAGATTTTGCGAATTGGCTGTAAGAAACTTAACTTTAACATGTGCGCAAAGTTTCCGGGTGGCAGAATCATAATTGTTGATTAATTGTAATGTCATTACCGGGCTTTCGGTAAGTACCTGCTCGGCTTTTGCCTGCCATGTTGCCGGACTGCTGTAAAAGACGGTTGTTCCATCAAGTTTCTCACGGTTGAACGAGGCTCTGGGTTCAGAAGGAATGGCAAAGTATGTATAAAGTTCCTCTCCATGTGTATCTGGCCTTAGATCCAGGTTATAGTTACCTGCTTCCGGATCGGCCAGGCCACTCGCATGTATTGACAGAACAATTACCTTGTTGCCGTATGGCTGACTTTTTATCTGATTTAAATAATAGCTGCCTGTTGGACAATATATGCACTTATGTGCCGTAAACTCCTCTATCAGCAAGGTTTTTTGCGGATTCGTTACATCGGGGAACCCCGGTACCGGACAATCCGAAACATCTGTTTCGTTCATATACGGCGGGTCAACTTTATCGCATGAGAAAAATATAAAGACTCCTGATAACATTATCAACCCGACGAAAAAAAGATATTTCTTCATGATACTATATTTAAAAACTTGTTGATATTGATAATGTTAACCCATTCGCAGCCGGCACATACCGGCAAACGCCGCCCACGCACATGATTCCAGCCCTTTGCCGTCCATAACTCAGAGAAACCCTTGAAGAACAGAACACATATGACGCCGCAATATTATAATAATGAATGCGTTTCCCCGAATCAGGATTCCCATAATTATACTGGTCGGAAACAGAAAAATACCACCTCGGAGCAATTGTATATTCTACCAGGCCAAAAGCCCATGATCCCTCTCCCTGTTTTGTATACATATGCTGTATCTCTGAACGGATTGAATGCTTTTCATTAATATTAAATGTCATATCCGCCAGCAGGGTATGTGAATAAATGTCCGAAACATCATGTCCTTCAATAATTTTTGAGTTATACAGGATATAAAAATAATCAACAATCAGCTTAAAGGTTTTGCTAAACTTTTTTGAAAACTCAAAATTCAGATTTTCGTAATACACCTCTTTGCCCATACTGAAAAAATCGGATTTATATCCTAATGTACCCGTTGAATCAAGTGGTGTCACGGCATCTATTTTTTCTTTGTCAATGGCATTATATCTTGAATACGCCAGAGAAATTGTTGTTCCGTATTTTCCACCAAGTTTCGTTTTCCTTTTAAAGGTATAGATACCTTGTGCCTGAAATCCGAATTCGCCATTTGGTTGGGTAGCATAAGTATAAACAGCTGGGAGGCAATACGTTGTTTGCTTTGCCAGTGAAGGAATATAATTAATATTCAGACCATTGCCGTCTGCATCCCTGTCCGATTTATAGCTCATGTTGTCGGTTCTTATGGCCGCGAGATACATACCCAATCCTTTCCGGGTATAAGTAAGCTGCAGAAGTGTTGCATTTCCGGGTTTATAAATCCTGTTATTCATAGCCGAAGGGTCATTAATTTTATGAGCATATTCGCCGTTAATCATAAAATTCTTATAACTAATTGTTCCCCTTCCGCTGTATGCAGCCACATTTTTCGGAAGTTTATAAACAGGATCCGCGGCATCCTGGTATTTGCTCACAAAGCTACCGCCGATACCAAACCTGAAAGGTTTTTCATGCAGCCTGGTAAAGAGGTCATTAAAATTAATTTCCGCATCGCCCCCACGCACAATACCGGGGCCTTTGTCGAAATAAAAACGTTGCTGGCCCCAGATGCCTTTAATGGTTAGTCCGGTAACAGGCGTTACCCGAACATGTATCCCATCCAATGAATTATCATAACCAAGGTTAGCATCCTGCCATGCCCTGTAAATCAGGCCGGACCCAAACTGATCATATGAATTACCTACAGTTATCCCAAATTTACATTTTTCGAAAGAAGCAAAACGGTACGGAATCCCTATCCCTTTGTACCGTGGATCAAAACCCTGAAGAGCATGAAGATAATTTTCAAAACGAAGCCCCGCAGAAAAAGGTCCGTTATTGTAATTAATGTTGGCAAAGGCATTCATGAGAACTTTTTCTGGAACTTCGGGGGCGCCAATTACAGAATCATGATTATAATACATTCCATCAAACTGAAAATTCCCGCTTATCTGGCTGTTTTTAAAAAAATTCTCAACACCCTGTGCCCGGCATTCGATACTGCCTAATATTCCAACTATAAGAACAATGATCAGAAAAGAATATCTGTTTTTCATAATTTAATTCTTTTCAGCGGGGATCGTATCGCCTTTGGCAACTTTCCTGATAATATTAATCATTTCCATCTCGCTTCCCTGTGAATAAGTTGTATGCTGCCAGACAATTTCATTTTTCCCATTAATAATAAAACTATGCGGGATCATATTTACATTCATGGCTCTTTTAAAATCACTGTTAATGTCCAGGTATATTTCATAATCCCAGTTTTTGCCATTAACTAAAGGGCCGACACCTCCCGATGTTTTTGAATCATCAATGGATATGGCAATCAGTTTAACGCCGGTCTCCTCCTGCCATTCCGGATAAACATCAGCAATAGTGCTGAGCTCATTAATACAGGGTTTGCACCATGTTGCCCAAAAACATATTATAATTGGCTTTCCGCCATTAGAAATATTTGCCGTATTAAAAGTTTTATTATCGGTTGTCTTTACATCAATAGCCGGAATCTTCCTCAATCCTACCGGATTTGTAGGCTGATTTTGTGATAATACATACCCGGAAAAGAAAAGAAAGATCAATACTGAACAATATAATGTTCTCATTTGTCTGTTTTTATTTACAAATTTATCATTTAAACGGTAAAAACCTTTCATTTTTAGTATAAAACTTACTGTGGAGTTAAATTAACGTTAAATGTTGCTTTTTGCCTTATTTTATATTATTTTTGCATATAAGACTAAACCATCTTTTTCATCGTTAAATCATTATATTGTTACGACAAATTAATTAAAACATCATGAAAAAAAACATACTTCTCTTGTTTATATTTTTTACGTTTATCCTGTGCGGACGATCTCAGAATCTGACGATATCCAATAATTCGGGAAATATTGCGAACGGGACAAACCTTTCCATGCAGGGCGACACAGGCAGTTATTTAGTCATGCATATAGCGGTGACAAATAATTCATCTTCCGATATTGATGTTAAAGTGAGAAAAAGATATATTTCTGTTGTGCCTGGTTCGGAACCCACCTTTTGCTGGGACACTAATTGCTGGCAGGTTGGATCATTTGAATCAATTGATGCCCAAACATTAACTGCTAACAGCACCGACAGCACTTCTTTTACAGCCGACTACGATTCAAAGGGGCATAGCGGCACAAGCACAGTTGTATATACATTTTTTAATGTTAATGACATCATTGATACCGTTTGTTTTATTGCTACTTTCACCTGTAATCCATCGTCCGGCATTGCGGCTAATGAAAACAGCCTGTCGGTTTCACCTGCATATCCCAACCCTGCCAACAAAGCCACATATATAAGCTATTCATTGCCTTTAACCAACAGGGCCAAAATTATTGTTACTGATATGATAGGTAATGAAGTTAAAATTATTCCAATAAATGATAATAATGATGGAAAGGTTCGCATTGATACCTATGACTTTACCGAAGGGATTTATTTTTATTCATTTATTATCGACAATAAAATTTATTATACCAAGAAACTTGTTGTTGCCCATCAATGATAATTATTTTTTAAATAAAAAAGCGCAGAAAAATCTGCGCTTTTTTATTTGTTAGAAGATACTTTTTTCTTATTTAATTTTAAAAGCCTTTTTAATAGCACTTACATAATCGAGCTTTTCCCAGGCAAAGAATTCAACTTTTTTCAGGTTTTTAGTTACACCGTTCAATTTCTTTGTTTTGGTAGTATTGTCTTTATAGTACACTTCAACCTCTTCAGAATAATTTGATCTTCCAAAATGCCCGTATGCTGTAGTTCTTTGGAAAATAGGATTTTTAAGGCCGAAACGTTCCACGATAGCATATGGACGAAGGTCAAAAATTTTTGTTACAATCTTCGCGATTTCGCCATCGGTTATTATTTTTCCTTTATCATTTTTCACTTTTGCCGTGCCATAGGTGTTCACATACACGCCCACCGGCTGTGCCACTCCGATGGCATAAGCAACCTGTATCAGCGCTTCATCTGCTACATTTGCGGCAACAAGGTTTTTAGCAATATGTCTTGCGGCATATGCTGCAGAACGGTCAACTTTTGAAGAATCTTTTCCTGAGAATGCGCCACCACCGTGAGCACCCTTGCCTCCATAAGTATCAACAATGATTTTTCTTCCGGTAAGTCCCGTGTCGCCGTGAGGTCCGCCAATGATAAATTTACCGGTAGGATTCACATACAATTTAAAATCATTATGAAAGAGTTTCTGGACGCGTACAGGCAAAGTCTTTATTACGCGCGGGATCAGGATATTTCTTATATCGGCAATAATCTGGTCCTGCATTGCTTTTTCAGCAATTTTTATTTCCTTTTCAGTATCATCTTTTGCAAGGACAAAATCGTCATGCTGTGTTGAAATAACAATAGTATCAATACGTACAGGCTTGTCATCGTCATCATATTCTATGGTTACCTGTGATTTTGAATCGGGACGCAGGTATTTCATTTTCTTTCCTTCGCGGCGAATAGCGGCTAATTCCTGAAGCAGAATATGTGCAAGTTCTATGGGCATAGGCATATAGTTGTCCATATCTTTACAGGCATAGCCAAACATCATACCCTGATCTCCGGCGCCCTGATTTTCTTTCTTCTGGCGCACAACGCCCTGGTTGATATCGGGTGATTGCTCGTGAATAGTTGAAATAACCCCGCATGAGGTGGCATCAAAATTATATTCGGCTTTAGTATAGCCTATTTCTTTAATAACATTACGCACTATTTTCTGGACATCAATATATCCTTTTGTTTTTACTTCGCCGCCACAAATGGCCAAACCTGTTGTAACAAAAGTTTCACAAGCTACTTTTGACTCAGGGTCAAAACGAAGAAACTCATCGAGTAATGCGTCTGATATCTGATCGGCAACCTTATCCGGATGCCCTTCAGATACTGATTCGGAAGTGAATAAATATCCCATAATAATTTTTTTTAGTTAATAATATGTCAGGAAAAGTCTAGGATTGTACTGGCGGGAAAATTGTTACTTTAGCATTTTTTCCTGTGGTTGCAATCAATCAAATCTTTCCACTTTGAGGTGCAAAAATACATAATTATTTTAAAAAACAAACAATTTATTTTCACCGCGCCTGAAAACCACAACAATAGCGTCTTTTGAAATCTGAACAAAAATAAAAAAGGCTTGCGTATAACATTTACATTATGAAAGTGTTTTCCCGAATATAAAAGATATGATTGAGGATAATTTTTATTACGGCAATTACCAGAATGTCAAAGTAACCCGTTCGGGCGACAATTATATTTTTCTGTTTGGCAGTTATGGCGGGCTGTGCATCGATTCAAAAACCGGTTCCATTAAATGGAAACTGGAGCCATAACATACATTTTAAGTGCCGTTTCTTGTTTTAATTTTCAGGTTTTTTTCCTGGCAATTATCATTGAATTATTGAATGTTTCTATTCGGGATACTTTATAAAACCCGGCCTTTTTCAACCATTCTTTTATTTCATTTTCAGTATATGTATCGCCTTTATCGGTAGCTACAAGCATATTCAGCGCAAATAAGGCGCCGCCGAAAGGAGAAGTCCTGTCATCATCCATCACATGGTCCTGAATTACAATCATGCCTCCGGGGTTCAGTGCCTCAAAGCATTTTTTTACAAGCTTTTGATTTTGTTCAAATGAATTTATATGAATAACCGCCGACAAAAATGCAAGATCGTAACCGTTGCCCAGGCTGTCTGTATTGTAATCACCGCATATAAATCCTATTTTTTTCGTCAACCCTTCCTTCTTAATGTATTTTTTTGTGATGGGAATGATGTGCGGCAAATCAAATATCGTGGCGTGATTATCAGGATTACGTTTAACAAAATCTATCGAATAGGCACCGGACCCGCCGCCAATATCAAGGAAATGCTTCACTCCTTTCAGATCCAGTTTATCAAGAACATTTTTTGCTTGAAATGATGCTCTCTCATTCATGGCGCCAATGAAGGCTTCGGAAAATTCATTGCTTTTCCTGCTTTGTATCGTATGGCGTTGCGACTTTCCCGTCCTGATCACTTTTGTCATAGTGGACCATGTTTCCCATATGCTGGCACTATGCAGCATTCCCGTTAAATATTGCGGGCTGTTTTTCGATAAAAATTGTTCTGAAAAATCAGTATTGTAATAATTGTTTTTTTTCTTTTTCAGTAACCCTATGGCACATATGGCATTCATCAGCCTATCAGTGGCCCTTGCATCTGCTTTGATTTTTTTTGCTACCGCTTCCGACCCGGAACCATTTGCATCAATGTTGGTAAAGATATCAAGTTCATATGCGGTCAGTATGGCGCGGCTGATACGGAAGCCAAAAAGAATGTCGCGCAGTTGCTCAGGAGTGCTGATTTCAATAGCAGGTTTCATTGATAAGATTGTTGATTTATATTTTTCCGTGAAATAATCCTATTTTATTAAAAGCAATAATTATAACCATCAAATCTTATATTAATCATAATCCCAGCTCCCGGCAGAATCTTAATAAACCTTTTCTTTTGAGTCCGGGAACATAAAATCAGGAACTGTCAGATAACAAGCGTTCCCTGAATACAAAATGTCATAAGCCGCAGTTTGAGGCGGAACTTTAAGATAATTCATAAAAACGGTTTTCCCCCGCACCTCATATTCGGCAATCATTTTAAGGCAATGCTGGCACATCGCATATATAAGATCGGTATCAGCAAGCACAGAAAAATTTATTGCGGAAATCAATGCTTTTTGAGGAGTGTCAAGATTAATAAAAGCCGGCATTGCATTTACGGTTTCCATAATATACCAGGGGGATTCGAATTTCTTACTTTTATAGGGCTTTTCATTTTCTTTTAAAAAAATCAACATGGGCGTTTGCCCTTCAACATATTTTTTAAGACTGTCTTCGGGTATATTATTTATGGTAAAGCTGACCGGGCTTTCGCTGGTACCTTTAGATATTCCGGTAGTTTCAAACGTGCAGAGCCAAAGATTATTCCCGGCTGACGACTTCGTGTAATTTTTCAGCCTGCCTGAAGCTATCAGGCCGGCATCCGCACAAAGCCACTCAATGCTGTTTCCGGTATTGATCTCCGGAAAACATGAAACCGAAATCAATAAAATCAATAATGATAAGCCTGTTTTTTTCATCAGGAAAATTTCAGGAGTAAAGTTAAAAAATAAAAGTTTGCGCAGGTTTTTTCCTGAAATATTGTCTAACAAGATAATTCTTATTTTTAATAATTACATTCATCTTCTATTAATAATCAACCTTTACCATTTTATCATTAATTCATGTACATTTGTAATTTTTAAACATATTTTTTCATCAATGAAAACCATCAGGTATATCGTATTTCTGCTGTTTTGTTTATCGGTCTTTGCCTCTTGTAAAAGCGGTTCCGGCAAACAAAAAAAAGAGGCAGCGCCCGTACCGGTTGATATAATCTTAGCCCGCCAGGAAACCTTTCCCAGTACTCTTGAAGTAAACGGAACAGTGCTTTCGGAAGACATGGTGGAACTCCGGCCCGAAGTGAGCGGAAGACTCACCTTCCTTAATATTCCTGACGGAGCTGCCGTTACCAAAGGAACAGTACTCGCTAAAATCAATGATGCGGATCTGCAGGCCCAGCTAAAACAATTAAAAGTACAGTTTGACCTGGCAAACAAGACCGAACAACGCCTGAAAAAACTTTTGGCCATCAACGGTGTAAACCAGGCTGATTATGATGAAGCCCTGAGTAAAGTTGAGCTTTACCAGGCAAACATCGAAGTACTGAACGCACAAATAGATAAGACTATTATAAAAGCCCCGTTCAACGGCAGGCTGGGCTTGCGCCAGGTTAGTCTTGGTGCCTACGTTACACCGCAAACACTCATCGGCACCCTGCAGCAAACCGATAAAATGAAAATTGATTTTTCAATTCCCGAAGCCTATGAGACACTTGTTGAGATCGGGAAAAAAATAAGTGTGAACATTAATAATTCCGATAAGGATTATTCCGCAACCATCAGCGCTATTGAACCCCAGATCAGCACAGCGACCAGAAACCTGAAAGTCAGGGCAAGGCTTGAAGAAACAGGGCTCATAGCCGGCGCTTTTGTAAAAGTTTACCTGAGTGAAGAATCACAGGGCATCATTGTGCCGACAAGCGTAATCATTCCGGATGCTTATTCCAACCAGGTTGTTCTGGTAAAAAAAGGAAAGGCAAAATTTACAAATGTAGAGGTGGGTACAAGAACGGCAGACTTTGCTGAAATTACAAGCGGAATAAAGCCCGGCGACAGCGTAGTGGTGAGCGGGGTGCTGTTCCTACGACCCAATGCAATAGTAAAAATAAGAGGTGTGAACAAAACCAATATTAATAAACAGGCCCAAAATCCGGAAAAAGACAAATCCTGAAATACTCCCTGACCGATGAACATTTCTGAACTTTCGATAAATAAGCCCATCCTGGCCACGGTAATGAATATCTTCATTATAATATTCGGGATTATAGGGTTTTCTTTTCTCGGGGTGCGTGAGTTTCCGGCCATTGATCCGCCTTTGGTCTCAGTATCAACATCATATACCGGAGCCAATGCCGATGTTATTGAAAGCCAGATCACCGAGCCTCTTGAAAAAGCCATCAACGGCATTCCCAATATCAGAACCATCACATCCTCGAGCTCAGTAGGAAATAGCAGGATCAGCGTTGAGTTTAACATTGATGCCGACCTGGAAGCGGCTGCCAACGATGTCCGCGACAAAGTAAGCCAGGCCATGCGCAACCTGCCCAAAGATATTGATGCGGCACCCGTGGTCACTAAAGCCGATGCCAGCAGCGACTTTATCATCCTCCTGGCAATTCAGAGCCCCACCAAGGGCTTGCTGGAGCTGAGCGACTATGCTGAAAACGTTTTGCAAAAAAAATTCCAGACCATTCCGGAAGTCAGCGCTGTGAATATTTTCGGCCAAAGACGTCCGTCCATGCGGTTGTGGATCGATCCTGACAAACTAAATGCATATAACATCACATTTAGTGATATTTCCACTGTGCTCAATAAAGAAAATGCAGAGATTCCTGCGGGTAAAATTTATGGCAACCGTACCGAATATATTATCAGGGCCATGGGGAAACTCACCACCGAAAAAGAATTCAGAGACCTGATCATACGCGAAAGCCAGGATGGCATTGTACGCCTGGGCGACGTGGCGCGCGTTGAACTAGGCCCCGAAAATTATGAGCAGGGATGGAAGTTCAATGGTGTCAGCGGTATCGGCATTGCCATTGTTCCACAGCCCGGGGCAAATTATATTGATATTTCAGACGAATTCAACAAACGCCTTGAAGATTTAAAAACATCACAAAAAAACGATATTATCTTTACCAAGCTCATCGACAAAACCGCCACCGTCCGCAAATCATTAAAAGAAGTCAGCGAAACATTGGGTATATCCATCGGACTGGTGATACTGGTTATCCTGTTCTTTTTCCGAAACTGGCTCATTGCCATCCGCCCGATGATTGACATTCCGATATCACTTATTTCCACGTTTTTCATCATGTATCTTGCAGGCTATTCGATAAATATTCTTACACTTCTTGCCATTATTCTCGCCACAGGGCTTGTGGTTGATGATGGTATTGTTGTAACCGAAAATATTTACCGGCGCATTGAGCGTGGTATGCCCATAAGAAAAGCCGCTATTGAAGGAAGCCGTGAAATATTTTTTGTTATTATAGCCACATCCCTCACCCTGGCCATCGTGTTTTTACCGGTATTATTCCTCGAAGGCTTTGTCGGGCGGTTGTTCCGCGAATTTGGTGTTGTGCTTGCCGGAGCTGTATTAGTATCGGCATTTGTTTCACTCACTATAACCCCGGTGCTGAATGTTTTCCTGAATAAAAAAGGCGGCCATGAAGGTAAGTTTTACCTGAAAACAGAACCGTATTTTAAAAGTTTTGAAAATGGCTACAGAAAAGCTGTTGAGCGTTTTATCAGGCACCGCTCCTATGCCTGGATAATTGTTGTTGCCTGCCTCGGCATCATAGTATTTATAGGCGCCAATCTGCAGAGCGAGATAGCCCCCCTCGAAGATAAAAGCATGATCAACCTGCAGATGACCGGCCCTGAAGGCGCCAGTTTCAGGTATATGTCAGAGGAAGGTGAAAAAATCAGCAGTTTTATTCTTGATTCCATTCCAGAAACAAGTTTTGTTTCTCTAAGCGTTCCGGGGTACAGTAGTGCAGGCATGAACAGCGGCAGAGGACAGATCGGCCTGGTGCCGGTAGCCGACAGAACCAGATCACAGACACAAATTGCAAAATATATTGAGAAAAAGTTCGCACGCTTCAACAATGTGCGGATCTTTCCGGTAGAGGAACAGACCATCTCCGTCGGGATGAGCTCACGCGGATCGTTGCCGGTGCAATTTGTTTTACAAAACCTCAACTTTGATAAATTAAAAGGCGCCATACCAAAATTTCTTGAAGAAGCCCGAAACGACAAGACATTTCAGAATGTTGATGTAAACCTGAAATTCAATAAACCCGAGGTAGACCTCACCATCGACAGAATTAAGGCTCGTGAACTGGGGCTTACCATTACTGATGTGGCCGAAGTTATTCAAAGCGCGTTCAGCGGCCGGCGCATGGCATATTTTACCATGAACGGCAATCAATACCAGGTGATCAGCCAGGTGGGCATTAAAGACAGGCAGGAATCGGCGGATATTTCCAAATTATACGTCAGGAACAACGATGGTGAAATGATCCCCCTGACATCAGTGGTAAATATTACTAATAATGCCAACCCATCGACCATTTACCACTTTAACCGCTATAAATCAGCTACCATATCTGCTTCGCTGGCCGATGGAAAAACCATTGGCGACGGTGTAGCCGCCATGCAGACCATATCTAACAAGTTACTGGACGAAAGTTTTCAAACCTCGCTCAGCGGCCCTTCGCGCGATTACGCCGAAAGCTCTTCTAATATTGCCTATGCCTTTATTCTGGCTCTGATACTGATATATCTCATCCTGGCTGCGCAGTTTGAAAGCTTTAAGGACCCGTTCACCATCATGCTTACTGTTCCGCTGGCTATTGCCGGAGCCTTGCTCAGTCTTTGGATATTCGGGCAAACACTGAATATCTTTTCGGAGATCGGAATGATCATGCTGATAGGCCTCGTCACAAAAAACGGTATTCTCATCGTTGAGTTTGCAAACAAAAAAAGAAATACCGGCATTCCCAAGCACCAGGCTATTGTCGACGCTGCGACACAACGCTTACGCCCGATACTGATGACCAGCCTTGCCACTTCGCTGGGCGCATTACCTATTGCCTTAAGCCTGGGCGCTGCTTCAACCAGCAGGATACCGCTCGGAATTGTCATTGTTGGCGGAATCTTATTTTCACTGATACTGACGCTCTTTGTAATCCCTGCTATTTACACATTCATCTCGGGCAAACACGAAGCAGAAAAAGAAAACATCAATGATATTGTCACATAATCCTTTTTTATGATGCTGATCAAAAGAGCCATTCTGTTTTTTTCTTTCCTGTTGCCACTTTCGGTGCCTGCCCAGCAGCAGCTTACCCTTGAAATGGCAATAGATTCGGCATTAAAAAACAATTTCGACATACAGATCGCCCGCAACTATGCCGAAATAAGCAAAGTTAACAACAACTATGGTGTAGCCGGCGGCCTGCCATCCATCAATGCTTCTGCCGGTGACAAAGCATCAATGAACAGTATCCGGCAGGAATACAGCGATGGAACCAACCTGACACTCAACAATAACTTTGGCAATACTGTTAATGCTGATATCACCATGAGCATGGTGTTGTTCAACGGCATGAAAATATATGCCACCAAAAAGCGCCTTGAGTATTTACAACAACAGGGAACATTAAACCTCAACCAGCAGATACAAAATACCATTGCTTCGGTTACCATGAAATATTATGATATTGTAAGGCAGGAGCGTTATCTTGGCATAATACAAAGCACGATTGATATTTCGCAAAAAAAATATGAAATTGTTTCAGCACGGCAGAATGTCGGGCTGGCCAACGATGCCGACCTGCTACAGGCACAGATCGACCTTAATATTTCAGAACAAAATCTTAATTCACAGCAGGTCGTGGTGAGCCAGGTAAAAACAGAACTGCTCGAACTCATGGGCGCCAAAAATTTTAACCGGGCACTTATCGTCGACAGCACCATATCTGTAGATATGAACATACAGCTCGACAGCGTTTCGGATTTTATAAAAAATAATTACCAGTATCTTTCGGCTGAACAACAGATAAAGATCAGCGAACAACTTTTAAAAGAAGCCAGGGCACAGCGTTATCCCTCGCTGCGTTTAAATGCGGCTTATGATTTTACCTATACTCAAAACACCAAAGGGTACACCCTGCGAAACCAAAACCTCGGGCCTTATGCCGGCCTCAACCTACAGATACCTATATTCAACGGAAATACCGCGCGCATTCAGCAAAAAACAGCCGCTCTCAACCTGAACAATGCACGATTGGAAAAAGAAAGCCTGCTGAACAATATTACATCTTCCGCTTTCACAACTTATGAATCCTATCGCAGCGCTGTGAGCAGCTTAAAATCCCAGCAGAATAATTTTGATTTATCAGCCAAACTTGTTGACCTGGTGATGCAGAAGTTTCAGCTGAATCAATCAACCATCCTGGATCTGAAAGCAGCCCAGCAAAGTTATGAAAACGCGGCCTACTTGCTGGTAAATTTACAATATCAGGCAAAAATAGCTGAAACTGAGCTAAAACGCTTGTCCGGGAATTTAAAATAATATTATATTTACAAAATCTCTCAGCAAAATTTTTCGTATCATTATGGTTTGAAATTTTCCTGAATAATTAAAATCAACTTTTATCGTTACTAATGAGCAACTAATTAATCCGTTTGAAAGAATGTCAAAAAAACTTTTTTCATGTTTTATCATTGTATCTCTGATTTTAAACATTGCTTATGCACAGGCTCCAAAATACAGTAATGAATTTTTGTCGATCGGTGTAGGTGCCCGGGCCTTAGGAATGTCAAACTCGAATACAGCTTTTGTGAACGATGTTTCTTCGGGTTACTGGAATCCTGCAGGGCTTGCCTTGGTACCATCAAAGTTTCAGCTGGGCCTGATGCATTCTGAGTATTTTGCGGGGATTGCAAAATATGATTATGGCGCACTTGCTGTGCAGATTGATGATAAAAGCACCGCCGGGCTCACTTTTATTCGCTTTGGGGTCGACGACATTCCTAATACCACAGAACTTATCGATGCACAGGGAAATATAGATTACGACCGTATTACCACGTTTTCGGCAGCTGATTATGCCGTACTCCTTTCCTACGCCCGCAAATCAAAAATTGAAGGATTACGTTATGGCGGCAGTGCAAAAATAATTTACCGGAAAGTCGGATCTTTTGCTCATTCCTGGGGTTTCGGCCTGGATTTCGGCGTTCAGTACGATCTGAAAAAATGGCACTTCGGAGCCATGGCCCGCGACATTACTTCCACGTTCAACGCCTGGAAATACAACCTTGATGATAATACGAAAGATGTATTTGCCCGCACAGGTAATGAGATACCCGAAAATTCACTTGAGCTCACATTACCCCGCCTGAACCTGGGAGCTGCCCGCCGCTTTGACCTCCCTAAAAAGTTTTCCGCACTTATTGATATCGACCTGGATATGACCTTTGATGGAAAACGCAATGTGCTCATCAGAAGCAACCCTTTATCCATCGACCCACATGCAGGAGTGGAGCTGGGCTATAACGACATCATTTTCCTCAGGGGCGGTTTCGGGAATATTCAAAAAGAAACTGACATTGACGGAAAGAAAAAGATATCCTTTCAGCCCAACATAGGTGTGGGTATAGTTATTAAGAAAATAGTTGCCATTGATTATGCTTTTACCGATGTTGGCAACGCTTCCATTGCTTTGTACTCACATGTTTTTTCGGTGAAGGTAAACATCAACCGTAAAAAAACTGCCGTTGAAAACAATTAAACCCGGGTCAGATTTTTTTATTGCCTATGAGAAAATTTCTACCTCTTTTATTTCTTTTTCTGCTGTATCTTTCCACTCCTGTATCATCACAACCATTCGGGAATGAATGGATTAACTACTCGCAATCTTACTATAAAGTATATATTTATTCAACCGGCGTATACCGCATTGGCTATAATGCCCTTCTGAATGGCGGATTCCCGGTGGGAAGCATAAACCCCAAAAACATCCAGGTTTTCAATAAAGGCGTGGAACAATATGTTTACATCAGCGGCGAGAGTGACAATACCTTTGACCCGGGCGACTACATTGAGTTTTATGGCGAACGTAATGACGGATCTTTTGATTTGCCTCTTTATACAAACCCCGAAGGGCCTGCCAACAAAGCCATCAGCCTTTTCTGTGATTCGGCGGCCTATTTTATCACATGGAACACATCCTTCAACAACAGGAGGATGCTGTCCGACAATGACGTGAACTTCGGCGCCTATACGCAGGTGCCCTATTTTTATAAGACTATCCGGCAAAACTACACTACAAAATATTATGCCGGTGAAACCAATGCCGGCGGCGTTACCGACCCTGAATACACCGCCTGTGAAGGTTGGTTTGATAGCGGCTTTAATGTCGGACAAAATATTTCTAAAAGCATTTCTACGGCGAACAAATATGCGGCAGGCCCCAATGCCATTATTGATTTTGTGGTGCTGGGAGAGTCAAATTACGCTGCAGCCAACCCCGATCACCACCTGCATATCAGCTTTGCAGGAACAACCGTCGATACCATTTTCGAAGGATATAAAGTTCTGAACTATCATTATACACTTCCCGTATCGCAACTCGGCAACAGTACAACATCTTTCTCCTTCAGCTCTGTAAACAATCTGGGTGTTGCATCCGACAGGAGTACCGTTGCCTATATTCAGATCAAGTATCCGCACACCCCAGATTTAGAGGGTAGTTCCGCTTTTGCTTTTTCAGCAGAGGATGCTTTTCAGTCAAAGTCATTTTTGAATTTTACAAATTTCAATGCACCATCCGGCGATACGGCCAGGTTGTATGATCTCACCAATCACCGGCGCATCAAGGTGGTTTATGACGGCACCTCATACAAGAGCCTGCTGGCAAACTCAGGCAGCGAAAAGTATTGCTACCTGACATCGGATAATGTCATCAAAAACATCCCTAAAACCTACCCTGTTTCGCCTGATGCTAAGTTTGTCAACTATCTGAGTATTGCCAATACCGAATTTACGGATTACCTGATTGTGACTCATCCGTCGTTATGGGATGAAGCGGACAATTATAAAAATTACAGGAACACAACCGGCTACCATGCCATGCTCGTAAATGTGGAACATCTGTATGACCAGTTTGGATACGGCATTTTGAAGACGCCTCTTGCCATTAAAAACTTTGCCCGCTATACCTATACTTATTTTTCAGAAAAACCCAAAGCCCTTTTTCTTATCGGTAAAGCATACCGTGCCGCTTCTGATGGCTCGTTGCCGCAATACAGGTCTGATGCCTTACATCATAAGCTGACCCTGGTGCCTTCATTCGGTTATCCGCCTTCCGACCTGCTGTTCACACAGGGCATCACAGATACGCTGTATGAGCCGGCTATCGCCACCGGAAGGCTGAGCGCACGCACACCCGAAGATGTGGCCAATTACCTCGACAAGGTGATGCAGTATGAACTTTCACAAACCAATCCCCAGGAATGGATGAAAAACGTGTTGCACTTTGGCGGTGGATCTTCATTCCTGGAACAACAGCAATTTCTGACCTATTTAAACCATTACAGGCAAACCATCGAAGATCCATATTTTGGCGGCAATGTGAAAACCTTTCTGAAGACATCATCAGAACCCATGCAGATAAACCAGTCCGATTCATTAAAAAACATCATCAACAACGGCGTCAGCATGATGACGTTTTTCGGACATGCCGCCTCTATTGGTTTTGATGTTTCGGTAGATGTACCGTCGGAATATGAAAACTACGGAAAATATCCGTTTATCCTTGCCAACTCATGCTGGGCCGGAGATGTGTTTTTAGATTCCAACAGTTCCAGCGAGGAATTTATCCTGATCAAAAATAAAGGAGCTATCGCTTACCTGGCCTCTATTTCCCTGGGGCTGCCCTGGGCTTTGGATAAACTTTCCGGAGAAATATACCGGCAGATCAGCTATAAAAGCTATGGAAAATCTATCGGTGAAATTATTAAAAACGCGATCGACACTATCCAAACCCCAGACCTAACGTTAAAAGAAACATGCCTGACCATGATCTTACAGGGAGACCCGGCCATCATCCTGAATTCTTTTGCAAAACCCGACTATGTCATCACACCTCAAAATATTCTTTTCTCACCACAGGAAATCACATCGGACATCGATTCATTTTATGTGCATATCGTTTCAACCAATGTTGGCAGGGCCATTGATGATTCCATCATTGTGCAGGTCACCCGGACATTCCCCGACGGTGTTGCCAATGCTATTTATTACAGAAAAATCAAAGCGCCCCTGTTCAAAGACACGATAAGCCTGAAACTGCCTGTAAATGTTATTTCCGGGCTCGGGCTAAATAAAATCAGGGTTAATCTGGACTTTTACCAGAATGTTGATGAACTCTCCGAAACCAACAATATAGCCGAAACCCAGCTGATGATAAAGTCATCGGACATCGTGCCCGTTTATCCCGGGAAATATGCCGTTGTCCCTGCCCTGCCCGTCAGGCTGAAAACCTCTACCAGCGATGCTTTTGCCGGGTCCTTTGATTATGAGTTCCAGCTTGACACGTCCGACGCCTTCAGCAGCCCGCTGAAACAAACCTTTCATATCAACCATACCGGAGGTATTGTTGAATGGATGCCGTCCTATCCGGTAACCACCGACAGTATCGTGTATTTCTGGCGCGTGAGCATCGATTCAAACGATTCGCATACATACAACTGGCGCGAGAGCTCTTTTCAGTATATCAGCGGGAAACGCGGCTGGGGGCAGGCTCATTTTCACCAGTTTAAAAACGACAACTACGAATATGTAAGTTACAACAAGCCGCTCCGTCGGTTTGAATTTGTAAACGATATCAAGTCCGTCATTTGCCAGACAGGCTTCTACCCTTACATTGCCTGGCAGGATGAATATTACAAGGTCAACAATGTATTAAAAAATCAGTGGGCTTACCTCGGGCCTTCGGGAAACGGGGTATTGGTGGCCGTTTTTGACAGCGTGTCGGGAGTTCCCTGGACGAACTATTACATGCCACAACCCGAAACAGAAGCTATCTGGGAGTTTTCGACTAATACCGCTGCCGAACGTGATGCCCTGCAGAATTTTATTAATAATTCCATTCCTCACGGAAGCTATATACTTGCATACAGCCACCGCAACCATAATGCTCAAAATTACAGCGAAGCCCTGTACCAGAGTTTCGAGTCGTTCGGAAGTTCAAGCATCCGGTCATTGCAAAACAACATTCCCTATATCATCTTCGGTGTAAAAGGTGCGCCAATAGGTTCGGCAAACGAATTACAGGGCTCTTCTGCAACCTCGGTGATCAGGCTCGACGACAGCATTGCCACCAAATGGAATGAAGGATATATCCAGTCGGAACTTATAGGCCCTGCCTCAGCCTGGAGCTCATTGCACTGGCGGAAAAGAACGTTTGAAGCGCTGAATACCGACAGCGCAAGGCTTTTTGTTCTTGGCATAAAATCAAACGGACAAACGGATACCATCATTAAAAACCTGCCTCCCGATTCTGCCGATGTATACAACTTAAACACCAGGATCAATGCGGCTGTCTATCCCTATTTGCGCCTGATGGCATTCATGCGCGATGATTCATTGCACACACCAGCCCAGATGCGGCACTGGCAGGTGCTGTACGACGGTGTGCCGGAAACAGCCCTGAACCCTTCCGCACATTTTGTATTACATAATGACACCTTATCGGAAGGTGAAACCGTGCTGTTTTCAACGGCTACGCAAAATATCAGCGATTATGATATGGACAGCCTGCTGATCAAATACTGGATCGTTGATAAAAACATGAATACCCACCCGCTGGGTTCTTTCAGGCACAGGCCGCATCCTTCGGGCGATATACTTGCCGATACCATCACGGCATCAACCACGGGTCTCGACGGACTCAACAGCCTGTGGATAGAGGTTAATCCCGATTACGACCAGCCCGAACAAACACATTTTAACAACATCGGCGAAGTTAAATTCTTTGTGAACAGAGACCGCATAAACCCCTTGCTTGACGTGACCTTCGACGGCATCCATATTTTGGATGACGACATTGTTTCATCGAAACCCGAGATACAGGTTGCCCTCAAAGATGAAAACAAATTCCTGGCGCTGAACGATACGGCATGTTTCAGGGTCTACCTTACCGCACCCGGAAGCAATACAAAAACAAGAATTTACTTCACAAAGAACGGACAGGAAATTCTGCAATTTATTCCTGCTGCTTTACCCAACAACAGTTGCAAGATCCTTTACATGCCAGAACTTTTGCAGGACGGCACCTATAAACTCTTTGTTGAAGCACGGGATATGTCGCACAACGAATCGGGCAGTAATGACTATTCCATATCCTTCGAGGTCATCAATAAGTCTTCCATCACTCATGTGATGAACTGGCCCAATCCGTTCACTACCGCCACGCATTTTGTTTTTACGCTCACGGGTTCCGAAATTCCCACCTATTTTAAAATTCAGATCATGACCGTCACCGGCAAGGTGGTGCGCGAGATTGACCTCAGCGAGCTTGGCCCGTTGCACATAGGCCGGAATATCACCGAATATGCCTGGAACGGCACCGATGAATTCGGCGACCGCCTTGCCAACGGTGTGTACCTGTACCGTGTGGTGACCCGGCTGAACGGAGAAAAAACAGAGCTTCGTGAAACCGGTGCGGATCAGTATTTTACTAAAGAGTTTGGGAAGATGTACCTTATAGGGAATTAAGTTAAATCCAGGCGTTACTCCAAAGGCCCAAAGGCGCTTCTATGGAGCAGTCACCCCTATACTTGCATATGCAATCATCCGATGACAGCCCGGGCTTTTCTTTTGAGTTATCGGAGGATTTTCTATCAGAGAGCGCCGGCTTGTTCCGGCGGCGGCGTGTGCTGGCTGTGAATCAGAAAATATATAAAAATCTGCAAAGGCGCCTACGGCGTTTCCCGGCAGCTTCGTGCCGGGATTACTTTGCATAGATTTTCAATGTTTTCTGAGAGCGGGGTGAAGCATTCGCCGGAACCGTCCTTTTTGGCAAACCTTTTTGGACGATCAAAAAGGTTTGAAATAATAATCATTTATTATTGAAATGATATGGCTTTATAAAATATCATGCTCATACCGCTCATCCCGAAATTCTCATATTATAAGGGTTTTGCAGTCGGGAAGTTTATAAAGAAATAAACCGGGTTATAGTGTCGGAGCAACTGCCATCAACGGTGGCTTGCGCGCACCGAAGGCGATTCTATGAAGCAATTGCCCTTACACATGCAGATGCAATCATCCGACGACCGGGCCGGAGTTTTTGCTTTTATTTTATGGTATAATATCCAGGTGCTGGTCTCACGAACATGTAAGCCACCAGATAATTTGTTTTTTTAGATTTTTCAGTTATACGCCCACTTCAGGTATATCGAGCCCCAGGTAAACCCTGCGCCAAAAGCAACCAGCACGAGGTTATCGCCTTTTTTCAGTTTGGGTTCCCATTCCCATAAGCATAAGGGGATGGTTGCCGCCGTGGTGTTGCCGTATTTTCCGATGTTGATCATGGTTTTATCATGACTAATGCCGATGCGGCGTGCAGTGGCTTCAATAATACGCAGATTGGCCTGGTGAGGAACAAGCCAGTCGAGCTTGTCGATGGTCATGTTGTTGCGCTTCATTATTTTTTCGGTAGCATCGGCCATCTTAACCACAGCTACTTTAAACACGGGCTGGCCTTCCTGGTAAATATAGTGTTCGCGTGCATCGATACTTTCGTGCGAAGCTGGTTTCAGTGAACCCCCGGCTTTCTGGTGCAGGTGAATTCTGCCGCTTCCGTCGGCTTCAAGAAACGAATCCATGAGGCCGTATTCTTCGGTGGTGGGTTCGAGCAATACTGCTCCCGCGCCGTCGCCAAATATTACACAGGTGGCACGGTCGGTATAATCAACTATGGACGACATTTTTTCTGCTCCTACCACGATGACTTTTTTGCATTGGCCGGTCTCAACAAATTTTGAACCTGTCACCAAAGCATAGACAAAGCCCGAACATCCGGCGCCGAGGTCAAAGCTGAAAGCCTTTTTTATTCCTGCTTTGTCGCAAATAATATTTGCCGTAGCCGGAAACTGCATATCAGGAGTAACGGTGGCGCAGATCACGCAGTCGATTTCATCCGGGCTGATGCCTTTTTTTTTCAATAATGAGTTGACCGCCTCCAACGCCAGATCAGAAGTCCCCTTCCCTTTTTCCTTCAGCACCCTTCTTTCGCGAATGCCTGTACGCGTACGTATCCACTCGTCGTTGGTATCAACAATTTCTTCGAGCTCTGCATTTGTAAGAATATAGTCAGGCACATAACCACTGACCCCGGTAATTGCAGCCCTGATCTTTGGTGTCATACAAAAATGGATTTAAGTCGGAAATTTATTTCTTTTTTACTGCTTTTTCTTCAACCGCTATGGCAGGTTTACCTTTATAATAACCGCATTCAGGGCAAACCCTGTGGTAAAGCACCGGAGCCCCGCAATTGGAACATACTGAAGTGGTTGGCGCTTCGGCTTTAATACTTGATCTTCTTTTTGATGTCCTGGTTTTGGAGAATTTTCGTGTTGGATGTGGCATAATATTAATTTTTTAATGTTAATTTCTTTAAATCGTCCCAGCGGGGATCGGTATTTTTTTGTTGAGATAAATCATCTAACCTTTTAATAATTTCCGGATTACAATCGCTTTTACCGTTTTCATCTTCGGGATGAACTCTGCGTTGGGGCAGCAATAAAACAATGCTCTCGTAAATATATTGGCCCAGGTTGATCTCATTTTCATGATGAGGCAAAATGATCATGTCATCCGACGTTTCGTCTGTTTGTTCGCCAAATTTTACAACCAGTCTCTCATGGCCGGAAACCTCCTGTTTATAGTTTTCCATACAGCGGTCGCACGCACAAACCACATAACCGCTAAAGGTAAACTTCAACTCAAGCATCTCTGGCTGTTTGCTCATATCTACGCGGACATGAACATCACAATCGCTTATTTCTTCATAGGCGAACTCATGAAAAAATGTTCCGTTTACCGAATACTCAAACTGATGCAAACCATCACCCAGCCCGGAAAATTGTAATATATACTGATCCAAATAGTTCACTTTTTTTCTTACAATAAAAAAGTCTGCAAAGTTATCATTTTTTTTATTATAAAAGTAATTCTGATAAAAATGTCCGTAAAATCAACTGTTTAGGCTTATTTAAATGCTTTTTCAGGCAAGCCGTCCCCCTCAAGGTTCAGGCGGCTGAAATATTCCGGAACATTCTTACCTGTAAGTGCGTCAACATAAAGCTTTGCCAGGTACTGCCCGAGCATGTAACCCTGCCCGCGCAACCCAAGAAACAACCCCTGTTTCGGATCAATGATCATACGGGGTTCAACATAGTATCCGGCCCAGACGGCTTGAAATCCTACCGATGAAAGCTGGGGCACCCAATCAACAAATATCTCAGTTGCAATTTCCAGAAATTCTTTTGAGTTGATTTTCACATTCTTATCAGCTTCCTGTGGGTCAACGGCAGGCGAAGCGCAACCGATGATCTGCCCTGTTTCGGCCAGCTGTTGGCCGTAAACAGCAACAAAGCCCTTGTATTTACGACGGTCGATCAGCATGTCGAGCGGTTGCTCGTTCAGTCCCATCATCGGGAGCCGGCGTGTAATAAATGCCTGATGTTTAACAGGATACAAACCCGTTTCTATGCCAAGCATCCTGGCAAATTTCTCCCCGCCAAATCCTAATGCATTGATAAACACCTCCGTATTGTACTCTACATATCTTTGAGCATGATTACGGACGAGGATTTTGTATATGTTGCCGTCTTTCCTCACATTAACCATCTGGCAATCTTCCAGTATGGTTCCGCCATTGTTGATACCTATGCGGCGAATCAGGTCAATAACACGTCCAGGGGTGGCCTGCCAGCAATTATTGGTGACAAGGGCGCCGAGGTATTTGTCAAGTTTCGGGTTGAAAAACGGGGAGATTGTTTTGGTAAAATCTTTTGGTTCAATAATATAAGCATCAGACCACTTCATGGAATCTTCACAGGCTTTGTATGAAGCTTCGTCATGAGCAAAATTGATATACCGTGTCTGGAAATAATCGATATTTTTTATTTTTTGTAGTTCTTTGAATATTTCGAGGTTGTGCTCCGCGATATCGGCTATTTCGGGCAGACTGAATGCGGGGCGCCCGCCGGCAATATTACGCCACGAGGAACCTCTGCCAAAATTTGCCAGCACGGGTTTCATACCGGCCTCGGCCAGATAACGGAATAATGCGCTGCCGCCTATTCCGCCGCCGGCAACAAAGGATGCGACATTTATTACTTCGGGCCGTGTACCATTGGCACCTACATGAACATTTTCGGCAACGGATTTCGGGTAAAGTTCTCCGAAGTTAATCTGGTTCGACAAAGGCCCGCGCGGTGTTGCTTCGCCCACCACGGAGATGTTATAATTTCTTAAAAGCTGTTTCAACCGGCGTATACACCTCTTGCCACGGCAGGCGCCCATACCCAGACGAGTAGTATGCTTTATTTCATCAACAGAAATAAATTGCCGGTCGCCGATCACATTCAGGATTTCCGTCAGGGTAACATCATCGCAGTGGCAGATATATTTTTCAATTTCTTTGGTTTTTTCTACCTTTTTAAAATCAATATTTTCAGGATAGTTTTCCTTAACAATGAATCCGCGGACTGCCGTCAGCGCCTCGCCATGCACGGTAAGGGATTTCACTCTTACCACATTTGTTTTATTCGGCTTTTTCAGTACTTTCTCGATGATGCCTTCACCTAATTTTTGGCCGTTGTTATCAACCAGAAATACCTCTGCCTTTTCTTCCACACTATACTCAACCGGCAAAAACAGCCAGTCCTTCTTCAGGCTGTACCCGAATATAGCCAGCCCGGGGCACTGATAAACACAGTCCATACAGCCGATGCATTTACCAAAATCTATCTGAGGCACCGTGCTGGTAGATGTTTTGGTGATGGCGCCGTGCGGGCATGCAAATTCGCAGGGGTTACACGCAAATCCATACAAACAGTCGATGAGAACAAACGGTTTTTCCTGCATACGTTCCTGTGAGGGCATGTAGGGATCTTTGATGACCCTGATCGGATGTTGTTGTGAGTCAATATATTCCTTGGATGTAGAAAGATATTCATCATAATCAAAGTTCTCGTCCATCTCGTTCAGAATCTCGAACGCAACCTGTTTGCCGCGGACTACGGCGCTGGTTCCTTCGCCAATCCTGATGGCATCGCCGGCACCAAAACAGTTTCTCCCGAAAATTTCATTTCCTTTTATCAGAAGCTGGTCGTCGGGGACCAGTCCGGTGCAGATGTTTATGGCATCAATGCCATCAATGATCTTTTCCGTTCCCGGGATGGGGTTAAAGTTTTCGCATTCGGCGATTACGGCACCTGTGATGCCGTCGTGATTTTTGTTTGGGATAGCCTTAATAAGGATATGAGAAAGCATCACGGGTATTCCCAGTCTGCGTACACGGTTGGCCTGCACAGGGAAGCCGCCTTCGCGGGGCATGGCTTCGATGATGGCTTTGACATTGGCGCCGGCCTGCATCAGCTGATACGAGGTAAGGTAACCAATATTGCCGGCGCCCACAGTAAGAACATTTTTCCCAAGTAATGTGAACTCATTGTTCATCATCTTCTGGACAACCGCTGCCGTATATACTCCCGGCAAATCATCATTTTCAAAGGCCGGCATGAATGGCACAGCCCCGGTGGCAACAACCAGGTAGTCGGCGTCAACAAAAAAGATGTCACCCGTTTTGAGATTTTTTGCCGCCACACGTTTGCCGTCAAGGATATCCCAAATGGTCGAATTGAGCATAATGCCATCATGATGATCGCCTGCCAGCGTTGTTGCGATATCGAAACCACGCATGCCGCCGAACTTTTGAACCTTTTCAAAAAAGAAAAACTGGTGGGTCTGCATGATGAACTGTCCGCCGATCTTATCGTTATTATCCAGGACAATATTCGGAATACCGTGTTTATTCAGTTCTTCACGGCAAGCCAGCCCTGCAGGACCGGCGCCGATAATTACGACATCCGTTTTGTAGACATCGTGGGCTTTTTCAGTTTGGGGTGGTGTTATTTCGGGAGTATAGTCTTTCGGAATTTCACGCACTTCTTTTACATCATCAACAAGGGTGATACAGATTCTTTTAATTTTTCCGTCGACAAGCATTTCGCAGGCGCCGCATTTACCTATGCCGCATTCGAGACTGCGCTCACGGTTTTTCAGGCTGTGGCTGTGAACCGGGAATCCGGCCTGGTGAAGCGCTGCCGCGATAGTAAAACCTGTTTGCCCCTCGATTTTTTTATTGTTAAATTTAAAATATACCTTGGGAGTGTCTTTAACTTCCAGAATAGGATGTGTGTTAATTTTATACATAATGAGAGTATGTTTTGTATTGAATAATAATAAAAAAACATGGCAAAATTATATTATTAGCCTGTAGCGATGGTTTTTTTGTAAAAATATTTTTTTAGCCACAAGCCTTTATCGCCACAAGCCATGAGCCATTTAGCCGCCAGCCATACTCCTATTGCCTAATTTTGGTTTACTCAACAACAAACTTCCCCTGACCAATAATAATATTTCCATCGATTACTCTATAGAAATACATCCCATTGCTCATGCTGCCTCTTGAAATAGTAATTTCTTTTCCGCTTAATCCTTCTTTATGTTGGACTTCTTTACCTAACATATCATAAATTCGTAAAACAGCTCTTTGTAAAGGTTTTGAAAATTCCAATTTCGTTTTATCATGGAAAGGATTAGGACATACGGATGCGGCTAATTCTTCATTATATTCCTGCACTGAAGTTAAAGGATGATTATACATAGCAATGTTGCGGATAGAATCATTACCTATTTTTTGAAATTGCCCGGCTATATATAACCTGTCATTCAGGATGCACAAATCATTAATTGAATTTGTGAAATCAAATTCATCATTATTTAAACATGTCCATTGTGTACCATCCCATTTGGCTACATTGTTGCAATCCATATTTCCAACCCGGGTAAACCAGCCACCAACGTATAGTTCATTATTATAAACTTTCATACATGTTACCCTGTAATTGGCACCTCCGCCTACCTCTGTAAACTGGTGCCCGTCCCATTTCATAATATAATCGCCTGTAAAACCATCAGCTTTGGTAAAATGACCGCCAATATATAACTCATCTTTATATACCGCCATTGCAAAAACGGAACTGTTTACATTAGCAAATTCATTGCTTACAGACACCAAATCTGCACCGTTCCATTTTGCAAATGATGATACGGGTGAAAGTGGGTACAAATTAAAAATACCGCCAACATATAAAGTGTCTTTATAAAAGGCCATACAATAAACATATGCATCATCATTATATGCCGGTGTAATTGCATTAAAATGATGCCCGTTATACGTACATAATGAAAAAGCCGGATCGTTATCGCATTTTTCAAAAGCGCCCCCTAAATATAATAACCCGTTCCTTTCTGCCATGCAATATAAATTCATGTCTCTTGTCCCGGCGATAGTATCAAAAATACTTCCGTTCCATTTTGTTATGTTTGAACCAGGTTGTGGTATACTAGAAAAGAACCCAGAGATATACAAAGTGTCCATATATTTGAGTACCATGAATTTTGTTGGAAAAACCTGACAATTTGGCAATGTATCCCATTCAGTTCCATTCCATTTTGCCACACCGCCAAAAATATTATTGTTGTTAGCGCTGAAAATACCTATTACATACAATATATTGGCACCAGTGTCGGCATAAACCTGGTTGATCGATCCATCCATACCATTTCCTAGTGGCAACCAATTTTGTCCAGAACCGTGTTTTGTAAATAATAATAAAACAACAAAACAAAGAAGTATCCTTGATTTTTTTAGTATCATTGTTTAATAAATTTCCCCGTTACAGATAAACCTTGATTATTTCTTATTTGAATAAAATACAGTCCTGCTTTAATGTTAGCCAGGTCAAATTTATAAGAATTTGCAGTATTATTAATATTAAACTCTTTAATTAATCTGCCCATGTTGTCAAAAAACTTTATGTCTTCAATTTTAAGATTTTTATCGGGCAATTCTACATTAATAAAATCATTTGCAGGATTAGGCATTATCAAAATATTGCTCAACTCTTTTTGATTTTCATCAATATCCGAGGAGATATCATGAATATTAAATCTTGATATTACGCCATGTCCATCTCCGTTTGAAAGGATATCTAGAAAATAATCATTGGAATTATTTTGATCATAATCCAATAACCTGTATGGTCCGTTCCCATTAGCATAACAAACAACACCGCAAGTAAATAATTTATTAACACTAGCGCTAATACCATTGTTTGTATTCCAAATATTTTCATATCCAAACCGGGTTGACCAAATTAAACTATTTGTACTGGTTTTAAATGAAGCTATAAAAGTCCGCATGACCGGGCCGCCTTGATCAACTTCCATATAGTTTGATCCTGAATAATCGCATAACGGGAATTCGTTCTGATATGGAACCACACAATAGTTATTTGATGATGCGACATAAGAAGGATTTGCATTTCCAGTAATAAAGATTGCATTTCCATTAGAATTTGTACAGATATCATCTACATAATAATGTCCGCCATTACCGCCAAAAAAAGTGCACCAATCTTGTTCCCTTTGATCATTAAATTTTGAAATGTAAATATTACATGTATTAGGCGCATGATTATAATCTTGATAATAATCATTTGAATTGCTTGAATGAAGCGGAAACGAGTTTGTTGTTATTGTAGTACCTGTTATATAAAGATTTCTGCCAGCAATACACATCCTTGGTGTTCTTCTTTTGCTTGCACTAATTACATTTCCATAATTGTTTTCATCAGAACTACCTCCAAAATATGTAGACCAAATTAATGAATTGTCAGAAGCACTAAATTCAACTATCATGGCATCATTATCACCGCCGCGATATACCTGCTGGTTGTATGAATAGGCTGATAAATTACAAATACAATCCGGAAATGTTCCATCACTTTGAGGTGCACACGTGGGATTATTCGGATGTGAGGATGCCGGATCAGAACTTGATGTTACACCGCAGGCAATGAGACTTCCCTGTCCCTGGAATTCGATATCTGTAAACTCTTCAATTCCATTACCTCCATATAAGGTACACCATGTTTTATTATATGAATTATCTAATCTCATTATAAAAGCATCGTTACTTCCTTTTATACTATCTTGGTAATAAGAATTACTTGCATTTCCCAAAGGGAAGTTACTTGCATTATCTGTTTGTCCGACAATTGCAATTTTTAAGGAGGCACCTGACCCGTTAACGGCTACTCCCAGTGCATTGTCAGCGCCATCTCCGCCAATATAGGAATCACAAACAATAAATCCATAATAATTTAAAACAATAAAAAAGCCATCCTGACTACCGCGAAAGGTCGAATAATTTATTCCGGAAGAAATATAATTTGTAAAATCATTGCTAAATGTTTTTCCCACAACATATACATTATCATTATCATCCAGCACAATTTCATTTATATTGTCCACTCCTGAACCACCAAAATATGATATCCACTTTGGTTGTGCAATACTATCAAATTTTGCAATAAAACAACTAATACTACTCCCGGGATTTGTTCCATTATATATATAACTACCATACCAATAAGGAAAACCCGGGCTATTACTATAACCACCAACCCAAACAAAATTCGAATAATTATTTGCCACATCAATAAAAGCTTCTTCTCCACTACCGCCAAAATAGGTACTCCATTCCAAAGATTGAATAGGCGTATTACTATTAGTGTTTTTTCCACAATCAACCTGTACCACTAATGTTTTTGTACTATCATAAGCGCCTATATTAAATTTATAAGCGCTGTCAGCCCCATTTGTTTGCCAATCGGCTGTCCAGCCTGTAATACTATCTATTACATTATTACTGTCTACCTGATATACGCTTGGCCGTTCAAATGTAAGGCTGCCTATGCTGCTGTTAATGCTTAATGTATTGGTGGCGCTATCTAAGTTAAACGATGATGCACCGTTAAACAGCAGTTGCAATCCGGCTGGATCACCGCCGGGTTTGATTACAAAATACATTTTTATACCATTTTGATTGCTGCTGTACATAAGGTCTATACCGGGATACAAGTCGGTAGTGATTAAACGTTTATTGCCATGAACTTTTGTTATTCCTTCGGGGCATTGTGCTAAAAAGAAATTTTGGTAATCTGGGATTTCTTCCATTGGGTAACTCTTTGCAGCCGAATTCACTTTTTCAAAATTTAAATCAATACGGTGTAAGGTATCGGCCAAGCTGTCAGCAAGATGGGCATGTGCAAAAACAAAACTACAACTGTTATCTTTAAAATAAAACGCAGGAGATGAGCCCTGGTTATAATACTTTATTTCCGGCACCAAAGAATCGTTTGTTCCCAGCAACTGGCCTTTGTTGCAATAATATGAAAAACTGCCTGCAGGTGATTCATTGTAATAATCCGTAGGTGTAATCACATATTTTTCCACATATTTAATTGTAAGATATTCATAATTCCCGGCAGCTCCTTGAGGCACCCGGCTCTCTCCGGTAACTATAACATTGCCATTGGTATCAATAGCAATGTTAGTTGCCTTATCATCCAGATGTGCATCACCATCACTTTGTATGGTCCATAGTAAATTACCCGAGGCATCATATTTCATGGTCAGGTAATTTGTGCTGTCACTCTCCGTGCCGCACGATCCTGTAATATAAATATTTCCTGTGGCATCCATAGCCATTGCTGCAGCTTCATCGTCCTTGGCTAATGTATCATTATAGGTCTGAGTCCATTGCAAAGTGCCGCTGCTGTTGTATTTTAAAGTTACGATGTTTTTACCCTCGCTACTTGTACTTGATGTGCCTGTAACATATACATTACTATTCGCATCAATTTTAATACCTGTAGCAATATCATTTAAATTGTATCCATTGTAGGTGCGTTCCCAAGCGAGGCTTAAATTAGAATTAAGTTTAATAATATCGTAATTATATCC
>CAZVKJ010000019.1:0-58464 GCA_964626855.1 uncultured Bacteroidales bacterium
ACAGTTAACAGTTAGCAGTTATCAGTTATCAGTTATCAGTTAGCAGTGATTAGTGATTAGTTTGAAGTAAACAGATAGCAGTTGCCGTGAACAATTCAGAAAATATAGATTATTTTTTTATCTCAACAAGCTCAACATCATAGATCAGTGTAGCATGTTTGGGAATTTTGTTTTCGTCGCCCATAAAACCAAATGCCAGATGTGAAGGGATAATCAATTTAGCTTTTTCGCCCACATGCATGAGTTTTATCCCCTCTTCAAGGCCGCTCTCCACCTGGGCCTTGCCAAGTTCAAACAGTTTCATCCCGTCATTTTTTGAGTTATAGCATTCTACCCCGTTGATCAGATTAACATCAAAACTAATGACCGCTTTATCTTTATCTTTTGGTTGTGCCCCCTTTGTCTTTTTATAAATACTGTAACGCAGGCCTGTGCCGGTCTTTGCCATCGTCCATTCATGCCTTTCGATGTAATCTTCAATATCCTGGTCTTCTTTGTTGGCAATGGTTTTATTCACCCTCACCAGGCCGGTTTTCAGGGAGTCATCATTGATTTCTATTTTCTGCTTTTTATCATTTCCGCATGCCACGGCCATTACAAGCATTATGCATAATGACAAAACATGAAAACAATAAGTAATTCTATTTTTTTGATAATTCTTCTTCATATAAAGGCAATAATGATAGAAATTCGTCGGTGCTTTCGTTCAAAGTCTTATATATGTCTGCTCCCGAAGCATTTTTATGCCCGGCTCCGGAAAAATGCTTGCGGGCAAATTTGTCTACATCAAAATTTCCAACAGAACGAAGCGAAAGTTTTACAAAACTATTTCTTTCGGTAAACAAGGCGGCCAGTTTTACACCTTTAATTGTTAGCCCGTAATTGACAATACCTTCATTGTCGCCCGTTTTAAAGTGAAAACGTTTCATTTCGTCCTTAGTAATAACTATATATGCCGTGGAATATTTTTCAAGTATCGTTAATTTTTCACTCAGACAATACCCCAGCAGGCGGACACGGCTTTCCGAAAAATTACAATAGACCTGCCGCTGTATATCGGCTCCATCTATGCCCTTTTCAAATAATTTCGATGTTATGGCATAGGTTCCCGGGTTATTACAGCTATAACTGAATGAACCTGTATCAGTTATAATACCCACATAAATAGCCACAGCTATGTTATAATCTATCAATTCTTCATCGCCCAAAGCAACGATAAACTCATAAATTAACTCTGCAGTTGATGATGTTGCAGGCTGAGAATACTTAATTTTAAAAAAATCAGAAGGAAACAGATGATGGTCGATAAGGATTTTATCGGCTTTTGATTTTTCAAGATCCTTTACCAGGTTGCCGGCACGGTCGGGTGCGTTAAAGTCGAGGCAAAAGATCAGGTCTGCTTTGTCTGTAAGTTCCGAACACTCCTGTTTTGATTTTGTGGCAATTTTAATATTATCAGCGCCCGGCATCCATTTATAGAATTCAGGGAAATCATTTGAGATTACAACATCTGCATGATATTTTTTGTTAAGATAAAACCATAAGGCAAGTACAGAGCCAATAGCATCGCCGTCAGGATTATGATGTGTTGTAATTACAATATTTTTTGCAGCGTTTAATTTCTGCTGTACTTCTTTAATGAATGATGTTTCCAAAGTGATTTTTTTACAAAATTATGAATTTTCAAACGATCCGCTAAATATAAAATACAAGGTTTTGAATAAATCTGTTCACGGTTTCACATACTACCGAAGTTTTCATGGAAAAACTCGCACCATATAAATATGATCAAAAATTCTAATCTGGATTTTTTGTTGCAAGAAAATTAATGTCTAAATTTACCTCATTCAAAAAAATCATTTATGTCCGGAATTTTTACCTTAACAATAATTAAACCCGTTGCCTTCAGCAGAAACCATGCAGTCAGTATCTTAAAACGGATCAACGAAGCCGGTTATTGGATTGTAGCAGCAAAGACCTGTCAGCTTTCGCCCGACCAGGCAAAGAAGTTTTATGCGGTACATGAAGAAAGGGATTTCTATAATGACCTCACAGAGTTTATGTCGTCAGGGCCGGTATTTGTAGCCATGCTTCAGAAAGAAAATGCTGTGGAAGATTTCAGGACACTGATTGGTAAGACTAACCCTGCAGAAGCAGCTGACGGTACCATCCGTCATGATTTTGGGACCAGTTTAAGGGCTAATGCAATTCATGGTTCCGACAGCGATGAAAATGCCATCAAAGAATGTAATTTCTTTTTTGCAGAATGCGACCGTTTTTACAGGCCAGGATAATACTCTTTAAAAGTTTTGTTTTTATAAAGTATTACGATCTTCTCAATTTCGGGTTCGGGTTGAGCGTCTGTTTTTTTATCTCCGCTTATTTCCTGTTTTGGCTCTTTTACCTCAACAGGCCTCTCAATACGCTCTGGTTCAGGATTTTTAACCTCAGGAACAACATGTTTGGACTCAATCTCCTTTACATATTCAACCTGTGGTTCGGCTTTTACTTCATTTACGGGCTCAATTTCGGGTTGAGCGGCATCCATTTTACCAGGTACCAAGGGCGTCTCTGTTTTTTTTGCTTCAGACGGTGAATCGAATAGATCGATCTGCATCGATTTCATCATCGGGCCAACTCCCTGAATAAGCCATTCAGAATTTATATCCGGATACTTATTAAGTATTTTGGTAATTAAATCCAGACTTGGTAAATTTCTGCCCGACATTATATGGGACATACTTGATCTTTGTATACCGATCTCATCTGCAAATTTTGAAGGTGTCAGATTTTTTATCTTTAACACCAGTAGAATTCTGTCGACCATGTTACAATTTTAAATTTTCAGGTTACAAAGATAATACTAATACAGATTACATGTGTAATTATTTTAAGTTTACTTTAGTATATTATCATTTAATGTAACAATATTCTATTTAAACATTAGATAAATGCTTTTATAATATTGTTATACAGATTTATAGAGTATTTGCAATAGCTTACAAATTACAAGTATTAATTCTACGATTTATTTAATATAGTACTTCATATAAATCTATTAAAACATTGGTATTAAACCATATAAAAGTAATAATAACCTATTTTTAATAAATATTGATAATGTTACAATATTAATTTAGCACAGATTACATATGTGTACTTTAAATGATAATTTACAATTGTACCGATTAACATCTAATGATATGGTATACAGATTTATAGAAACTTTAATTACTTTTGTAATTATTGTATTATACTTATGTAAACCTTATTTATAATTGTAAAATATTACATCTGTAATCATGTTTACTTTTGTGATTTTGCTGTTTTACACCTGTTTTTCATTCCGGTAAACCAATACCACAATAATTAGCCAACAGTTTTTATGTTGAGAAATGTTATATGGTTAAATCCGGCAAATTGGATTCGGATAAGTATAACCCTGCCCTATTTTTGAATCGAATAAATAATCAACATCAGAGTTCGGGAAAATTCTTTGATATCAATCGTGACTAATGAAAAAAATGAGTCCATATAATAATATCCGTCACATCTTAAGATTTTAAATGCCGAACTTTAGTGTTGTTAAGATGTAATAATCGAAGTAATGTTAACTGATCAGCATTAACAGTAATAGTAAAAAGCATGAATTTAATCAGTAATGCAATTGTATTTTAATGATTTACAAACTGATTATGGCGTTCACACCCTATTTTTAAGCCCTTTATACGTTAATATTTCAGGCATTGCCATAATGTATACGGAAATAATGCTTCTATATCAAGCAAACGGAATCAAAGGTTTTTTCAAATAATAAGGTGGGCTACATAATGACTGGAAAAAAACATCAAGTTCGAGGCTTGCAAAGCGACAAAAAGCGGAGTCCCGACACATTATGTCGGAATGAGCATTTTTGGCGCAAGCGTAACGAAGAAATTGGCGTTTTCTTGCAAACACTATTTACAGCTCTTCGCAACCGCCTTATAAATTACTTTTTGTATTTCGGTGCGTATTCCGGAGTTTACCAGTTTGTTATTGGCTGAATACGGATAGGTACGATTTGATAAGAACAAATAAATAAGGTTGCATTCAGGGTCGACCCATACGTAGGTTCCGGTAAAGCCTGAATGCCCGAAACTGAGTGCTGAAGCCTCTTCACAACAAGGGCCAGCCTGGCTTTTATCCTGCACGGGCTTGTCAAAACCTAATCCCCGGCGGCAGTCATCAGACTGATAGGAAGTAAACTTCTTGATCGTTTCGGGCAGAAAGAAACGGTATTTGCCGTATTCTCCCTGGTTCAGCAACATCTGCATGAGAATGGCAATGTCATTGGCATTTGAGAAAATTCCCGCATGCCCTCCTACACCTCCAAGCATAGCCGCTCCGGCATCATTGACATCACCCCGTAATACCTGCCTGCGAAATGCTGTATCAACCTCCGATGGAACAATACGTGACAGGTCGAAATAATTCCTGGGCTGATAACACATGGTCGCCAGACCCAAAGGCTCATAAAAATTCTTTCTTACATACTGGTCAAGGCTCTCATGTGTAATGTTTTCAACAATATTTTTCAACAAATAAAAACCAAGGTCACTGTATAGATAGTCGGTCTTTTTCCTGAGTTCTGAATAAATAATTTCCTTTAAGATAGAATCTTTGTATCCCTGGTGGATATAAATACTATCGGCTACACGGTAAGGAAATTCAGCCGACTGCACCTTATGATAAATACATGAATCAAGTATTCCACCTTTGATGGTCTTCTTATAAAAAGGTATCCAGGCTTTCAAACCGGCCTGGTGAGTCAACAGGCTTTTAATTGTTATTCCGGCTTTATCGGTTTTGCCAATTCCTTTAAGATAGTCTTTAAGCGTAGAATCAATATTGATCTTTCCTGCCTCATAAAGTTTCATTACCGATATCGTCGTGGCAAGAATTTTTGTCAATGACGCTACATCATAAATATCGCTGTTTTTTACAGCGGTAATATTGTCATAAGTATGGTAGCCAAATGATTTATTATATATTACTTGCCCATCCTTTGCAACCAATATCTGGCAACCGGGGTAAATGGTATCTTTTATTCCCCGTTTCGCTATTGAATCAACTTTTAAAAGGTCCTCAGGCTTGATTCCGGCCATTTCGGGCAAAGTATAAGCTAAACGTATCTTTGATGTTTTAAAACCCGTATTTATAGGAAACTGCCATGATGCTGTCACGGGAAGTTTACCATTGACGGCAATACCTCCGAAAATGGCTTCGGCAGAGGCAACCTGAGTTTGTCTGTTGCTCTGATAAGAAACAGTGATAGCGCTGATTTCAGATGTATCGGCAAGTTTGGCTAAAGAATAGGGATTAAGCAACAGGTTGAGTATTATCCTGTGGCTCTTTTTCATTTCAGCAATAAAGCTTAAAATATCAGCTGATAATCCGTAATTATTGGATGAAGTATTGGATGTCTGATTTACTGTGATGATCAAAAGATTGCTCTGATAAAGCTTTTGTTTTAGCGTCAGTCCTGAATCGGCGTTAAATGTTTTATCATAGCTGTAATGCATTACAGGAGCATAATTATCCAATGTTTTTGAAAAGTAATTATCAGAGTCAGCATTAAAAGATATTTCAGCAATTTTCTGATTCTCGAGGTTTTTCAACGGCAATATACTATGCGTGTTTTTAATAATTGTTACTGCCGCCTGATATAGCTTAGTATTGATAATTTCAGATTGCCGGTTATTGAGATCATTATAAAGGTTCTTAATCTTTACCGGTTTGTATTTTGCCAGGCCGGCCTTATATTTATAGGTAAGGATTTTCCTGCATTTGTCATCAATATACTTCTGCGATATTAATCCACTGTCAACGGCAGATTTAATATAAGAAATTGCTTTGGGGACATCTTTTGACATTAATAACACATCATTGCCGGCCTGTAAAGCTTTAAACTCCATTTCGCCGGGTATTGAATCCGTTCTTATACCTTTCATTTCCAGGGCATCGGTAAAAATGAGCCCTTTGAACTTCAATTGTTTCAAAAGCAATTCATTGATTACATGTCGGGACAATGTTGCCGGAATACTATCGGAGGTATCAAGCGCCGGAACATACAGGTGGCCTACCATGACGGCAGATATTCCATTTTCAATTAGTTTTTTAAAGGGATACAAATCAATACTATCAATAATTTCGCGGTTGTGGTTGATGACGGGCATGGTCTTATGCGAATCCTTGTCCGTATCGCCGTGTCCTGGAAAATGCTTTGCTGTAGCAATAATGCCTTTATCCTGCAAACCCTGCATATAGGCCAATGCTTTGGCCGCGACTTTTATTCTGCTTTCCCCAAACGACCTGTAATTGATCACGGGGTTTTGCGGATTTGAATTTATATCAGCAACAGGGGCAAAATTGATGTGTAACCCCAGCCTTTTACATTGACGTCCTATCTCCTCTCCCATTTCGTGAATAAGTTTATTGTCCTGTATGGCGCCCAATGTCATTTGCTTGGGAAAAGAAACCGTGCTGTCTTTAAGCCTCATGCCCAATCCCCATTCTCCGTCGATGGCAACCAGCAAAGGTGTTTTAGCAATTGATTGGTAATAGTTTGTATACCGCGCCTGTTTTACCGGCCCACCCTGAAAAAAACAAATTCCCCCGATATTATACTTATATATAAGTTTGGAAACCGGTGAGCTGTCATTAATTTCAACATTTGAATATGCTGCTACCATGAACAACTGAGCAATACGCTGTTCGGGAGTCAGTTTATTCATAACAGAATCAACCCACCTGGTTCCTGCAGTTGTTAATGTGACAGGTGAAATATCATCGGGCTGGTAAGTAGCTGCAATAATGACAGTAAAGCAAAAAAGAAGTAATAGTGTTTTAAATAGTCGCATTGATACAGGTTTTCCTCACAAAAATAAACGAAAAGTTTTAGAATCCGGTATCTGAAAGACCTCTGTTGAGATATTTTATTAAGACGGGTATGTTAATAACCGAAACCGTTTCTAAGGTCTTTTTACAGGTTTGAGCACAAAAAAACCCGCCGGTATTTATACTGGCGGGTGGAATACAAAATAAAAAAACGACCTCTATTTCTTTTGTTTTTGTAATGATTCCAGATTGGCTTTTTCTTTTTCCATCACGGTTTTTTGGTTCGCTTGTGCCTGCTTGTTTTTTTCAATGTCAGCTTCCAACTCGGTTTTTTTCTTTGACAGAGATTCACCATCGCTCACCAGGTTTTCATATTCTTTTTGCGCTTTTTCAAATACTTTCTGCTGAGCTTCGATATCCTTTCCAAGTTTGGTTTCTGCAAATTTTGGCGACAGGCCATTCATATATGCTTTGGTATTATTAATGATATTGGCGTCCATAGCGCTGCTGATAAAATTATCATAACCATAACTTACCAGGAAAGTGAGGATAGTCTTATCTTTTTCTTTTTTCTTCTCTTCAACTTTTACATAAAGATTAATTTTATTGCCGGTTATCTGAGGAAATATAATTTCTTCAAAAATCATATAACCTTTCTTATTATCATATTTTTTAATTCCTTTTTCCTTGAGATCGGCTATTACTCCTTCTTGTACAACATCTGTTGTATAAGTAAATTCCCCGATCACTGCAGGGCGTTCTACTTTATCGAATTCAGCATTGCCCTCGGTTGCCTGTGCGTAGCCATAACGTGCAAAAGCGATAACCCCAATTAAAACAATAAATAACTTTTTCATAAGATTAAATTTAGATGTTTATAACAAATATATAAATTTTATTGGTAATTACTTAAATTTTTTCTCTAATTCTTCATTGTTTAAAATGAATAGTACCCTCTTGCCCGATGGTGAAGTATTGGGAATATTGCAGGCAAACAACTCCGCCGCAAGCATTTGCATTGCCTCATTGGTAAGTTGAATAGTATATTTCCCGGCCAGGTTTTTTGAAAGGGAACGTATCAGGTTTACTTTTTTTTCATAGTGTGCTTCAAGCTGGTTCCTTTTATAACTTTCCAGCAAGCGCTCTATCATATCATTAATGTCATGGTTAACAGCGTCTGATGGCAGCCCGTTGATTACAAAAGCGTTTTTCCCAAAGGCTTCGATATCAAATCCCAGCTGACGCATCTCAGGCATGATATCACCAAGCAATTCCGCGTCTGAGGCATTCAGCGTAAGCGTGTAAGGGAACAGTACCCTTTGACAGTAAGGCGTATGGTTTTCAACATTTTGAAGAAACCTCTCATACAGTATCCTTTCGCGGGCATTGGCAATGTCAATAAACATTAATCCGGATTTAACAGGAGTAATGATATATTTGTTGCCGTAGTTAAAACAGGCTGCCTGCTCATGCTCAATATTAATTTCGTTTTGAGGCTTGTTTATTTCTTGCTCGGGTTTATTCGTCGATAATTCTTTCCCGAATTCATATAAAGTTTCCCAGTTTTTCAGATTTTTATCAACCGGCTTTTGGAAACCGTCCGAATTGGCACCTTGAGATCTGCTAATAAATGGATTATAATCAGGGTCTAACTTTATGGTGGGCATCTTAATTTCACCTTTCCTTTCCAGGCCGCTGAAATCAAGTGCCCTTTCGGCTTCAAAATCTATGCTGGGTATAATGTTGAACGCCCCAAAGGACTTACGTATAGTTGCCTTTAAAATACCATAAAGCGTTTTTTCATCCTGAAACTTGACTTCAGTTTTTGTTGGATGGATATTTACATCAAGCTGATGAGGATCAATGGTAAGATATATAAAATACGACGGGTAGGTCTGATCGGGTATCAGTTCAGCATAAGCTTTGTCGACAGCATGATTGAGATAGGGATGTTTAATAAAACGCTTATTTACAAAAAAGTACTGCTCGCCTCTTGTTTTTCTGGCAAATTCGGGCTTGCCGATAAATCCGCTTATATTGGCCACGTTGGTATTCTCACCAAGGTTGATCAGCTTTTCACCATAATTGGATCCAAAGACTGCGTTGATCCGCTGCCTCAATGTTGATTTTTCAAGCTTGGTAACCAGCTTGCCATTATTATAAAATGAAAAGCTGATATCATTGTACACAAGAGCTACCCTGTTAAATTCTTCAATGATATAGCTGGTTTCGGTAGCATCTGATTTTAAAAAAGCACGGCGCGCAGGAACATTAAAAAATAGATTTTTTATTGATATCGATGTCCCATCTGCGGCGCTGCATGAAGTATGCTCTTTTACCTCGGACCCTTCAATAATAATCAACGTTGCAATTTCATCAGTTTTTTTCTTTGTCTTCATCTCAAGCTGGGCAACCGCGGCTATGGAAGCAAGCGCTTCACCCCTGAACCCGTATGTATGGATATTAAACAAGTCGCTGGCAGCATTGATTTTTGAAGTAGCATGGCGCTCAAAACACAAACGGGCATCGGTTTCAGACATACCACTACCATTATCAACTATCTGAATTAATGTTTTTCCTGCATCTTTAATGATTAGTTGTATATCGTTAGCGCCGGCATCAATAGCATTCTCAAGAAGTTCCTTTACTGCCGATGCCGGTCGCTGTATCACTTCACCGGCAGCAATCTGGTTGGCCACGTTATCGGGCAATATTTTAATTATATCGGACATGACAAAATAATATCAACAGGCAAAATTACAATTTTTTTACTGACCTTCCAAAACCTTTCTGATGGCAGACTTTAGCTACATAATTCAGATCATCAGACAGTATTATTTTCCAGACATAAATTATGATTTGCTGCTTCTGTTTTTACATTATATTTTCTCATCACTTTGATGTAATCAACATGAATTTTGTTTTTGCCGGTCATTTTTTATACTATTTTTGCAAAAAAATCTATAAAAACATGAACGATTCTATACAAAAAATCAGGGAATTATCTGAAAAATATCAGGATTACACGGCCAACAATCTTTCTTCGTTAATCAAGGCAAAATCAATGAGCGGACAGGAAAAGATGGTTGCCGAAGAGTTAAAAAGACAAATGACCGAAGCCGGTTTTGATGAAGTATTTATTGATGGGCTTGGTAATGTCATCGGAAGAATCGGAAACGGTAAAAAAATACTGGCTATCGACGGACATATCGACACAGTTGATTTAGGCAATATGGCAAACTGGTCATTTGATCCATTAAGCGGCCTGGTGAAAGATGGTTTTGTTCACGGGCGTGGTACCGTCGACCAGAAAGGCGGTCCTGCGGCATTTGTTACTGCTGGAAAAATATTAAAAGAACTCGGCCTCCATAATGATGCAACAATATATTTTGTCGGCAGTGTCATGGAAGAAGACTGCGACGGATTATGCTGGAAATATATAATCGAAGAAGATAAAATCGTACCGCATGTTGTTATCAGCACCGAACCCACCAATCTTAAAATATACAGGGGACATCGCGGGCGTATGGAAATTGAAGTGACCTTTAAAGGTATTTCTTCTCACGGTTCGGCGCCTGAACGTGGTAAAAACGCTATTTACATGGCCTCGGCCGTCTGCCTCGAGATCGAAAAGCTCAATGAAAGGCTGGCTTATGATGAATTCATGGGTAAGGGCTCTGTTACTTTATCAGAATTTATTTCCGGCAGCCCCTCATTGTGTGCTGTTGCCGACTATGCAAAAATCCACCTCGACCGCCGCCTTACCTGGGGCGAAACCAAAGAATCAGCGATGAAAGAGGTTCAAGAGATCATTGAAGGCATGGATGCTGTTGCCGAAGTACTTTATTACGATGGTAAAGCATACACGGGGATAAACTACGGTATGGAAAAGTATTACCCAACATGGAAAATCGAAGAAAGTCACAGTGCCGTGCAAACAGGAATCGCTGCTTTCAGCGGGCTTTACGACAAAAAACCCGATATTGATAAATGGACATTTTCTACTAATGGCGTTACCATAAACGGCATATATAAAATCCCGGTAATAGGATTCGGCCCCGGTAATGAGGTGCTGGCACATGCACCCAACGAAAAAGTCGCCATCAGCGATTTGGTCACCGCCTCTGCTTTCTATGCCGCATATGCATTATTATTTTAAAACACACAAATACTATGGAAAAAATAAAGAACCTAATTAACGAAATTAAAAAATACAAATCATCCTTATACGGAAAAGACTTTTTGCTGACCTGGGATAAAACAGCCGATGAACTGAACGTGGTATTGCTGGTGGCCGAAATTTTAAAGGCCATGCGCAACGAAAATATCTCGCCACGAATTTTTGATTCGGGATTAGCCATATCAAATTTCCGCGATAATTCCACACGCACAAGGTTTTCATTCGCTTCAGCCTGCAACATGCTGGGCATGGCGGTTCAGGACCTCGATGAAACCAAGTCGCAAATTGCTCATGGTGAAACAGTGAGAGAAACTGCAAATATGATTTCTTTCCTCTCCGATGTCATCGGAATCCGTGATGATATGTTCCTGGGTAAAGGACACACCTATATGCTTGAAGTAGCTGAAGCCCTTGATGACGGTTATAAACACAATGTTTTACCCTGCCGCCCGGCTATTGTAAATCTTCAATGCGATATTGACCATCCTACCCAGGCAATGGCTGATCTGCTTCATCTGAAAAAGTATTTCGGATCTCTTGAAAACCTTAAAGGGAAAAAAATTGCCATGACATGGGCTTATTCACCCAGTTACGGAAAACCATTGTCGGTACCTCAGGGAATAATCGGACTGATGACCAGGTTCGGAATGCACGTTGAACTAGCTCATCCCGAAGGTTATGATCTGATACCCGACGTAATTGAACTGGCAGGCAAAAATGCAAAAGAAAGCGGGGGCACTTTCAATGTAGTTAAAGATATGAATGAAGCCTTTAAAGATGCTGATATCGTTTACCCAAAAAGCTGGGCGCCCTATTCCGTCATGGAAAAACGCACCAAACTCCTGCTTGATGGAAATTCAGAAGGATTAAAAAGCCTCGAAAAAGAATGCCTCGCCAACAACGCCAGGTATAAGAACTGGGAATGCAACCCTGAAAATATGAAACTGACTAAAAATGGTAATGCCTTGTATATGCATTGCCTGCCGGCTGACATTTCGGGTGTCTCATGCGCAGAAGGTGAAGTAGAGAAAAATGTTTTTGAAAAATACAGAATTCAGACATACATCGAAGCAGGTTTTAAACCATATATAATTTCTGCAATGATCATGACGAGTTTATTCAATAACATTCCTCAAACACTGGAACAGATTCTTGAAAGAAACAAAGGCAGAATTATAAAATAATTTTTTCCAATATATTATTGTTACGTAAATTAAAGTATATCCCACGAATTATTAAGATTTATATCAATTTAGGTATTTAAGTATTTCATAACCTTTTTGCAAAATTTAATAATTTTATTTAAATATATTTAGAAACTGTTTTGATTTTATGTTAAATGAGATTTATGATGGATTTTTTAGCAAAACGAGGCAGATTTTGCAGACATAGTTTATCCTATGTCAAAAAATCTAACGAAGTTGCAGCAAAAAAGACGCATAAAGATATTAAAAGATATCCGCCTTGGCGGATCAAAACAATTTCTTAATAGCCGTGATTTATTCACTTATCCTCGTTACTTTATAAATGTTAATATTCTAAAAAACTCTGTGAAATATCTTATATAAAAGGGCCCCGCAGAGAAGTTTTTCATTTATTTTATGAATTATTCTGCTATAAAAACATATTAAATATTTCATAAAAATTCATGATAAGGTTAATTAATGGTTAATGTTTTCCATTATAGGTATTTACCATATAACTTTGTATATTACCGTAATAATTTCAAAAATCAATTTTATGAGAAAATTAATAATACTATGTTTATTCGTTGTGTCAGGTTATTTTGTATTTGGCCAGAAGACAATTTTTATCAATGAAAATTTCAATTCTTCGCCTCTTGTGGGATGGTCTGCGGATACATTATCAGGTAACTGGGGCATATCAAACTCCTTCAATGCAGGTGGCACAGCCCCTGAATTAAGATTTTCATGGAGTCCTCAGTTCAATTCATTAACGCATTTCATTTCTCCTGTTGTTAACCTCACGGGAAAATCGCATGTTGTTCTTAGTTTTAAATATTCTGTTTCACATTATGACACGCCGTATACAATTGGTGTAGCCACACGCGCCAGCGCTTCCGACTCATGGACTACGGTATGGAGCAAGAGTCCTTCAGGTGATATTGACCCTACGGAATTAAATATAAAAATCACAAATACCGATTTAGGAAGTGCCACATTCCAGTTTTGTTTTTATTTTTCCGGGAAATCATATAACATTAATTACTGGTGGATTGACAATGTGATGCTTTTCGAGCCATATGCCACAGATGCCCGCCTGACAAAAAACACGGTTCCTTTATATATTGCACAGGGGAACACCAATATAACAGGTACATTAAATAATTATGGATGGGCAAACATCAATGATTTCACCATAAATTACCGTGTTGACTCCGGGGTAAACCCTGGTACGCCTCATGCAACCGTGATCAGTGGGGTCAATATTGTTCCCGGCGGTAACTATAATTTTACTTGTACACCTCCATGGAATATTTCAACAGCAGGAAATTATAAAGTTATCGAATGGATATCGGATGTTAATTCTTCGGGAAAGGATAGCTGTAATGCTAACGACACTATATCTAAGGTTATTGGTGTTGCTACACAAACAACAACGTGCCGGCCTGTTTTCGAAGAATTTACCAGCTCTACCTGTTCGATTTGTGTCGGCTTTAATTCAGGTACCGTTACTCCTTTCTGTAACCTGTATGGCAGTCAGTTTTCACTGGTAAAATACCAAATGGATTGGCCAGGTAATGGTGACCCTTACTTTACTGCTGAAGGCGGCGCCCGCCAGGCATTTTATAAGGTTACCGGGGTTCCTGCCCTCTTTGTTGACGGAAGACCTTCAGGTGAAACATCAAGTTCAATGTTGAACGAATTAAATGCCGATAAAGCAAAAGCAACATTCTTTGTTATTAGCGGGTTAACCCCCTCCTACCTTGGGAATACGGTTACAGTTCCTATAACCGTTACCCCTTATGTTACAGGAAATCTGACCCTGCATGTTATTGTTGTGGAAAAAAAGACGACGGGCAATGTTGGAACAAATGGAGAAACATCCTTTAATAATGTTATGATGAAAATGATTACCGGAGGTAATGGTTTAGCAATTGATTTTGTTTCAGGAGTGCCATATAGCAATACTTTTAGCTTTGATATGACTGGCACCCATGTGGAAGAAATGACTGATCTGAAAGTAATAGTGTTCATACAGGAGAACAGTACCAAAGAAATATATCAGTCAGCCGAAAGTGAGATTCCTCTTGGTATACAAAATTTAACAAACGACAATATTTCGGTATTCCCTAATCCTGCATACAATAATGTAACCATTAAAAATGCTTCTGGCTCAACAATAGCTTTATATGATATACTTGGAAATCAGTTAATAGTAAAAGATAACATCAATGATGAATTCATGCTGGATATATCAGGGTTAACCCAGGGCAACTATGTTTTAAAGATCATCAATGGAGATAATGCCAGCAGCAGAAAAATCACCATCATGAAATAAAATGATTTTTTTAACAAAAATTCAAAACCTCGTTGTAAATTTACCACGAGGTTTTTTTTACATATGAAAAAAATAATATTTATCTCTCTGTGTTTAATTTTTGTAAACGCAGCTGTATTCTGCCAGAATAATGACACAATAGTTTTAAAAAAAATCTTCACCGAAGCCCTTTCAAACTATGCAGCATATGATAATTTACATTACCTGTGTAAGAACATTGGCGGAAGAATCGGAGGCTCGCCACAATCACTTCAGGCTGCAGATTGGGTTAAAAAAACACTGGCTGCAAACGGGGCTGATACGGTTTACCTCCTGGAACATACGGTCCGTAACTGGAAACGCGGGGATAAAGAAATCTGCCGTGCTACGACCACAGGTTCCGGAAAATGTGAGCTTGCTGTTTGTGCCCTTGGCGGCTCTGTAGGCACGGGCAAGAAAGGTATTTTCTCACAGGTCATTGAAGTAAAAAATTTCAATGAGCTGAAAAATCTTGGTGCCGGCAAGGTTAAAGGTAAAATAGTGTTTTTCAACCGTCCGGCCGATCCTTCGACGTATTCAACATTTCCTGCTTATGGCGGCGCAGCAGATCAAAGGGTATTTGGCGCTTCCCAGGCCGCATACTACGGTGGAATAGCTTCAGTAAGCAGGTCGCTGACCCTTGCTGATCATAATGCGCCACATACGGGAATCATGCACTATATTGATACTATCGGTAAAGTACCTGCATTTGCTATCAGTACCCAAGGTGCCGACCTGCTGAGTAAATTACTGAAACAAGATCCTTCCCTGAAGCTTTTCCTGAAATCAACATGTACGGAGAGCGCCGATACGGCATCGTACAGTGTTATCGGAGAACTTAAAGGTTCGGAACTACCCGCCGAAATAATTGTTGTTGGCGGGCACATTGATGCATGGGACAACGGCGAAGGCGCACATGACGACGGAGCCGGCCTGGTACAGGCTATGGAAGTTTTACGATTGTTTAAAACATTAAATATCAAACTCAGGCATACTTTACGTGTTGTTGCATTTATGGATGAGGAGATGGCTCAGCGCGGTGGCAGAAAATATGCTGAGACAGTTTTTAATAAAAATGAAAAACATATTGCCGCTATCGAAAGCGATGCCGGAGGATTTACACCGCAGGGCTTTTGCTACGATGCCGGAAATAATGTCACACAAAAACTCGAACAATGGAAACCCCTGCTTCTTGAATACGGACTGTGGCTATATCTGAAAGGCCATTCAGCGGTTGATATTGGTTTTCTTGGTGGGCACGATATCCCGCTTTTCGGCCTGATGACCGATTCACAGAGGTATTTTGATTATCAGCATGCTGCCACTGATGTATTTGAAGCCGTAAATAAACGTGAACTTGAACTGGGAGCTGCTTCTATGGCAGCATTAATTTATCTTATCGACAAATATGGTTTTTAACAGAACATTAATCAAAACGATTCTTCTTGGTCTCGTAAGTACGCTGCTGGGATTGGTATTTATTATTTCAGCGCTGACCAAGTTATACCCTATTGAGCTTTTCGAACTTACTTTTATCGACCTGGGTGTGGCCAGCTGGAAAACAGCACCATTTATTTCCCGACTGTTTATTGGAGCAGAATTTTTTTTAGGCATTATGCTTATATTAAATATCAGGCTCAGGAAATTTACCCTTAAAGCGACTATTGCATTACTGGTAGTTTTTACTCTTTACCTTGTTGCACTCATCATCTTTGAAGGCAACAAAGGCAATTGTAAGTGTTTTGGTAATTATATTGTGATGACACCCCTGGAATCAATCATCAAAAACCTGGTTATGATTTTGGTTGCCGGCGCACTTTATTTTGCAAAACATGATATCAAGTACCCTTTTCAAAAGATTCTGATGATCCTTTGTATTCTCACTTCATTAAGCCTTCCGTTTATTTTGAATCCTCCTGATCTTATTGCCACATACCAATTTCAGGAAGAAACCACCGGTTATAACATCAACTTAGACACGCTATATACCAGTTCCGATATCACTCCGCCCCAGGTAGACCTGCGGCAGGGAAAACATATTATAGCTTTTTTAAGCCTCTCATGTAAACATTGCAGGGTTGCCGCATACAAAATGCATGTTTTGAATAAACAGCATCCCGAAATTCCCTTTTATTTGATCTTAAATGGTAAACCCGAAAAACTTCAGGGCTTTTTTGATGATACCAAAACAAGCAACATACCATACATGCTCCTGAAAGGCGAACGCTTTATCAATCTTGCCGGATATTCTCTGCCGGTTATCATGTTTGTTAACAATACACTTGTTGAGGAAAAAGTAAATTATGTTACACTCAATTATGAAAAAATATCGGAATGGCTGAAAAAGTAATGAAAAGTGTTTTATTAAGAGGTCATTTAAAATTTCTCAAATGAAAATCAATTTGCTTCACTTTCTGCCGTAGTGTGGAGCAGCCAGGTTGTCTTGGCTGGAAAAAACAATTTGATTTTAATTTGCCGGTTTGTATGTTTGTGTTTAATACTGATTACACATTCAATACAGGAGTCCAAACATCGCTTCACATGTCTATACATACGACGCGGCAGATATTTTTACCATCGGTATAACCAAATGAGAAGTATCAAAACAACCTATTGGGCTATTTGATATCTCAATTTGGTATTACCTGACCTGCTGCCCACATTGCAAATACTCATTCATAAATTGCATTTCATTTATTTATGAATAAGTCAGGTTATAAATGGGAAAGGAACTTTTTGTTGATATTCCCCATCATAAAATGGCTTACCGTATTACAATTTTTTCAAGATATGTTTGGGTACTGGTATAAATTCTCGCAATATAGACACCGCCGGGTTGTTCCGTCATATCTATTTCGCATTTTTTACCGCTGAATTGGGTTTGGTATACCTTTGCTCCAAGTAAATTAAACACCTCCAGGGTATTAATGGCAGGTGAATGTTCTTTCAAGTCAACAACAAACCTGCCATCGGAAGGGTTGGGGTAAATTGCCGGCAGATCATCAATGTCCTGTTCGTTTACCGAATAGTAACCGCCACTGAATAAGATCCCCCAGCTGTTGAGCACTCCCGTGTTCCCGTTGGCCAGGTCGGTGATTTTGAGCTTCCATACTCCCATGCTGTTCTTGCCGCTGAAAACATCAAAATTATCATAACTGCTTGTTACAGGTGCATTATCAACAAAAGAAGTACTCATCAGTTCTTCAGCCTGATCGGTGAATATGCAGGTTATTTCTTTGGTGGGCAGGGATACCTCATTTACTAAAACTACAGAATCGTTTTCCGGCGAAATAAGTTCAATCTTCAGGTCTTGAATGTTACTGTGGTTGAGTGAAACAAAAACATTCATTTTATCCGGTTCGATAGCAAAACTATGATTGATCAGCATGGTGTCGTAGGTATACCCTGCAGTGCCCGCAGATGGTATTGTTGAAAACGGGTGTTTAATAGTGAGGCTGTCAAGCAGCGCTTCGTGCGAATGGCCTGTATGAAACATTGGGGAATAGGGATCATTGGCATAAGAAAAGCGACAGCCATAATTCTTCAACACGCTGCCATCCCGGGTTCCTGAGTATATATTACCGTCAAAATTATAGGAAACTGTAGTGTAAGGAGGTACCGGTTTGTTCAGATACAGTATAGGGGTATGTAAATACCGCTGTATTTCAGTCTGTGTCTTCGAGTAGTTTGAGATGCGGACTTCATCAATATAGCCGTTAAAGAAATTAGCGGCGGTGTTGTTGGTACCGATTCTTAGTTTTCCAGTATTAATAACAAGTTGATTATAATTATAGCCGGCATCCTGTATTCCGTTAATATATATGTATGCTAACTGTGTACCGCTATTGGGCGTACCGCAGACTACGGCAACATGGTACCATTTGTTTGCCGTAAGCACGATATTTCCGCTACCCTGATTGCCTCCCATAGCCCAGGAGATTTTTCCCGAGCTTTCAAGTGTAATTTTATAGCCTCCGCCGCCCTGTGTCAGATCCACTATGGGTTGTGTGGTTCCGATGGACAGGGGATAAATCCATGCCTCCACGGTCATTGGCCCGATCAGTGAAATATCCGGGTCGTTGGTAGTGGAAGCTTCCAGGTATGAGGATCCGGTAAAAAAAACACTGTTGTTATGTAATACGGTTTCAGAAGGTTTTTTGCCCAGTATATCACTCCCAAAAGTCCCGATTGCAGTAGCATGTGGCAAATAAAATCCGGGGCTGTACACGTCAAAATCAAAGCTTTGACAATAAACCAGGTTGTTATCATAATATGATGTTCCATACCAGCCCAGATGTGTTTTGTAGTTTTTTTGAATTTCGCTGGCCGAACGAACCGTTTTCCAGATTCTGATTTCATCCAGTTCACCTTCCAGGTTGTCGGCATAGTTGCTTTTGCCGATAAAAAGCGTATCTGCAGTTGCAGTTAAAGAACCGCTAAAGGTGGAAAAAGTATTGTCTAAGCTTCCGTTGAGATATATTTTTATGGCATCATTGGTGTTGCTGAATGTAACAGCTACATGAGCCCATTGGCCGGAATCGATCTTGGTATTTGAATAAAGAAGAGTTGTTCCGGCGACCTGAACCCGGATGGTACCGTACTTCGTTAAAATTCTGAACTGACTTTTTCCCAAGATCGAATAACTCGAACTATCAACGTTAGGTTTGAGCCAGAATTCAACAGTCATTTCGCCTGATGTATTATTAAGAGCACTGGCCATTTCTTTAATATAACAGTTACCATCAAAAACAGCGGCTGTGTTCCAGCTGTTCTGCGAGGAAGCGCTGAATGTCAGAAAAATTCCGTATATTCCCAGCAGGAAAATAATGTTCTTCACCAATTTTTTCATAAGAAATAGTTTGGGTTAATATTTAAATTTGTTTAAACGAAGATACTATAATTATGTTAAAAAATCAAAAATTGGATAAACTGTTTTGATTTTACAAGTAATATCTGCTTGACAATGCACAGAACCAACAACAAAAGTAAAGCAGATTTACGACTTGTTGCATTATAAATATGCCCCCTTCGTATGAAAATAATCTGTAGTCCCCCCAGTCGTAATCAAAAAAATGAAAATACAGATTGTCAAATATTTACGTTTGGATAGCTGCAATATGGTATAAAGATTCAATTTATACCCGATTTTTTATCCCCCAAAAACAAAACAGCCTTTATAAAATTGTAAATAAAAGAGTTCATAAATTTTTCAGACAACATTGATTTCTTTAATAAAAAAGAATAATTTTGATTTCCTTATTATTAATTGTTACACCAAAAACTAAATCCTATGAAAAAAATTGCTTTCATTTTTGTCGGTCTTTTTATTGTTTCTGTTTTATTTACTTCATGTAAAAAAGACTATACATGTAAATGTACGGTCAATGGTGTGAGTTTTCATATACCATTGATAAAACCACTAAATCTGACGCAAAAAGCAAATGCGACACCTACGTTCAGGGTACAACCGTTTGCGAACTTGATTAACATCCGGCAAATTTAAAAATGGCTATCCATTGTTATATTCTGGCTCATTGTAGCAACTAAAATAGTTATCTCTTTTAATTGCTTTTAATAGTGGACAGCCATTCTCTTATGCAAAAATTTGCCTGTACCTTAGGAAAAATAAAAAAACATTGTATTTTTGTAAAAAAAAACCTTATGAAAAGAACATTATTAGTATTTGCAGCCGCAACGGCTATGGCTTTTTTATCGACTTCATGTATTAAAGATTGGATCTGCAAGTGTACATCTGTAACAAAACCGAATGCAAATTACAACTACACTTACTCCGCAACATCAAAAGCAAACGCAAAGGCTGATTGCGAAAATCAGCAGACAGAAGGCAGATCCACATATAATACAGCAGATTATAACTGCGAAATACAATAAGTCGGTTATTGTTTATTTATAAAGGCAGCGATATGCAGTATTGCTGCCTGCTTTTATTTTAAATTTAGTATCTTTCGGAACAACAAATGTTTCGAATTCTTTGTAAGTTGCCCAGGTAGTCTGGCCGGGTAATAATACTTCCATTATCCCGGATATTATTGTCATATATTCAATTGTGGTTGTTCCGAATTCATATTCACCGGGAGCCACAATTCCAATTGTTGCATTGCCTTCAGCTGTGTCAAAACCTAAAGAGGTTACTTTTCCGCCGAAATATTCATTTACTTTAAACATAAAATTTGAATTTAGTGATTATCAGGTAATATTTAATTGTTGTTTTTTATCCTGTAGAGCAGATGGTCAAGCATCAGCTGAATTTCTTCAGCTTCAATACCATGTTTTAAAAGATAACTTTCATCATCACGGAACCCTTTATAAAATCCTTCATAATTATTATCCGGCTGGATGATGCTCTTATAATAAAGTTCCGATGCTTCTTCCCTCTTGCCTGCCACCCACTGTACATGGCCATAATTCATATAATCATATTTATTTGCCATGCCATTATCAATTAACCGCGTAAAATAATCCCTGGCTTTGGCAAAATCGCCTGAAACAAAAAGACACCAGGCAATAGGCCTGTATATACCCTTATTTTCACGGAATCGGAACTCAATTTTATAATAATAATGCAATGCCTTAGAGTAATCTTTAAGATTCAGATAGCAGTTAGCAATATTCATTACAATATTCATGTTTTCAGGCTCAAGCTTTTCAATATCCAGATAATATGTAATGGATTTTTTAAAGTCGTTTATTTTAGAATAACACAATGCTATTTTTTTCAAAAGCCAGGTATTTGATGAATCAAAAAGCTCAGCTTTTAAATAGTATTCTAGCGCCTGGCTGTAATTTCCAATACGCTGGTAACAGTACCCTGTTTTCTGCAATATATCCATATCTGGTTTTTCGCTTTTCTGAATGCCTAAAAACACATCAAGAGCTTCCGGGTAATGGTCTGTATTGAAATAATAATCCGCAATCTTCATTTTGAAGTTGCCTGCCCTGAAAATCGAATTAATAAAATGTTTGTTGTGGAAATCCAGCTTCAGATCAAAGAAATCATCGAAATCATATTTAGTGGGATGCAATTTAAAAAAACGGTATAGATCCTGAATATACTGAGTATATACCGTATTATTCACTTTTGCCTTATTTAGAATCTCATCTTCTTCGGCCAGTTCATTCATGCCTTCAAGCTCAGAGCTGAAAAGGTTCAGCAGCATAGATTTTTGCTGTTCGGGCATCATCTTCAGGTTGAGTATGAACGAGTACTTGTCGGAATTGCACATATATGTTGACTTTTCAAGCAATTCGATAAAACCTCTGGCCGCTTCGGGACCTTCCTCACTCATAATTTTTTGAACTTCCTGGTTTTCCTTATAAAAAGGCAGGAACCAGTTGGCAACTTTCTCGAAAAAATCAAAGTGTTTTAATAAGGAAAATGTACTCATGAAAACATCATTACCTTCGAGTTGCATCTTCGAAAGTTCTTCAATTTTATCAAACAGTTCGGGCGAATCTTCAAGTATTGACTGCCAATCGGGGTTTTTATCCGCCGAGGGGTCGTCAGATAATATATTCTTTAAATCAAGTTTATCTTCCAGGCGGGGAGTCAGTTTCTGAATGTCGGGAATAATCTCGTCTTTCATCCTCTTGGTTATTTTCTCCGTATCCTTTGCCCGTACAAATTGTTTTATAATATACAACACGTCTGACTCCGATAGCTCATTATCGGCATATATCTTATTGATCCTGTCGTTGAGAGCTTTATAAAACCTTATCCTGTCATCATAAATGTATAAACATAGCAATATCCCGACCAGCGCCCTTTGCCTGATTTCGTGCCTGCCGCTGTAATAAAAATCGAAGAGAAGCTCCATTTTTGTTGTGTCGAAAAACCTGATCAGGCTTAGAGTCACCGAAGTTACCAGCAAACAGTTGTCGTACCATCCGAAATAATCCGAAGAAAAAACTTTTTTGAGAAATAAAATATCGGAATCACTGAATTTATCTGCATAAAGAACGAAGTCGAACAGGTCATTCCTGAATGTTTCGTGTTTCTTGTCATCTTCAGAAGTATCCACCTTTATATTGGTTTCGCTGAGAACATCATTGATTTTTTGTGCATATTCCTTGCTACTGACCGTTTCACTGAATTTTTTCTGTATCAGGCTTAACTTATTAAATGAATTCTTTTTGTTCTGCGATAATTGTAAATTATTTTCTTCGAGATAATGTTCCTTGATTTTATCAGCCAGCTCAATGATTGAAATAATCAAAGAACTTAACACCTGCGACCGCTGCGGATCTTTAATGCCTTTAATGGTGTATGACAATAATATCTGGTAATTTGAACTTATACTTTCATACTCGGTATGAAATTCCTCAATTTTCAAACTTTTCAATATGGTTTCTATATTTTCCAATGCCTCGAAAAGCCTGAATGACGTAGCTTGATCACATATTGTTTTATGCAGCTTAATGATATCTCTTGTGGTCATATAAAAATAAATATACTCCCTCTTTACAAAAACTGTACTTCTACAAATTTACTGCTATTATGTCAGTAAAGCTATTAAAAATGAAATGAGACATTGATACACCACATTATTATGGGCTTTTAGCCCGGTTTAAAATTCAATAATTAATCCCAGAGTAGGCAATATGCTGCCACTGGGGCCATTTATGTATTTAGCCTGATATTTGGCCGGATCAGCAGGATCATTGAGCGGATTACCGTCTGCATCTCTCACCATATCTATATAAGGCGGTTGCTCAGCCTTAAAATTATAGATATTTTGAATATCCACATAAATATCCAGCGAAAGAAACTTCCAGAAAAACTTCTTATCTACCCTGACATCCAGGCTATGAAAGGATTTTAAGCGTTTCGAGTTGATCTGACTGTAATCATAAATTCCCATATACCTGACATTCCAGTTGGATATAGTCCGTGAAGCCTCATAATCATAAGGCGTGTAAGGTGAACCACTCGAAAAACGCCACTTGATGCCTACATCCCAATAGTGTTTAAAACTCTTTCCGAGAGTAATATTTATAATATGCCGGTTGTCCCATGAAGAAGAAACATATTTTTTGTTTTTGTCCTGAAATTCACTTTTAACAAAAGTATAGGTCAGCAGGCCGTAAAAGCCCTTATATAGCTTTTGCTGAATCATTAATTCAATGCCCATGCTGCGCCCTTTTGATGTGGACACTGCCTCCTCGTTGCCGATAATACCAAAATCGCTTCCAAGATTGGACAGCGAAACCGAGTCCCTGAGTAAAAACGGATATTGGGAATATTTTTTATAAAAGCCTTCCAGATTTATTTTCATATTGAATTTTGTCACGTACTCAAGGCCTGCGACAAGGTGGATGACACGCAAATAATCCACATTATTTTCTTTATTTATAAATATCCCCTGTTCATTTCTGTATCCTAATAATGTATATGGTGGCAACTGGTAATACAATCCGGCGTTGGTCACAAGCGTCAGTTCCGGAGTCAGGTGAACACTGAACGATATGCGCGGTGAAAGTTGCCTCAGCGGATTCATCATCAACCGGCTGTAGTTGTTCCCATCCTTGCGCAAACCCACCGAAAGCCCTAACCTGTCGCGGAAAAGCAAAAAACTCACCTGGCCAAAAAATCCATATCGCCACATATCAAAAGAAGATTTAAAATTGAGTGTATCTACACCGTATTGTGTAGATATCTTGTTAAATGTCGAGTTGTTATAATTATCATAATCAACATTGGCACCGTAGTTTAATTTAATAGATTTGGTCAGGCGCACAATATGTTCTATGCGTAATTTATTCTCGATTTCCTGCGAATGGTAATCCTGTATTGTGTTTTCGGGAGTTTTAATATTGTCCTGAAATTTTTTTGAAGTATTATTTAAAAAATTCCGGCTTAATACTGCAACAACATAGCTGTTGTTGAAATAATGAGTATACCTTGCGCCCAGCATATAATTCCACTGATCGGTCACGGGCAGGTACCTTAAAATATACTTCTGCTGTTCAGTACCCGTTTCGGCAAGTTTAGTATTTAAAACCACATTATCAATAGCGCCTAGCCCGATAAGGCTGAATTCATTTTTATTATCAGGCTTCCACTTGTACTTTAACATAAAGTCATTGTATGTAGGTAAAAAAGGAAGTTTTAAGGCCTGGAATAAAAATTTAAGGTAAGAACGCCGGGCTGAAAATATAAATGATGATTTTTTATGCAATGGGCCCTCTAAGGATAAGGCAATATCACTGGCGCCAATTGAAAATTTCCCGCCGACCTTATCAGTCCTTCCATCTTTCAGGCTGAACTCCATGATAGAGCTTAATGTATTTCCCCTGTCAGCAGGAAAAGCACTGGAATAAAACTCCACTTCCCTGATCAAGTCCACATTTAGCATGCCTGCAGGCCCTCCCGATGAACCTTGTGTGGCAAAATGATTAATATTCGGCACTTCAATGCCATCAATATAAAAACGGTTCTCATTCGGCGAACCGCCACGAACAATGATATCGTTACGATATGCCACTGTGGCCGCCACGCCCGGAAAAGCCTGAATGACCTTAGAAATGTCGCGGTTACCTCCGGGGTAACGCGAAAGTTCATTGGCGCTGATGGTCCGCATAGAAACAGGGCTCTCCTCCTTCTTAACAAACGGCGAGGCTTTGACTTCTACTTCACTTAAGTTTTCAACCGTTTGCTCCATCGTTATATCAACAATGGTAGGCTTAATAGCGTTTACCTCTATTTCGTATACCTCTTTGGTTTTGTAACCTACAAACGTAGCAACCAATGAATAGCTTCCCGGTTTAAGGTTTTTAAACTCATAGGCTCCGTCAATATCGGTGGTTGCCCCTGTGGTAGTGCCTTTGATGATTATATTTACAAAAGGTAATGGCTGATTATTTACATTATCATACACCTTCCCCGCAATACCACCCTTCTGTCCGTGGGCGTAAAATGAAATAATCAAAAATGCTGTCAGGATAAATATTCTTGTTTTCATAATTTATTTTTTTTACAAAGATAATAATTTTATTATTTTAAGTCAATCTAAATTAAAATAATATTATTAACGCTTATAGTACACTACTATTAATTAAATTTAATAAATTTGTAATATTAATTATCCAACATGAAAGTATTATCAATTTTACTGGGAATAATCGGTGGCCAGGAGCTTATCATAATTGCTATAATAATCCTGGTTCTTTTCGGTGGTAAAAAAATTCCGGAACTGATGCGTGGGCTTGGCAGAGGTGTTTCCGAATTTAAAAAAGGTAAAAGCGAAGTGACTGATGAATTCAAAGATGAGGCAAAACCAAAAGATTCCCCATCTGAAAAATCTGCTGAGTAGCCCACAATATGCTGAAGTTCCTGTTGAGCAAACTTGCCGGTAAAAAGGAAGATGCTTCTTTCTGGGAACATGCCGAGGTTCTTCGCTCTTTCCTGATAAAATCTATCATAGCTGTTGCTGTTTTATCCATTGCTTCCTTCTTTTTTAAAGATTTTATTTTTAATAACATCATCCTTGGCCCAAAAAGCAAGAGTTTCATAACATACCAATGGCTTTGCAAACTGGGCAGGCTGATAAATACAGATTCACTCTGTGTAAAAGAGCTTGATTTCAAACTTATCAATCTCACCATTGCCGGACAGCTAAGATGGCATATTGTCATTTCGGCAGTGGCGGGATTTATTGTAGCACTCCCCTACATACTGTTTTTATTATGGAGGTTTATCCGGCCTGCTCTTACAGCCCGTGAAGCCAGGGCTTCAAGGTTTATGACATTTTATGTGCTGTTATTATTTATTACCGGATTGCTTTTCGGATATTATATCCTTCTGCCCATGAGCATTTATTTCCTGGTAAATTACCAGTTAAGTCCCGAGATAGTAAATTTCTTTACCATCAACTCATATATATCCACAGCAACCGTTCTTCCATTTTCCACAGCCGTAGTTTTTGAATTACCTGTCCTCGTTTACTTCCTCAGTAAAATTGGTATACTCAGCGCGGCATTCATGAAAAAATACAGGAAACATGCGTTTGTGGTTATCCTGATCCTGGCTGCCATCATTACCCCTTCTACAGACGCTTTCACCATGTCGCTTGTTGCGCTGCCTTTCTACCTTCTTTTTGAATTCAGCATCTTATTATGCGCACGAATCGAAAGGAAAAACAATCCGGTATAATTCTATACCCGGAATTATCCTGATATACAGTGATATTTATAAAAATTGCACCGGTATTGTTATGCAGGATTACCGGCCAGGATGCTTTATGATCTTAAAATCCTTCGCACCGATGCCGGGAGCCCTGTATTTACGCCAGTATCGGGTCAATGAGGTATATTCAAACAACAGATTAAATATTTTGAATTTCAGAAGAAAAAACACAAAGGCATAAATAACGATATACATAAGCAATGTAATTCCCCAATTCAGCAAGCTTTCGGTAATTTGAAAAGCGAAATCCGGCAAAGCCCCCAAAAACCTGAAAATCAGAACATATACCGGCAGCGCCGAAACGGTAATAAGGATCATGGCTAACAGCAGATGAGAAACCTGTATGGCTTTCTCGGGGCAAAGGTTGATGCACCGCATGCAGCTTTCGCAATGAAGCGTCCAATAAGGCTTTGCCCCATACATGCGTATGGCATGCGCAGGACATTTTTCGTAACATATACCGCAGGCATTGCATTTGTTGGTGGCAATAAAAAGCTTAGCCAGAAAAAAACGCCCATATAACTGATATGCAAAAGTGATCGGAATTAAAGCGATATCCAGCGGCAGCGTGACAAATACCCAGTAATGAAAAAAACTTTTTCCATCCGTTACCTGGTCGGTAAAGCGTTTAACGATGCCTTCGCAACGCCTGAACATCGAAGCGATGACCTTTTTTCTGTATCCCGGGTGAATGCTTATCCAGTTTGAAGGAAGGTCGATAGGCAGCATTCCTTTAATTCTGTAACCTTTCAACAACAAAATAATAAAAGGTATCCACATGGCTATTCCACTCACACCCGGTAAAAACAGTTTGCTGAGTTTGGAGCCTGCACGGGTGCTGCTCAGGAATGCATCAGCATTTTTGCTCCCGGGAAACCTCCAGAAAAATTTTAGTATCAGCCAGGGAGTGCCAAATCCATGTGTCGGATAACAAAAACCTATAAGGGTTTTTTCTTTTATGCTGTTTTTTTCAATCGTTTTTTGCCTGTCAACAGGAAACAATTGAACATGGATACCTTTCTGAGCAGCTTCATCAGCCATCCACCTGGCGGACGTCAGTGCATTACCCGTGCCGCTGAGATAGTAAATACAAAGGTTCTCGTAAGGTTTACCCATATATCTGTTGCAGGTCACTTAGGCAATCTGCCGAAAAACTTCATGATGGCGCGGTGAAATTTATGCGGGCCGGCAACAGGTTCCGAAAACATCATGATACATTTTCCATGAATCAGATCTATACTATTCTGTTGTGCAAACGCTATCGCTTCCTTAGTGTGTGAACCCTGCTGTATCCAGATATTCTTAATACCTTTTCCGGCACATTGTTTCAGGGCATCCAGGGTTTGAGGTTTCTTTGTCAGTAATACCGCGGCTTTTACTTCAGCAGGCAGCGAAGAAATATCTTTATAACACTTATTACCGTCAAGGTCATCGGATTGGTTGTTGACCGGCAATACGCTGATGCCCTTGTTTTTCAATTCATCATATACTACCCTGCCGAATTTCTTTCTATTCCGTGATACACCTACAATGGCTATGGGGCCTTGTTTATAGAAATTTTCAATTTGTGCTTTTGTAATCATAATTTGGATTTTTGCTTAAGCAAATATATTACTTTGTTTCGTTAGTACATATAAATTTCTTTGCACCTTTATCAATGATATTTATTACTTTTGCATCCGTCTGGCTCCGTAGTTCAATTGGATAGAATAGCAGATTCCGGTTCTGTCGGTTGGGGGTTCGAGTCCCCCCGGGGTCACCTCTGAAAAGTATTCCCTTGAAAATAATAAGTTTTCAGGGGATTTTTTTGCATATTAAAAACTTGTGAAATACGTGGGTGAAGAGAGCATTTTGTCCCGGCTGCCTTAAAAAATAAATCACAATATATTTTGAAAATTTAAAAACGAAAACGGAAAGCTACACAGCGCTAAAGGATTTCAATAATAATATTAATATTACGGAAAATGTGTTTAATTCAAAACGAGTACTTTGGAAATTGCATTTTCTTTATAGAAATAATACCTTATTTACCTTTAAGAAGTTTTCCTATTTCAACATAATCATGATTTAAGACGGAGATAGGAATGCCGAGTAAAGTATGAGTATATGGGGATTGTAAAAAACATTTCTTATATTTAATATTGCTACCACAAAAACAAGGGTCATTTCTGCCTAAATTGGTAATATCAAGCAAAGATTTTATCTTTTTGAAAACTATTTTTTTGTCAGATACATTAAAGATTTCAAAGTAGCCTTCCACTATACCTTCAGGACCATGAGAAAATTCGCCTTTTGCATATTCCTTTTCTCTTTTTTTTATGACATGATTAGCCAAAAAATCATAAACAAACCTATCTAACCATTTAAGTAATGATAGAGGCAAACCAAGTTCTCGATACATTATGGCATCTGTGGAAAGACAGCAAACGCCTAATAAATTATGCCAATTTTCATGTTGCTCAATTTTATTTGATGTTTCAATAAGGCAAGGAAGCACATATGGGTATTCGTCTGGAAGAATTATTTCTATACTGTATGTATCCCAGCAATATCCATTTGGATCAATCACATCAAAGTCACCTGTTATATGCCAACTAGACTCTGTCTTTACTGGAGATTTGAGCTTATCATATTTTTGGGATATGATTTCAAATTCTTTTAATATATACTCTTCGGAGACCATGGCTTATGAACAACAGAGCTCTTTAATGCATCTAAACTGGGTTCCTGTTTTTTAACAACAGGTTTAGTATCAATTGCTAAATGGCATGGGAATCGACTTCCTAAATGTTTTTGCCATTTAGCACATGCTTCTTTTTGGTTAGCTAAATCTATAGCTTCATTTGCAGAATTTATCAGAGAGGACAAAGCACTTAAAAAGTATTTTTTATCGTCATCGGTTTTTTCTGCAAACAAATCTTCACCAGCTGGAGTGGTTGGTCTTGGGCACTGGCAATTGTTAGCATCAAGATATTTTTTTATATTTACCAGAGTGTCTCTGAAAGCAATATCATCCCGTTCATTCATCACATAATTTTCTGCAGCAAGAATTGTCATAATAATTCCTGCTGGCATTTCTTTTTTCTTCAGATCAGCCCAGGCTTTCATATATCTTACAATCCTACGAAGTTGACAATCCTTTTTTCGAATGTCATTAAGCCAAGCTTCATATTGTGCAGAGTAGTTGCGAGTTTCAAGTAAAAATGCTTTCTGAAAGTCGGATTTTGTTTTTTCTTCAAACCATGCAATAAATTCTACTGGGTTACTAATTGTCCAGTTTCTCTTAGTATCCGCTAAATCAGGATTGCTAAAATTATCAGCATAATATATAGGAATATCAATATGGAAACCTAAAGTATTACCATTGTTTTGATTAACATATTTGACACGAACGCAGGTCGGTTTATCGATAATATCCTCGACACCATTATTTTTATCTATTGACCGGATTATAAGGTTGTGGAAATCGGAAGGTTTAGCTCGATTGTTTCGTGTTAGACTACCTTGAAAATAAACACCATCATCCAAATCGAAATCGTCATTTTCAGGACGAATTATTGTATCCATTACAAATGATCCTTGGCTTTGAAAATCAAGTTCATGAGTGCTTCGATCCTGTTCCGGTAATTTTTTAAAGCCATTTTTAATTCTATCGCGAATAGATTCTCGAGCAGTGATAAGGATTGTTCTTTTGTCATCAGACAGCTTAATTGCACTGTTGTAGTGCTGAAATAAATCGTTACAGTTTGCCATAAAAAAGATAATTAAAAAATATGATTCATGTTATTACTTACTTTTTTTAAATCAAGGAATTCACCTCGTGTTTGATATGGGAGTCTATCGGTAAAATACTTTCCAGATAAAATTTTCTTATTACCATTTTGTATAAACTTAATAATCTCTGTACCACAGTAAGGCGAAAATCCAAGTTTAGCATTACCATCATTCAGATATGAGTAAACCAACTGAAAATGTTTTTCGTCTTTCATTTTTTCAACATAAACCCCTTTACTTTCAGATACCGATGATTGCTTACCTTCTGAAGTAAGAGTAAACGAATAAATGTTAATACTGTCACCTGTCTGATGAATAATTTTAATATGCTTAAGTTTTCCTTTATTGATTATGCATTTATCATCGCAATATTCATATTCAAGCTCACCTTCATAGCGACCTGAAAAGTCAGGAACCCAGAACATAAAAGAAAATGGTCTATATTTCCAAAGCCACTTATTTATTATAAGAAGTAGGAAACTAATGGATGAAACTATAGAAATGGAAATATGCCAATAGTCTTTTGCCAAAAACATTGCTATTGCTCCAAATGCAATAAAGTTTATCAAAACATTTGGTTTATAATATTTAAAATTCAGCATGCAGGTTATCCTTTAGGTGGAAAATAATCATTACCATAACTATTCTTTTCCCTTATTTTACCATCAATGCCATGAATAATTAACTCGGATTGCTGGTTAATGGCTATTTCCCGACCAATTTTGATTGCTTCTGCCTGAGTGCTTGTAACGATGGTTGCTTTCTCGTTACCGGCACCTTTTACTGCCCATCCTTCAGGATGTTTGACAATGTGTTGATTTTTTCCCATATTTGTTAAGTTTAATAATTACTGGTTGACAAATTTAATTTTTTTGCTTGTCAAAGATTGTGCCATTTGTCAATTTCATATTAAAAACTGACAAAACGACTGCAAAATAGGTAAAATCATGACACACAGAATAATTATTATGAAAATATGACGTAGAATACTGTCAAAAAATGTTAAATTTTTTTTTTAGTATAATAATTTTATTATTTTTGTCAACCATTAAAATAGATAAAAATGTCTAAAGAGTTGATATTCAACCATGAAAAGCTAAGAGCTGCCCGATTGATGAAGGGTTATTCGCTCCAGGAGCTTGCAGACCAGATTGGTAATAAGGTTACAAAGCAGGCAATAAATAAATATGAATTGGGAGAAGTTGTACCAGATAATGATATGATAGGAATTTTAGCAACAGCCTTAAATGTCGCAGCTAATTTTTTTTGCAGGAAATCGAATGTATCCTTAGGAACTTTAAATTTTAGAAAACTTCAAGACCTTACTGCAAAGGATAAGAATATTGTTATTGAGCAGACTAAGGATTTACTTGAAAGATATATTGAGGTTGAACAACTTTTAGGCATTTCAGAGCTTTTCACAAATCCAATTAAGGATAGAATTATCAAGGATGTTAACGATGTTGAAGATGTATCAGAAATTATAAGGTTAGAATGGAGACTGGGATTTGATGCAATCAGTAATGTTGTTGATCTACTTGAAGAGCATCATATAAAATTTATTGAAGTTGAATCAGACGACAAGTTTGATGGGTGTCAAACTTTGATAGAAGAAAAAATGCCTGTTATCGTACTCAATAAAAATAAGATAAAAACCTGTGACAGGAAAAGATTTACAGCACTTCATGAACTTGGCCATTTGTTATTGAATTTTGATTCAACTATTGATGAAAAAACTGAAGAGCGGTTATGTAATAGATTTGCCGGTGCTATGCTTCTGCATAAAAATGCAGCTGTAAAAGCCTTTGGTGAAAAAAGGAACAACATAACCATGCAGGAATTGGGGATTATTAAAATGCAATATGGAATTTCGATTGCAGCTTTATTATACAGGTTGAAGGACTTGAATATTATTTCTGCTAATTTTTATAAGAACTTTATGTTTATGCTGACTATAACCGGACAGCGAAAGGTAGAGTCTATTGTTTATACGGGGAAAGAAAGTGGATACAGGTTTTTTCAATTGTTGTTCCGAGCCATAAGTGAAAAGAAAATTGATTTTGCACAAGCTGCTGAAATAAGCGGATTTTCTGAGAATGAAATCAGAGAAGCAATATTTCCGACCCATGGGAACCAAGGATTGCTTGCCCCTGCCATATGTGGATAATTATTGACGATGTTTCGGATCTCGCCAAAATGGCGAAATAATGGCGAGATAGTTAGTCAGAATAATAAGATCGAGCCATGGATTAGATTTTTTCAATGATTAAATATTTCCTTTTGATGTCGACTCAGATTCTCAGGGTTAGGATAAAAGCAAGGTTCAGTGGGCAGCAAAATTTGTTTACCACTGAACTGCTTAATAGAGTATGGACTTATTGTTTCTTCTCTGAATCTTTCGGAAACCACTACTTTATAATTTTCATCTATAGTTATTAATCCACGATCGAAAGCCCGGTGCATATTTGGGCTTAAGGCTAATCCGTTTGTTATAGTATCATCATGTGATTCGCTGAATGGAATAATATGACAAGCATCGACCATAGAAATAGTAAAAGTCGCACTGATGTTAAGCCCTGTAATACAACAAGTGTTGTTGTATATCTTCGGAATGACTCGTTTGAATATGCTTCCACGCATAAAAATTTCTTCAGTATAAGCATCCTGTTCAAGTTTCTGTTCCATTTCAGTAAGTTTCTGTCGGTAAGTGTCAGAATTCTCCTCCAGAATATCACTTGTAATTTCAGAAATATAACCAGCACCTACCTGTTTATTGGATTTAGTGTCTGGAAAATACTTATTTAGCAAGGTTATACGTAACAAGTCACGACTCTCTTTCTGAAAGAGGTAATAAAATAGTTCAGCATCTATTGACGCATAATCAATGGCATTATTCAGATTGGAAAAGGATTCCAAAGAGTACTTAGTTTTAACAATAAGATCATACCCCTGCTTTGGAATTAAGCTCCAAAACGGCTCACTCTTCATATAAAAAAAGGGCATGGAAAACTTCATAGTGTGTTTAGTAACCACAAAGGTTGACCAGTTGCTTTTAAAGGATGCAACCAAATCAGGAGTTATATAAATCTTTTCATTATTAATATGACCCTGTTCGATATTTTCGATAACAGACAAAAGTAAAACGGGTTTATGAGGTGCACCACCAAAACTGTGATCTCTATGAAGGTTGGAGAAGCAATGAATGTAATAGGAAAGAGTTTTATCAACAGCCATTATTAAAATATTTTTTCAAAAAGATTATTTAGATCCGTTTTTACTGTATCATAATCCGGAAACTTTTCGCCGGGAACCTGATGGGCAAGACTGTTGACCCAAGCCGAGCGCAAGATTTTGTCGTTTTCAGGGTTAAGTAACTGGTCAATACCTGTGAAAACATGATTTTTGAATTTCAGTTTTTCATGAAAAGCTGTAACGATAGCAGAAAAATCAAGGTTGGGGATGTTTGAAGTCAGGAACCAAATATCATAGAAATCGCGGGGAGCTGTGTATGAGCGCTGAATAAGTGAACGAAGTTTTTCCGCTAATATCTCATTAATACCATAACAGGGTATTGCCTCCGAAGAAGAGGTCAGCTTATCTGAAAACTGATGTGAAATGCTTTTGGTTTCGGGACTAAAAACAAGCTGCTCATAAAAAATAATTTCAATCTTGACCTTTGTAAGCCAGCGATCAGGAGGTGGAGGAGCCATATTCCTGGGATGGTCAGCACCCCAGAACTTTATTATAGCTTCATAACCGGTAAGCGCATCTTTGAATTTAAGAGGCAGCAAAGAAACTACAGAGGTTGTTATTCCTGCGTTTTCAGATACATGGCTACAGATTTGTTTCAGTTGTTGGTTTGTCAATTCAAATTCACCATGCAACGATGTAAAGTCCAGGTCTTCGGAAAAACGATAATCGGGAAAATAGCATTTTTTAAGGCAAGTACCGCCCTTGAACACAAGATTGTCTCGAAGTTCCTGTACGGAAAAAATTGCATCAAGAAAATGCCCCAAAGCCCAATCTTTTTCAATGGTACTTTTAGGGACCTTCTTCTGCTCAGCAATGGCTGCAATTTCTTTCTGAAGGATCATCAATTTATTTTATTACAAATATTAATAATTTCCTCCCTGCTGATGTTCATACGAAGCTTCCAGGTATTATCATATACGCCATTATCAGCCCCTGAAGAATCAAAGAGACTAATTTTTGAGCCTACCTTACTTCGGGCAAAGCTGATGAATGCCTTTAAACCCTGCTTATTTAACAAATCAGCCAGAAGCCCCATCCGCTTGGTTGCAGCATTATTGCCGACCGCATTACAATACCTGATCATCTTTTCGCCATTGAGTTTTGTATTTCCAAAAGCACGAATCAATTCAGCATATCCTCCGGAGTACTGAGGCTTATCAAAACAATCAACGATAGTCTTTTCTATATCTGTCATGCGGAACTGACGGTTACCAAAACCCTGAATCTGAATACCTGTTATCTTCTTCTCTAATACCCTAATGAACTTATACTGAACTTCAAATATCTTCTTTGATCTCTTTTCAAGGGATGTCTGGACAAAAACAGTGTTCGGAAACTGATCTGTAAGGCCATGCCTATTTAAGGCGGACCAATAGGAAACCACGCCATCTGGGACAAGGTAATTTGCGATCACCAATTCATCCCTGAAATTATAACGACAAAACTTTCCGCGTTCGATGCGGGAAAGAATATGCTTGTGAACCAGGTTTTCGAGAATCTCATTCAAATCACTACTGTTTTCGCTTAATAATGGCTTGATGCTTTCACTTGTGAATATATCTATTTCATTATCGTCAAGAAGGCGCATGAAGTATAACTGCCGCTTTGTGAGGTTTGCTGAAATATATGCTCCTGTAGCCATTACCCTTATATGTATTAAAAACCCTAAAAAATGGGGTTTATCTTCGGTTCAAAGGTAATAATAATTTTATCAATAACAAGGATAAAAATCAATTGAAAGATATATTTTATAAAAAAAATTTCCATCGCCTTACCCAGTTCTTTATTGACAGTTATATCATATGCCCGGGTTTTCATGTTATTGGAATTAGCCCGCAATTTTTAATTTATTAAAAATTTCTGCAGACAAAATTTTATAGTTAGTTTTGCAGACCATGTTGAAGAACTTCTTTTCTCGGATTAAACAGTGGCTGCAAACGAAAAATGAAACAACCACACAGCGCCGCTGGTACAAAAAACCAATAAATTTTATCATATATGCCCTGCTGATCTTCCTGGTATTGCTGCTGTTCATCAACATCAATTTCCTGTGGCTTTTTGGCAAGTCGCCGCGCATATCAGAGATCATGCACCCTCAGCAGAGCATAGCCTCTGAAGTGTATAGTGCCGATGGAAAAATGATCGGCCGGTTTTTTAAAGAAAACCGCACACCTGCTGAATATAGCGAACTGCCGCCCATGCTGGTCAAAACATTGATCGCCACGGAAGACCAGCACTTTTATTCACACTTCGGGGTAGATGTAAAAGGATTGTTTTCGTCCTTCCGCGACTGGTTCAGGGGAAACTACCGCGGCGCCAGCACTATCTCGCAGCAGCTGATCAAAAACATGTACAAATCGCGTACAGCATACTCCAGAGGATTGTTCGGACACATTCCCTATGTGCGCGTGGTCATCATGAAGCTGAAAGAGTGGATAGGCGCAGTGAAAATTGAAATGTTTTATTCCAAAGAAGATATTCTCACCATGTATTTCAACACGGTTGATTTCGGGAACAACACCTTCGGTATTAAAACGGCCGCCAGGGTATACTTCGGTGTAACACCTGCTGAACTAAAGCCACAGCAGGTCGCCATGCTGGTTGGGATGCTTAAAGCACCAACAACCTACAACCCGCTGCGTAATCCGGTACGTTGCAAAAAGAGAAGAAATGTGGTTTTGAAGATCATGCAACGCGAAAAAATCATCACTGCCCGGGCATTCGATTCTCTTTCGGTTCTGCCACTGGGGCTTCACTACAAAGATGAAGACCTCTCCTATGGCCAGGCACCCTATTTCAGGATGGCTGTAGCCAATGCCATTGATGACTGGTGCAAAGACAATAAGCTTGACCTGTACACGTCAGGATTAAAAATATACACCACGCTGGATACCCGCATGCAGCAATACGCCGAAGAAGCCGTGAAGGAACAAATGACCTTGCTGCAAAGGGAATTCAACAGGCAATGGGGTACTGAAAACCCCTGGAGGGATGCAAGTTATCGGGAGATTCCCGGTTTTCTCCGCAGCAATGCATTGGAAAGTGAGCACTATAAGATATTACGAAAAAAAACCGGAAACCAGGATTCTGCACTGGCACTGATGGAAAAGCCCGTGCCCATGACATTGTATCATCTCAGAAAAGGCGCTGTTGACACGCTCCTCAGTCCTATGGATTCAATCGCCTACTGTTTACGTCTGCTCCGGACAGGTTTTGTGGCTTTAGAGCCCGCCAACCGTTACGTACGTGCCTGGGTAGGTGACATAGACTTCCGCTTTTTTAAGTACGACCATGTGTCGCAATCGCAGCGCCAGCCAGGCTCTACGTTTAAGTTATTTGATTACGCGGCTGCTCTTGCTTCGGGTATCGGCCCCTGCGACATGCGCACCGATCAGTACATAGAATGGAAATATGTCGAAAACGGACAGAACAAAGTCTGGCGCCCGCATAATGTCAATGGTGTTTTTTATAACATCCCGGTCAGCCTGCGCTCGGCATTTACCAATTCAATCAATAGTATTGCCGTTACCCTTGCCAGGGAGGTCGGCATTGAGAAAGTTATTGAATATGCATACAGGCTGGGTATCCGGACAAAGCTGGATATTGTGCCTTCCGTATCTCTGGGCTCCGGTGAAGTAACCCTTCTTGACCTGGTCAATTCATACGCATCTGTTGTCGCTGACGGGATGTATGAAGCGCCCGTGTTGGTAACCCGCATCGAGGATAAAAACGGGAAGGTATTATGGCGGTACAAACCTGCCAGAACCCAGGCTATCGACTATGAAACTGCCTTTCTTTTGCAGGAGTTGCTCAAAGCCGGGTTGAAGGAACGGGGATCAACAGTGCAGAACCTCTGGAAATACAATATTTTCAAAGATGGTACGGAGTATGGCGGCAAAACGGGCACCTCATCAAACCATAGTGATTGCTGGTTTGTCGGGGTTTCACCAAAGCTGGTTGGAGGTTCATGGGTTGGTGGTGAAAAACGTTCAATACATTTCAGGCCGGGCACCAAAATCGGAGAAGGCGGACATGCTGCACTCCCGATATTCGGAATGTTCATGGAAAAAGTAATGAAAGACAAGTCACTCAAAGAATACAGGCAAAAATTCCCGGAGCCTAAGCAAAAAATATCCAAAAACTATAATTGTGTAACGTCCATCCCTGATTCATTGTTAAGATCCGCAGATACTGTAAATGAAACGGATACAATTATAGAAAAGCTTCCCTGATCATCCGGCAGATATCCATTGTTTGCAAAATACAACTTCGGCCAGAACTTCTATTTTGTAACACACTATTGTCCTATAAAAATTTCTCATAATTAAAGGATGTAAATAAAAATTCGTTTTTCACCTCTTTTCCTAAAGGAAGTATTGATTTTCATCAATTTACATCCTTTAGGACTGAGGCAAAATAAATTGATGAAAAGCAATTTGTACAAGGCCTGATTTACTATATAATACGCCAAAATTAGTCCTCCGAGGCTGATGGTAAGGCTTTTCAGAAATCTATAATTTTACCAGACAGTAATGATTTTGATGAAAACCGCTTCAAACAAGCTGTAATGTATTATTTTACATAATTAATACAGTAAAACAATCTGAAATTTGTATTTTTGATAAAACCTTATTTCATGAAAACTCTGTATATATTCTTTTTGCTGTTAATTGCGGATTTCATTTTCATTCCCCAATCCATTGCTCAGGTTAACCAGGGTGATACCATGTCGTTCTGGTCTGTCACATATATTGACTGGCCACCCCTAGTCGGGACACCGCAAAAGCGTATCCATGCCACCTGCGAAAGAGCCGGGGCACACTGTTATTTATTTGTTGAAGATGGCGTAACGCTGCCTCAGCCATCGTTGTTGGATACGATGGTTCACAGGTTTGACGATCATTTTGTTCCGGAACTGACAGCTGTATATGGGCCTGTGCCTGATGCCCTTGATGCCGATTCGCATGTTTACATTGTCATCTATGATGATCCGAACTGGTGCGGATATTTTGATCCCGCACAGCAAATGACCGACAGCTTTGTATACAGCCATTGGGGAAGCCACAGCAGCGAGCATGAGATCATTTATGTTGCGTCGGGTTGTTTTTACAGTATTATTGATATCACAGCACATGAATTCGGTCATTTGCTTCACTGGCAGCAGGACCACTCGCCGGAGCCCCCGTCAAATCCTGTAAAATATTGGGAAGATGCTTGGATAGATGAAGGATTCTCAACCTTTGCAGCCATGTACCTGACCGAAGATATTTATCAACCTGATGTTTTAGACAATTTTACATTCTTTACCCAAAATCCCGACATACCCCTGATCTATTTTTCAGATTATAACCAGGTAAAGCTTTGGTCTTTATTTATGTTTGAACATTATGGGGGTTGGAATTACATCTCAGCACTGATCAGCAACCAACTCAACGGAATTGCAGGTATGGACAGCGCCTTACGTCAGATCAACTCACCCGCTGATTTCAATGAGGCTTTTGTACACTGGTCGGTAACAAATTACCTCGATGATTCTGATTTTGAGGGTGGCAAATATGCATACCATCATTACAATGTCTACCATTGCCATATTACCTCAATCCATTCAAGTTTTCCGACAGGATTATGCCATCAAGCGATACATCCTTACGGTACCGATTATATAAGTTTCACAAGCCTTGCTCCTAAGCCCATACACATTGATTTTTCAGGCGATTCCACTTCAAAATTCAGGCTTGCTGCATTAAAAATAAATCTTAGCCAGAACACCACTGTTGGTGTTGATTTTATTAACCCCGATGCCAATGGCCATGCCGTAATAAATGCCGACAGCCTGGGATTGGCCTATAACAGGCTGATACTCGTTGTCTGCAATATAGATTCAGCCCTGCACGAAAATGATTCAGCCACATACTCCTACTCTACAAGCAGCGTTGCCGGCATTGAAGATCATAATGACCCCGGGCTGGTACAAATTTATCCCAATCCACTGTCAGGAAATGTTTATTGTACCATCAGCCCGGTATTAAAAGGTAGTGAATACAAAATTTTCAATATTGATGGAAGGATGATTTCTACCGGTAAACTAAAGGATGAAAACAACATTCTTGACATGAAAAATGCTCCTGCCGGAGTATATTTATTCAGTATTGAAAATAAATTCAGGCAAACATTCAGGCTTATAAAAGAGTAATTCATATTTAATAAAAGGGATATTTTTTGTTTGGATTTTGGTTAAAAAAGTACTAATTTTAATCAATTATTAACAACATAAATCCAGACAGTTATGAAAACTATTTTATTTTTTTCAGCCGCAAAAAACATGCTGCTGCTTGTGTTTTTATTGGTTACAATGGGTTTTAATACCAATGCCCAGGTTACAGTGGTACAAATCGGTAACGATATTGACGGTGAAGATTCTGCTGACTATTCAGGACGTGCAGTCAGTGTCAATGCAGATGGTTCTGTAATAGCCATAGGTGCACCATTTCATAATGGAAACGGGAATTTTGCAGGCCAGGTGAGGGTTTTTAATAATTCTGGCGGAATATGGACACAGATGGGCGCCGATATCGACGGAGAATATGAAGGTGACCGTTTTGGTTATTCTGTGAGTCTGAGTGCCGATGGCACTGTATTAGCGGCTGGCGCCCCATATTATACAGATTCTTTAGGACATGAAGGAGTAATAAGAATATACCGGTATATAGGCAACACATGGATCAAAAAAGGTAATATTGTAAGTGAGAATATCTTAGATTTATCAGGGTACTCATTAAGTTTAAATGCAGATGGATCAGTTGTGGCTGTAAGTGCCCCGAGAACTGTCGCCGATGTCGGGCAGGTACGTATATATAAAGATTCCTCGGGATACTGGACTCAATTGGGCAATAGTATTGACGGAGAAGCTGCAGATGACTGGTCGGGATATTCAGTAAGCCTTAATGCTAACGGGACCACTGTAGCTATTGGAGCAATAGGTAATGACGGCAATGGCACCGATGCCGGGCATACAAGGGTGTTCCACTTAAGCGGTGGCTTATGGGTTCAGAAAGGAGGCGACATTGATGGCGATGCTGCCGGCGATCAGTCAGGATTATCCGTCAGTATAAGCGCTGATGGTTCTGTAGTGGCTACCGGTGCTATATTGAACAGCGACAGCCTGTTTGAGGCCGGCCAGGTAAGAGTTTATCAATTCTCAGCAGGAAATTGGGTACAAATGGGCAGTAACATATATGGCTACGCAACGGGTGAAGCATCCGGCCAGTCTATTGATCTGAATGCGGATGGCTCTGTTGTGGCCATCGGCGTAATAGGCGGCAACCACCATGGCGATTATACCGGCCTGATTAGAATGTATAAATACTCCGCAGGTAATTGGTCGCAAATAGTGAATGACATTGATGGGGAAGCCGACAACAATTTATTTGGTTATTCTGTAAGTGTAAGTGACGACGGTTCGGTTGTGGCCGGCGGTGCTCCCCAAAATGACGGAAGTGCCACCGATGCAGGCCATGCCCGAGTTTACAGGCTGGTTGGATTAGGAATCAACGGACATGAGGTCTCACCCGCTTTCGATATTTCTCCGAATCCTGTAAATGATTTTCTGAAAATTAATTTCTGCCAACCTGATAAAGCCACCATCGAAATCTTTGACATACAAGGAAGAAAAGTTATACAGGGAATGTCAGAAGGAAATTCAACCTATATAAATACCGGAGAATTAAACAGTGGTATTTATCTGATCAAATATACCGGCAATACTATTATTTCTTTCGAAAAATTTATTAAGGAATAAATCATGCTAAATATTATGAAGCGTATCTGTATTCCTGCATTACCGGTAATAATTTTGTTTGTCATTTTTAATCAGTCGTGCACGCAAAAAAATGTTTCTGAAAGCCGGAATGAAAGCATTTCCATTGAGAAATATCTTGATAATCACTTAATGCAGCCGGCATTTGGCGGGAGGGTCTTAAGTGCCCACAAAATCCTGTTACAGCAGGACAACAATATCTTCATATGGGCTTTTCTGCAGGAATATTATAAAAAAGATGGTAAAACAAACATCGGCAGTGCATGGTCTGTGCCGCTGGTCCTGAATATTGAAAATACTTCAACGGAGATGATTATTAAAAGCCATACATCACCGGGAGATGGAGAGCTTTATGCAAAAGACATCAAAAGGTTATTCCCGTCAAATATTCAACAGGAAATCTTTGACTTCCCCGGCACACAGGAAATGCGGGAACTTGAGGAGTATTCAAAAAAGCGAAGTGAAAGACTTTAAACTTAAATTTTTACGATCTTTTCAACAAAAACCTGCTTATCGACATCAAAACGGAGGTAGTATACACCCGGGACAAGCCCTGCGGAAACAGCATTAATATCAAAAGTATGCATCCCCTCCTGCTGAAATTTGTTTTTAGTGATCACTCTCTTTAATTTACCGGCAATATCGAATAATTCAATAGTTACATCCGATGATTTTTTAAGTAAATAAGAACAATTCAGGTCTTCATAAAAAGGGTTCGGGAAAGTACTGATTGCCAGTTTCCCATTATCAATTTCATCAACAGCTAATTCTTCGGCCTTAGCTGTGCCGGTCTGGGGATTATAATAACCACTCGTGGATGTCTTCTGAATACCCTGTTCATTAACGGTAACAGTTGAAGACAGCACTAATAACGGATATCTGTATCCTTTTGCATACCACATATAAAAGGTGCGATTGCTTTCGTAAATTTCGCAGGGCTGCGTTTCCTGGTTGGTAACCTGAACCTTAACACGCAAAACATTACCAATCTTCCGGCCGGGCAGGTAGAGTTTTCCAAAACCATCGGCTGTGACCGTATAGTTCCCTGAAAAATTTATCTCAGCATATGACTTGTACAAAGCATTTCCGGTATAGGTATCCGTAAAGGTGTTGCCGTATGCAAACGGATACTTCATTTTAATGATCGGATCGGTATAAACCAGTGAAATATCGGTGTTGATGTATCCCTTTACTTCTGACCTGGCAGTAGTAACATTATAGTAATATTCGCTTCCATCTTCCGTGGAAACCGTATTGTAGACGCCTACACCGGGAAGATAGTTGTTGGGTTGGGAATAAATATGATCAATCCTTGCCGGTGATGTATAAGTCAGTGCAGAAAAATTCCATATTTTATTTGCCCCGGCAGGGCCGGGATTCATGTAGGCAATATTATAAACGGTAAGAGCATCACCGGTGCGGGGTGCATTACTTGTATAGGTCATTATATACGACTGGGCCATGGCACTTGTCAGAACAAGTAAAAGTGCCCAGCATAAAATGATTTTCTTCATAAGTTCATTTTTTTACAAAAATAATAAATAATGAAAAATAATGCAATTTTTCCCGCTTGAATTATCAACACCGGTACGTTAAAATTCACTAATTTTAAAGCCTTCAAACTAATTTAATCCATGAATCTCGACAGACTAATGACGGGCGTTTGCTCAATAGCCAAAGAAGCAGGGTCATTCCTGAAATCAGAAATAAAAAACATTACAAAAAACCATGTCGAATATAAATCAGAACATGATTTTGTTACTTATGTCGACAAAACTTCTGAAAAATTTCTCATTCGTGAACTCACATCACTTTTCCCGGAAGCAGGCATCATTGCTGAAGAAAGCCAAAAAGACAGGAATGAGAAACAATACAACTGGATCATCGACCCCCTTGATGGCACCACCAATTACATACACGGGCTTGCGCCTTATGCAGTAAGTATTGCCCTCACTGACTTTGAAAAAGAAATTCTCGGCGTTGTATATGAAGTCAGCCTTGATGAGTGTTTCAGCGCTCATATCCAAGGTCCCGCCTATCTGAATAATGAGATTATCAAGGTTTCAGACACGGCTGCATTAAGTAAATCGTTCATCGCGACCGGGTTTCCCTGCATTAATTATTCAAAATTGCCGGAATATATTGAGCTCCTGAAAGCGATCATGTTTTACACACATGGTGTCAGACGGCTGGGTTCTGCTGCTACCGATATTGCTTATGTGGCCTGCGGGCGTTTTGATATGTTCTATGAATATAACCTGGGTAGCTGGGATGTTGCGGCGGGTTCTGTAATTGTCAAACAGGCGGGCGGTAAAGTCAGCGATTTCAGCGGCGGCACCAATTACCTGTTCGGAAAAGAGATCATTACCTCAAACAGCCTGGTACATGAGGAATTCATGAATTTATTACAAAAATATTTCGATCATGCCTGACAGAATTGAATTAATAAAAGGCGACATCACCCGCCTTGAAGTTGATGCTATCGTTAATGCGGCCAATAGAAGCCTGTTGGGCGGAGGCGGTGTCGACGGTGCCATTCATGCCGCAGCAGGACACGAACTTCTTGAAGAATGCCGGCAACTTAATGGTTGTGAAACAGGACAGGCAAAAATCACCAGAGGTTATAGGCTACCGGCCAAATTTGTAATCCACACGGTCGGCCCTGTTTGGTACGGAGGCAACAACAATGAGGAAAAACTACTGGCTGCCTGTTACCGCAACTCCCTTGAACTGGCTGTCAAAAACAATATATAGACTATTGCTTTTCCGAATATCAGCACCGGTGTTTATCATTTTCCCAAACCGGAAGCCGCAACCATAGCGGTGCAGGAAGTAATAAGATTTCTTAAAAACAACCCCGGTATCGAAAAGGTTGTGTTTATATGTTTCGATGAAGAAAATTACAACCTATATTCTAATTTGCTGAAGTAAAATATACCGGTAAAATCAGGCTAGTATTCCGTTTTATCCGTGTTGTGCGCCCACTGCTCAAATGGCTTGTTATGATCACAATGCTCAACATGCTTAAAAGGAATGGAGCGTCTTTCATGGGCAAGCGGTATCTGCTCATAGATAAATGAATCATCAAAACCCACTGCCGAAGCATCTTTATTGGTTGCAGCGTAAAAAACCCGTGCAGGCCGCGCCCAGTATATGGCTCCCAGGCACATGGGGCAGGGTTCGCAACTGCAGTACAGATCACAATCTGTTAGTTGAAATGTATCAAGGTTTTTACAGGCATCGCGTATGGCAACAACTTCAGCGTGTGCCGTAGGGTCATTGGATGTTGTAACGCTGTTGGTCCCTTTACCAACAACTTCACCGTTTCGCACAACTAAAGCCGCAAATGGCCCTCCGTTGAGCGATGAAGCATTTTCCGAGGCCATCTCGATGACAAGTCCGATATACTTATTATGCATAGAATATATTTTATTTTATCTGAAGGGGATTTTTAACCTTTTGTTTTGATAGTGCGAGATCAATGATCTCCATCATTTCAGAAATATAATGAAATTTAAGTCCTTCTATATAGCTTTTATTGATGTCTTCAATGTCTTTTTTATTATCGGCCGAAATAATAATATCAGTGATACTTGCACGCTTGGCTGCTAATATTTTTTCTTTGACGCCACCAACAGGCAATACTTTTCCCCGTAAGGTGATCTCCCCTGTCATGGCAATGTTTTTATTAGGTTTCCGCTGTGTAAATGCCGAAGCAAGGGCAGTAAACATCGTCACGCCGGCTGAAGGGCCATCCTTGGGCGTGGCGCCTTCGGGGATGTGAATATGCACATTCCATTTTTCAAATACTTCACTGTCAATATCAAGCAGATGAGAATGAGACTTAAGATATTCAAAGGCAATGGTGGCAGATTCCTTCATGACATCACCCAGGTTGCCGGTAAGTGTCAGATTTCCTTTGCCTTTGCTCAGGCTAACTTCTATAAATAGTATTTCTCCGCCTACAGCTGTCCAAGCAAGGCCAGTAATAACACCCGGTATATCATTGGGAATATTTTTTTCTTTTTGGTATATAGGATTGCCAAGGATTTTTGCGAGTTCTCCCTGTTGAATATTTTTATTGTATTTTTCATCCATCGCAATATCCCTGACACGATTGCGAATGATCTTCGCGATGGTGCGCTCGAGCATACGTACGCCCGACTCGCGTGTATAATCATCAATAACTTTTTCAAGTAATTTGTCGCTGAAAACTATTTGCTTCTCCCGCAAACCGTGTTCTTTAAGCTGTTTAGGTATCAGGTGTCTTTGTGCGATCTGGATTTTTTCTTCGAGCAGGTAGCCGCTGAGGTCAATGATCTCCATACGGTCGCGCAAAGCGGGATATATCGTCGAAAGGTTATTTGCCGTGGCAATGAACATCACCCGCGACAAATCAAAATCCACTTCCAGAAAGTTATCATAAAAACTGGTATTTTGTTCGGGGTCGAGAACTTCGAGCAGGGCAGCCTGCGGGTCGCCGCTGACATTGTTTCCGCTTACCTTGTCAATTTCGTCCAGAACAAACACAGGATTGGCCGATTTGACCTTTTTTAGGTTTTGTATGATACGGCCGGGCATAGCTCCTATGTATGTTTTGCGGTGGCCTCTCAGTTCGGCTTCATCGCGCAGACCGCCTAACGACATTCTGACATACTTGCGTTCCAAAGCCCTTGCAATGGATTTGCCCAGCGAAGTCTTACCAACTCCCGGAGGCCCGATCAAGCATAAGATGGGCGCTTTCATATCTCCCTTGACCTTTAACACGGCAAGATATTCAATGATGCGCTCTTTCACTTTTTCCAGCCCGAAGTGGTCTTCATCAAGAATACGCTGTGCATTTTTCAGATTAAAATTATCTTCGGTATATTCATTCCACGGCAGATCGACAATGGTTTCAAGATAATTAGTCTGTACAGAATACTCAGCAGCATGGGGATTCATGCGCTGGAACTTTAAAAGTTCACGTGAAAATAAATTCGCAATATCCTCGGGCCACTTTTTCTTTTCGGCTTTTTCTTTCAACTCATTGATCAGCTGGTCCTGAGGATTATCACCAAGCTCCTGCTGAATCTGCTTGATCTGCTGCTGTAACAGGAAATCACGCTGCTGTTTATCCAGATCCGATTTTACTTTATTCTGAATCTGGTTTTTCAGCTCAATCATCTGTAGCTCCTTGACCATATAGTTAAGCACCTGGCTTGCACGGTCCGTCAGATCGGCATTTTCAAGCAGTCGTTGCTTATCGGGAAGGTCAATATTAAGATTTGATGAAATAAAATTCACAAGGAATGACGGGCTTTCAATGTTTTTTATTGCAAAGGCTGCTTCAGAAGGTATATTAGGAGACTGCTTGGCAATCTGAATTGAAAAATCCTTTAAGGATGAGATCAAGGCCTGAAATTTCTTGTCTTTTTTCGGTTCCTCGCTATTAGAAAAGTCGCCGACACGCGCAGTAAAATAAGGTTCGGTAGAAACAATATCGAGCAGCGTGAAACGCTTCTTACCCTGAATAACAACAGTAGTGCTTCCATCAGGCATATGAAGGGTTTTTAAAATATATGCCACAGTGCCCACCTTATATAAATCATCAAAAGACGGATCTTCAACATTGGCATCGATCTGCGACACAACACCGATATTCTGTTTCGCCTTGTATGCTTCTTTGATCAACCGTATTGATTTGTCGCGACCAACCGTAATAGGTATTACAACGCCCGGAAACAACACGGTATTTCTGAGAGGTAATATGGGCAGCACTTCGGGCAGCTGTTCTGAGTTCATCTGCTCCTCTTCTTCCGAAGTAAACAAAGGAATAAACTCTGTTTCGCTATCGACAAGGCTTAATAATTTCATTTTTTTTTCTAATTCAGCAGAAAATTCCATAAGCATCAAATTATGACAATGTGTCAGTTTGCATTCACAACTCTTCTATGACTCTTTGAAAAATCAAGAATAACAATTAATATAAAAAATTGGAGACCTTGCCCGTCAAGAAAAATGCCAAGTTTGTAATCAACGAAATTTTTCTAAAATATTACCTGAGAAATTTTACTTTTTTACGGTATGCAAAGGTCATATTAAAAACATTGGTCATAATATCTTCATCAACCCTGGTAAATTCAAATCCCCTTCTCTCATATACACTTTTAGCAACTTCAATTGCTTTTGGGAGTTCATAAGTTGTATAACCTAAAATAGAACTACCCCAACTATAAGAAGGAATAAAATTACGTTGAAACCCATGTCCGAAAATATTTGCATTTACGCCGATAACAGTGCCGGTATTGAACATGGTATTAATTCCGCATTTTGAATGGTCACCCATGATGAGTCCGCAAAACTGCAGACCTGAAGGAATAAACTTTTCCTGTGTATAGTTCCACATCTTTACTTCATCGTATGTGTTCTTGAGATTGGAATTATTGGAATCAGCACCCAGGTTACACCATTCGCCGATTACAGAATTGCCGATGAAACCATCATGCGCTTTATTTGTATATCCGAAAATTACAGTATTGTTCAATTCGCCGCCAACTTTTGAATAAGGGCCAACAGTAGTCGCCCCGTAAATTTTTGCCGACATTTTTAGGGTTGCATGTTCACCCAGGGCAAATGGACCGCGGATTACAGCGCCTTCCATAATCTCTGCATCCGTCCCGATATAAACCGGGCCTTCTGCAACATTGATAATGGCACATTCCACTTTTGCTCCCGGTTCAATAAAAATATTTCCATCGCCAACCAGACGGTTTGTATCGCTCAATGCTTTTGATTTTCTCCCTTTGGTAATCAGCTTAAAATCCTCCCTGATAGCTTCACCGTTATACCTGAAAATATCCCATGGAAAATTTATTTTCATATGAGGAATATTACATTCAACTTCATTCAGGCCTTCCAGATCAAATTTTTCAGCATCATCGCTTTGTGTTGTTTCTACAATGTCACTGCTCTCAAGATCCTTTTCATCTATACAAAATGCAATAATATAATCCTGGTTTACCAGAGCCTGATTAGGTTTTAGCTCAATAATCTTTTTTACTAGTTCATCATTCGGGCACACCGAACCATTGATCAGTACATTTGTTTTGCCTTTAACGATAGGGGATTTTACACTCAAATATCTGTCGGTTAAGGTAGAGGTCTTTACTTTTAGATATTTTTCCCACTTTTCACGGATCGTAATTATACCAACGCGTAATTCAGCTGTAGGCCTTGTTAATGTTAACGGGAACAGATCCATCCGTGACGAATCATCAAAAAGAATATAATTCATAATAAATTTGTTTTTGCGCAAGCACAATATTAATTATTAATTTGAATATTTATTGCAACCCGTGAAATTTTTTTTATTAAAAATGGATTGTTTGTATCGCATTAAATAAAAAAAAACAGAAAAAAACCCCGATTTGTTCGGGGTTTTGGGAAGAGCTTATTCTTCAGTTTTTTGAGTTTCTTCTTTACGATTTTCTTCCTTTTTATCGTAATGTTTTTTATAACGGTTACGGAACTTATCAACACGCCCTGCAGTATCAACGAACTTCATCTTACCTGTATAAAACGGATGGGATGTGTGAGAAATTTCAAGTTTTACCAAAGGATATTCCTTGCCGTCTTCCCAAACAATAGTTTCTTTGGTTTGAGCTGTAGAACGTGTGACAAATGTATAATCGTTCGACATATCTTTAAATACTACTAACCGATAATCTTTTGGATGTATGCCCTTTTTCATGATCTTATTAATTAAAATTAAAGTGCAAAATTACACTACTTTTATTTATAAACAAGACTTTCACACAAATTTTTTACATAATCAAATAAAATTCATATTTAACTACGTATTATATTTACTGATTTACTGATATTTAATCTGTTTTTAGTGACAGTAAAAATTTCATTGTATCAACATTATCAGCATAATCCCATAATTCCGGCGACTGGGTTTTACCAAAAGGGATAGTTTTAAAAGTAAATGGTTTTTCACTTGCCACACATTGGATCATTTCCTCATTTACATGAATATAGTCCTCTACCCTGCTAATATCATCATAAAACTCATAATTTAACACCGAAATCGGGGCATGAAGCGACGTATCTTCACACATCATAAAAAAACCGGCATCAATAAATGGTTTCTCGTCCATGATCAGAATGGTTTTGTAATAATCATAATTGTTCTTGTATTTATTATGATCAATAATAAAATCCCATGATCTCATTGCATTGATAAAACGCTGCATATCGAAATCTTTTGGTAAAAATATTTTCGAAACATTGCGGCATCCTAACCCAAAATACCTGAAAATATCATTGGACAGAAGTTGAAGTTGGTTATCATTCTCGTTACCGCTAATCACAGCCAGGCTATTTCGGTTTTTGCGGATGATATGCGGATATTTTGAAAAATAATATTCGAAATACCGTGATGTATTATTGCTTCCTGTGGCAATTACGGCATCAAAACCATGAAGCTTGTCATCCGTAAATTGTATTAAATTTTCGTACCGTGAATCAATAGTTTTTAAAATGTCAGCTAAGGCAGGAAGAAGGTACATATCATTGGAAGATAATTTTCCGATAAAAACGTGCCCGCACATTAAGACACATAAAAAGTCATGAAATCCAACCAGGGGAATATTTCCTGCCATGACTACTCCCACACGTGCGGTTGTTCTGTTCTGCAAAAGCAGATCGCGGTATTTATTTATCCATTCCTCTGTTTTCTGCTTGTTGAGCATATCTATTATCGATTTCAAAGCCAGGATTATATTCTGCCTGTTGAAAAAGCCATTATGAATTTCGGTCTTTTCAATTTCCGTCATCAGGATTTTATTGGCTAAAACACCTGAAACTCCTTTACCTTCAATAAAACCATTGAAATATTCCGAAAGATTCTGAAAATTATCTATATGCTCCTGGAGCTTTATATTGTTATATGTATCCGGCATTTTTATATTTTTGTCAAAAGTAAACGATTTTTAATTTAATAATAAAGCCGGAATTATTTCCGTTATTAAAAAAATCACTGAACTATTGATGTTAAAGCATTTTAAGAGCATTCACCTGATCATTCTTTTTATGGTTTGTTTTCCGTTTGTTGCTGAATCGCAAAAAACAGATGGCAGAATAGATTCTCTTAAAATATACACAAGTACCATTACCAGCGAAACTCCCGATTTTAATAAATATGCGGCAAACGAAAAGCTTCAGCTTATGCTTGAGAATATTTTTAAGTCGGAAAAATCCTTTGATTTTCCTTTTGATTCCGTAAAATACTGGTCCGCGCTTACCTCGCCTGATAAGAAATTCAAACTGCTGACATGGGGAATAGCAAAAGAAGACGGGACGTATGAGTATTTCGGGTATCTGTTCTTTCCGGAAAATTCGTTTTCTCCAAAAAGATTTTTAAAACTTACTGACAGAACCGATAAAATTTTAAATCCTCAAACTGATGTCACGGATATTAATAATTGGTACGGCGCTATTTATTATAAAATAATCCCGACATCATACCAGGGCAGAAAAAATTATACGTTGCTGGGTTGGAAAGGAAACGACCAGATTACTACAAAAAAAGTAATTGAAGTACTTTCATTCCGCTCAACCGGGGTACCGGCTTTCGGGAAGCAACTCTTTAAAAAATATAAAGATAAATGCGCACGTATTATTTTTGAATATTCATCGCGTTCAGGTATGTTGCTTCGCTTTGACAAGCAGATGATCCACACGGTAACCCGTCCTGCAAAAACTGTAAAAGCCAGGTTTAATCCAAAGGACAGGCAAAACAATAAAGCAATAAAATCAGAAAAAAAAATACCGGCAAAACTAAAAACGACAAAGGCTGACATGATTGTTTTTGACCGCCTCACGCCCCTTGATCCGCGTACATCAAAATATTCAGCCAACCTGGAAGGACAATACCAGTTTTATGTTCCGGAGACCAATGTCTTTGATGCCTTTGTTTTCACAAACGGCAAATGGCAATTTGTAAAAGATGTTGATGCCCGTAACCCCAAACCCCAAAAAGTAAAAAAGTTTACTCCGCCCCAGCTTTAACCTGAAAAATTCACATGAATTTTTCACCCTTCGGGCCGACAAAAGAAAATCAAGTATTTTGGCAGTAATTGTCATTATCAAATATTTTCTGTGTCGGGATTACCTGACCTGCTGCCCACATGGCCCATGCTCATTCATAAATTGCATTTCATTTATTTATGAATAGGTCAGGTTAAATGTAGCAGTCAATTTGATATTTTTTCATGGATTTCCATTTTTTTATTCCATTAAAATATGTTTCTTTGTAAAAATTTTAAAATAAATCTTTTAACGTTTTTAAACCCATATATATCATGAAAAAAGTACATAATTTTAATGCAGGCCCTTCTATCCTACCCCGGGTAGCTATTGAAAACACTGCAAAGGCTGTTCTTGAATTAAACGGAATCGGCATGTCCATTCTCGAAATTTCACACAGGAGTAAGGACTTTCAGGCAATTATTGATGAAGCTGTTGCTCTTTTTAAAGAACAATTAGGTATTCCCGAAGGTTACCATGTGTTATTTTTAGGTGGTGGCGCCAGTATGCAATTCTGTATGGTGCCTTATAATTTATTGGAAAAGAAAGCTGCCTACCTCGAAACCGGTGTGTGGGCTAAAAAAGCTATCAAGGAAGCCAAACTTTTTGGCGAAGTGCAAATTGTAGCTTCATCGGCTGATAAAAACTTTACATATATCCCTAAAGGATGGGAAATACCTAAAGATGTGGATTACATGCATATCACAACCAACAATACGATTTATGGTTCCGAAATAAGGTATGATATGGATAGCCCGGTTCCTTTGGTTGCTGATATGTCGTCGGATATTTTCAGTCGCCCCGTTGATGTTTCTAAATATGCAATGATTTATGGTGGCGCACAGAAAAACCTCGGACCTGCCGGCGTTACCTTTGTGATTATCCGCGAAGATATTTTAGGAAAAGTCAGCAGGGTTCTTCCTTCCATGCTTGATTACAGAACACATATCAAAGAAGGTTCGATGTTCAATACCCCGCCATGTTTACCAATTTACACAATAATGGAAACGCTGCGCTGGATAAAATCTGTTGGCGGTGTAAAAGAACTGGAAAAGATGAATATTGCCAAGGCTAAATTACTGTATGATGCTATTGATAACAGCAAAATATTTGTCGGCACTGTTGAAAAAGATTCACGGTCATTAATGAACATCTGCTTTGTGATGAAAGAAGGTTACCAGCAATATGAAGAAGAGTTTATGAATTTTGCAAAATCAAAAGGTATGATCGGAATAAAAGGACACCGCTCCGTTGGCGGATTCCGTGCATCAACCTACAATGCACTCCCTATCGAAAGCGTTCAGGCTCTGGTAGATTGCATGAAAGAATTTGAAGGTTCGAAAATATAGTAAAATTTTTTGTTAAAAAAGGATAAAGTGGTTTTTTTTAAAACTATTTTATCCTTTTTTTTTTAAATGATAAATAATTTTTTTAATTTCGTTTTTTGATTCCTAACTATTTAATAATTATTATTTTTTAAACTGTTTGTTATGACAAAAGTACTTGTAGCTACCGAAAAACCATTTGCAGCCGCCGCTGTGAACGGTATTAAGAAAATCTTTGATGAAGCAGGATTCGAAACTGTACTTCTCGAAAAATACACCGACAAGGCAGAACTTATCAAAGCTGTTGCCGATGTTGACGCAATGATCATCAGAAGTGATAAAGCTTCTGCAGATGTTATCAATGCCGCAAAAAACCTGAAAATCATCGTTCGTGCCGGAGCAGGTTATGACAATATTGACCTGGCCACAGCCAATGAACATAAAATAGTTGCTATGAACACGCCGGGCCAAAACTCAAATGCCGTTGCAGAACTTGCCGCAGGTATGATGGTTTTTATGGCCAGATCTCAGTTTAAAGGAGGTCCCGGCTCTGAATTAAAAGGTAAGAAACTGGGATTACATGCATATGGGTATGTACCCAAAATGCTCGCTGCTATTGCAAAAGGATTCGGCATGGAAATTATTGCCTTTGATCCGTTTATTGAAAAATCTGTTATTGAAAAAGATGGCGTTGTTGCAGTTGATAAGCTCGAAGAATTATACAGCCAATGCCACTATATATCACTTCACATCCCTGCTAACGATAAAACAAAAAAATCCATCAATTTTGAATTGATGTCAAAAATGCCCAAGGGTGGCACCCTTATTAATACTGCACGCAAAGAGGTTATTTGTGAAGATTCACTGAAACGTATGCTTGATGAGCGTACCGATTTCAAATACATCTCCGATATTGCTCCGGAATGCCATGCCGAAATTGTTGGTAAATATGAAAATCGTTATTATGCTACTCCTAAAAAACAAGGGGCAGAGACATCTGAAGCCAATATCAATGCCGGATTAGCAGCCGCCAACCAGATCGTGAACTTTCTGAAACATGGAATAACCAAATTCCAGGTAAATAAATTCTGATAATTTCAATTAATTTCTTCACCACAAACACTTTTAGCATATGGAAAATGAAAGAAACGCCTTTTTCTTCAGATTTGAAGATTTAAGAATTTACAACAAAGCAATTGACTATGTAAACTGGGTGTATTCCAATACTCAACTGTTTCCTGAAGACCACAGGCCCTGCCTGACAAACAGGTTCATTAATGCAGCACAATCCATAGCCATTAATATTTCTGAAGGTTCAAGCAGAAATAAAACACAGTTTATCTATTACCTGAAAATGGCCAAAAGCTCTATCAGGGAATGTATTGTTTACAATACCATTGCTGAAAAACTTTCATTTTTCACTGCAAGTACGGCTGAAGAATCACGAAATGTGTTGATTGAAATGACAAAAATGATAGGCGCCCTCATCGCATCATTGCAAAAGAGTGAAAGACCCGGCGAAAAAACGGAAGAAGAACACGATGAAAATCCGAATATGAACATGGATATGGTATAAAAAACTTGCTCCTGTTTGTTTTTTAGAATATTTTCTTCCGATATTTGTCGTCGTAAAACCAATTAAACAACTATTATTATGGCTATATTAAAAGCTTTTAAGGGCTTACGCCCTCCTAAAGACATTGCTCAACTCGTAGCATCACGACCCTATGATGTGCTTAATTCGCAGGAAGCACGCGTTGAAGCCGACGGAAATGAATATTCATTGCTTCATATCATAAAGCCAGAAATTGACCTTCCGGTCGGTACCGATGAACATGACGCACAGGTATATGAAAAAGCCAAAGAAAATTTCAGGAAATTCCGCGATAAAAAATGGTTGGCACCTGATGAAAAAGATTGCCTTTACATTTATGCCCAAACCATGAACGGAAAGACTCAATATGGCATTGTTGGCTGTGCCGGAGTAAGCGACTACATGAACGGAATTATAAAGAAACACGAACTCACCAGAAAGGAAAAAGAAGAAGACCGTATGAAACATGTGCGCATCACCAATGCCAACATGGAGCCTGTCTTTTTCACCTACCCTGCTGTAAAAGAAATCGACGATATCGTTGAAAACATTGTAAAGAACCAAAAACCCGAATACGATTTTACGTCCGTTGATGGTTTTGGCCACTATTTCTGGGTTATTAACGATGAACCGACAATTAACAAATTGGTTGGTTTATTTAAAAACATACCTTATACTTATGTTGCCGACGGCCATCACCGTACAGCTGCTGCAGCGCTTGTCGGAAATGAAAAAAAACAAAATAATCCCAAACATAGTGGCGCCGAAGAATATAATTTCTTTTTAGCAGTTCATTTTCCGGCCAACCAGCTGACCATCATTGATTACAATCGTGTGGTAAAAGACCTGAACAACCTTACTCCTGATGCATTTTTGAAAAAACTGGAAAATGTTTTTATCGTTGAACCAAAAGGTACTGAAATTTATAAACCAACGAGTCTGCATAATTTCGGTTTATACCTTGAAGGTAAATGGTATTCACTCACTGCCAGGCCAGGGACATACAATGATGCTGATCCGATAGGTGTTTTGGATGTTACCATATTATCTAAACTTGTTCTCGATGATATCCTTGGTATTAAAGACCTGAGAACAGACAAACGCATCGATTTTGTCGGAGGTATCCGTGGACTGGGAGAATTAAAAAAACGTGTGGATTCAGGTGAAATGAAAGTTGCATTTGCGCTTTATCCTGTCTCAATGCAACAACTGATTGATATTGCCGATACCGGTAACATCATGCCTCCGAAAACCACCTGGTTTGAACCCAAGCTGCGTAGCGGGCTTGTTGTGCATTCCCTGGAATAATTAATTATTCAGATCATAAAAAACGCCGGTCATTGAGCCGGCGTTTTTTTTTATCCCACATTACGCATTAAAAACTTCTATTGCGTAACAATAGGATAAACTAATGATTACCATATGATATCAAATGACATATATTTCAATTCATTAATGCGTAATCGACATAAAAAATGTAATACCGACAATTCGGTAACATTTTCCATGTCTGGATTACTCAGACGCAACGCACGATCCCACCCACTACTCAATAGTTCACTGCGTTCCTATTGAGCAATCTGGGTTTATTTCTTTCCGGTAAAAAACAAATGATCAAGACTGAAACGTCCGGCGCCGGTAAATATGACAGCCAGAAACACTATGCCAAGTTCTATGGCATGTGAAGCGCCTTTTAATCCATCGCCATTGGTAAGATGCATTAGCGTTGCCATGAACATGGTAAATAACATTAATGAAGCAGCGGGACGCGTAAAAAGACCCAGCATCAGTAATAGTCCGCCAAGCGATTCGGAAAGCGCTGCCATAAAGCCCCAGAAGGTGGCTCCAAACCCCACTCCTATTATGTCCATCTGTGAGCCGAGAAAATCCCAGGTAGCAGGGCCGCCTGCCAATTTGGGTATGCCATGGAGTATAAACATGATGCCAATTCCGATGCGCAATATCAGCAAACCTGTATTTATTGCAGGATATATCAATAATTTGTTTCTCATGATTTTTATTATTTAGAATTATTCTAAACAAATAGTATGCCGAAATTATTCGCTGACATTGTTGGTAGTACAAAATACTTTAAAAGGCTTAACGGTCGCGTGTATGAAACGCTGGGGATTGGGGGCTAGGTTCCTATCCGCCGACACAGACACCGATGCGGGGCAGAACGCTCAAATAACCATTTAAACCCCAATGTTATACATGATATTACCATGCGTTTTTATTAATCTTTGTTTGGCAATTTAGACAAAAATCTCTGTGCACACTTAATCCAGCACCACAATCTTTACATTTCCATTTTTCCTCTTCGTTTCTTAATAAACCATCAAGTCCTAAAATCTTAATATTTGTATGGTTTTCAATCATACTCATACCATAATTAGTTCTGTATCTTTTATCAAGTTGTTTTAATCGAGTACATGGATACTTTTTGCAGTCATAACAAAATCCAAATTCCGTTTCTGCTAAAGAACTACAATTTACAATTTTGCAACTTCGACAAACATTCAGCTAATTCTCGTCATCAATTTTAAAGCATCCTTCACATGGTCGTTTTTCTCGTAAATGATTAATACAAAGTCCACAACTCATCCACATGGAGCAATAAGTCCTAGATATTTAAGAAATGTTGTCATATTTTGTTAAACAGATTTTGCATGTAATTGAATATTCTACTTTTTCAATGTTGGTATCAACGATTGTAAATAAAGGCGAATTATCGTTTGGGCAACAACATCTATTTTTAATCAGTTTTAAATTTTCTTTTGATTTAATTATTTCTTTGTCAGTTTTATATAGCAATCTGAAAGTACCTATATTTCCACATTTGCAAACGAAATCAAATTGAAAATCATGGTAGGTAGAATAGCATAAATATCCAACTGTTTTATTGCATTTATCGCAATACATCCAACTACCATTGTTTTTAAGAATCCGACCGTTTTTTATTTCTTTTATTAATTCGCTCATTTATCCAATAAATTTTGCTCCAGCAATACCAATACCTGCACCAAGTATCAATGAAAAAACAATCATTGGAATTATTGCCTTTTTGTCTTTGGGAAATACAATTACCATTATCGGAATAGTAGTCAATAAAGCAATGACAATTCCTTTTAACCAAGGGGCTATTCCCCAGTCCACAAATGGAATAATTAATCCAAGTGCAAAATAATGAACAAATGCAGAGATACTCGCTGATTTCTCAAGTTTCATTATTATCATCGGAGTAATATCAATCAATCCTGCTACAAGTCCGATTGTTATTGCGATTAAATAATCATTCATATTGTAAGTTGTTAAGTTGTATGGCTTTCTTAAAATGCATGCTAACGAGCCGGGTCTTTGCAGCGGGTGGAACTTGAACATTCCTGCCGTTTCAACCCGTCCACAAAAATAATTAATTTTCCATTCGTTTCAAGTTTTCCTACATTCCGCCTGGTGCAAAGCCCCTGTTAGTAGCAGTTTTTTTTATTTCTTACAAACATTAAAAATCTTTTCTTTTTTTAAATCAATTAATAAAAATGTTTCAGCCTTTAGAGTATCCCATTGATGAAAACCTGTTATGTTATAAAAAACAAAATTTCCATTAACTTTCTTAACACGATAATTGTTTTCTAAACTTCCAGGAGAATTGACGCCAATAAACACACAAAAATTCATAGAATCTGTGTAATACACAGCATTTTTATAATCATTCCCACAACGATATTGATACTGGGTCATAATATAATTGTCTTTAGTTCTATAAGAGGAAAACGGGTAATAATACCATTAGCCATTATAATTTAGTCTGAAATTAACAACGTAATGTGAAGA
>CAZVKJ010000020.1:0-58329 GCA_964626855.1 uncultured Bacteroidales bacterium
TTTTATAAAAAAAGTTTTGCGTTCCATTAGTCGTACTCCAATCCTCAAAAACTTTTAATTCACTTTGTCCTGAAGCAATTACCGTGATAAAACACATACCCCAAATTAACAAAAATCTCTTCATAGCTTTTGTTTTTAAGTTAATATTCCTATATTATTTGTTTGCATGTTTGTTTATTAAAAATAATAATAATTAAGAATATAAAGATATAATTTTAATCCTATGAAGTCAAGCTTTTTTATATAATTTTTTCAATTTATAATTTCAACACTTTTTATTACACCTTTTTTAAAGTATCTATAAATTATTTAGAATGTATTCCCCGTAAATATTGAGTCCGAATGAAAAAAGAGCCTTGTTGCCAAATCCTTTTTAAAGTATTCAGAATTTAAATAAAGTCGGGTAATTAAAAAAACCTGTTAAAAGACATATCAGATTAATGTATAGTGTAATATACAGATGTAATCAATATTATTCAGAAAAGCCCCGCAGGTCAATTACAAATTTTTTAAGAAAATTAGCCGGGTTCAGCGCCAATTTAGAATCACATAAAGATTTTATTCCCAGGTCCGATTCCCAGTTTAAATATTCAATGCCTGCTTCAGAGGAAAACGTCACAATTTCGTTCATCAGAAACTGGTAAATGCCTTTATATTGCGTGTTTGCTTTCCAGAACAGCCCGGTCATATATTTATCAGGATTGATTTCGTTTATTGAAAAAGCAATCATCTCACCATGGTCAAAAACTCCAAAAGCCTTAAGGTTATTAAATTCATGCGCACAGGACAATAACCTGGCCAGCGCCCTGAATTCTATGACAGATTCAGCTTCACGGCCTTTTTCTTCTTTATTTGTTTTCCACGTATCAAACAATGCAACTACCTGCTGTTTTATTGAAACATCCTTCAGGTCTATATGTTCAATGTTTATCCCGCTATACGTTTTAATAAAGCCTGAACGTTTGTGGCGGTATATTTTATATTTATTGCCTTTTGCATGTAACAAATCTGATACAGCATATACATAATCAAAATTGTCCCTGTCTTCAGTAATCTGAACATTTTTCTCATCAAGGCTTTTAACCATTTCTTCAGGAATACAGGCAAGCTGTATGGGCAGGTTGTTTTGATGAAGAAAATAAGCAATTTCCCTTAATGTTTCTGTTAATAAGGTCGTGCCCAACAACGATAAAAAATATTCTCCGTTTAAGCAATTGGTTTGCTTAATCAGCAGGTTGTTGTTTAATACGGACAACTGAAGCGGCTTATGAATTTCCCAGCATATCATTGTTGAGAACTGGAACTCGGCATACGGCAGGTATTCCCGGGTGTATATCTCCACCTCATCACAGTCGGACAGTTCAAGTTTTTTGAATATGGGGAATTGCGGGATCATTGCCTCAAAATTATAATTTAAATGAAGTTATTTACTCAATAAATGATTTTTAATTAACCGTTTTATTCCTGCTTGCGCATGGAACTCAGTAAAAGAACCTTTGTTTAGTTTTTAATATTCGTTTTAAAGTCTAAAATATTTTGGTTTCCTTTAAATATTTCGTGAAAATAATTCTCTTAAAATAATCTCGCCAACAATAAAAAATTGCCGACGACTGATCAAAAATAAAGCACATTGTTTGACCCATTAGGGTTAAATTCTTGTGTTTGGCAAAATTTTTGTTAGGGGGGCGCTTGTTAATTCAAATTTTTTTTCTACCTTTGCACCCGATTTTAAAAACCATTTAAAATGAATCAGTTACGCATATTTATAGTTATTGTTATTTCTTTCCTGTTTATCAGTAATATAAAAGCCGGTACAAGCGATAATTCTGGTAATTTCAGTGTAGGCAATGTTATAAATAAATGTAATCTGATCGACGACAGTGTAACCGGTTTTGGCACACTTACCTACCCCTCCGGCGAACAATATGTCGGTAATTTTAAAAAGGGCATTAAACAAGGTAACGGATATATGAAATTTCCTGATGGCCGGGAATATTATGGTGACTTTAACAACGACAAGATCGAAGGTTATGGTTCATTAGTTTATCCCAATGGCGAAAAATATGAAGGTTATTTTAAGGATGGGAAATATAATGGATTGGGGACTTACACATCTGCCAACGGCGAAAAGAAAGCCGGCATTTTTAAGGACAATACATTTACCGGCGAAGCTCAAAAAAAATAAGACTTACTTTTTACTGAAAATTATAAGCAAAAGGCTGTTCCAATTGGGGCAGCTTTTTTGTTAACCTTCTTATGTGTTCAACTTTTCTTTGAAACATAACCATACAAAAGCTATTGTCCTACCCTGCCCAGTTTTCTCTGTCCAGGCTTCTGTACTGGATCGCTTCCGCAAGATGATGATTTTGAATATCAGCAGATTTATCAAGGTCTGCAATGGTTCTGGCCACTTTTAAAATACGATCGTATGCTCTGGCGGAGAGGCTTAATTTTTCCATAGCATTTTTCAGCAGGGTTAATCCTGATTCTCCTATGGTGCAATATGTCTGCAAAAGCTTGGTGCTCATCTGGGCATTGCAGTATACACCCGGCAGATCGCCGAAACGGGCTTCCTGTATGGAACGGGCGGCAACAACCCGCTCCCTGACGGATTCACTTGTTTCGGATGCCTGCGCCCGGCTCAATTCTTTAAATGGCACGGGGGTAACTTCCACATGAATATCAATACGGTCTAACAATGGCCCGGATACTTTATTAAGATATTTCTGAACAATTCCCGGCCCGCATACACATTCTTTTTCCGGGTGGTTATAGTACCCGCATGGGCACGGATTCATAGCCGCCACCAGCATAAAACTGGCAGGATATTCAACGGTAAATCTTGCGCGGGAGATCGTTACAACGCGATCTTCAACAGGTTGACGCAATACCTCAAGAACCGTTCTTTTAAACTCGGGCAGCTCGTCCAGGAACAGCACTCCGTTATGCGCCAGAGAAATCTCGCCCGGCTGAGGAAAGCTTCCGCCGCCTACCAGCGCCACATCGCTGATGGTATGGTGAGGTGAACGGAACGGGCGCACCGAAATCAGTGAAGCATTTTTCGCCAGTTTACCGGATACAGAATGTATTTTGGTGGTTTCAAGCGCCTCGTGAAGATTCAGCGGCGGCAATATTGAAGGCAGGCGCTTCGCGAGCATGGTTTTTCCGGCACCGGGAGGGCCGATAAATATCACGTTATGCCCGCCTGCGGCGGCAATTTCCAATGCGCGTTTGATGTTTTCCTGCCCCTTTACATCAGCAAAATCAAATTCATATTCATTAAGGCGTGTAAAAAATTCCTCGCGGGTATCTACCATAACAGGATCAATCTTTAAATCACCATTTAAAAAATCAACAACCTGCCTCAGGCTCGTTACGCCAATCACATCAAGATTATTGACAATAGCGGCCTCTTTAGCATTTTCTTCCGGTAAAATGAATCCTTTAAAACCCTGTTTACGCGCCTCAATAGCAATCGGCAATGCCCCTTTTATCGGCAGCAGACTGCCATCAAGGGATAATTCGCCCATTATGATATATTTGCCAAGGTCATCGGCCTTCAATTGCTCCGAAGCGGCCAATATAGCCAGGGCAATGGTCAGATCGTATGCGGAGCCTTCTTTTTTGATATCAGCGGGCGCCATATTAATTACGATTCTTTTTCCCGGATAATTAAAACCACTGTTCTTAAAGGATGCAATGATGCGGTGCTGGCTTTCCTTTACCGCACTATCGGGCAAGCCTACCATAAAAAATTGTATTCCCGCATCTATGTTCACCTCAACGGTAATGGTAATGGCATCAATACCTAAAATAGCACTTCCGAAAGTTTTTATCAACATATTACTATTTGCATTAAAAGTAGATAACAAATTTATTCATTTATTGCCGGATAATGAAGACAAGCGAAATATTCATGAATAATAAATATTTTTAAAACAGGCAGCGCTTTATAAATGCGTTATTTAACTGCTGGTTTTAACAACTTTTATAATATGGTATAATCGTCTGTATGGTATATTTTTGTAATTTTGCCCCCGTTTTACATTTATCAACCAAAAATGAATAAGATGAAAAGAATGAAATTTTACGCATTGCTAACGGGATTCGTTTTTTTATTTAGTATTACAAAAAATGCATCAGCACAAAACCAACTGAATAACTCCGGCTTTGAAACATGGGAAAATGAAGGTTCCGCAACTATTGAGCCTACTGATTGGAATGCTTTTAAATCCGCCTCCGGAACGCTGGCGCTTTATGCCTCGCAGCAAATAACCAAATCTACAGTTGTAAGGCCGGGCTCAACAGGTTCATACAGCTGCCTTATCTGGTCAAAAAACATACTGAGTGTTATTGCCAATGGAAATGTTACTACCGGCCAGATAAATATGGGAAACATGGTTCCAACCAGTTCGGATAATTATAATATTACACATACATCTCAACCCGCTTTTAGTGAAGCGCTGGGACAAAAACCCGATTCAATAGAGTTCTGGGCGAAATTCGTTCCCGGTGTGGCAGGCGGAACAGACTCGGCACGTATGAGAGCGCTGATACACGACAATTATGATGCAAAAGATCCCTGCGACGCCGGCACACTGCCGCATGTCGTTGGCGATGCGACATTGAATTTCCCGGCAACAAACGGACAATGGGTTCGTTTCATTGTCCCGTTCAGTTATTCCGGCCCGGCCACTTCACCGGATTTTATGCTGCTCACGTTCACGACAAATAAAACTCAAGGTGGCGGTAACGGCGGCGACAGCCTTTATATTGATGATGTTTCCCTGATTTATAATCCAGATGGTTTCCAGGAATATAATTCCAACAAAAACGTCAGTGTGTACAAAACCGAAACTGATTTGATCATTAACTTATCATATGATAAGACAACATCTTCAACTATTGTGCTGTATAACATCAATGGACAAATGGTATATAATACCAGAATAACAGCACAAAATGTTCAGCATTCTATCGGGCTTGACCAGCTGAAAAGCGGTATTTATGTAATATCAGTAACCGCTGATGATGGCAGGATGTTCAGTCAGAAGATCTCGATAAATTAATTAGGCTATTGTAATAAATTCATCATTTCATTTAAAGATTTCAAAATGATTTTTCGTTACAAACAGATTTTATTTTTTGTTTTTTTTGCAATTGCAGGCTTTTTATTTTCGCCGGAATTGTTTTCGCAAAACGCTATTATAAAAGGCCTGATCACTGAGGAAGATTCAAACAGACCGATACCTTTTGCAAGCATCGGCATCAAAGACCAGCGAATGGGGACCACAAGCGATATGGATGGCAAATACCAGTTTGAAGTCCCTGCCGGGGATTATCTTTTGCTTTTTTCATGCGTAGGTTATGAAAAATACTCTCAGAAAATAAGCGCAAAACCCGGCAAAGCTCTTGTGGTGAATGTTACCATGAAGATTTCCATTACGGAACTGAATACTACAGTGGTTTCTGCTTCAAAATATGAGCAAAAACTTGAAGATGCCACAAATTCGATAGATGTCATAAAGCCTACCATGATTGAAAACAAAAATATCCTTACACTTGACAAAGCCATAGAATCGGTTCCCGGTGTTGCCGTGGTAGATAATGAGCCGCAGATTCGCGGCGGCAGCGGTTACAGCTCCGGATTGGGCAGCAGGGTGATGATATTGATTGATGAAATACCCATGATGCGTGCCGATGCCGGAAGACCTGTATGGAATTTTTTACCAGTGGAAGATGTTGAACAAATAGAAGTTGTTAAAGGGGCTTCATCTGTTATGTACGGTTCGTCAGCATTAAACGGGGCCATCAATGTACGTACCGCCTATCCTAAAGATAAAACGCTGACAAAAGTAACCCTGCACAGTGGAATTTACAGTACGCCCCCTAAACGTTATACCAAATCGTGGGAAGGCTTTAACCCAATTATTTTAGGCGCCAGTTTCATCCATTCAAGAAAGATAAATAATTTTGATTATGTCATCGGGGGAAACTTTCTTTCCGACCCTGGATGTATAGGGGCTCCGCCACACGACACCTCCGGCAAATACGACAGGGGTGAGTTTGAAAAAGATTTCCGTTTAAATTTCGGCACCAGGGTGCGTTCGGTAAAAGTGGAAGGATTGACATACGGGCTGAATGGGAATTTTATGTATTCTAAAAATACCCAGGCCTTTTTCTGGATGGATGCTGATTCCAATATTTTCAGGTCATATCCCGGAGCTATTACCAATTTTGCCGATTTTCAGTTTTATGTTGATCCTTATGTAAAATATTTCGGCCCCAAAGGAGCATCGCATTCATTAAAAAACAGGTTTTATTACAGCAACAACGGCGCTGATAATAACCAGTCGACCATGTCATATTTCCTTTACAACGAATACCAGTTTTCCAAAATGTTTAAAAAGCTCGGCAATATGGTTTTCAATGCCGGTGTCATGAATATTTATGCTTATTCGTTCGGCAAAGTTTTCTCAGGCGAAATGGGCAAAGAAGGCGCTAAATCATCTGATAATCTTGCCCTGTATGTTCAGTTGGAAAAGAAGTTTTTTAAAATTGTCACGATTTCAGGCGGTGCACGCTGGGAATATTATAAATTAAGTGATTATACCGACAGCAGGCCGGTTTTCCGCGCCGGGTTAAATATCAAGGCAACCCGCGCCACATACGTCAGGGCATCATTCGGACAGGGCTTCCGTTTCCCGAGTATCGGCGAAAGGTATATTTCAACTTCGTCAGGAAATTTTGGAATTTACCCCAATCCTGAGCTTAAATCAGAAACAAGCTGGAATACCGAGCTCGGTATTAAACAATTATTTAAAATTAAAAAATTCGTTGGATTTATTGATATATGCGGTTTCTGGCAACAGTATAAAAACTATATAGAGTTCAATGCAGGATTATGGGGCAGAAATGTTGACTCATACGGCAACCTTGATATCTCTAAAAATTTAGGGTATAAATTCCTGAATACCGCCGATGCCCGCGTATGGGGTATTGACATTACCCTTATGGGCGAAGGTAAATTCACGAAAAACTTTTCAATGACCGTAATGGGCGGGTATACCTTCTCAAGGCCGACAAGCCTGGAGCCTAATGAGGTCTATTACGTTGACACCCTTACAAACCAAGACTTTGCATACCTAAACACTTCCTCTGACCCACGGAAAAATATTTTAAAATACCGCTTTGAGAACCTCGTAAAACTTGATGTTGATTTCTTGTATAAGAGTGTTTCTCTTGGTTTCAGCGCTAAGTATTACGGTTTTATGTACAACATTGATAATTTCTTTTATCAAAATGACAGGCCAGGCCTTTTTAATACAGGAATACGGCAATACAGAAGAGATCATCATAAAGGAGATTATGTTTTTGATGCCCGCATAAGCTATGAGTTGAAAAAACACTTCAAATTTTCACTACTGGTCAACAATCTATTAAATACCGAATATTCTCTGCGGCCTATTTCTGTTGAACCGCCGCGCGTTACATCAATCCAGATAGTATACAAAGTGTAAATATTATGAAAAAAATTCATTTTTCTTTTGTTCTGAGCATGCTGTTTTTGGGATTAACAGCTGTTGTTCTGATTTCCTGCAGAAAATATGTGGATTATGTAGAAGAAAGCCCTCGTGTTGAGCTCATCTGCGAACTGAATATTCCCGGCGGATGCTTTGACCAATGGCAAATGTGGGATGACGGTTATGGCAACAAATGCCTGGAGCCTGCCGGAAACTATCTCAGAACATTAAATTATCTGAATACGCTTCCAACAGCCGCAGGAGGCCCCGGGCCGACAACTACCACCAACACCCCTGATTCCTATTCCGGGAGCAATGCGGCTTTACTGACAACAAAAATATTCCTTGTACAAGGCACCCCGATTGTTATTCCCGGGCTGGTCGGGACAGACTCACTGGATATCTCGAATCAGACTATTCGTGTCGGAAAACGATACACTCAGAAACCATTAAAGTTTCAGGGTTATTACAAATATGAACCTGTAAACGGAGATTCGGCACTTATTTCGGTGCTGCTTTCAAAATTCAATACAGGAACAGCAAAAAGAGATACTCTCGGGTTGGGCCGATTGGTCATCAAGGGAGCTGTAAGCAGCTATACATTTATTGACCTGCCGATCAATTACCCGGTCACCGATGTAACACCCGATTCGTTGACACTCCTTATTTGCTCCAGCGCCGGAATAAACTTTAAGGAACTTATGCATTGCCAGGGACAAATAGGCAGCAACCTTTGGATCGACGAGATTTCGTTTGTTATGCCCTAAACAGAAATAAAAGTATCTGACTGCTTTATTTTTGCTGTTTCTTCTGTATTAACAGTACCAGTGAATCATACATCTCGCCGACATTTTTCCATTTGGCTATTTCATCATCCCTGAATTTAATACCGAAATGTTTTTCAACGGCTACCACAAGATTCAGGTGGGACAAGGAATCCCAGCCATCAATATCATCAGAGGTATTTTCTCTTGATATTTTTATATCGTTATCGTAAAAAACTTTGCAAAATATTGCATTTAGTTCATCAAATGTATTCATATATATTTTATTTTAAATGTCCATTGTTGAAATATCGCCGGGATCTTCTCCCTTATACCATGCTTTTAAAACGCGGCGCATGATCTTTCCGCTTTTATTTTTTGGTATTTCTTCAATTATCCTGATGTCCTGAGGTGTCGCAATTGATGAAAGCCTGTTTGAAAGGAATATCCTGATTTTCATTTCCAGGTCGTCTGACCAGGAGATCCCATCTTTAAGCCTGATGAAAGCCACTACTTTTTCAAACAGCAAATCGTCGGGGGCGCCTATTACTGCTGATTCGGCTATTTCATGGATTTCGAGTAACGTACTCTCTACCTCAAACGGGCTGATCAGGTGCCCGGCCGTATTTATTACATCATCATTTCTTCCAACAAAATGGAAATACCCGTCTTCATCCCTGAATACCATATCTCCGGAATAGTAATACCCTTTTTTAAATTTTGCTTTATAGGTATCTGAATTATTCAGATAGTCAACAAACATGGAATCCCATGGTTCTCTGATACACAGATGGCCTGTTTCTCCCACAGGGCATATATCGCCGTCATCAGAAATAATTTCTGCATGAATGATATCAATGGGTTTCCCCATGGTTCCTGTTCTTATTGAAATACCAGGCCTGTTGCTGATCATGATACTGCCGGTCTCTGTCTGGAACCATGTATCATAAATATCTTTATTAAGCACTTCTTTTGCCCAGACATTAATTTCCGGATTCAGCGGTTCTCCGATACTGAAAATATAAACCAGTTTTTCGAGTGAAAATTTCCGGAAAATATTCGCATCTTCGCGCATCAGCATACGCAGGGCTGTTGGCGCGGTGTACCATTTTGTGACACCCTCCTCCTCGAGTAATTTCATCCATGTTTCGGCATTATAAGCCCCGCCGTAATGTAGCTGTGTAACGCCAATACTCCAGGGGCCTATGATACCGTAAGAAGTTCCGGTAACCCAACCCTGATCGGCCGTACACCAATACACATCATCATCTTTAAGATTTAAAACTTTTAACGCCGTATAACTCTGCGTCAAAATACTTTTATGAACATGCTGCACGCCTTTGGGTTTGCCCGTTGAACCTGAAGTGTAGTGAAGAACAGAGGGTGTATCGGGAGAAGTAACAGGAATCCCGAAGTTTTCTGAAGCGGATTTCAACAGACACGGAGCACTCAATATCTTTCCATCATGGTCTTCTATGTCCACAACAATTATGTATTCAAGCTTTTCAAGCGAAGGTAATGCACGTAGTAATTTCTTCAGCAGGCTTTTTTTAGTGACAACGACCTTTGCTCCACTATCGCCGATCCGGTCGGTAAGGGCTTCTTCGCCAAAATTCGAAAATAATGTACCTGCAACAGCCTGAATTTTCAGAGCACCCAGAAACGCAAAAAACTGTTCAGGCATTTTTGGCAAAAAAGTAAAAACGATATCTCCTTTTTTAATGCCAAGACCAAGAAGGGCATTAGCATAACGGCTACTTTCCTTATCCAGCTTTTCAAATGTATAGTCTTGCCGCTCACCGGTGTGGCTTATCCAACGGAAAGCAACTTTTTCAGCGTTTCCGTTATCACATTGGTGCCGGGTACAATAATATGCAATATTATATTGGTTGTTGATTATTTGAAAGTCAGACATAGGTGGTATATTAAAAATCAAGATAAATAAAAGGCAGCGCCGCTGTCGTGAAAAACTGGTAAATAAAAACCACTGCTGCAAAAACGGTTATAGCCTGCACACTCCAGTGAATACGGCTAAATACACTGGTTAGCCGTGTATTCCAACTTTGCGGTGTGTAATGCAGGATTATTCCCAGGATCATGATAATAAATGGGTATTTATACAGGCTCAACCATTGCGGGGCGAGTGAGAAATCGACACCGGAACAAATCTGTTTCAGCATGGACCAGCCTTGTGAAATGCCGGGAGCGCGAAAAATGATAAAGGTCGCCATCAACACATGAAATGTTATAAATATACTAAACACTTTATACATTTTCTTGTTGACCTTTTTCTGCACCATCATTCTTGCACGGCGTGTTAAAATATCCCATCCCATGATCAGGCCGTGTGCCGAGCCCCATACAATGAACGTCAGGTTAGCGCCATGCCAAAGTCCGCAAAGAAAAAATGTGATAAATACCGAGAAAATAACACCTCCGGTGCCCCAATTCCTGATTTTTATCGACAGGGGCGAAAACAAATAATCACGTAACCAGTTCGACAGGGTAATGTGCCAGCGCCGCCAGAACTCTGTGACATTCTGTGCTAAAAAGGGTTTATTAAAATTGGGTGTGCTGGTATATCCAAGCAGCATGGCTATTCCGATCACCATGTCGGTATAACCCGAAAAATCAAAATACAGTTGAATCAGGTAACCATAACCCGCCATCAGGTATTCAAACGAAGTGAAATACTCATACGAATCAAACACCCTGTCGACAAGGTTTACAGCAAGAACATCGGCGATGACGATTTTTTTGAAGGCACCAAAGATTACAAGCAGTATGGCTTTGCTGATGAACTCTTTTTCAAACACCAGGCTTTTCCTGAATTGAGGCAGTAACTCACCTGCCCTCAGAATGGGACCTGATAAAATATTTGGAAAAAACGAAACATATAACAGGTAATTTAAAAAATTCCTTTCGGGTTTTTCAATATTCTGCCTGTAGACATCAATTGTATAAGAAAGAGTTTTAAAAATAAAATATGAAATACCAATAGGAGTAATCAGGTCCAGAACAACCGGAGACGGGCCCTGCGTAGTTATCCCGAAAAAGATGCCCAGGAAAAAATTAGTGTACTTAAAGAAAACCAGTAAGCCGATGTTTATAAGCAGGGAAAGCAAGAGTAGTCCCCTGCGTTCTTTTTTGGATTGACGCCCAAACATGGCCTTACCAATAATAAAATCACTGCCGGCAATAAGTATGAGCAACAAGACATAAATTCCGCTGATCTTATAATAGAAAAACAGGCTGAACAGAAGCAGAATGGCATTACGCCATGTAATATTTTTATATACGATCACATAAACAACATAAAATACGGAGAATAACAGTATAAAAAGAACCGAGTTAAATACCATCGGTGATGCAGGATTATACAACAGGCTTTTTAAAAAATCGTTCAGCGGAAAATGAAACATGTTCGTGTTATGGTATTATCAGTGTTTGTCCAATGCTTAGTTTGTCGGATTTCAGGCTGTTTGCCTGTTTTATCTTTTCAACAGTTGTGTTGAATTTCTTGGCAATCGTCCATAGGTTGTCGCCCGACACAACTTTATAGTGTGGTTTTTTAGCTGTGCTGCTTTTGGTGGCTGAAGACAATGTTGCCGTTTTATTCTGTGTGGTGCTTTTATTTGGGGAGGGAACAGGTTTTACCGGTTCGGCCGGCGTGGGGGTGTTTTTATAGATAGCCAGTGTTTCTCCGGCAATTATTTTTGTACCTGAGATGCCATTCCAATATTGAATCTGGCTTACTTTCACCCCGAAACGTTCAGCAATACTTCCGAGGTTATCACCAGATCTGATTTTGTAGTATATCACATTTTTCCCATCCGTATCGGGCGTATCATCGCTAAATGCAACAGAAGCAGGTTCCTTCCTGGCATTTTCAACCTTAAAGCTAATATTTTCATTAAAATATTTTTTCAGGGTTGACGTGTCGATCAGGTGGTTATCGGCAATCAGGGTGTCCTTTGGATTTTGCAGCCACAAGGCATAGGAATTGAGCATTGCGTTCAGATATAATTCACCCCTTATATAATATCCGGGAGCGGACAGGTGTACTTTATCTTTCCGGGCTAATCCGCACTTCAGCCATTTACTCATTGAAAGCTGGCCTCCGCTGACCGTATAATAATTATAAAATGCACAGTTGCGGTACCTGGCTACCCTTCGCGTCATTTCCATAAAATCTTTGCAATGCACCACATCATATTTCCGCCGGGCAAAGATATCCTGTGCGTTTGAGATCAATATTGATGTATGAGGGGCTGCATTCTGAATAATGTCAATGATCCTCACCAGGTTGGTTTCCATTTCTTTATCATTGTAATTGCCCTGAAAAAAATCATTTGCACCGAAATCGATGATCACCAGGTCGGGCTGATATTCTGCCAGTTGCAGGCCAAACAACTTTTGTTTTAAGAGGCTGCGGTAACCGGCGCCATTAATGCCGGTACTGCTGTATAAAATCCCGTTATCATCACTGTTTTCAACCATAATCCCGTAGGCCTCAAAAAAATTCTGTTTTTTATCCGTCTTATTGATAAATACCTCCAGGGTGTCCGTAGCTTGCGGAATTTGGAATGAAACGTAGGACTTGCCCGAGGTGTAATCGTTGCAATCGATGTAGAGCGGATTAGAAGATGAATTTGTTTTTACTTTAATATCATAGCTTAACGAATCCTGCTGGCAATATATCTTTATCAGCCTGAAATTATCGCGGATAAAGCCCTCCCGAAATGTGATCTTAAATGAAGCCGTTGTATCGCTGGTATATACTGTTGCCCCAATAAGCCCCATATCATAGACGGTTTCATGCTGAATACTCCTGGTGTAGTTCCATTTTCCGGTGCAACTGGTTTTATAATCATAGGCGGCATGGGTGGATGCGGCTTTAAAAGGAAAGATTAGACCGCGCCCGCCATAGCCAAGAATTTCCTGTAGGCGTTCTCTTATATATCCCGAAGGGATGTCTGCCTGAATGTGGGAATCGCCTATATGCAGTACCTTCAGCTTCCTCGTGCCAGTTTTTGAAATATTCTGAAAAAATGTACTGACGGCAGATGGACTATACCATTCGATAAAGTTCCTCTCATAACGGATAAACGGATAATATGCCCTGTAGCTCACCAGCGAATCAATATAGGCAGGGTTAAAAGCCGCAACGTCTTTCTTTAAAAAGACATTATTATCAAAAGGCCTTAGCGCCAGCAACAATAAAACCAATGGCAGAATCAAAATCAGAACTATCTTTTTATTGACAGGCTTTTTCATCAGTTAATGATTTTTTTTCTGTGAATGTAATTATTGTATTCTATCATCAATGCTTCCACTATCTCATTAGCAACAACATTTTGCCCTTTGGCTGAAAAATGGCCGTTAGTGACTGCCATATTTTTTTCGGCCCATACGAGTATGGAGTTTGCCCCGCCCATCATATTAAAAAGGTCCCAGTAAGCACAGCCGGCTTTCAATGCTGCATTTTTCTGCATCTCATTGATTTTGGGCAGCCATTTATAGGAAGCATACTCGCCATCGGCGCCTGTGGCCATGTCTCCGGCGCCAATAACCAGGATACTTATATCCGGAGCCGCAGCCTTAAACTTCAAAAATAAGCGGTAATAAATATCACCCACGGCTTCACAGACCTTATCGGAATGTATGCAGGGGACAACATTGGCACCATATTGAAATATCACCAGTTTGGTATTGGTGAGATCAAGCATTTGTTTCAACTGCCCGTCGTTTATTAGTAACAGGCCGTCGCCGGAATGTCCACGTATGGCATAATTATCAACCTGCACACCACTTTTATCATCGAAATACATCCCATAAAAATCGGGGCTCTGATTGCCAATAAATTCAACTTTTACATTCAAAACAGAGCCAATTGCCGTGCGGTGCAGGCAAATGTTTTTACAAGGTTGCAGGGTATCGGTTTTGATGATTTCATTTGTGCCGGCATTATAGATATTTACAATGCAATTTTCATTGTTATTGCCATATAAAAAAGAAACATCGTTGTATTTATATGATCTGTTCATTTTTAATGAAACGCTGGCGCTGTGATACGATCCGGCATGGGTTTCGGTATGAGGGGATAATGAATCACCCTGGCCATCATCGTTTTGCTTTACATAATAATTATAAAACCGGAATGAACTTCCCGAAAGCCCGTAATTTCTTTCATGGTTCCTGTTATGGAAAACCGTATACCTTGCCCAGTTGCCGCTGCTTTTGCGAATATAACTCACGGGGGGGATGTCTTTCATCGGCACATATCCAATACCGGAGCCTCCAAATTTCTCATGGAACTTTTCGCGCACCACACATGTCATACGATCCCCTTCAAGCTGTGAATCGCCATAATGGGCTATGCGGACAACGGCGGTATCTTTTTCTTCAAGTAGTGCTTTAAAAAAATTATCAAGTGCTTTGCCGCCCGACTTGCCATCTGAATCCCCGATTTCCGGGTTAATAAGAAACAGGTTTTGTTTTTTAGGTCCGATCTTCGATAAATTTGCACGTTTAAGAATGGCGTCATCGTTCACCGTGTTTGCAAGATACATCTGCAGCATGCTGTCGGCAATCAAATTGCTGTTGGAAGAAGAAAAATCAAAAAGCTTATCGGGTGAATAAAAGCGTATATGATCTTTGATAAACTGATTTCCGGTAGCATTATAAAAGAATGAGTACCCTACCAGCAAAACCTCGCAGAGAATGATAGAGATCAAAACCTTTATGGGAGTAGTTCTCATTACTTACAAGATATAAATCACCCGACTTTTGCGCAAATTGTTTTAATATAATCGCCAACATTCTTCATGGCTATCAGTTCCTGCAGTTTGAATTTTATTTCAAATTCCTCTTCGGTTTCTGAAATCAGGTTCATTTGAGCCAACGAGTCCCAACGGTCAATATCTTTAGGGGTTGTATTTTCTGCTATTACCATGCTTGCATCATTAAACACCCTGCAAAAAACATTGTTCAGGCGATTCCTGACTTCTTCCTGCGTCATAAAAGGCTGTTTTAAAAAAACATGCAAAGGTCGGAAAATTTCAGAAACTGACAAAACGGAATCAAAACTTAATGGATGCACCCCCTTTTATGTGCACTTTTTAATTATAACCAATAAAAAATGTCTCTTTCCTTGAAACTCTGTGATCATCACTCAAACCCGGTAACCAAAATTTCCACCCTGCGGTTCTTCTCCATCTTGTCCTCGCTGCGTGCATCCGGATAGATCATTTGTGTAGCGCCAAAACCTTTGTATGTCATTCTCTGCTTATCTATTCCCGCAGCTTCCATATAAGCATAAACCGCTTTAGCCCTGCTCAGCGACAGCTTCATATTATATTCTCCCATTTTTTCGCAATCGGGCCATGTTGTGGGACAGTTCACATGACCCTGTATCTCGATATGCATGGAGGGGTTTTTTTTCAGTGTGTTGGCGATCACTTCCAGCTCAGGCTTTGATTCCGGTAAGAATTCTGCAGAGTTTCCCTGAAATAAAATGTTTTCAAAAACCACGTTTTGCCCGACTTTTATACGGCTCAATTCAATTCTCACCAGGATTTTATCAGCTGTTGCCCCTGTTTTTATATCACGGGTGTCATCAAAATAATTATTGGCTTCGGTCCGGATTGTATAAGCTCCGGAAACGGAAAGGCTGTCGGTAAGCATCAAAGCGCTATCGGCCACAGCAAGCGCCGGTTTTTCCTGTTTGCTTTTGATAACGATTTTAATATTGGCTTTCACCGGCTTTTGAGTTTCCTTATCAAAAACAGTTATCAGGATGGGCGCCTTTTTTATTACCTGTACGGGCGCTTTTTGAGGAATACTTTTTTTTGGCTTTACCGGAGTTTCAGTTTCCCTGATATCTGAGTAGTGAAGGCGTATTGTATGCCCTTTTCCATTCGGGTAAACATTGTCGACCACCAGGTAATAAATCTCACCTTTTTTCACCTGTATACTGCGGCTGAATGATGCTCCCGGCCCGGAATGTATGTATTCATCCGCAGCTTGTTTTGACAAGCCTGTTCTGCTGCCCAGGTTTTTATCATTCCGTGAAATACACGTACGTACAGGTTTTATTTTCTTTTCTGCCACATCCGAACAAAACGTTTTCCCATTATACCTGTATAACACAAAATCATAATCGTCATTTATATTCACCGGAATGATCTCTATTTCAAGCTGTGCATCGTACCTGGCTTTAAAAAAATACCAACAGGTGTTGTGCTCTTTTTCGAAATTATAAAGACTTGTTTTATCCCCGTCAATCTCCATTAACGAGCCATATCCGGCAGGAGCGTTTGTCGGGCCGAAGATCGTGTCCTTTATCTCAACAGGCTTGCTGCAATCGGCATTTTCAGGTTTTATCAGATACGAGTTTTGTCCTATCGCCGCTATTGCTGGAAATAGCCCTATCAATATCGAAATAAAAAATCTCACCGTTGCTTATTTTACAATAATTAGTTTTTGTTCTCCCAGAATTTTCTTTTCTTTCGAAGAGATCATCTTTGCAAAATAATGCCCGGGGGCCATATTCGCAGCATTCCAGATTATTTTATTTTCCTGCCTGTTCACCTCTTCCGAAAAAACTTCATTACCTGAAGTGTCATAAATTTTTATATATGCTTCTTCAGTAATATCAAACGAAAAAGTAAATAAATTATTTGAAGGGTTGGGAAAAACCTCCATCCCACGGCTTTTTATATTGTATTCATCCTTGCCTGAATGATAAGGCGTGCCAACAGCAAAACAATATTCTCCGCGGCGCAGACTATCAGCAACAACAAACCCGACCGATGTCCCGATTTTTGTAAATGGCGCAACAGCCCAGTCAGAGGCCGCATCTGCGCGGTATAGCAACAAAAGCGAATCAACAGCAGATGAAGAAGGAAGCAATGTTGCGTCAATAGCGTCAAGCCGGTTGAATTTGAACCTGGTTTTAGCATAAAAATTTCCGTTAAATATTCCATCAACTTTCCAATAGTGCGTATTTGACAACCGGCGAATATCAGGATCAGGGTTTTTCAGCGGATCGGGGCTTACCCAATTATGTTCGACACGCACCAAAACAGAATCTGTGATATTGCTCACATCTATCCTGCACAGCGAATATACCATGTCAAAAAATCCTGTGGCTTTTATCACCTTATACATATCTGTTGTTGCATCAGACGTTTTTTCGTTGAAATCCATCATGGCGAAATCAGGAACGAACGGGACCACAAACTCTTTGCTTCCCGATTCCCCTGAAAAACTCATCGTGTCGGAATAAAACTGCCAGTTGTTTTTTCCAAATGTAATCTCCACCCTATTGGAATTGGCCAGGGCCGGGGCATGATGCAACCGCTGCCTTACAAAAACCATCACTTTTATCTGCGGGCTTGTTGCCGTAATTTTAAAGGAATCTATCGAAAAATGAGGATATCCGGGATTAAACACCCAGACCTGAAAAAAATCATTTAAGTTAACACCTGTTTTTGCCGAAAGATCATCGCGCATCCCCGCGGTGGAAATGTCGTGAAACCTGTAATCGTCAAGCAATGCCCTTATCGCTGAAAAAAAGGTACTGTCGCCAAGATAGTTTCTAAGTGTATGAACTACATCAGCGCCTTTGTTATATACAGTAGTTCCATAGGTACATTCATCGGGGATACCGTAAACAGCCCTGTATCCATTATCATCCACATGTGCCTGCGTAATAACATAATAATGGTTATCCCTGACATTTTGCTTATAGCTTTCAGTGCCATAGAGTATTTCGCGGTATGCCGATTCGCAATAACTTGCCCAGCCTTCGTTGATCCACATATCCAGCGCGGTGCTGCAGGTGACCAGGTCGCCGAACCACTGATGCGATAACTCATGCGCATACAGCGATTCATAATCGAGGTTGCCATTGATGCACGACAATGGATACGCAATATTCGTTGAATGCTCCATGGCCCCGCCATCAAAGGGCACGCCCACATAGCCAACACGCTCCCACCTATAAGGCCCGAAACGGCTTTCATATGCCGCTAATATCTGTTTCAGGTTGATGAATGAACCTTTTACTGCATTGGTATCCGACGGCCTTGCATAAAGATTAACCGGCACCTTTCCCAACGCCCCGTTGAATGTATCGGTCACCGCCGTATAGTTTCCCACAGCCACTGAAGCCAGGTACGAGGGTATCGTTGAATGTATCTTCCAGTGGTATGTCGTGCTGTTGTCGCCGTTATCCGTCACCGACATCAGGGTGCCGCCGCAAACTGCTTTTTTATCATTCTTAACTGTTATATAACAATCATATGTTGCCCTGTCGACAAAATCATCGATGCACGGGAACCAAACCCTTCCAAAATTATGAGGCACCGCCTGAAACCCTACACCTAAATTATATGCAAAAGAGCTGTCGCTGGTAAAATAAAATCCGCCCCACCCCGAACCATCTTCCTGCGGCACACCATGATAATAAACAGTAAGCCTTACCGTATCATTTATATTCAAAGCTGCAGGAAGATATACCCGGATAACAGTATCGTTATAGGCAAAGGTTGTCAGTTTGCTATTTTGAAAATAAACAGAATCAATGTCCAGTTCAAGAAGATCGAGTTTTATCAGCGAAAGATTATTAACCCGCGGGGTAATCTGAAGTGATGTATATCCTTTGATCGTTTGTGTTGACAAGTGCACCAGGTTAAGATTAATGCTGTAATTTAAGACATCTACCGAGTCGCTCACCGCCTTTGCACCAAATACAGGCAGGGTTATAAATGCCATTATCAATACGAATACAGAATGAATGATTTTTCTTTTCATGATTCTTTGCTATTTAATTTACTTATGCAGGTTTATCCGCGATTTTCAATTTTCTGATAATGAAATAAAATTAATTCTTTTTGCTAAGAAACTGTTTTGATTTTATGTTAAATAAGATTTATGATGGATTTTTTAGCGAAACGAGGCAGATTTTGCAGACATAGTTTATCCTATGTCAAAAAATCTAACGAAGTTGCAGCAAAAAAGACGCATAAAGATATTAAAAGATAAATTCAAAACAATTTCTAAATGTCCTGCTATTTTTGTACTTATCCATCTTTATAAAAATGATGTATTTTAGGGTGTCTTTGCCTGAGTTTTATAAAATCCGTCTTATCTAAATATCATGATGCAGGTAAAAACAGACCTGTTGACAAAAGTATTAACAATAATCTTTATCAACAGGCAATACACAAATATTTAATTTATTGTGCCTGATGACAAATTAAAAGATTTCTATCTTTGTGACATAATGCCTGTTTTATGAAAAAACATTTTTTTGTGACCATAATCACCTTGCTGATTTTTTCGACCTGTGTTTTTTCGCAAAAGATATGGACGCTGGAAGATTGTATTTCCCATGCGTTGGAAAACAACATACAGATTAAACAGCAGCAACTAAACACGGCTGTTTCCAAACTACAGTATAACCAGAGCATAGCATCTTTATTTCCGTCGATAAATGCCAGCGCCAATCATGTTTACAACAACGGCCAGACGGTTGATATGTACACTAACAGTTTTGCTTCGCAAACCGTACAGTCGAATAACTTTTACCTGAGCAGTAATGTAGTTTTGTTCAGCGGGCTTCAGCTGCTTAACGGATTAAAGCAAAAGCAATATGATTTTCTTGCCAGCAAATATGATCTTGAGAAAATGAAGAACGATATTTCGCTGACCATTGCCACAGCTTACCTCCAGATCTTGTATAATACCGAGCTTCTTGAAACATCAAAAAGCCAGCTCACCATAACCAGGCAACAGCTGGAACGGACAGAGGCATTATATACTGTCGGGACAATTGCCAAAGGAACATTGCTGCAGATTGAAGCCCAGGAAGCTGCCGATGAGCTACAGGTTGTGACGGCTCAAAATCAGCTTGACCTTGCCTATTTGTCGCTGGCACAATTCCTTGATTTACCGGGCACACAGGGATTCGAAATAGAAAAACCCTCACTGGCATTACCCGACGCAAATTCGTTAATGCAGCAGGTTGATGAAATCTACAATAAGGCCTGCGCCATACAACCCGATATAAAAAGCGCCGAAATGAAAATTCAGAGCGCCAGAAAAGGTTTGCAGATTTCATGGGGAATGATGAGCCCGACCATCTCGCTTAGCGGATCATACGGTACCGGCTATTCGGGGGCCAGTAAGCAGATCAAAGATACTACATCTTCAGGTTTGATACCTTTTGGGGTAACCCAATCAGGTGAAGGGGTTTACACGCCACTATATCAATACTCATATGAAAAAATAAAGTTCTGGAAGCAGCTCGATAATAATTTGAATAGTTCTATCGGATTATATATCAACATCCCCATATTTAATAAATGGCAAACCAACACCATGATTGGCACATCAAAAATTTCACTTGCCAATGCAGAGCTAACGCTTCAGAACACAAAAAACCAGCTTTTAAAAACCATACAGCAGGCTTATGCCGATGCCAACGCGGCATTGAACCGTTATAATGCAAATCTTAAAGCCGTCGACGCCCTGACGGAATCATTCAAATATACACAACAAAAGTTTGATGTTGGCATGGTAAACTCACTTGATTATAACGATGCCAAAAACAAGCTGGCCAAGTCCGCATCTGACCTACTGCAGGCTAAATATGAATATGCTTTCAGAATAAAGGTTCTTGATTTTTACCAGGGAAAAAACCTTACACTTAAGTAAATTTTGTTTCTATGAAAAAGAAAAAAATCACACGCTTTTCGATTATCGGAGCCGTAATTATCATCATCCTTCTTGCTGTAGGAAAAAAGACCGGTTGTATCGGAAAAAGCAATAAAACAGAAGTTTCTACTGAAAAAGTCACCAAAAGGACGATCATTGAAACTGTATCGGCCAGTGGTAAAATCCAACCCGAGGTGGAGGTGAAAATTTCTCCTGATGTATCAGGCGAGGTGGTTGAATTGAATATTAAAGAAGGCGACAAAGTAAAAAAAGGTGACCTCCTGGCAAAAATAAAACCCGACATTTATGAATCGAACTATGAGCAGATGCAGGCCGCACTGAACTCTCAAAAGGCCAATGAGGCCAATGCCAAAGCCCGGCTGGCACAAGTAAAATCACAGTACATAAACGCCAAGTTAACTTTCGACCGCAACGAAGCATTGTTTAAACAAAATGCCATCTCCCAATCTGATTTTGATGCAGCCAAAACAGCCTTTGATGTAGCCAGGGAAGAAGTTACTGCCGCGGAAGAACAATATAATGCCGCACAATACAATGTACAAAGCACCAATGCGTCCGTTAAGGAAGCCCGGGAAAACCTCGCCAAAACCAACATCTATTCCCCTGTGGACGGAACAATTTCAAAACTGAATGTGGAACTGGGCGAGCGCGTTGTAGGAACCACCCAGTTTGCCGGCACTGAAATTATGCGCATTGCAAACCTCAACGAAATGGAAGTAAGTGTTGATGTAAATGAAAATGACATCGTCAGGGTAAAACTTAACGATACTGCACTAATAGAAGTTGATGCATACCAAAACCGCAAATTCAAGGGAATCGTAACGGAAATAGCCAATTCGGCAGAAACGACAGGGCTTACCACCGACCAGGTGACGAACTTCACCGTTAAGATCCGCATTTTACGCGAGAGCTATATGGATCTGATCAAACCTGAACATCCCAACCTCTCTCCTTTCAGGCCCGGAATGTCGGCCACTGTCGACATACAGACTGAAACCGTCAGGGGAGCATTATCATTGCCTATCCAGGCCGTTACCGTAAGGGAAGACACCACCAACAAAGAGTTTAAAGATTTCAAGCCAAAAACCGACGACGCAGAGGCTAAGGAGAAAAAAGCTGACCACGCGGAACCTGCACCGGAATATGTTTTTCTTTATGCCGACGAAAAAGTGAAATTGGTCAAAGTAAAATCGGGGATACAGGATAATACCTATATTCAAATCCTCAGCGGGTTAAAGGAAAATGACGAAGTGGTGACTGCTCCGTATGTGGCCATTACCAAGACGCTTAAAGATAACGCCACGGTTAAAAAAGTGGATAAAAAAGAATTGGTCAAAGAAGTGAAAAAATAAATTACTGTTCCGTGTCGCTGATATTACATATAGAAACCGCAACAAGCATCTGTTCCGTTGCATTATCCGAAGATCATAAGCTCGTTGCCTGGCGTGAAACACGCAATCCCAATTCTCATTCCGAACTCCTGACTGTTTTTATCGAAGAAATTTTTTCAGAGACGGGAAAGAATCTCAATGAGCTTGATGGCGTTTGCGTAAGCAAAGGGCCCGGCTCCTACACGGGGCTTCGTATTGGAGTTTCGGTGGCCAAGGGCTTGTGTTATGCGCTGAATAAGCCGTTGATAAGCGTAGGAACTCTGACGGCTATGGCTTATGGTGCCGCAGAACAATTACCGGATCTTGATGCATCAACTTTGTTGTGCCCCATGCTTGATGCACGACGCATGGAAGTATATTACGCCATTTACAGCCACAAAATGGATGTTATTCATTCACCTGCTGCCGAAATTATGCATGAGAATTTTTTTGCAGATTTGACAGAAGGAAAGCAACTCTTGCTTTTTGGCGATGGTATGGAAAAATGCAAGCCCCTGTTTGAAAAAAACCGGGAGATTCATTTTCTCGATCATTTTCTTCCCTCGGCAAAATATATGATCATTCCTGCCCTTCAAAAATTTAAAAACCACGATTTTGAAGATGTGGCTTATTTCGAGCCTTTCTACCTGAAAGATTTTATTGCAGGCAAACCACACGTTAAAGGCTTAAAATAAAAAGAGCGGCCATGAGAATAGCCGCTCTTTTTATTTTTCAAAAATCAAACTATCTTGATTTCACAAACTTCTTGGTAATAACACGATTCTGTCCGTCGGTTACAGTATAAAAATATATTCCATCGTTGAGGCTGCTACCGTCAAAGGTAAAATAATTTTCTCCAGCCTGGGTTAATGTCTTTTCGGAGTACATTTCCTTGCCTACCATGTCAAGAACCTTGAAAGTGACATTCTGCGGAGTTTCTGTGTAGCATCCTAACTTGGTTGTAGAATTAAAGGGGTTCGGCTGAGCGGGAAGCAGGCCAAATCCCTGGTATTCAAATTCAGCTACATTATAACCTTCGGGGTGTACCCAAACAACCAGGGGCATACCGCTGTTATAATTTGACTGCACTAAAATAGGCACTCCGCCCAAATCCATATAAACATCAATAATAACATCTATTGAATAATATCCGGCGCTTCCCACAGGAACAGGTCCCGTAACTAAAACACATTCGGGTGTGCCTGCCGGAAATTCACAAGTTGAAGGATTACAGGCATAATTAAGCCATGCCGGTTTATTTTGTAAGCTTTTAACGGTAATATGATGCAGATTGATGTGTCCGCTGGGCGGTACGCTTGCTGTATCTGGGCAAATAATGGTAAGGGTGAGGTTAGCTGATGAATTTTCCCAAACTTCAATGGTGTCGGGAACTAACTGCCCGTCACCTTCAGGATCGGTTACAGCAGGATCAGGAGTACATTGACCATAAGCAAAGCCTGAGAAAAACAATAAAAGGCCTGCAAAAACAAAGTAGCGTAATGATTTTTTCATAGTTTATTTTTTATTAATTTTGAAGCAAATATAGTGATTTCGCTAAAACAAGCAATTTTGTGAAATTTATTTTTCATTGAATTTATAAACACTTTACCTCATGGAACAAATCATCATTAAAAAACTCACGGAAGAAGAAATCCAAAAAAGAAATATACGTTCCTGGCCCATATGGACAAAGGAAATCTCCCGTTTCGACTGGTACTACGATTCCGAAGAAGAATGTCTGGTTCTGGAAGGCGATATCCTGGTTGAAACTCCCGAAGGTAATTTTTCCATCACTGCCGGCGATTTCGTTACTTTTAAAGAAGGTTTGAAGTGCGTTTGGAATGTAAAAAAGCCGGTCAGAAAGCATTATAATTTCAAATAACCTGCTTTGAAAGGTATCATTGTAAAATCAACAGGCAGCTGGCACACTGTGCGGACGCCCGACGGAAAAAAATACGAATGCAAGCTTAAGGGGCAGTACCGCATCAAAGGGCTGAAAGCCACCAATCCCGTGGCTGTTGGCGATAATGTTGAGTTTTCTGTATCCGGCAATGAAAACGTCGGCCTGATCGACAAAATAGAGCCCCGCAAAAATTACATCATACGTAAATCAAAAAAATTATCAAAACAGGTTCATATCATTGCCGCCAACATCGACATGGCCTACCTGGTAGTTACTCTTGCACGTCCACGCACATCAACCGGCTTTATCGACCGCTTTCTCATAACAGCCGAAGCATATCATATTCCGGCAACATTGATTTTTAATAAAATTGACCTTTACGACGATGGCCTGTGGCAATACCATAACGAGCTGGTAAAAATATATACCGGTGCCGGGTATCGTTGTGTCCAAGTTTCTGCATTGCGCGGCGACAATATCGCAGACCTCCGCACGATGCTGGCCGGAAAAATAAACTTGTTTTCGGGGCATTCGGGGGTAGGCAAAAGCGCTCTCATCAATGCCATCGATCCTGCGCTGAACCTCAAAACCGGCGAAATATCAGAAATTTTCCTCAAAGGAAAGCACACAACCACTTTTACCGAAATGATCTGCCCGCAATGCGGCGGATATATCATCGACACTCCCGGGATCAAGGAATTCGGGCTGATCGACTTTAAACGCGAAGACCTGACACATTATTTTCCCGAGTTTTTCAGGCTGCTACACCAATGTAAATTTTACAACTGTACCCACATCAATGAGCCGGACTGCGCGGTAAAATCAGCCTTGGAGAAAGGCGAAGTAAGCCAATCCCGTTATAAAAACTACCTGAGCATTTTTCACGGTGAAGATATTGATGAAAAGGAATGGGAGTAACCTTAGCTGTTTTCCAGAAGCAATAAAAGTTGTTTTGTTTAATGTCTTTTTAAACACTCAAGTTATAAACTACAGGTTATAATGTGCGAATTTCGAAAATTCGCCTGGTTTTGAACAGACAAAAAAATTACCTTTTCCGCAGGCACAGCCTGTATTCATATATTCAACAAAGGTGGAACCGTTCGCCGAACGGAGCCACCAGACTAAATGATGGCATAATAAAAGTATTTGTATATCCTCTACGAGGAAAAATACATACTCATTTTACCATCTCCGATATTACTTTGAAGCCCTACGGGCTATATTCGCCGTAGGCGATAAAGTATTGAAAAAACAACCTTATGTTGAAAAATACCTCGTAGAGGTTATACACCCTATACTTGTGATCACGGGTTATTTAATATTACGGTGCGCCGCACCTTATTTTCATTGAATTATTAATTGCTACAAATATAACGGGGCGCTGCCCCTGTTGTATACAAGCAGAATGATAATTGAGTAGAAGTGAGGTACAGAGTACCGACATATTTGTAGCTGCAAATTCATGTTAACACGAAATAAGGTACAGAGTACCGCAATATTTTTAACAGCAAATCCTTTCTGCAGGCACAGCCTGTATTCATATATTCGACGAAGGTGGAACCGTTCGCCGAACGGGTAGAAGTGAGGTACAGAGTACCGATAAATTTGTAGCTGCAAATTCATGTTAACACGAAATAAGGTACAGAGTACCGCAATATTTGTATTAGCAGCAAATCTTTTCTGCAGATACAGCCTGTATTCACATAATATTCGACGAAGGTGAAACCTTCGCCTAACGGGGATGACCATATATGGGGATAAAAATGATAAATAATATAACAAAATACCTTTGTGTTTTCATGTTACATTTTTTTAATTTTGAACAATTACTTTATGTGAAACTGTTGATCCGTCATTATAGATAAATTGCATTAAATACAAACCGCTTCCATATTCTGTTAAATCCATTTGATTTTTTTCATTCAAGTTAATTGTTTTACTTAAAATAACTCGGCCAGAATAATTTAATATTTTAACATTTACACGGCTATTGTAATAAATCGCGGATTGAAGTTGAAATAGTCCATTGTTAGGGTTAGGGTATAATTTAAAATCCATTTCATTTGCGTAATCATTAGAAATATTTGTTAATCCTAAATAATCTGTTTTGACTAGGGATAAATCCTGATTTGAGCCAGTTGTCATACCACCGCAAATGATAAATCCATTATCAACAGTTGCTTTAATGGAATTTCCAAAATCATTATTATTATTACCGTATGTTCTTGACCAGAGGGAATCCCCGCTACTATTTGTTTTAAGTAGTATTAAGTTGCCATTTGTAATTTTTTCTTTTGATCTATTAAAAATTATTGGCTCTGCATTTAAATCAGAAATACCATAATCACCTTTTCCTATATCACCTGTCATTCCGGTAATTACAAACCCATTATCATTTGTTTGACAGAAATTTCCTCCCATTTGTACACCTGTTCCTCCGTATTTATTAAACCATAAATAATTACCATTAGAATCAGTTTTCATTAAACAAAGATCCGCATCGCCACTAGAATATGTTATACTGCCTCCTAAAACAAATCCATTATCTGGGGTAACAACAATACATCTTGCACCTACTTTGCAATTTGGAATTGCATATGTTTTGGTCCAGATTGTATCACCGGTTTCTTTAATTTTTAACATATAAAACATTGACGATTGAGAACTTCCTGTAGAACCGGCAATAATGTAACCTCTATAAATTTTATGTAATCCACCTGCTCCACTAGATCCTGACTTTTCATAAGATTTTTGCCAAAGAAGATTTCCGTTTTCATCGGTTTTAATGATATAAACAGCTGAAAAATTATTTGTAAAACTTAAGGTATTTCCAACTATTATAAAACTACCATCTTGATTTTCTAAAACAGAATAACCCGCATCATCGTAGGTACCTCCAAATGTTCTTGTCCAAATAGTATCACCATGCTCATCTGTTCTAATAAGATAAACATCACTTGTACCGGCTCCATAACTGGATGTACTTCCTGTTATTATATAGCCTCCATCCATCGTTTGTTTCACTGAAATTCCAATATCATATCCATATCCTCCGTAAGTTTTAAACCAAATAATATTGCCATATTTATCAGTTTTTAACAAATAAACATCTTTGCTTCCATCACCGTAACTACAAGAAGCTCCAGTGGCAATATAACCATTATCCGAGGTTTGCTGAACATCTGTCCCCCAATCAGAATTTGACCCACCATAAGTTTGCTCAAAAACAATTTGTGTAAAACCAGCTTGCCAGATTATCATTAAAATTAATGATAGGATTTTTGTTTTCATATTTAGATAAAAAATTATTTGGTGAAGATAATACATAATTTTATAAAAGTAAATGAATTTTTATGGTCTTTGGTCGCGCGCGTTTGCGCCATAGGCGCTCCTTCGGAGCAACGCGTGCATTTTTGTCCCTACTATCATCTTTATTTCATCTTAAAGCCTTCCTTTCCATTACCAACATTTCTACTTCAAGCCCTGTTCGGCTTAGGCTCCTGCCTAAGTCGTATCTATTCTTACTGGCTAATGCCAGTTTTATGAAACTGTTTTCCACAAAAAAATAACTTTTATTACTTCTTTCTGCAGACACAGCCTGTATTCATATATTCGGCGAAGGTTCCACCTTCGCCGAACGGGGGTTTATAAATTACTTTAATATTACAGGTTTTTAAGTTTTTTTCCAATATTTCGTTTATAGAACTATTTAACAATTAATAATTCGTTTTTAAAATATTCATTTTTATTGAAAAATAATGTATAAAAATAAACTCCACTATCAAAGTTTTTTAAATTAATATTCATTCCTTTATCATTTGGAGTTATTGGGTATTCCGCACAAAGGACACCTATGATATTATAAATTTTTATAGATGCATTTTTGTAATTTTCAGGGATTTCATAAACAAATGAAATGGTTTCGTTAGCAGGATTAGGATATGCATTAATATAATACTTAGCCCGCTCTTTTTCTTGCATTCCGGTAATAATATGGCAATCAGCTCCTCCAATAATATAGTTGAAATTCTCTTGATAACAGATTAAGTTGTAATGGACACTAATTCCTTCCGATTGACAATACTTGAACATTTCGTTATAAAAGGGCCCAATCATTGACCCGACTCCTTCAATCCAATATAATTGAGTTCCAAAACAATTCACAGGAGGTTCAGTTCCAAAAGAAATAAAAGTGAAAATGTACTTTTTACGATGTCCTGTATTTGTATTAATTGAACCAATACTATCTAATCTAAATCTACATTGTTGAATTGTTCCTGTTATTGCTTCCATTTTAGTACAAAATGTATCTCCGACAGCCAAATTAAAATCATAAAGTACAAACTCTGATGTGTCTGGAAAATCCTGGGCGTTGACAGGGTATTTAATATAAATTTTTTTTGAAGTGTCTTCTCTTATAAAGCATTTTAAATATTGGTTAGGCAAAAAATAATCTTCAAAGTAAGTTTCATAAATTTTATAATAGGTTTTTCCATTAATAATTGTATCGCCTCGGAGGTTTTGATGAATTGTATTAACTATATTAGGGCCAGGAGTCGGATAGGATATAGCATGAATAACGCTCCATTGGGCTGTATCGGTAGGAAATGGATAATACGTTTGGGCATTTAATGGCGCTATTAAAGTCATCAAAATAATGCTAATTAATGTTTTCTTCATGATTTTAGTTCTACATTTATTGTTTCTCTGGAACTGTTTATCCAAATTTTAATAATCGAAATATAAAGATAATACATAATTTTATAAAAGTAAGTGAATTTTTATGGTCTTATGTGTGTTATATAATGTGGGCAGGCATGGTAACTATGCCCGGATGGAGAGGTTGCCGTACTGACTGATTAAAGGGCGTGCAGCTTAAAGCCGCACGCCCTATAATCAGCAGTGTCAGTGCACAAGTTTTAACACCATGCATTTTGATTTACCTTGTCCGGTAAACTCAAGTTTGAACGTGTACATGCCTGCAGGCAGGTTTTCGGCAGAAAAAGTAAGCACATGCTTTCCGCTTGTATTTAATTCATTAGTCAATATTCCTACCTGTTCGCCAATAGAGTTATAGACGTTAAGCTTTACTAATCCCTCTTCAGGCAATATATACGTTAATATTACCTCTCCATCAAATGGATTCGGGTAACCCGAAAAATCAAATCCCGTTTCTAAACCATCGCCTTGTAAAAATACCTTTGGCATGACCAGGTATGCATCAGGATCTTCTTCGCCATACTGATTTCCTATCACACCCGTGCCGTTTAATTCAAAATCAAATTCTCCCGCCGTCAGTTCCTTTACAGAACGGAAACCAAGGGTTATTATCTCATCGTTTGCATCAACATCGTAATAATGGGTAGTGGCATATACCACCCTTATCACGCCATTTTCGTCCGTTGCAAGCAAATCATTATCCTCGGTGATAATTTCATCGAGTGTGGGATTAATTTTCGTTATGGCTTTTTTATTCTTTGCCATTGAAGCACTCACCAATTGATAATGATTGCCCGGATAGTTTAATTCAAGCCCCAGCGCTGAAAATTCTTTCATCTTCGTGCTGATACGCAAAGGAATTTCAAAATAGGAAGGATCGCTGGTTGTAACGTATTCATCAGAAACAACAATGATATTCTGAGGGATCGATTTGGCCATACTCCAGTTTACCGTTGAATCGCGGTATTTGCTGCTTGAGGCATTGTAATCACCATAGCCGATTGTTTTCAGGTCAATATTCAGGTCCGAGCCCGCCATGGTAACAACGGTATCGAGATCAACCCAGTTACCTTTCGGGAAGTTTTTACTGGTAAGATACGGTGAGCCAATCTTCGCTTTTATTCTGGAAATATCAATGGCATTGATAGAGGAATTATTATCAACATTGGCGGCCTTTTTATACTTTGCTGAAAAACATCTCGATGGATTGACAAGTGTGTCAATACCCAGGAAATATTTTAGCAACGTCACATCGATGGCATCCACGCCATTTACCCATTGCATGGTATCTGCGGTATACTTATCATAGGAAAGCATATAATTGCCATCCAGCACACCGGTAAATTGATAATTTCCCAGAGCGTCACTCGTATCCCGCGCCAGTTCAAGCCCTGCTGGGTAACTTTTCAGTTTCACGATTACATTATCGATATCATATATTACGGAATTATAATACGGAGGATTGGTTACAGGATTCCCGTTATTTGCTTTTCCGGCATAACGGGTTTTCCCGCTAATATTGTGACCTGTAACCATGTAAATAACTGTTACGGTATCGGTGGATATGCAACCATTATTATTAATGGATAAGGTATATGTGGTTGTGGCTGCCGGTGATGCTGTTGGCTGTGCAATAGCCGTACTATTTAACCCTGCAGCCGGCGCCCAGCTTATGGTTCCCGGACCATTGCCGGCATCGCCGATCATTACAGGAGTTCCGGTGTAGATAGCTATTGTTCCCGCTTCAGCTAAAGGAATCATAGTTACAGTTACGGTCCTTGTAACCTGGGGCGAGAGCAAGCCGCATCCTCGTGCAAACACCTGGATATTCACGGTTCCATAAAATCCATCAGCCCATGTCATCACACCTGTAGCCGTATCAATACTGCCTGCAGCAAGGTTACTTATTGACCAATGAAACCCGAGATTGTTTGTTGCTGTGGTATGATACGTTGTAATAGTCGAATTATTCGACAGCTGGCAAACAGGTTCTGTTCCCGATGATATCGTGATTGGTGTCGGCGTCCCGACCTGTGGAGTAACAACAACATAGAACGTTGGTGTATTGACCGAAGCACAGGGGTTGCTGGTTACCCTGCAATAGAAGCCATTGCTGGAGCTCATCATGCCGGGATTGTAAGTGCTGTTTGTCGCGCCATTAACCATTCCTGTTGAAGTCTTATACCACTGATAGGTATAAGTACCCATTCCTCCCGAAGCTGACGCGGTAAAAATTCCCGGATTTGTTTTATCACATATCGGAGAATTTCCTCCGCTCAGGGTTGCCGTAACAGGGCTTAAAACAGTTGCCGTTTTTGTTGCAGTAATGATACATCCTCCGAAAGTGGTGACGGTATACGTGATGACAGAGGTCCCTGCCGACATACCAATCACCAGGCCACTGACATTGTCAATACCGGCTGACATCAGATCGCTGCTTGACCACGTTCCTCCGGGAGTTGTACTGGTCCATATTGCCGATGAGCCAACACATAACGGATTACTTCCGGAAATCACCTGAGGAATGGGAGCTGTAATAGTTATCGTTTGTGTAGCCGTATTAACACAGCCTCCAACGGCAACATTATACCCAATCACTACATATCCTGCGGACAGGCCTGTTAATAATCCTGTTGCTTCATCAATAGAAGCAACTGCCGGCGATCCGCTTGTCCAGTTACCTCCCAAAGTCGTACTGATTAGTGTTGCCGTGTGGCCTGCACAAAGGGTTGTCGCTCCGGCAATCGTTTGAGTAATAGGAGCAGTTATGGTCACTGTTTGGTTTGCAATATACACACAGCCCCCCACAGCGGTCACGGCATGAGTAATCACCGAGGTCCCGGCAGATAAACCCGTTACTAAACCCGATGCGGCATCAACAATCGCTACGCCGGGATCGCCGCTTGTCCATGTCCCGCCTGAAGTTGCACTCGCCCATATGGCTGATGCACCGACACAAAGAGGTGTTGTTCCTATGACCGGCTGTGAAACGGTATCCAAAACAGTAACCGTTTGGGTTGCCGTATTAACACAGCCTCCTATGTCAACAGTATAAATTATTTCAGAAGTCCCTGCCGAAATACCTGTAACCAGGCCAGAGCCTGCATCAACATCAGCAATACCGGGCATTCCACTTGACCAGGTTCCACCGGAATTTGTACTTGTCCACAAAGTAACCGTACCCACACATATTGACGCAGTTCCGGATATCACCTGTGTTACAGGGTCCTTTACAGTTACCGTTTGCGATATTAAATTTGCGCAACCGCCCGATGTCGTAACCAAATATGTGATTTCTGCGGTTCCTTCCGATACGCCGGTTATCAGGCCTGAAACCGCATCAATAGTAGCTACGCCGGGAGAGCCGCTTGCCCAGGTTCCACCTATGGTAGTACTGGTCCAGGTTTCTGTTGAACCTGTGCACAAAGAAGCCGCCCCGGTTATCGTCTGCGCTACCGGATCTGTTATGGTTACCATTTCAGTGGAAATAGTGACACATCCTTCAGCAGAAATCAAAGTATAAGTGATTACCGAAGTTCCGGCGGATACCCCAGTGATCAACCCTGAATTTGCATCAATATCGGTGACTGAGGGAGTTGCGCTTGTCCATATTCCGCCTGTTGTCGTTGCCGACCATACCGCTGTGGAGCCAGCACACAATGGTGTTGTTCCAGTGATGATCTGAGATACCGGAGCTGTCACGGATACGGCTTGTGTGGCTGTATTTACACAAACACCTGATGTGGTTATTGAATATGTAATTATTGCGCTTCCTGCAGAAATACCCGTCACGACACCTGACGAAGGGTCAACCTCTGCTATCAATGGATCCGAACTTGTCCATGTTCCGCCCGAAGTGGTAACTGTCCATGTTTCGGATGCACCAAGGCATATCGGAGTTGTTCCGCTTATGGTCTGGGGAAGCGGAGCAATTACTGTTACTGTCTGAACAGCAGTATTCACGCAACCGCCGGTAGTTACCGAATATGTTATTAAGGATGTTCCGGCGGCAATACCTGTAACAACACCAGCAGCAGGATCAACAGCAGCAACAGCAGGGTCAGAGCCCGACCATGTACCACCAGCGGTGGTGCCTGACCAGGTTTCAGAACCGCCAATGCAGATGGAAGCCGTTCCTGTTATAGTTTGGGGAACCGATTCTGATATTGTTACTATTTGTGTGGCAGTTACAGGGCAAAGACCATCAATCACCGAGTAGGTAATTAATGATGTTCCAGAGGAAATTCCATTTAAAATGCCTGTTGTAACATCGATGGAAGCTACCAACGGATCAGAACTTGTCCATGATCCGCCGGCAGTAGTACTTGAAAGGGTTGACACTGAACCAACGCATACAGAAGTATTTCCTGATATTGTCTGAGCAGCAGGGACATTCACCGTAACGGTTTTCGTTGCAGTAATGACACATCCGTCTTTGGTCACGGTATAAGTGATAACTGAGGACCCCGCAGTAATTCCGGTTATTAATCCGGATGAACCATCAACGGTGGCAACAGCAGGGTTTGAACTGGTCCAGGTTCCGCCGCCGGTTGTGCTTACCCAGCTGGTTGCTGAACCCAAACAGATGGCCGGTGTTCCGCTGATCGTTTCCGGATCGGGACCGCATACTGATCCATCAAGGTATGTAACCCCAATTTCATTAAAATATTCATCTCCGAATAAACGCTGTGTTGGAACATCTGACCACACCACAGGATGACACCCGCTTGTCGGGGCTTTATAAATAAAATTCAACCTGAAAAATAAATTATTAACAAAGACGGGCTCATCAAACCAGGTAAATGTAATAGCATCGATACTTCCGTAGTAGTAATGTAAAATACCAACTCCTGTTATTCCTGCGGCCCAATCTGAAATGCTTTCAAGATGAAGGTAATTGGTATCGTACCTGATTGTAAACTGGAAAGCAACCAAATCGTCGATAAAATTATTCAGTGTAATATCAACAACGGCAGGATCGCCGGGGCATAAGCCGGAAACAGAACCAATGGTGGCTATCGAAGGATATGGCGTGGTAACAATTATTGTTCCTGTAGCAGTCACGGGGCCGCACCCTCCGATAGTTGTTACCGTGTAAGTGAATGTCCCATATTCTGATGGTGTTCCGCTGATGGTTACAACATCTGATGCCCAGTTACCAATGACACCTGCCGGCAAACCCGCAACAGTAGCCCCTGTAGCTCCTGTTGTTGTGAAGTTCGTAGTGGTAACCGGTGTGTTGATATTTACGACCTGCGTCCCACTATTGGCCGGAGTTATTGTATTAGCCGGTATTACCGTTATAATTTGCGTGGCAGTATTTACACACCCGCCTGTGGTAACCGCATATGAAATTAATGAAGTTCCTGCCGACACACCAGTTATACTTCCTGTCAAAGGTGAAGATGCGGCTATTCCCTGATTTTCGCTTGACCATATTCCTCCCGGTGTGGTACTCGTCCAGGTGGTTGAAGAACCAACACATATTGGTGTATTCCCTGTAATGGTTTGAGGCACACTCGTGGTTACTGTAACTGTCCTTGTTGCCGTACTGACGCATCCTCCGGCTGTAGTCACGGTATAAGTAATTACAGATGTTCCTACTGTTACGCCGGTAATCAGGCCTGTAGCCGGGTTAATGGAGGCAACACCGGCTTCACTACTTGACCATGTGCCGCCTGTTGAAGTGCCCGACCAGGTGGCTGTGGAGCCTATACATAACGGATTTGTCCCCGTAATTGTTTGTGTGATAGGCGCCGTAATGGTCACTGTTGTTGTTGCTGTATTAACACAGACGCCTGTTGTTACAGTATAAGTTATCAGGGCTGTTCCTGCAGCAATACCGGTTACAAGCCCGGTGGAGGGATTGATTGTAGCTACCCCCGAATTGGAGCTACCCCAGGTTCCGCCTGTGTTGGTGCTTGTCCAAATAGCTGCAGAGCCAATACACAACGGCGTTGTCCCCGATATTACCTGTGAATTCGGAGCCTCAATAGTCACGGTTTTCGTTGCAGTGTTTATGCATCCGCCTGTTGTCACTGAATATGTTATCAGGGCTGTTCCTGCAGCAATACCGGTTATAGTCCCCGTGAGCATATCAATCATTGCAATTGAAGGATCTGAGCTTGTCCATGTTCCGCCCGGAGATGTGCTTGCCCATGTTGCCGTCGCCCCGGCACAAATTGGTGATGCTCCTGTAATTGTCTGAGTTACGTATGAACCTATGATTACTGTAATATTTCCGCAGGCTGATGGTGCACAAGAACCGCTGTATGCCCTGGCATAGTATGTTGTAGTTGTTGCAGGCGCCACCACTACCGAGTTGGTTCCGGCAGCAATAGGAGTACCGCCACAACTTCCGGAGTACCAGTTAATAGTTGCACCCGGTACAGAAGCCGTTAACGTGGAAGAACCGCTTTCACAAATTGCAGATGGTGTGGCAACCGGTACCGGGGTGCTAACCGTACCCAAGGTTACCGTTACACTGCCACAACCAGCCGACCAGCATCCGATAGTGCTATTATAGGCCCTTGCATAATATGTGGTGGTTGCTGCTATGGTAACGGGCAGTGTATTCCCTGTTCCGATAAGCGTTCCTCCGCACGAACCGGTGTACCAATATATTACAGCCCCGGATACTGTTGCAGATAATGTTGATATCCCGCCCGAACAGATCGCCAGCGGGGCAGCAGCCGGCGTAGGATCAGATGGCAACGCATTTACTGTAACGGTTGTACTGCCCTGCGCCCCCCATCCACAGGCATTATTAGCACGGTAATAATAGGTGCCGGATGCCGTAACCACCTGTGTTGTTGATGGGGTAAATGTTGATGTGCCACCGCTTGTCGTGCCCTGCCAATATATTACTCCTCCCGTGCCACCAGTAGCGGTCAGGGTTAAACTGTTACCGCCGCAAATGGAACCGCCTCCGCTCACAGCAACCATTGCAGGTACATTATTGATTGTTACTGTTGCACTTCCCTGTGCACCCCAGATACACGAGTTATAGGCCCTGAAATAATAGGTGCCGGATGCCGTGACCACCTGTGATGCTGATGGTGTGGCTGAAGAGGTGCCCCCGCTGGTTGTACCCTGCCAGTAAATGGTTCCGTCAGTGCCACCGCTTGCTGTCAACGTAGCGCTGGTGCAGAACGTGCCACCTCCGCTGACCGTTACTACACCGGGTGTGACATTTAAGGATACCGTAACGCTGCCGCAGCCTGATGACCAGCAACCCGTTGTGGCATTATAAGCACGGGCATAATATGTTGTTGTGACTGCCGGTGAAACAATTCTCGGACTTCCCGTGCCAATCAGTGTTCCCCCGCAGGAACCTATATACCAGTAAATAACTGATGATGTCACTGCGGCCGACAATGTTGTTGATCCTCCGGAACAGATCGATCCGGGCGAAGCCGTAGGCGACGGATCGGAGGGTAAAGGATTTACATTTACAACGGCACTACCCTGAGCTCCCCATCCGCAATTATTATAGGCTCTGAAGTAATAGATACCTGTGGCTGTAACTGTCTGCATTGAGGCAGCAGAACCCGTCGAGGTGCCGCCGTTGGTCGTGCCCTGCCAGTATATAGCACCTCCGGTGCCACCGCTCGCTGTGAGTGTTGCAGTACTGCCGCTGCATATCCCTCCTGCGCCGCTCACCGACACGGCCCCCGGGGCATAGCTTAAAGTTACAGTAGCACTACCCTGTGTTCCCCATATGCATGAGTTGTATGCCCTGAAATAATAGGTGCCGGAAGCCGTGACCACCTGTGATGTTGACGGTGTGGCCGAAGAGGTGCCTCCGCTGGTTGTTCCCTGCCAGTAAATGGTTCCGTCAGTGCCACCGCTTGCTGTCAGCGTAGCGCTGGTGCAGAACGTGCCGCCTCCGCTGACTGTTACTACACCGGGTGTGACATTTAAGGATACCGTAACGCTGCCGCAACCCGATGACCAGCAACCTGTTGTGGCATTATAAGCACGGGCATAATACGTTGTTGTGACTGCCGGTGAAACGGTTTTCGGGCTACCTGTGCCAATCAATGTTCCCCCGCACGAACCCGTATACCAATAAATAACAGATGATGCCACCGCTGCCGATAACGTTGTCGATCCTCCGGAACAAATCGAAGCTGGTGAGGCTGCCGGTGAGGGATCGGCAGGCAAAGCGTTGACGGTTACCGTTGCACTTCCCTGGGCACTCCATCCGCAATTATTGAGAGCTCTGAAATAGTAGGTACCGGATGCCGTAAACACCTGTGTTGTTGATGGGGTATCTGTTGATGTCCCACCGCTTGTCGTGCCCTGCCAGTAAATTGTGCCTGCAGTTCCGCCACTGGCTGTGAGTGTGGCACTGTTACCACTGCACACGCCTCCGCCTCCGCTCACCATAACGGCACCCGGCACATTATTGATTGTCACCGTTGCGCTTCCCTGGGTTCCCCATAAACATGAGTTATAAGCCCTGAAATAATAAGTACCGGAGGCTGTCACCGTTTGAGAAGTTGAAGGCGAGGCCGTTGATGTACCGTTACCTGTAGTACCTTGCCAGTAAATGGTTCCGCCAGTGCCTCCGGTGGCTGCTAAGGTAGCACTTGTACATTGTGTTCCGCCCCCGTTCACGGTAACCTCGCCCGGGTTTGAAATCATTGCTACAATAACACTTCCGCAACTGCCGGACCAGCAGCCCGTCGTGGCATTATAGGCTCTTGCATAATATGTTGTTGCAGACGTCGGGGAAACTACAACAGGGCTCCCCGACCCTATCGATATTCCTCCGCAGGATCCGGTATACCAATAAATGATTGAGCCGGATACAGCGGCAGACAACGTTGATGAAGCCCCGGAACACAAAGGATTGGGAGAAGCGGCAGGTGATGGGGCTGCGGGTAACGCATTTACCGTGACTGTTGCACTGCCCTGTGTACTCCACCCGCAGGTGTTATATGCCCTGAAATAATAGGTGCCTGTTGAAGATATTATTTGTGACGTTGACGGTGTTAGCGTTGAGGTGCCTCCGCTAACTGTACCCTGCCAATAAATAGCGCCTCCGGTGCCGCCACCTGCTACCAGAGTAGCACTACCGCCACTGCAAATACTTCCTCCGCCACTCACAGTTACCACGCCCGGAATAGTAATGACCGTAACAGTCGCAGAACCCTCAGGTCCCCAAACACAACCGTTGTATGCCCTGAAATAATAAGTCCCCGAAGCTGTCACATTCTGAGTGGCCGATGGTGTATTGGTAGACGTTCCATTACTGCTTGTACCCTGCCAGTATATCGTACCGCCGGTGCCTCCGGTGGCTGTCAGTGTAGCACTGTTGCCGCTGCAAATGGTACCTCCCCCGCTAACCGTCACGGAAACAGGATCGGGTTTTATAGTAACTGCAATACTGTTACAGCCTGTTGACCAGCATCCGGCAGAGCTGTATGCTCTTGCATAATAGGTTGTTGCGGTAAGCGGGTTCACGGTTATATTATTACCCATTCCTATTAAAGTTCCCCCACAGGAACCTGTATACCATAATATAGCCGATCCCGGAACCGAAGCCGATAAAACAGAAGGGCCACCGGAACAAACTGCAGATGGTGTTGCAACTATTGCCGGGTCGGGAGGTATGGGGGCTATAGTTGCTGTAATGCCTTCCGATGCCGTCCAACAACCATCTGAAGTGAGGGAATTAAAATAATAAGTTCCGGATGCTGTAATGACTTGCATTGTTGACGGAGTATCCGATGATGTGCCGTTGCTTGTTGTCCCCTGCCAGTATATTGCCACCCCGGAATCGCTACTGGCTGTAAGCGTCATACTCCCCCCACACTGGCTTCCTCCTCCGCTAACAGTAATCGGTTCGGGCAATGGGTATACTGAAACTGTAAAGCTACATGTGTTTGTATTGCCTACGATATCGGTCACCCTGAATGTATTTGTCGTGATTCCTACCGGAAAGGAATCACCGCTTGGAATGCCTGCTATTTGCTCAATGGTGGCACTGGGGCAATTGTCTGTTGCTGTGGGCGTCGCATAATTCACAACAACACTGCATAAATTGGAAATATTATCAACAATAATATCTGCAGGGCATGTGATGGTAGGCACCTGATTGTCCTGGACTGTAACATCAATAGAAGCTACATTTGTAGTGCATCCTGTAATACCGGTTACCGAAACAGTATAAGTGCCGGATGTTGAAACTGTAATGGCCTGGGTAGTTTCCCCGGTATTCCAATGATATGCCGCAAAACCACTACCCGCATCCAAACTTACGCTCCCGCCCGGACAAAAAGTTGTAGGGCCGGAAGGCGTAATCGTCGGGATAACGATCTCTGTCGGATAATATGTGAATACAAATTCCGCTCTGTTAATACACATATCATTACTTGAACATAATTGAAACGTATTGTTTCCACCATAAACATAACCAGGCAAACCACACGGGTAGCTGGCCGTTACAGAAGAGGTTACCACACACGGGTTTGAACTGCACAAACAACCGGAATTTCCATCATAAGACACAGGAACAGCAAATCCGTTAATTGTTCCATATATGGCCGCCCCATAACAACTTCCGGTATAATAATTAATAGTTACACTGGTTACCGTATTTCCGGCAGGAACCGGATCAAAAAAAGTTTTGGTAATACAGGGCGGGGTATCGCCGCAATAACTTCCGGGAGTGTTGGTACACCAATAGTCAGCGCCACATACAGCACAACCTCCGCATGCCTGAAAACCTGAATATGTAACTGTAGTATGTGCCGTTTGCGATAGAACAGACAAACTGCCTGCCGTTATAAAGAAAAACACTAAAAACAAGGTACGGTATAAATTTTTCATTGGTACAAGAATTTATTAATAAAAAGCATCATGTGAAAGGTCTCCCGGTTACCGGGCAGGCATTTAGAAATAATTTTTGTTTTATTTTTTCTTATTCTCCGTGACGATAAAAGATTCTGCTTTAAACAAGGTAAAGTTATCAATATTATCTATAAAATCTCCGACTCTAACCATCAGTTCCTTCAGGCTTTTCCCGGAACAATCACCCAATACCATACTATTCCCGTCAATAACCACCGATTTTCTCTTATCTTCCTTTTTGTTGCTGTGCCAGGTCAACTGCTTCGAAAAAACAGCATCATTCCATTCTGAGATTACTTTGTAAGAATTGTGATTAACTAATTTTATGAAAACAACATTTTCATTGTTGCATTTTGTAAGTTGATAAAAAGCTTCAACACCCTGCTGCATATTTCGGCCATTAATCGTCAGGCCTATGGGTTTCCAACCTGTATCCGGCTGGGCAAATACCGAAAAACCCGGTAATAGCAACATAAAAACCAATGTTTTGAGTTTTTTCTTCATATCCATATCAAATTAAATTCATGTATCTATTTAAACACGTCAATTAATAAAAAAGCTTACAAAAACAATTACTGTGATTATGAACTGTCATCGTTATATAATAGGCTGATATCAAATTTCAATAATTATTTTTTGTCCATAATAAATCCAATAACCTGAATAATCGAAAAATTGTCAGAGAATATCATTTACCTGTTTAGGTTCGTTTGGTAGTATATTTTAGTTTTATAAATATAATACCCTTTTTAAGCTTTTGCAAGTAATTAATAAAGATTTTGAATACTCGTATATCCTGAATTTATGAATGACAAAATCCGCAATTCCGAGGATGCATTACTGCCCACAGTATTGAGACCTGCGCGGTAAAGCAATATCCGGGGCACAAAATACTTCATTACGCTGCCACCAGACCAGGAATGGCTTCAATTAGTGTCTATGAGAAAATTCGTGTTTGAACGAAGGAAACGTGAGGTTTGAAAATTCGCCTGGTTTTGAACAGACAAAAAAAATCAACTTTTTCTACAGGCACAGCCTGTATTCATATATTTGACGAAGGTGGAACCTTCGCCGAACGCGGGAGTAAAAAATGTTTCATTTTTCCTTTTCAGGTTATCAAATATTTATGCTTAAAAAATAAACTCCTCAACTTTTCAGGTTGATCCTCTAAATGATGGCATAATAAAAGTATGTGTATATCCTCAACGAGGAAAAACACATACTCATTTTACCATCTCCAATAATACTTTGAAGCTTACGGGCAAAATTCGCCGTAGGCGATAAAGTATTGAAATAATTTCCTCATGACAATATAGCACCTTGTAGAGGTTCTACGCACCTTATGCTATCATCAATCAAATTATGCCTGCGATCACGGGTTATTAAATATTACGATGCGCTGCACCTTATTTTCATTGAATTATTAATTGCTACAAATATAACGGGGCGCTGTCCCTATTGTATTTTACAAACAGAATGATAATTGAGTAGATGTGAGGTACAGAGTACCGACATATTTGTAGCTGCAAATTCATGTTAACACGACATAAGGTACAGAGTACCGCAATATTTTTAACAGCAAATCTTTTCTGAAGGCACAGCCTTTATTCATATATACGACGAAGGTGGAACCTTCGCCGAACTGGGCGTGCAGCTTAATGCCGCACGCCCTATAATCAGCAGTGTCAGTGCACAAGTTTTAACACCATGCATTTTGATTTACCTTGTCCGGTAAACTCAAGTTTGAAGATGTACAACCCTGGCGATAAGGTTTCAGCAGAATATGTCAGCCTGTGTTTTCCGGATGCCTGAGCCTCATTCACCAGGGTGCTTACTAATTCGCCAATGGCATTATAAACATTTATTATTAGGTTCCCGTCCTCCGGTAATGAATAAGCCAGGTCAGCATTGTTATTGAATGGGTTGGGATAAGCGGTAAAATCAAATCCCGGTTCCGCATCATTTGGATCGGACTGAACAATAAATTTGGGCATGATCAGGTATGCATCAGGATCTTCTTCGCCATACTGATTACCTATCACACCTGTGCCGCTTAATTCAAATCCGGACCCAACAAGATCATTTCTATCTGTACGTGCGCGGAATCCGAGTCTGATAATTTCGTCATTAGCATTAACATTATAATGATTTGTTGTTGCATAAACTACTCTGATTACGCCGGCTTCATCGGTAACCAGCAGGTCGTTATCATCCGCGATAATCTCGTCCAGTGCGGGATTAATCTTTACAGGCGCATTATTGCTTGTATTCCTTGCCATATAAGCATTCACAAGCTGATACTCCTGGCCCGGATAGTTTAATTCAAGCCCCAGCGCTGAAAAATCCCTCACCTTCGAGCTGATGCGTAATGGAATCTCAAAATACCCGGGGTCACTTACCGCCATAAAATCGCTGGAAACAAGTATGATGTTTTCAGGAATAGATTTGACCATATTCCAGTTGAGCACTGAATCGCGGTATTTAGTACTTGAAGCGTTGTAATCGCCATAACAGATTGTTTTCAGGTTGATATTTAAATCGGAACGGTTAACCGCAATTACTGAGTCAAGAGCAACCCAGTTGCCTTGGGGAAAATTCTTGATCAACAAGTATGGAGATCCAATTTTTGCTTTAATTCTTGAAATATCAATAGCATTAGTCGCTATATTATTATCAACATTGGAAGCATTTTTATATTTTTCAGAAAATTTACGGGAGGGATCGGCAGCGGTATCTATCCCAATAAAATACTTCAATAACGTTACATCTATTGCATCCACTCCATTGCCCCATTGCATACTATCGACCGAATATTTATCATAGGAAAGCATATAATTGCCGTTCATCACATTCAAAAACTGATAACCACCCATGGCATCGCTTGTGTCTCTTGCAAGTTCAATATCCTGAGGATAGCTCTTCAGGATAACAATAACATTATCGATATTATAAACGTCCGGGCTATAAGTTGCCGGATTGGGTGCCGGATTACCGCTGTTTGCTTTACCGGCATAACGGGTTTTACCGTTAATGGTGTATCCGTGTATTGTAAGATTCAGTACATAAATACTGTCACAGTCATTAACAGTCTCATAAAACGCATAGTACAAACCTGCTGTATTGTAATTATTGCCCTGCCATGTATATATTTCACCATCACCCATCGAGTGGCTTTCACTAATAACATACCTTGGATTTACCCTGACATCAAAGCTGCAGGTATCTTTTAGTCCATTGGCATCGGTAACTTCAAATACATTTGTCGTGGTGCCTACCGGAAATAGTGAACTACTGGCAAGCCCTGCTATTTGTATTGTCTCACTGCCGGGGCAATTATCCGTTCCCACCGGCGCTGAGTAAGAAATATACGCCCCGTCAATTCCTGTCTCCTGACAGGCAACAATATCCGAGGGACAGTTTAGGTGCGGAAATTCGTTATCAAAAACAGTAACAAAAAAGGCACACAGCATTGTATTTCCCGCTGCATCTGTTGCCATGAAGATGTTTTGTGTCGTCCCGATGGGAAATCCCGAACCGCTGGGAAGCCCACTGATCTGAACCATTGAAAAATTTCCGGGGCAATTATCTGCTGCGGAAACTGTGTAGTTCACCTGCTTGTGACATTCTCCGGGAGTATTGTTCTCATAAATATTATTCGGACAAGATATAAAATAAGGCGGTTCGCTATCTTCTACTACAACGACAAAGAAACATGAAGAAGAATTCCCGTTAATATCGACTGCGGTCCAGGTAACGCTAGTGGTTCCAAGCCCAAAAGAAGCACCTTCCAGACTTGTTCCGTTGCCGGATGTAGCACCGGATAAACTATACGTGAGACTATTTATGGCACAGTTATCCGAGGCCGAAGCATCCCAGTCTGTTCCGCTATGAACATACGTGCACAAGTGGAATAAATTGGTACTTACAGATTGATCACCACTTACAGGGCAGTATATGGCCGGCGCTTCATTGTCATTAATAGTAACATTAAAACTACATATGGCTGAATTTCCCGAGGCATCAGTAACCCTGAAAACATTATGGGTAATCCCGACCGGGAAAAGCGATCCGCTGGGTAGCCCTTCATCCATCGAAAGTAATGAACCCGGACAATTATCTGAATAATCTACCGTGTAATATACGACAGCGCCACAATTTACCACGGATTTCCCGATAGAAATATCTGCCGGACAGGTTATTTCCGGAATGGAAAAATTATCAACCATTATGGTTATTGTTGTGTCTAAGACAATACTGCAATTGGTCAAAATGTCGGTTGCTTCAAGAGTGAACAATGAGTTTGTATTTAAATTACCGGTATTAAAAACCAACGTGTTTTCATTACCTGTTTGAGCCGACCCCACTTCGGTTAAACCTTTTAAAAGCTGATATGATTTACCGCTTTGTGAGTTTGTAAGGTAAATATCAGCCGAAGAATTATCACAAACTGTATCCTGAGAAACAAAAATCGCCATATCCCCGTATAAACTTTTTACTTCTGATTCATTTATTGCACGGTTATAAATCCGCACATCATCAATGTTTCCTTTGAAAAACCTGTTACTGTAATCGCGTTGTCTGCCAATGGCAAAGTAGGCGCCAGAATATGAAATACTGCCAGTCCATGGTACCGATGTTAATGGCTGTTGAATTCCATTGACATAGATTTTTGCATCCTCGTTCGCCTTGCGCGTTGCCACTATATGCACCCATTGGTTTAGCGGGACTTGTGTCTGGGTATTTGAAACGTGCCAGCCGCCATCACCTATTTGAAAATGAATATGACCCGCAGGACTAGGCTGCCCGTCAGAATTGGTCCGTCCATCCAGAAAAATACTTGCTCCTCTTGCACCACAAGCATCACATTGACTGCCAACAATCAACCATAAATTTCCCGGGCCGGGATAATTGGTGGCATAGATCCAGGCAGACAGTGTAATTTCATTTTGAATTTGTAACGACGGAGGAACAGGATCGTTAATCAATATATAATCGTTAATCCCGTCAAAATAATAGGCACTATTGGGATCTGAATAGCGGTCGGCAACAGGTACAGGACCATATAACGTTCCGTTATTACCATTTCCGCTTTCATCTGTAGCATTATTATTAAATGGATAATACGCTTTCAACCCATTTATAATATCGCCTTCGTTGGTAATATCCAACGGTAATGCATTTACAGTTACACTGAGACTGCAGGTGGCTTTTAATCCTGATGCATCGGTAATTTCAAAGGTGTTGGTGGTACTACCCAGCGGGAATAATGAACCACTCGGAAGTCCTGATGTTTGCACAGCAACACTTCCCGGACAATTATCTGTTGCTGTAAGAGGAGACCAGGTAGCGTGTGCTCCGCTTTCGCCGGCTTCCTGACAAACAACAATATCATCAGGGCAAGAGATCGTTGGCGCTGTTTTTTCAATAGCAAGGATTACCGTATCGCTTTCCAGCAATGTGCTGCCATCGGTTACCTCACACCGGAACAATAGGCTGTCGGTATTCATATCTGCATATACTGACAATATGTTCCCGGTAGTCCCGGAAAATATGGCTCCTTCGGGGGGATTTGTAAATGTAACGCCCTTATCGGAACTGATCTGCCATTGATAACCGGTGATGCTGCTACCTGTAACGCTATACTGTACGGTGCTTCCTGAGCAAATGCCTGTTTGATTTTCCGGTTGTGTTATTATGGTCATAACAGGTTTTGCAACTTCTATAAGATTTCCCCATGGGGTTCGTCCGCTGGAACCATCAAAATCAAATTTTTTTGTACATGCACCCGATGCCGGGCTGTATTCAAACAACACACCCAGGTCAAAGGCACCTCCGAAGGATGTCATTCCGTATAACATACCATTGGCAGCCTGCATAAGTGATCCCCCACTGTTTTTTCCGTTACTTCCGATAAAATCCACCTTTTTTGTACATGTATTTGCGAGAGGGTCATATTCAAACAAAACACCAAAATTACCCGATCCTCCCATATAAGTCATACCATATAGCAAGCCGTTGATGGCATTTAGCAGTGATCCAAAAGGCATGCTGCCAATGGCACCTCCATCAAAATCAACTTTTTTCACATATGTGCCGGAAGCCGGATCATATTCAAATAAAACGCCCATACCGCCAGCACCTCCGATACTTGTCAATCCGTATAATTTTCCGTTAGCGTATTGTACCAAAGAACCATAAGGGTTGCCGCCATCTGCTGAACCAGAAAAATCGTACTTTTTGGTATACGTGTAAGTTGCCTGATTGTATTCAAAAAGGACACCCATACCGTTGGACCCTCCGCTATAGGTCAGCCCATAGAGCAGGCCGTTAGAGGCTTCCATCAACGTACCATAAGGATTACCGCCATTAGTTCCATCAAAATCCAGGACTTTTGTAAAGCTACTAAAGTTGGGATTATATTCAAACAGAACACCCATGTTGTAAATCCCCCCGCTTCTTGTCATTCCATACAACAAACCATTAGAGGCCTGCATCAGTGAACCCCAGGGATAACTTCCGTTACTGCCATCAAAATCAAGCATTTTAAAATATTCATTTGTTAGCGGGTCCATTTGAAACAATGAACCCATATCATATGAGCCGCCATTTGTGGTCATTCCATATAGCGCACCATTGGAAGCCGCCATCAGTGAGCCAAAAGGCAGGCATCCGTTAATTTTGCTGCAAAAATCAAGTTTCTTGTTTGTTATCCCTGAGGCAGGATTATATTCAATAAGGGCTCCGACACCGCTGGATCCTCCTCCGTAAGTCACCCCGTATAACATTCCATTGGAGGCTTCCATCAGCGAGCCCATAGGATTGCTCCCGTCAGATACCCCGAAAAAATCGTATTTTTTTGTATATGTATTTAAAATTGAATTGTATTCAAATAACACACCCAAACCCATCATTCCTCCGCTGTATGTCATTCCGTAAAGCATACCATTGGAGGCTTTTAAAAGGGCTCCATAAGGATTACTGCCGTTGGTGCCGTCAAAATCATACTTTTTTGAGTAACTGCCCGTGACAGGATCGTATTCAAACAACACTCCAATATCACTGGCCCCTCCGCTGTATGTCATGCCATACAACTTACCATTGGGGGCTTCAGCCAATGCATTAAAAGGATTGCTGCCATTAGTTCCATTAAAATCAATTTTTTTAGTATAGGTATCTGTGGACAGGTTGTACTCAAACAAAACGCCCTTGTCATAGTCACCTCCCCCGTAAGTCATACCATAAAGTTTACCGTTTGAAGCTTCCATCAGTGAGGCCTGAGCCCAGGCTCCATTGGTTGCACCGGAAAAAGATATTTTTATAACATAATTATCAGTGCCCGGATCATATTCAAAAAGAACACCCAGATCACTGGTTCCGCCAATATTTGTCATCCCATACAACTTACCATTGGAGGCCTGTATCAGTGCCCCCCAGGGATGAGAACCATTCGCTCCGTCAAAATCAAGCTTTTTTGTGTAGCTGTTTGTAAGAGGATCATATTCAAATAACACACCCAGATCATAAGCCCCTCCACCTAATGTTGTTCCATATAATTTCCCATTATTGGCCAGTATGAGCGAACCTAAGGGGCAAATTCCGGAAGCCATAGAAAAATCAAGCTTGTTGGTATACGCATTGGTTGCCGGATCGTACTCATATAGTACCCCCATGTCATATTTTCCGCCAAAATTTGACATGCCGTATATTTTTCCATCAGTGGCCTGGCACAAGCGGGTAAATTGATGCAAAGCCGCCGGATTATCAACAAAAAAATGCTGAACCTCTTCATTATTACCATTGTTATCTGTTTTAAAAATAACGCCACCGCCAAAAGTTAAATCGCCGGGATGGCCGCCACTATAATGTCCGCCATTAATTGTCATACCCCAAAACTCAGTTTGAGCGTCAACGCTGACTGATACAAAACAGACAAAAACAAAAAAAAGAAAAATAAATTTTTTCATGATTTTAAATTTTGCTTTACATATTTATGAATAATTTGCTTCGCATGATACACTATACCGGGAGTTTTCATTTCGGTTTTTGAAGCGGAAGTACTATTGCGAATATAAACTTGAAAAAAGCACAACTCTTTAATCCAGAATAAGCAATTAAAAGAACAAAAAACAATCTCAAAGGAATTGTTTTTCACGTAAATAATGATAATCATTAATACAAATATAATTCATAAATTTTTAAAGCGTTAAAACAATTAGTTTTTTATTAACAAAAAGAAAGGCCGCCGGTTGGCAGCCTTTCTTTTTGTTATTCATCCTGAATGATTAGTGGATCATTTTAAGTATCATGCATGTAGATCTTTCCTTACCCGTATATTCAAGTTTAAATGTATACATGCCTGCTGCTAAACTTTCTGTAGAATACATCAATGTGTGGTTTCCACCCGTTTGAACTCCATCCTCTAATGTACTCACAAGCTCTCCTATCCCGTTATAAACATTAAGTTTTAATATTCCCTCATCAGGCACGGTGTAAATTAATGTGACATTACTATTAAAAGGATTAGGATAACCTGTAAAGTCGAAACCTGCATCAACATCATTGCCCTGTACAAAGATCTTAGGCATAATCAGGTAAGCATTTTCATCTTCCTGGCCGTACATGTTGCCGATAACACCAGGGCCGTTGAGTGTGAATTCAACCTGTCCCTGGTTGAGGTTATTGATTGAGCGGAATCCTAACCTGATCATTTCATCATTGGCATCAACATCGAAATGGTTTGTTGTAGCGTAAACAACCCTGATGATACCATCTTCGTCGGTAACCAGCAAGTCATTATCGCCGGTGAGAATTTCATCCATAGTAGGATTGATCTTAACCGGGCCATTTTTGTCATCCGTTTTCGGCATAGAAACGCTAACAAGTTTGAATTCACTGCCTGGGTAGTTCAGTTCGAGGCCAAGAGCTGAGAAATCATTTATTTTGGTGCTGATTCTCAAAGGCACTTCAAAATATTCATGGTCGTTGGTAATCACTGATTCATCGGACTGTCTGATGAAATTAACCGGCAGTGATTTGGCTGTTGTCCATGAAGTCAATGAATCCCGGTATTTGGTACTTGAAGCGTTGAAGTCGCCGTAGCATATGGTTTTCAGGGTTAGATTAAGATTTGAGCCCGATATGGTAACAACAGTGTCCAGGGCTACCCAATTTCCTTTGGAAAAATTTCTTGCTGATGAATACGGCGATCCAACCTTTGCCTTTATTCTGGCAACATCCACCGCATTGATGCCCGCATTGTTGTCAACATTCGCTGCTTTCTTATAACCCCATGAGAAATTTCTCGAAGGATCCGAAATAGAATCAGCCCCGATAAAATATTTCACAAGGGCGACGTCAATTGCGCTTACATCATTTCCCATCTGCATGGTATCTGGAGTATATTTATCATAAGAAAGCAGATAGGTTCCATCCGGCACATATGTAAAAATGAAATTTCCGTTAATATCGCTGGTGTCTCTTGCCAGTTCATTTCCTGCAGGGTAACTTTTCAATTTAACAATTACCTTGTTGATATTGTATACAACAGGATTATATGTTGGCTGCGCCGGTACCGGCACTCCCACATTGGCCCGGCCAAGATATTTTGTCTTACCGCTTATGGTATTATTACCGGTATCAATCGTCACCGTATGTTGGGCTGTGGCAGGCCCGTTGCATCCGCTTGCTGTGGCCGTAATTACTGTAGTGCCCCACCATGATGGGTTATATGTTACCTCCCCTATAGCAGGATTTATTGCATTGCCTCCGTTAATGCTGGCCACATCCAGAGAATATATTATTCCTGAAGCATTTGAAGCATTAGCGGTATATGTTATTGGCCCGGAGCCCTGAATGATGGATGAGTTGCCGCCAAGAACAAAAACCGGGGTTCCAACTGAAGGAGAAACAAACACTGCAGTTTCCGGCCCATCGGTAAGGTTACAGCCCGAGCCTGCCGGTTGGTAATGTGGCCTGTAATAATAAGTGCCGGCTGCAGATTCCAAATACGGGGATAAAACTTCATCTCCGGCGCCACCCGGCACCGTCGCTCTAATCCAGCTAATGTTCCCGCCTGTTCCGCCAATAACGCCGGCCGACAAACTCACATAACCTCCCGGGCATAATATATCAGGAGTTACAGAGTACACATCCCAAACCGGATCGTTGACCACGGTTGCCGCAACAACGATACTTGTATCGGCACAAGCTGACCCCGTGGCTCCAACCACGCAATAATAATAAACAGTTCCTGCCGGGGTGACCGGTGGCGTTAAAACAGATGTGTCTGCCCCATAAACGGGGGTTCCCGAATTAGTATTGTTAACAGGACTTACATACCATTGAAATAACAAACTCTGAGGATTTCCTCCCGTACCAATGCTTATATCCTGAAAAGACCCTCCTGCACAAATTTCCGGCGGAGAAACCGGCTGAACCGTTATTTCAACCTCGCTATGAACGACCACAAGCTGCGTACATGTAGCTGTATTACCGGAAATATCAACAGCTGTCCAGGTTATGACGGTTGTTCCTATCGGATATTGTTCTGAGAGCATCTTACCATCATTTCTGGCACCCGTCACTACTGCGCTGCAATTATCTGTAGCTGTTGCATTAATGATGGCGATTGACGTTGAACACTGGCCCGAAATAATATTTTGGGAAATATCGCCGGGGCAGGTAATAACCGGAGCTACCGGGTCGCGAACTGTAATGGTGAAGCTACATGATGCTGAATTTCCTGAAGCATCAGACACATGATAGACCTGGGTAGTAACGCCAACAGGGAAGAGACTCCCGTTGGCAAGGCCCTGATCAAGGTAAAGTGCGGACCCCGGGCAATTATCCGTGTAGGCAACGGTATAATTAACCACAGCCCCGCATATTGCAGGCGGTTTGCCGATTGATATATCCGCAGGGCATGTAATAGTGGGTATTTCATAATCAACTACGGTAATGGTTTGATTACATATTGAAGAATTGCCAACAATATCGGTAACAATCCAGGTGATGATGGTTGTTCCTACAGGATATGGATCGGTTAATGTAGCCAGGTCACTTCGCACTCCTGTAATCGTCAATTCTGCACAATTATCTGTTGCTGTTGCATTCGTTAGGGAAAGCAATGCAGAGCATTGGCCCGAATCAGATGGATATACAGAATTTTCCGGACAGGTAATCACAGGCATTTCAACATCATGAACATAAACCGTGAATCCGCATGAAGCAGAATTTCCGGAGGCATCGGTAACATGATAAATCTGGTTCGATATGCCAACGGGAAATACTGATCCGCTTGATAATCCATAATCCATGTATAACAGCGGCCCTGAACAATTATCACTAAAGTTTACTGTGAATGTTACAGGCGCCCCGCATATTCCCGTTACAGAATTTATATTGATATTTTCCGGGCATGAAATAACGGGTAACTCATCATCGGTTATTGTGATAGTCTGAGTACAAATAGCAAAATTACCATTGATGTCGGTTGCCCGCCAGGTTATAATTGTTGTTCCTACCGGATATGGGTCTCCTAAAGCCGCCGCATCACTCCTGCTAGCAGAAACGACTACCCCGGCACAATTATCCGACGCCTGGGCGCTGGTGATTGATAGCAGTGCCGAGCACTGGCCGGAGTCAGCAGTTTGGTGAATATTCGCGGGGCAAATTATAACCGGCAAAACATGATCCTGTATGGTTACAGAAAATATACAGCCGGAAGTATTTCCCGAAGCATCTGTTACATAAAAAACCTGGTTGGTCACACCTGCAGGAAACATGGATCCGCTGGCAAGGCCACTGTTCAAAGTTAAAAAAGCGCCTGGACAATTATCAGAATAATTGACCGTAAAGTTAACTGTGGCATAACAAGATCCCGAAACCGGCGTTGCAATAATGTTTTCCGGGCATGCTATTTCGGGGAATTCATTATCGGTTATTGTAACCGTTTGCAGGCAAAAAGCTGTATTTCCCGCGCCATCTGTGGCTGTCCAGGTAATAGTAGTACTCCCAACAGGATATGGATCATTTAATGCTGCCGAATCACTGCGCACACCGGTAAAATAGGCTCCCGGGCAATTATCAGAAACGGCAGGGTTAATTATGGAAACATTCGAGGTACATTGCCCGTAATCAGCCGCCTGGACGATATTATCCTCACATTTTATTCCTGGCTGCTCATTATCATTCACAATAACATTAAAGCTGCAAATGTCGGTATTTCCGGCGGCGTCAGTTGTGATAAACTCATTGGTTGTTGTTCCAATAAAGAATTCTGAACCGGATGGGAGTCCTGAATTTTGGACGACGGGTGGTTCCAGATAAGTGTTCCAGCTGATAGCCACCACCCCGTTGCCTGTTCTTACACCGGAAGCATTTACCTGGTTGCTTCCTGTATTATAAGATCCGCCGCCACCACCGCCGGTAGCAGAATAGTTGGCTCCGTGATGTCCTCCTGCTCCGCCGGAATATCCGCCGCCGCCACCACCGCCGGAATTGGCGCCGCCGCCACCACCATATCCGCCTTTGGCGCCGGGCGTTATCACATATCCCTGGCTGGTTCCTCCATAACCCCCATTTAGAAATGATGTTCCGCCATTTGCTATGCTACCATCCACCGAGTTGCTTCCATCCGTTAAGTAGCCGCCACCACCGCCACCGGCATAAAAAACACCGCCGGTACCACCGTTACCATTGCTACCCGGTATTCCATTAGCACCGACAGGCCAGTTTCCATTTGCATCGGTTCCGTCGGTTGAATCAACTCCCGGGTTCCCGTCGAAACCAAATATGCCAAAATTATTATCAGCGCCGGGAATACCATTAATGCCATATTCCCCGCAACCGGCGCCGCCACCGCCACCAGCCGCTATCAATAGTTGCCCGTTTCTTACAACATAAGAACCGCCACCACCGCCACCACCCAGAAACCAATTTCCGTTATCGGGACCATTAAATCCTTTTTGCCCAACAAGTATGGTGAAAATATCACCGGCATGAAGCGCAAAGTCCCCTTTCATCCGTGCACCTTTTCCTCCCGCCCAAATCGACTGTGAGCCACCTTCGGCACCGTAAACATCTATCGTATATATACCATTTTGCGGCGCAACCCAGTAAGCTGTTGAACCCATATACTCAAAGGTTTGTGTCACAATACTAACCACACCACAATTGTCGGTTGCCGTTAGTGAAGGAAATCTTACAACAGCGCTGCAAAGTCCATGTTCATTATTAACAACGATATCGCCAGGGCAATTAATTTGAGGAGGTTCGTTGTCGGTAACGGTAACGGTTTGATTACATACAGCCGTATTTCCATATCCATCGGTTGCTTTCCAGGTAATTGTAGTAATTCCAACAGGATAAGGCTCATTTAAAGCAGAGGCATCGTTACGTAATCCCGATATACTGACTCCTGGACAATTATCTGTAGTCGTAATATTGGGAATGGCTACTAATATGGAGCACCCTCCCGGATCGGCAGTTCGGTTAATATTAGCGGGGCAAAAAATCAATGGCGGATGCAGATCTGAAACAACAATTAAAATTGTTGTATCTAACACTTTACTGCAACCTGTTGATGTGTCCGTTGCTTCAATTGTAAAAGAAGAACCGGTATTTAATATACCCGAATTAAAAACTAATGTTCCGCCATTTCCCGGCTGGGAGTAGCCATCATTTATCCCTTCCTTTTTTAATTGGTAGGATACGCCGGGTTCAGAATTGGTGAGGCTGATATCCACCGAAGTATTGGGGCATATCGAATCATCAGAAGCATATACGAGCATGTTCCTGTAAAGGTCATTAACGTCAGATTCGCTGAGTGCACGATTATAAACCCTTACTTCGTCGATGATCCCGGTAAAAAACCTGTTATTATAATCTCGTTGCCTCCCTATGGCAAAATATGCTCCCGAGTAAGATATGGCGCCAGACCAAGGAACTGATGTTAACGGCTGCTGAACGCCATTGTAATATATTTTTGCATCTTCATTGGCTTTGCGTGTGGCTACCACATACACCCATTGATTCAAAGGAACCTGTGTCTTGGTATTTGAAACATGCCAGCTCCCATCGCCTATCTGAAAATGAATATGACCCGGCGGACAGGTTTGTCCATCAGAATTTGTCCGCCCATCAAGAAAAATACTCGCTCCGCTGGAACCACAAGCATCACATTGACTTCCCGCAATCAGCCATAAATTGCCTGAGCCGGGATGATTGGCAGCATAGATCCAGGCAGATAATGTAATTTCATTTTGAATCTGCAAAGCCGGAGGAACAGGATCGTTGATCAAGATATAATCGTTGATGCCATCAAAATTGTAAGCGCTATTCGCAACAGAATACCTGTCGGCTACTGGTACAGGCCCGTATAATGTCCCATTATTTCCATAACCACTTTCATCATTTGCATTGTCATTGAAAGGATAATAAGCTATTAATCCATCCCTGCTGCTAACATCAAACGGTGCCTGTTTTACAGTAATGTTGAAACTGCATGCAGCTGTTGTCCCTGAAACATCTGTTACAACAAACGTATTTGTTGTGGTGCCCACAGGAAAAAGAGAACCGCTTGGTAAACCGGCGCTTTGAGTTGTCACACTGCCCTGACAATTATCAGTACCTGTCGGATTTGAAAATATTACATGAGCGCCGTTTTCTCCGTCTTCCTGGCAAACAACCATGCTTGCAGGACATATTATTTCCGGCGCAATTTTATCAATCGTCAGCAAGGCCGGATTGCTTTCTAAGGTTGCCGCGCCATCTGTAATGCGACACCGCAGGAGCACGCTGTCCATGGAAATAACAACATTTACCGAAAGGGTGTCTGCGAGAGTCCCTGAGTATCCGGCACCTTCGGCCAGATCGTTAAAAGTTAATCCGCCGTCAGAACTCACCTGCCATTGGTATCCGGTAATACCTGTACCGGCAACAACAAATTTTGCAATACTGCCTGCACAAACATTTATCAGGCTATCTGGCTGTGATATAATGATGATCGATTTAAAGGTAATCTTATTTAATTTTTGATTCTCAACTGCGGATTTCTTCTGTGTATCAACCCGCATCAACGCCTTTGATCGGTATGAAAAATAATCACTATTATATTGCAGATCATTTAATTTGCCTGAAGTCCTGTTGTTATTATCGATGATGAGGGCCGGAACAGGGCAAATGTTTCGTCCAGGTATTGTAGTATTGTTATTATTGATTTTCGCATGAGAAAACAATACGGGTAAACAAAACAACAATAATAGAATATAATTGGTTTTTCTCATTAGGTATTATTTTAAATAGGGTGCCGGATTGATTTTTATTGGGGCAATTTTAAAGTTGTGATCGATTCAGCCGTTTATTACAACTTAAGATTAACGCCACATAGGTGTTTTAGCAACTTCAGATTAATAAAAACAATCCTTTCTTTATGGTTAATGAATGTTTATTCGCAAAATATTTTATATCTTTTTTACAAATATAAATTATCTGCTGCTTAAAATAAAGTTAACATGTGTTTTTTTCAATGTCAACCATGTTAATTAAACAGCATCTTAACACATAAGGTGTTTTATTTCAATAATTTAAATATTTATTTTGTTTTTGTAAAAAAATTACCGGATAACAGATTCATTAATTCAGGCTTAGAATCAAAAATTTAATTGAAATAAGAGGTTGTTCACATTTTTTTTTAAAAACCGGCTTAAATTGTAATATTTTTTTATATTTGTTACTGATGAATAAACCTCATTAATATTTATTTACCATGAAAACTTTTTACCACCTTCTAATTACATTATTTCTGCTTTTAACAGCCAGACAGGCTGATTCGCAATGCACACCGGTTGATTGCCTCGGATCTCTTCCTCCTTATGGCGGAATTTGTGAATCTGCGCTTGATACCGGAAGGGTTAATGTGCCTTATTCCGATGTCGTTTCTTTTCATATTACTAATGTTTGCGTTGACGCAGGCGAGTTTGACCCTCTATATGCCGGTACCGGGGCAAAGTTAAAAAAACTGCATACATTTTCTTTTTCCGGATTCCCTGCCGGACTTTCAGGAGCAACCAACCAGACTGAATACAATGCGCCCGCCAATGGCTGTGGAGCTATCAGCGGAACCCCCACGGAAGTGGGCGTTTTTGATGCCACTATTCACATTTTGGCCAATATCAATACGTATCCGGGCTCCATTACCTGCGGAGGATGGTTCCCTATTCCTATAAATAATATGGCTTTTGACGGTTCTCTTTCACTCGTGATCCTTCCCGATGCTTTTTTTACAGGACTCGACTCAACATATTGCGCGAACCATTCTGCCGTTACCTTAACTGTAACAGGAACTGCGGGCGGGACGTTCAGCGGCCCCGGAGTTACCGGCAATACATTTAATCCGGCACTGGCAGGCCCCGGCACACATCAGATTACTTATACCGTGTCGGCCCAGCAGGGCGGAGCAATAGCCCCTGCAACCAATCATTCAACGGTTACCGTTAAAGTGTATGCAAACCCTGTTGCATTGGCCGGAAATGATGTTACATATTCCGGGACACCGGTCCAGATAGGTGATGCATCAAACGGCCCCGGCATCATTACCTGGCAGCCCTCTTCAGGCCTAAATAACCCATCATCACCCCAGCCCCTGGTTTCTCCTTCCTCCACTACTACTTACACTGTTACTGTCAATAATCATGGATGCATCGCCTCCGATGCTGTTACGGTAACTGTCGGCGGAGGATATTCCATCACCGGAAAAACACGTTTCCTTGGTAAAGCCAATGCCGGAAATCCTCCAACATACAATTCGGTAATTTACAATATCGGCCAGGTTATCGTGATACTTAAAAATTATCCGGATGGAACAGAGGTATCCAGGGACACCAGCGACAACGCCGGAAACTATTATTTCACAAATGTCCCCAATGGAAATTATATTTTATCCTATGATAAATACACTGTTGATACTATGGTTGGGGGAAACGATATAAATGCCATTGATGTGGCCCTGGTAAAGTATTATATAGGTGCCGACACATTAGCAGACCCAACCAGGAATTTTTCATCGAAGTATAAGAAAACCGCCAATGTCGACAATAACACAGCCATTAATGCCGTGGATATCGCCAGGCTAAAGGCAAAAATCGGGGCGCCCTATGCCACTGCCAAAAACTTCCCTAAGGGTAACTGGGTATCAATGGATACGCTTATAAGCATGTCGGGGGCCGATATGAATATCATATTGAAAACCGGGTGTTATGGCGATTATAACGCATCAAGTTCGAGGTACCGCGATTCACTCACCAACTGGAACATGACTAAAGCCCTGGCAGAAAACATCATTAAGACTTCCGGAGACTTCATTGTTACAACCAATTCTTCATTTCTGCAGATACCGCTTAGCTTCAGTACCCGGGTTCATGATTTTTCGGCCTTGGGGCTTGAGCTGAATTACGATGATGCACACTTCAAACTTGTATCTGCAAAAATGTCTCATTCAGACGATAAAAGCACATTGGTTAAGATCAACCCTACCCTTGACGAAATAATAGCGGATGACAATGATTTGCTTGTTACTGATGACAATGGAGTGATCAGGGTGGTTTTCGCTACTACCGGTTATTATGATGTAAATGCCGGCGATCCGGTAATTATATTCGGCTTTTCTTCTAAAAATGATCAGGCCGGCAGAGCGTCTGATTTTCAGCTGTCGGGAACGGGCGTCATCGGCGACCAGTATGGCAACGAAATAACTGATGCATACCTTGCCATGCCTGAAATTTTAATCCAGGGAAACACAGGCCCGGATGCCATGCTTGATTTATCAGCATACCCCAACCCTTTTAACAACAAAACCAGCATTTCATATAATCTGCCCGAAAGCGGAAATGTATCTCTAAAAGTAATCAATGCGCTGGGTAAAATTGTTGCTGTTCCTGTAAATGAGCATCAATCGAGCGGATGCCATACTACCGAATTTTCGGGCAAGGGCTTTCCTGCCGGTATTTACAGCATTAAGCTGGAATTTGAAGGGGGGCAAAAAAGCGGGCATACTGTGATCAAGATGATTAAGCGGACCAAAGAATAATGGAATAACGCTTCTATTTCTTAGTCCTTTTGTAAAAAAGCAGGAAATTACCGCCGAAAAAGACGATGGCTTTTCACATGTGAAAAATTTCTAACGCTTTGTATCATAATTTTTTGCATTTATAACATTCAAAATGCAACTGATAATATTACAGGGTCTTTTAAAATTTGTACTTTTACGGTGTTTTAAACTAAATGATGGGTACCAGGGTATAGTTTAAAATGTTAATAATATTTTAATTTCTTATTTTTAACTTTTGTTTATTTTTAACATTTCGGTATTGAATTGTTTATTTATTTTGTAGAAAAATATAATGGACCCCGAAATTAGGACAATGAGTTAAAGTGTAAAAATCATTAAT
>CAZVKJ010000021.1:0-56712 GCA_964626855.1 uncultured Bacteroidales bacterium
ACAGGTACTCCTAAGATATCAGACTGAAACTGCATAAGAAAATTATTGGAAGATGCACCGCCATCAACATTCATTATTCTCATTTCTATGCCTGAATCAAGTTGCATGGCATTTACAACATCCTTTGTCTGAAAAGCCATTGATTCAAGTGCTGCGCGTATGATATGCTTTTTTTCACTTGATAGCATGAGCCCTGTGATCAGCCCTCTGACATCCATATTCCAATATGGTGCACCTAATCCGGCAAAGGCAGGTACAAAAAATACTCCGCCATTATTTTCAGCTTCTGTGGCGTACTTCTCTGACTCAGCAGCAGATACAAGCATATTTAAATTATCGCGTAACCATTTTATCACTGCTCCGGCAATAAAAACACTGCCTTCAAGTGCATATTCAACCTTATTGTTTATTCCCCAGGCAATGGTTGTCAGTAGTCCGTTTTTTGAAACCACCGGTGTTGTACCGGTATTCATTAGCATGAAGCACCCGGTACCATATGTGTTCTTAACCATACCTTTATCAAAACAGGTCTGTCCAAAAAGCGCAGCTTGCTGATCACCGGCTATACCTGCTATCGGAATTTCAACACCACTGAAAACTTCAGGAACTGTATGGCCACAGATTCCGGATGAATCTACCACCTTGGGAAGCATGGATTCAGGAACTTCAAAAAGCTCGCAAAGCTTCTTATCCCAACAAAGTTGTTGAATATTATACAGCATCGTACGCGAAGCATTGGAGTAATCTGTAATATGTAGTCTACCTTTGCTTAATTTCCAAATTAAAAAAGTATCAATGGTCCCGAAAAGAAGATCTCCGTTTTGTGCTCTTTCTTTGGCGCCTTCCACGTTGTTTAATATCCAATATAACTTGCTTGCAGAAAAATAAGCGTCAATAATAAGCCCTGTAGTTTTGCTGATATATTCCAGCCATTCACTCTTTATTATTTTACAAAAATCAGCAGTTCTTTTATCCTGCCAGATTATAGCATTAAATACCGGTATCCCTGTGTTTTTATCCCAAACAACAATGGTTTCACGTTGGTTGGTTATACCTATTGCTGCAATTTGTGCAGAAGATACATTGCTCTGAATTAAGACATTCTGTGCAGTTTCAAGTTGATTATTCCAGATTTCGTCGGCATTTTGTTCCACCCAACCGGGATTAGGATATAACTGTGTTGTTTCTTTTTGATCAATAGCTACCACATTGGCATGATCATCAAATAGCACTGCCCTGGAACTAGTTGTTCCCTGATCTAATGCTAAAATATATTTCTTATCCATCAGTACTTTTACATTATAAAACGCAAATTTAGCTAAAAGAAAATTCTTTTTATTGTTTTATTGTTGCAGATTATTTACAGTTCATATTGGATATGTGTTTGCCTGAAATGATCTGACAGCATATAAATATCTTTGCTATCGGGAACTATTAATCCGGAGCTTGTTAGCACTATTTATCAAAAAAATCAATTTTCCTGCTTTAGTGGTTTGAAACCTTCACCTAATATTTCGTTGGCATTAAGTACGGTTAAAAACGCATTGGGGTCTACTTTATGCACATATTCTTTTAATACAGCCATTTCTTTGCGGCTGACAACCGTGAAAATGATTTTTTTCTCAGTTCCTTTATACATACCGCTTCCCTGGATAAATGTACCACCCCGGTCAAGCTCATTGATAATAACATCCCGTATTTCATCGTACTTATCCGAAATAATGAATAAGGTTTTTTCATAGCTGAGACCCTGGATGACCGTATCAATAACTTTTCCGGTAATAAATATCACAAGCCAGGAATATAATGGTATTTTCCAATCCCGGAAAATTACCAGTCCCAGCAAAACTATGACCGAGTCTACATAAATTAAAAGCTGGCCTACAGGCAGGTGTGTATATTTGGCAAAAATCATTGCGATAATATCTGAACCTCCCGACGTAGCTTTTGAACGGAACATTAAACCAATACCCAGTCCAATCAAAGCGGCCCCGAAAATAGCGGACAAAAGAGGATCCCCATCCACGAGCGGTTTGTCTCCCTGAAAATAGGTGAGCAGTAATATAAATTGTGAAACGGCAACAAAACCCACAACTGTCTTAATGCCGAATTTGGGCCCTAATATTTTTGTGCCTATTATGGTAAGCGGAATATCAAGAGCCAATCCCATCAACCCGACTGGAATTCCTTCAGGAGCAAAAGCAAGCAGCCCTTTAGTAACGTAATGGACAACGATAGCAATACCGTAAACGCCTCCCGGTACAAATTTGTAAGGTGTTATGAAATATACGAATCCTACTGACATTATAAATGCACCCAGTAAAATCAGTGAGTATTCCATAAACCAGCGACGGGTAAATTTTTTTGCTGGATTTAATAAATTCAGTGTCATACTTTATATGTTAATAATGTTGTTTGTTTTATTTGCAGAATGGTAAACACAACAGATGTATTGATATTTTCAGGTTTTACATGTAAAAAACAGTTGATTTCAAAAGTCTTATATCATATAAAATTTTGATAATAAAGTTATTGCTGTAACATTTTCAGGTAACTTTCATTTACTTTTACACCTGATTTTATTGCAACCTGAACATCTGCCAATGCTTTTGTTTTATCTCCCAGGGCATTCCATGAATATGAACGTGATAAATAATATATTCCCTGTGGATCAATGCTGATAGCTTTATCAAAATCATCCAGGGATTCTTTAAACTTTGAAATATGTTGTTTGTCAATGCCAATGTTATTATAAATGGCAGGTTCATTTGGCTTTAGTTTCAGATATTGATAATAATCAGCAATTGCTTCCTCATATTTACCGAGCATTTCAAAAGTCAAAGCGCGGTTTGAATATGAATTTACTTTATTTGGATTTAGCTGAATAGCCTTATTAAAATCACCTATGGCTTCTGCATAATGCCCCGATCGTGCTAATGCAGACCCCCGGTTGCTCCATGTTTCTGCATTTTTCGGATCCAGTTTTAAAGCTTTATTGAAATCCAGAATAGCCAGGCTATCCCTGTTGGTGAAAAAATACAGCGCACCCCTGTTATGAAAAGCGAGGGCATAAGTTGAGTCTGTTTTAATAGCATTGTTGTAATCCGATAAAGCCTTGTCGTATTCTTTTCGTTGCCGGTATTCATAACCACGGTTGACCCACATGAGAGGTACCGGATACTTGTTTACGACATCCGTGGTAATGCTGATCGTGTTTTTCCAAACCTTATTCCGGCTGTATGTCAGAACTGACGTAATCATGAAGAATACCAGAAATACAGAAGTTATCAAGCTGGGCTTGATCAGCTTTTTCTCTGCAAGGATATCCAATCCTTTTGCAACTATAAAGAAAATTCCAATACTACCGAGGTATACGTACCGGTCGGCCATAACCGTTGGCCTAACAGCTACCACCTGCAGGGCAAGAGAGAATATCATATTTACAAGGAAGAATAGTCCGCCAAAGATGATGAATCTGTTCTTCTTCTTTATTGCCCATATATATAACACGCCTAAAGCCACAAGTAATAAAGGAAATAAAAGATACAACATCATTGATTTGTTTAGCGAAAAATAGGGATAATACAATGATAATTTGAAGGGTACAAATAATTTTACAATGTATAGGCATAATGCATAGCTGGCATATATAAGCCTGTCCGAAAAGCTGAATGTGGTTGTTATAATATCCTTGTTGGATTTTGTTGCGGCCATAGTTATTAAACCAAAAGCAAGGGATATCATAAAGAATGGTAATTTTTCGAGAAGAACTTTCCAGTTGAACAACTTACGTCCGAAATAAATATCAATGGCTATTACTGCCAGCGATAGGGATACTGCCTGCTCCTTGCAAAAGCACGAAGTAAAAAACAACAGTACTGAAAAAATGTACAATTGTATTTTTTTTGTTTTTACATAATTCACATAAACGATCAAAGAAGATAGGAAAAAAATACTATATAGGCATGTTTTATATACCGCGGCAAGCCAGGCAACCGATTCAACCTGAAGTGTGGCAATACCAAACAATGCTGCTGTTGCAAAAGATATCCTGAAATTACTGCCCAATGACCAGATGAACTTAAAAACCAGCATCGTGGTGATTAAGTGTAAAAATACTGCAACCAAATTGTAAAGCAATGGATTAAAACCTGAAGCCATTCTGATTAATCCATAAATAAGAGTAGGGACAGGAGAGTATTGTGCTTCATAGAAACTACTGAAAATACTTGGCAGGTGTGCAAAGCTGAAATTAACAATATTGGGGTTCTGGGTTATATAAAGGTCATCATCATAGTTGATAAAATCTTTATTCAAAGCAGGTAAATAAGAGATAAAAATTGCAACCAGCAGGCAGAAAAGGAAAAGCAGTTGCTGCCTGCTTATTTTTTCCGGCTCATTGTTTTTATTTTTTCGTGGTTGACTGCTTGGGCGGTCAGTTTTTCGAGTTTGCTTTTTTTTGTCAGGACTCATGAAGCATGAATTTCATATTTATCCTACAAACTTAAAAAAAAATAAGGAAAATCTTAGTAATGCCTAATTTAAAATACGGGAGGGGAAAATGCATAGCACGATATGGCTTTTATTAAATAATAAAACCTAATTATTTTCCGGTTATTTTAATTTTCCGGATTTTGGTGCGGTCACAAATTTTCATCAGGCAACAATTGACTGTTGCTTGTTAGACTGAAAACAGGTTATCAATCGTTGCTTATTATGAGAAAAACCATCCGTTAAAGATTACTTTTTGGGTTGAAGTGAGTTAGCCCATTGACAAATTACATCGGCTTGTTCCTTGCTTGGAACCTTGTCTGGATGAGATTGCCGAAAACTTGATGGCGGCATAGAACCTTCAGTTATCGAATTGCAGATAGCTTTTGATTTTTTCGCTTGTTTTTTTACAGAATAACTATCCCATGCTGAAAGGCTCCATATCGAAGCCGCCATGCCATTGCCGGCATCATGACAAGTGGCACAGGAGTTTTTAAGAATTTTTGAAACTTCATCCGGAATGGAATTAACCGATTGGTTAATGTGTTTTTGGCTTGCCAGCCTCAACGGGCTTATTGCAATAAATACAACGACTGTCACTAAAGTCATAGTAACAATAATAATCTTGTTCTTTTTCATATTAAAACATTTTAGATTTTTATTGAATGTACTATATGACAAAGATAATACTTTCACTATGTAAAAGCAACAGGGTGTGGTGCAGTCACTATGTATTTTTGACACAAGCGTAACGAAAAAATTGACGTTTTCTTACAAACACTAATTATTTATCCGGCCCAAACAGAATTCTTCCCCAACCAATTTGTATTTTTACTTTTTTATTTCTTCATAATGATAAATAAACTACATGAGCTTAAGCAATCGTTGGCAGGGGAGCTGCTCACTGATGAAGCCAGCCTTATTATATATTCTACAGATGCTAGCATTTATTATAAACGCCCTCTGGCCATAGCGATTCCGGCAAACGAATCAGATATTGAAAAGCTTATTTGTTTTGCTTCATCCAATAATGTCCCGCTTACGGCAAGGACTGCAGGAACATCATTGGCAGGGCAGGCAACGGGTGAAGGTATCATTGTTGACATGTCAAAGCACTTCAGAAAAATACTTGAGCTGAATATTGATGAACGCTATGTTGTAGTTCAACCGGGCGTTGTACGCGATGAGCTGAATAAATATCTTGAGCCTTACGGATTAATGTTTTGCCCGGAAACGTCCACATCCAATCGATGCATGATAGGAGGGATGATAGGTAATAATTCTTGTGGAGATCATTCACTTATCTTTGGGAGTACACGTGATCATCTGATTTCTGTAAAATGCCTGCTGAGCGATGGAAGTCGGGTGGAGTTCGGGCCGGTCAGCCCTGACGGGTTTGAAGCAAAATGTACCGGGGGTTCACTGGAGAGCAATATCTACAAAAAGTTAAAGGAGGTTTTATCAGATCAGGAGAATGTAAGGGAAATCCAGGATAATTATCCTGAACCGTCCATTAAAAGGCGTAATACAGGGTATGCTCTTGATATAATGCTTAACACCGGGGTATTTGATCAAAAAAGCCACGAAGTATTTAATATGGCCAGGCTTATTTGCGGCTCGGAAGGAACCCTTGCACTTGTCACAGAAGCAAAGCTGAACCTGATTCCTGTCCCCAGGCAAAAAATTGCATTGATCTGTGCACATTTCCAAACACTGGAGCAATCTTTTGAGGCCAACCTCCTTGCTTTGCAGCATCAGCCTGCAGCTATTGAGTTAATTGATAAAACAATAATCTCGCTGACGAAAAATAACCTGAGCCAGCAACAAAACCGTTTTTTTATTAAGGACGAACCTGCTGCCGTATTGATTATAGAATTGGCTCACGCGGAAGAGAATATTCTGAAGCAAAATTCAGAAATGCTTATAGCCGCGTTGAAAGCGAAAAATCTGGGATTTCATTTTCCTGTCGTCACCGGTAAAGATATTGCCAAAGTACGAAACCTGCGCAAAGCTGGACTGGGCGTACTTACCAGCATTACCTCCGAAATGAAGCCTCATAGTTTTGTTGAAGATACTGCAGTATCTCCCGAAAAGCTCCCGTTTTTTATTTTGGAATTTCGTAAAATGCTGGAAAAATACGGTGTTGAGTGTGCATTCTATGGGCATATATCAACGGGGGAGTTACATTTAAAACCAATATTAAATCTCAGGACAAAGCAGGGGGTGGAACATCTTAGAAGCATTGCTTATGATACTGCACTGTTGATCAAAAAGTATCATGGCTCGCTTAGTGGCGAACACGGTGATGGGCGACTCCGGGCTGAGTTTATTCCACTGGTTTTGGGTAAAAAGGTTTATCAGTGCCTCAAACAAATAAAAGAAGCTTTTGACCCAAAATATATTTTTAACAGGGGGAAGATCATTGAATCTCCATGTATAGCCGAGGATTTGCGTGAACAGCGCCTGGTTTCCGAACCGGATATCAAAACATATTTTGATTTTTCAGGAACAAACGGCCTGTTGCGTGCGATTGAAAGGTGCAATGGCTCTGCAGATTGCCGGAAGAGCCATTTTATCGGCGGATTGATGTGTCCCTCGTATATGGCCACCCTTGATGAAAATGCCAGCACACGGGCACGGGCCAACCTGATGCGCGAAATTCTGGCTGGTAAAAAAAATGGTAATCCGTTTGACAAAAACGAACTTTATAATATCCTTGATCTTTGCCTGATGTGCAAAGGCTGCAAAATTGAATGCCCTTCCGGTATTGATATGACCAGGTACAAGGAAGAATTTCTGCAACACTATTATGATGCCCGTCATGTGCCTATACGATCGCGATTGATCGCGGGAATTACTTCCATAAACCATATTGGTTCTTATTTTCCGGCTTTATTTAATTTCTTTGCAGAAAATCAATTATTCTCTTCGCTTTTGAAAAAGCTGCTCGGATTTGCTGATAACAGGCATATACCTGCATTGGGCAAGTCTACATTGAAATCCTGGGCTTCCGGATTTTTAAAGGAAACGAATGGATCGGGTAAGAAAGTTGTGTTTTTTGCCGATGAATTCACAAACTATAATGATGTTGAAATTGGCAAAACAGCTGTAAGCCTTTTGGTGAAACTGGGGTACTATGTTCAGATTGCGCCGGTCAGTCAAAGTGGAAGAACATATTTTTCAAAAGGGTTACTTAAAAAAGCAAAGAAAATTTCGCAGAAAAATATCTGCAATTTAAAGGATCTGATCAATGATGATACGCCTTTTGTTGGGATAGAGCCTTCGGCTATATTGGGTTTCAGGGACGAGGTTCCTGATATTGTACAAAAAGGTTTACGTCAAAATGCAGAAATCATATCAAGAAATTCTTATACGATTGAAGAGTTTATTGTAAAAGAATATGAGAATGGGCAGTTCAGCCGGGCAATGTTCCGGAATAATGAACTGAAAATTTTATTACACGGGCATTGCCATCAGAAAGCTTTGTCAACCGTATTGCCCACGAAACGCATGCTCGAAATCCCCCTTGGAATCTCAGTTGATGAAATCCCTTCTGGTTGTTGTGGAATGGCGGGCTCTTTCGGATTTGAGAAAGAGCACTATAATTTGTCAATGAAAATCGGAGGACTTATATTGTTTCCGGCAGTTAATAATGCAGATGAGTCAACGGTAATATGTGCCCCCGGCACAAGCTGCCGCCAGCAAATAAAAGATGGTACGGGCAGAAGCGCATTTCACCCGATAGAGATACTTTACAATGCTCTGCTTTGAATAGTTCAATGCTAACATAAAAAAGCCGGCAAACAATTAATGTTTCCGGCTATACAACAAAAAACAATTAGCGGTTAATCTTTCTTTTTCATAGGTAATGGCATCACACCTGCCATGTCTCCAATGACATTGATTAATTCAGTATTGGTGGGTAATACGATTTTTGCATTGGTTTGAAGTGAATTTTCCAAAGCTTCAAGCTTTCGCAACATTTGTGCGTTACCGATAAAATATTTGTCGGCGGCTTCATTTACCAACCTGATGGCTTCAGCTTCACCTTCGGCCTGTAAAATTTTTGCCTGTTTTACCCCTTCAGCCTCTTTGATTTTAGCACGTTTTTCTCCGTCAGCGGCTGTTTCACGGGCAGTGGCATAATCAATGGCTGCAATTTTTTCGTTTTCTGCTTTTACTACTTTGTTCATTGTTTCCTGAACATCCTTGGGCGGGTCAATCTCCTTTAATTCAGTACGCACAATATCGATTCCCCAACTTCTGGTTTCTTCACATAGGGTCCTGTGCAGTTCTGAATTAATTTTTCCCCTTTCGCTGTTAGCAGATTTTAAAGTCAGTGTACCTATAATATTCCTGAGGGTGGTTCGCGCAAGGTTTACGATCTGCCACTGATAGCGGTTTACATTGTATTGCGATGCCTTTACGTTTTCTTCATCATCTTTAACTTTAAAATAAACCTGTGCATCAACTCTTGCATTCAGGTTATCGTTGGTTATAATTTCCTGTGGTTCGGCGTCAACCATTTGTTCTGTGACATTCACCTGGTACATTTTTTCAATTATTGGGATGATCCAATGGAATCCTGCATCAGCAAACCTGTTGTACTTTCCGAGACGTTCAATCAATCCACGATGCGTAGGCCTGACAATACGCATGCCCAACAGGAAAATAAACACTACCGCAATTCCGATATAAACAAAATACATATTATTAATCCTCCATTTTTTTATTTGACAATAAAAATAGTAAATATTACTGAATCTCTGAAAAATAATTGTGAAAAAAAAAACTACGTTTTATTACCCCATGAAATATATATAATTACTTTTACCCGATAAAAAAAGTTTAATTCAATACAAAATAGTATTTGATGAACAACTTTTAAAGAAATTTCTTATATTTGTATTAAAAATAAAATAATTATGAAAAAGTCTGTTTTACATTTTATTACATTGATTTTTTTGACTTTTCTCATGCCTGGTATCATACATGCCCAATGCCCGGGTTGTGTTATTGACATGAATTGTACTTCAAGTCCTGCCCAGCCGACAATTTGCCCTGCCGTTTTGCCTGATGGTGTGGCCATGCAGCCATATGACGCAAATTTATCCTTTTATTTGCCGCATAACTTTACTGATGCGGGAACCGGATACAATGTAGATTTGAACCAGCTTGATATATTAAGCGTTGTAGGCCTGCCATATGGATTGAGCTTTCAAACCGATGCTGCGCCTTCAAATACATATTACCCGACAAGCAATCCGCCCACATCGGAGCATGGTTGCGGTAAGATTTGCGGAACGCCTATCATGGCCGGAAATTATAATATCACGGTCTTTGTTCTGGCTCATGTCAGCGTGGGAATTATAAACCAAACCGCAAACTCTTCATTTACCATCCCTTTGACCATTTTACAGGGATCATCAGCCAATAGCGGATTTACGATGACAGGGCCTGTTGGTTGCGCACCGCATACAACAGGTTTTACAAGTAACCGGCCGAGCAATGGTAACCCAAATGTTACTTATAACTGGGACTTTGGAAACGGTAATCAATCTTTCGCCGAAAATCCGCCTGCCCAATACTACGGTGTCCCGGGATTATATCCTGTTTCCCTGCAGACACAGATCGATACGCTTCCATATACGCTTGAAAGTATGACTGTGAATTCTTCTTCAGGTTGTAACACATGGCCCTGGGTAGTACCTGATTATTATTTTGTATTGAAACAAGGCTCAACAACTGTTTATTCTTCTTCTACTATGAGTTCTGATACGCCGGTTACATTTGCTTTTTCACCTATCGTGATGAATGACGCCACATATACAGTTTATATCGGTGTGGCTAACGGAGGTTTTTTTGGAGGCGATGTCCAATGCGGAGATGTTAGTTTTTCGGGCCATAATGTAGGTACTTATACAGTAAGTGCAGGTAGTCTTTCGGTAACTTATACCATTAATCATCCTGTCTTTAATTTTACGGATATTGATACGGTGAAGGTTTATCAAAGCCCGGTGATAGATACCCTTGTTGTTATGCCTGATGATTCGATCTGTAATGGCGATTCTGTAATGCTCTCTGCAGTCGATACCTATGGAGGGCTTTATCAATGGTATAATGACACAACAGTTTTAAATAATGCCACGCAGGGGGTATATTATGCCAAATCAAGCGGGTATTATTGGGTTGAGGTTTCCAATACCAATGGTTGTCGTGCCAACTCAGGTATTCAACCGATTACTGTAATTGACAACCCGTCCAAACCAGGAACATGGGTTATTGGAAATACACTCTATACCAATGCTGCCGATGCTGACCTGCAATGGTATATGAATGAATCATTACTCAGTTTTGCGATTTACAATTCATTTAATATTTCGGCAAGCGGATATTATTATGTTATTGCCACTAATGAGTTTGGTTGCTCTACATCTTCTGATACCGTTTATGTAACTTATAGTTCTGGAATTGCAGAAGTTGATGATATTAATGAGATACAGCTGGTTCCCAATCCGACTACAGGTAAATTCATTGTCAGCTTTGAAACCTCATCAGGCCAGGCTGTCGAAATAAATATTACTGATCTTACCGGAAGGGTTATTTACGATAAAGTGTATGAATCATCCGGAAAGCATTTTTCCCGGGAGATTGATCTGAGTGATATTCCACAAGGTATTTATATGGTTGGAATTATTGTTGATAAATCCAAAGCTATGACCAAGCTGGTTAAGCAATAATACCTGGTCGCAGAAATTATTAAATTTCAATTTCTTTATGAATGCAGGAAATTTTTCGATTTCACTGCATTCAGTAATATATACATCTCTGCAGCTTCCATGAAGCGGTATTCTTTAATCTGGTGATCAGTAAATTTGACATGTATCATCTCAAAATCAGGGGCCATGAAGTATGCCTGAACATGGTTGTCCTCATACATATATTTATCATTCTCCAGTTTCAGGGTTTGTATTTCCCCATTTGATTTACGAATAAGGTTAATTTTATCCGGGAATATTTTTAGCATATAACCAAAATCCGAATCCCTGAATTTTGCTGCATTAATAAAAAACCTTGGTTTATCTGCGAAAGGCCTTCCCGATGTTGGGCAAAAAGTAGTACAATTACCGCATTCATTGCAGAAATCAGCAATATTCAGTACCTGGTATCTCTGATGAATATGCAAATCCTCATCATCTTTAAAAACTATTTCTTTATTATCATTTAAAACAGCCTTTTGCAGTAGTATTTTTTGCGGTGAAATTTCATAAGAATAATTTGCCCTGTTGGGGCATACTGTAACGCAAATATTACATATTTCATCACAATGCAGACATCGCCCGGCTTCTGAAATGGCTTCCTGTTCGGTTAGTCCCGGGCTGTTTGCCTCAGTGAGCGATAAAATCTGGGCGGCAGCATCCGTGAGGTGGGTTTGCCGGTATTGCCTTTCCGAGCGTTTAACCATAAGGTCGATGTGATGATGATGTTTGTTGCTTTCGTGATGTAGCATTATTTCATCAGAGGCCTTATTAATGATTTCCACGGCAGCTTTTCTTCCATCGGCTACAGCTTTTATCACTGTTGAAGCCCCCCGCATGGCATCACCACCTATAAATATGCCGGGGAACTGGGTTTTGTAACTGTTTTCAAAAGGGCGCCTGACAGGTTCATCCAGAAAATCCATAACGATATCCTGGCCAAGAGCTGGTATCAGTGTGTCAAATTCCATGGTAAATTCAGAGCCTTCAATTTTTACTGGTGTTGCCCTGCCAGTCTGATCAGGTTGTCCTCCTTTCATTTTTGAGCACACAAGGCCGCACATTTTATTGTTGTTGGCCAGAATTTTTTCGGGAAGAACATATTCAATAATTTGGATATCTTCAGCAGCAGCAGCTTTGATTTCTTCAGGGTCTGCGGGCATGTCCAGAAGTGTCCGGCGGTATAGAATAGATACTTTACCTTCAGGGCCGACAATTCTTTTTGCCGTTCGGGCCACGTCAATTGCAGTATTTCCTCCACCTACAACGGCAATCCTGTTTCCGGATAACAGGCTGATTCCTTTTTTTATTACGGATAAAAATGCCAGGGGATCAACGATGCCGTCTACTGATGAGCCTTCAATATCAAAGGTTTTAGCCTTTTGAGCCCCTACTGCAATAAATACATATTTATTTTGCTCACGAAGGTGTTTGAATGATTCCCTGTCTATCCTGGTTTCATATTTTATTTTTACTCCAACAGATTTTATTCTTTCAATATCATTATTGATTTTCTCCCTGGATAATCTAAACTGCGGAATAGCATCACCAACCATGCCTCCTGCAAAAGCTTTGGTTTCATATACCGTTACATCAAAGCCTTCCAGTGCAAGATAAAACGCACATGACAGTCCCGATGGCCCGGCGCCTATTACTGCAACTTTAATATTATTACTTTGTGCAGGTTTGAACCGTGGTGCCTGGTTTTGTTCCGTTACAAAACGTTTAATTTCGCGTATCATCAAAGGCTCATCGTAATTTACCCGAGTGCATTTGCTTTGGCATTCATGATCGCACACCATGCCACATACGGAGGGCAGGGGGTTGGTCTTTAAAATCACCGACCATGCGTCATTAAATTTTTTTTCTGAAGTATAAAAAAGGTAATCGGGAATACCCTGGTTTGTCGGGCAGGTATTTACACACGGGGCGCTGATACAATCAAATAGTGATAATTTTCTGCCGGTTTTAATGTTGGGTTCACTGAATAAATCCTTGCTGTAACGGGCATCATTTATTACTTCGTGAGCATAAACATTTAGCCTTGAACATTTCTCAGAGTCATTAATATTTCCTATGTATTCCGAAAGATTTTTTATGTTGCCTGATTCCAGAAATTCATTAACAGAACCGGCATACTGATGAAGTCGTCCATAGCCACCGGGCTTTAACAGATCGGAAGAAACGGTCACTGGATAAATGCCACATTCAATGATTTTGTTGATGTTGAAACAATCAGCGCCACCCGAAAATGAAATATTTAATCCGCCGTTGAATGTATTTTGGAGTTTTTGTGCAATGTTGACTGATAAGGGATGAAGCCCCTTTCCACTCATATACATCATTTTTTCTTCCGCACTGAAAATGTTTTTTTGGTTAAGGCTTTCGAGTGTATTGGTTAATTTGACCCCAAAAAACACGTTGTTCTTTTTTGCAGCATGCTGCAATGAGTCAATTATTGAAATAGCGTTATCGTATTTCAGGTCATGTTCAAACGCCAGGTCTGGAACGGAAGTTTTAAATTTATGGCGGATATTCAGTATACGCCTGAGTTCTTCTGCCCCCAATAATGTTGGATTAAGCTTGATAAATGTATGAAGCTTCTTTTCCTCAATCAGGTATTTTCCTATTTTTTCAATTTCATCGGGCGGGCAGCCATGCATGGTTGACAGTGTAATATTGTCAGAGATCTGTGAAGGAATATTTATTTCTTTTACCTCAGGATATATTTCGGATAGTTTGTCGACTAAAATTTCTTTTTCAACCGAACAATCTTGCATTTTATTTAAAAACCATTGAACATTGTCATTATTTATGCCTTCAAAATTATACCCTACGCTCATATTGAAAACTGTTTCAGGGTCTTCTCCAAAGCCGAATTTATGCGACAACACATGTATTAAAATCCAGGCTTTAAGATATTCATTGAAAGATTCCTCAATTTTTAATTCCTGTGACCATTCACAGTTATAACCTTCGTCCTGCATATCAATGCAGGGCTTTGAAATGTTTAATTCATCAAGGGTTTGCACGGTTTTTAATTCAATGTATCTTGCACCGCATAACCAGGCTGCAAGTATGTTCTGTGCCATCTGCGAATGAGGCCCGGCGGCAACTCCAAACGGTGTGGCAATACATTGATTAAATATATTGATTTTTAATGATTTATACCGGTCAGGTTTGAAAAATATCGGTTCCGGAATTCCAAGGATTGTTTTTGAGGAAAAGTCGGAAAAAATCAGTTTAAACAGTTGTTGAATACCTAATGGCGCAAATTTATCATTCATAAAAAAAATTTAAAAGGTGATTTCAGCAAAATTAATTATAATTGTACAAAATCCCGTTAGAATAAAAATTTATCCTGAATGGATCAAACAGGTTTAACCAACCAATTACCCTGGGCAGCTGTCATTCTCTCTGCTGGCAAATCATCAAGAATGAAAGAACCCAAAGCTTTGTTGAGATATGATTCCCGGTATTCTTTTATTCAGAAAATTGTTCATGAATATAAATGCGCCGGATGTCATAAAATAATCATTGTTGGTAATGAGTACAATTTTAGTCAATTATCCGAGCAATTTGATCAAACGCAAGCACTCAGGCCGGAAATAATCATAAACAAAAACCTTGAATATGAAAGGTTTTACTCAATAAAACTTGGCCTTGGTCCGTGCCGGACATATAATAGTTGCTTTATTCAGCATTGTGACAATCCGTTTATTACTTCAGGTATTCTTTTAAAGATGATCGATCTTTTAATGGACGGTTGTTATTCGGTTCCAGTCTATAAGCGTCAGCGGGGACATCCGGTTTTGCTGAGCCGTTTAATTATGCATGAACTTCTATCTGAAGAAGCTAATGATCTGAATTTCAGGGATTTTATTCAAAAATTTGATGTTATTGAGCACATCACTAAGGATGCTTCTGTTTTATGCAATATTAATGATCAGCTTGATTATCAGGCTTTTTTTAATAATAATTCGTTAAAATATTTTACAAGGCAATAATAGACAGTATTTTAACGTTGAATATTTATTAAAATTTTCAATATTTATATTTTTTCTAAGATTTTTTAATTTAATACTTTCAATTGATATTGAAATTAATTATCTTTGTTAAAAATTTTTATATTTCCTGAATTTGTTAAGAAAAAATAATATTTTATAAAAAAGTAAAAAAATCTTAAAAAATACTTGCAATATCGATAAAGATTATATAATTTTATAGCAAAATTCACATATATGGATGCTCAAAGTAAACCAACAATTTTATTTCCTTATGACTTTTCTGCTGAGTCTGATTTTGCAATCGAATACCTGATAGGGTTAGCAAAACTGTTTAACTATTCAGTTGAAATATTGAATATTTTCGACAGTGGCACTTTAAAATTCATGAAAGAAAACAATTTGGATAAAAATGCTTTAGAGGACAAGATACGGCAAATGTCAGCTGATTTGCAGGAAAAGCATGGGATCATGTCTAACTACCTGATCAAAAATGTTCCTATAAAACGTATCAGAAAAATTTCCCTAAAAGAACAGGTTAGTTTTACCATGCTTGGAATTTCAAAACCTTTTAAATCTTCAAAAGGTATCATTAAGGTGATTACTACTTCTCCTGTTCCGGCATTTGTTGTTCAGAAAGGCACACCTTTTAAACCGTTTAGAAAAATTCTTTTTCCATTGGATGATTCTATGTCCAGCAGGCAAAAAGCTGGCTGGGCATTGAAATTTGCGAAGGCGCTTGGCGATGCCACTGTTTACATATATACCATAAGCCCGGCAGCATTGAAGAGCAAGGAAAGGGAGTTCAAACAGTACAAAGTAATTGAATCATGCGAGCACTTTTTTACGCGCAACGGTGTCAAGTTTGTTACTGAAACTTCACAGGGAAGTTATAAAGACTACCCATTCGAAATTAAAAAATATGCTGAAAAAATTGAAGCCGACATGTACATTATCATGGTAAGGCCCAAGCGCATGTTTTCATTAGTTGATCCTATTGACCTTCAGTTAATTTATAACCAGCAAAAAATTCCGTTATTGTGTGTGAATCAGCGTGACCTTTTTGTCGGGGGCGGAATCACTTAGTCATTATATATTTTTTAATTGAACTTTCTGGTTATCAGGCTTTTTTTGCTTAAAAAGTTTCTGATTGTCGGCTATATTATTTTTAATTGTAGTTTTGTCATTGAATTTTAAATGTTTTTTTATGAATAAGATAGCTGTTGTGGCATTTGGAGGTAATGCCCTACTTCGTGGAGACCAAAAAGGAACGATCAGTGAACAGGAGCAAAATGCCCGAAATACTTGTTTGAATCTTCTGGAGCTGGTAAAGAATGATTATAATATTGTTATTACTCACGGTAATGGGCCACAGGTAGGAAATATCCTGCTTCAGAATATTGCCGGCGCCCGTTTATTTGGTATTCCGGAAATGCCTCTTGATATTTGCGGGGCTTATTCCCAGGGATTTATCGGCTACATTATTGAGCAACAATTCCGGAATGTCCTTGAAGAGCATAATCTGTTACGTGATGTGATTACCATTGTTACTCAGGTGTTGGTTGATAAGGATGATCCGGCTTTTAAAACCCCTACCAAACCTGTTGGCCCTTTTTATACCAAAGAAGAAGCGGATAAAATGGCTGCTGAAAGTAATTCAGTGTTTGCTGAAGACCCTCGTGGCAGGGGATGGCGCAAAGTTGTTGCCTCGCCTGTACCCCTAAGGATTGGAAACCGAAATACTATTGAAAATATTGCCCGTAATGGCCAGATAGTTATTGCTGTTGGTGGGGGCGGAATCCCCGTTTATTATAAGAGTCCTAATTTCCTTGAAGGTATCGATGCCGTTATTGATAAGGACCTGGCTTCGTCGCTGCTGGCAATACAAATACATGCCGACGAATTTTATATCCTTACTGATGTGCCCAAAGTATGTATTAATTACCGTAAACCGGACGAAAAACATCTGGATGTAATCAGTGTTGAAGAAGCAAAAAAATATCTTGCCGAAGGCCATTTTGCTGAAGGCAGCATGGCGCCAAAGATACGTGCCGCCATTAATTTTACAGAAAACGGTATAGGGGAGGCTATCATTACTGAGGCTTCACAACTTTCAAATAAAAATTGCGGAACTAAAATAGTCAAACATAAATAGAAATATTATGGGTGAAATTAATTGTCCTCAATGTGGTATATCACTGCCTCAGGGCGCTAAGTTCTGTCACGTATGCGGGTGTAAAATTCCTGAAGTACCAAACCCAAATACGGATATAAACCCAAATGAAAGTCAGTCTGCCAATGATAATGATTTTAATGTGAAAGATTTTACTGATATAAAATCAGACGAAGTGATTTTCGGCATTAAAAGCGGCAATATCTTTAAAAGAGCAATAAATATTATGTTCAAACCAAAGTCAGAGTGGGATGCTGTAGCAAAAGAAACGCCCAGGATTCCTATGCTGATTTTTGGGTATGCCTTGATTTTCTCTATTATTACGGTAGTTTCCATGTTAATTGGTTATGGATTGGTCGGCAGGAGGTTTCATTCAATTTTTGGTGGTTTTACATGGCATAGGGATTTCTATTCAGGGACAATAGAATCAATCGTTTTTATATTAGGCGCTTTTACCGCCATTATTGTGGGGGCTTTGATCATTAATATTCTGGCTCCTGCTTTTAAATCAGAAAAGAATTTCGGCAGAGCCTTACAATTAACTACTTATTCTTTTACACCGGTATTCTTTGCCGGTGCTTTGTATGTTTTGCCATTTCTTTCGGTTCTGGCAAATTTAACCGGATTATACGGTATTTTCGTATTGCTTATGGGTTTGCCGGTAATGATGAAAACGCCGAAAAACAGCCAGATTGGTTATTTCTTTGCTTCCGCAGGCATACTCTTTGGAATTTATTATACCGTGACCTGGACAACATCTGCTATTTTATTCGCTATTTTTTCTGCCATTATAAGTTTCTGAAAAATTACTTTTCTATCTTATGTCATTACCCGAAATTAATGAATTAGGTGATAAAGTAAAACACTGGCAGTCCGGCGAAACCAGTTATTACCGGTCTCTTCCGGTTAAAAATTATATATTTGCAATATTATCATTATTGGGTATTATAACTACATGCCTGCCCTGGGCTTCTGTAACAGTTGGTTTTTACAATAAAGCAATAGCAGTGGGACTTCATTTTTTTAAAGGCTGGATAAATTTCCTGTGTTTTTTGATCGTATTTTGTATAATGCTGTTTAACCGGCATATCAAGGTAGGTAAGATGTATGAAGAAAAAGTGCCGCTGTACGGCGCTATAGTGACGTCATCATTAACGCTGATTTTTTTGGTATGGAAATTATTTCAGGTTCGTATAGGTGTTTATCTTTGCCTTGTGGATTCATTAGCATTTTTGTTTTTTGTATGGTACTTCAAAAAAGAGAGAAAACAATGGAATAACAACACTTGAAGAAGAAGTTTTGTAGTAATAAGTAAATTTGATCAAATAAATAAAAACAATTAAAACGGAGGATAATTATGGCTTTCAATTTAAAGAACAGGAATTTTTTAAAAGAACTTGACTTCACTCCAGCCGAGATGAAGTTTTTATTAAAACTTGCAGCAGATCTCAAAGCTGCCAAGTATGCAGGAACAGAACAGCAAATGTTAAAAGGAAAGAATATTGTACTGCTTTTTGAAAAGGATTCCACACGCACACGTTGTGCTTTTGAAGTAGCGGCTCTTGACCAGGGTGCCCATGTTACTTATTTGGGGCCTACAGGTTCCCAGATGGGCAAGAAAGAATCCATGAAAGACACGGCCCGCGTTTTGGGCAGGATGTATGATGGTATCGAATACCGCGGTTATGGGCAGTATATCGTCGAGGAGCTTGCTAAATACGCTGGAGTACCCGTATGGAACGGACTTACAAATGAATTTCACCCGACACAGATACTCGCTGATTTCCTCACGATGATGGAACATTGTAACAAACCATTAAATGAAATTTCATTTGCTTTTGTAGGCGATGCAAAAAACAATGTCGGTAACTCATTGATGGTAGGCGCAGCAAAAATGGGAATGGATTTCAGGGCAGGCGCCCCGAAATCATGTCAACCCGATAAAAAACTTGTTGATGAATGCCTGAAGATTGCTAAAGAAACAGGTGCGAAAATTACAATTACTGATGATCCTAAAGTAGCTGTAAAAGGTGTCGATTTTATATATACCGATGTTTGGGTTTCGATGGGTGAGCCCGACAATGTTTGGGTTGAACGAATAAAATTATTGAAACCTTACCAGGTGAATGCAAAACTGATGAAAGCCACCGGTAATCCAAACACCAAGTTTCTGCATTGTCTTCCTGCATTCCACAACCGTGAAACAACAGTAGGAGAGCAGATATATCAAAAATACGGGCTTGATGGTATGGAAGTCACCGAGGACGTTTTTGAATCAGAACACTCAGTGGTTTTTGATGAAGCTGAAAATCGTATGCACACGATAAAGGCTGTGATGGTGGCTACTTTGGCATGAACATTTTGATAATATAAGAAGTTATATATTAATATACCTGCCGTTCCTGCATGATAGAAAAGCTGTCAAAAGCCCGGCTTAAAAAGTTGGGAAAATATGTTTTGCTTGTATTTCTGGCTGTATATGCCTTATGCAACATTGTTGTTTTTTTTAGCTCAAAAAAGTATATGAGCAGAGATATGGCAGCGTTACCATCATGTTATACGGCCTTGGTACTTGGCGCGAGTGTTTATGCAAGCGGGGAGCCGTCGCCGATTTTAGCCGACAGGCTTGACAAGGCCCTTGATCTTTATAAAAACAATAAAATAAAGCGTTTTTTGCTTAGTGGTGATCATGGCACCCGTTCATACGATGAAGTCAATAAAATGAGGGCCTATCTGAACGGAAAAGGTGTACCTGACAGCGTGATATTTACAGATCATGCAGGGTTTGATACCTATAGTTCAATGGTTCGGGCACAAAAGATTTTCGAGGTGGACAGCCTGATTATTGTTACTCAGGCTTTTCACCTGCGAAGAGCTATTTATATTGCGCGTAAACAGGGGCTTGCAGCCTATGGTTACCAGTCGGATATGAGAAAATATTCCAGTATCAATTATTTAAGATTACGCGAAAGTTTTGCCAATATCAAAGCATTTTTTGAGGTACTTTTTCATGTGAAACCCAGGTTTGAGGGTGATAAAATTCCTATTACCGGCGACAGCAGAAAAAGTTTTGACTGACCGGCCGACCCTGGAATGTCAGAATTTTATTATTCAACCGACTGGGAATTTTTATGAATCTGAATTAACTTCTGAAGGCTTGACTTTTTATCTTCGGCTTCGGCTAATTCCTGTTTTTTATTATTGATTGAGTTTTCCAGTTGCTGATAATATTCTGTTCCGCTTTTGCCGTCAGCCTTCAGTTGTTTTAACTGTTGCTCATATTTGTTGCGTTCCGATGTCAGAAAGCTGATTTTTGATTGTATCACAGCAAGGTCATTGTCTAAATCAACATCCAGCCGTTCATTGCATTTCTTTAATAGCTCCACCAGCACATTTTCACGATTCATTAATTTATTATACTGAAATACTTTTTTATCTTCAATTTGCTTCAATTTTTCAAATTCTTCTTTGGTTTTTATATAGGTATCCTTTTTGGTTTTTTTATCCTTTTCAAGTTCGTCCAGTGTTTTTTTCAATTCGTTCATTTTTTCCGAATTAGCATCCTGCCAGCTCGTTAATGTTTTTTCGGCTTTAGGAATCTCGTATCGCACGGCAGCTAAGTCTTCCTTAATAATATCAATTAGTTTACTGGTTTCGTCGGAGTTGCCAAGGTTATATAAATTATTGTTGTAAATTTCATTCAGGTTTTCAGCAGGTTCTGTGTTTTTCATGCTTTCCAGTTCATTTGTGAACTCTTTATTGACTTTTTTCACCTCCGAAGCAGAGTAATCGGCCGTTTTCACAAATTCATCAAATTCCTCTAAAGGTATCTCTTTCCCTGCAATATCAATGATTACACTTCTTTTCTTTACCAGCATATTGTTTTTATAATCGTCATAGGTTTCAATTTTCCATGTAAAATTCAGCTTTTGAGGATAAAGGGTACCTGTTTTATCATTGTTGAGCAGGATATAATAATAATCAGTAACTGTCTTATTAGGTTTTTTACTGTCAGGAACCCGTGTAATCGGGATATCAATTTTTAGTTTTGTTTTTCCGGCTATTCCACTTTCATGCCTTTCAAGGCTTTGGAGCTTGCCAATGATTTCATTCATATTGCCGGCTACATCTTTTTTGAAGTCAAGATTTTTATAAAAATACCAGTAATCTGAAAAGTCATAGTTTTTCCGAAAGCTCTCTACCTGGCTGACGAATGACTTTCCGGGCTTACCGCCCCTGACGGCAGCATGTTTTCCGCAATATATATAGGCCCAGTATTCTTTATCATCTTTCCAGACATAAATTTTATAAATACCGTCAACCGAGCCGTCATCATTCAAAGGCATGATACCTTTTTCACAGGGATAGGCGAAGAATCCCTGATTGATCATCCGGCCATTGAGTGTATTGATCCTGATGTCATCTTTGTTTGAATATGTTTGCTTTTCACAACCTTCCTTCCATATAACAACCCCTTCGAACTGTGAAAATGGCTTCAGATCATTTGGAACCACGGTAGGCATGTTTCTATCTTTGGTACCATAGGGAAGCATGACATAATTTATCAATCCTGTCCCTGGATTTTTTTCCATGTCTTTGTCATATTGAAATGCATTATGCCACACGGGGTTCTTGCTATCACCGGGCTTCCACACGTATGAGTATGAAACAGGCTCTCCGGCCTCGTTGCGGCCTCTTCCTTTCATCACGGTGGTTTCATTAAGATCGCGCCAGTATACATCGTTAAAATACTTGAAAAGCTCGTAATTCCCAAGCCTCAGTATTTTTTCGTTTGGTTGATGAACTATATCATAAATATCGTTTTTATAATTATCTCTAAGCCTGTATGTGATTTTATCCTCGGTTAAGTTGTTTTTTTTCAGGTATTTTTTTGTGTTGAATCGTTGTAGTATGCACTGCTGAATTTCAGGAGGCGTGTTCTTTGAGAATTGGCGTGTTGAAATATCAATACTGTCACAATATTGCAGATAGAAAGTTTCAAGCCACTCATAGGCAAGGTCGAAATTGTTTGCATCTTTCCACGACCCTGTACCTTCAACCTGTGGAAGAACCACTGTATCATAAATGGTTTTTTTATCCACTTTTTGCCTGATATAAAAGCCTGCAAGATCCGCAACCACATACCCCGAGTCGATCCCTAAACGCGGAATTGTTGATGTATAAGGTTTATCTACGGCTACATTTTTTCCGATGGTTGCATTGAAGACTGAATCGACCCGGTATTTATCCTCGGTAATGGCGTAATGAGCTATACAACCCAACGTGTAGGAGTGGTGGTTTGCAATGCTTTTAGCTGGCAGAAAATTTATTTTATCGGCTGTAAATCCTAAATTAATCAGAATCGAAAGAAAACTGTTGCCCAAAATCAGATAATCATAAGCTGTGGTGTATGTTCTAAGACCGTAATTGTCTTCGTTGTTTGGCCCGATAAACCTGCCGTCGAATACGCCCAACACATATCTGCTTCCGTATTTGTTCGAAGCAAAAGCACTTCTTAATTTAAATATTTCTTTCCATTCATCTATTACTATTTTCTCATCTTTATTGTCAACCGAGGCATTATTGTTTTGGGCTTCTATCGTCGACGTATGAAAAATCGAAATACAAATAATAACAACAAATACTGCTATTATTTTCGTGATTATGTGCGAATGGATTTGCTTTAAAAAACAGGCAATAAATCTTTTGCATCCTGTATTTACAGGAACCGGAATAAAAGAGAAATTATATTTTTCTTTCAGTGATATAATCAATACTCTTTTGCCAATTATATTTCATTTTTGATATTTTACAGGGGTTTACCTAAGCGTCAATTCGTATAAATAAATATTAATTATAAATAGTTTAATATAGTAGGTAAACCGATAAATATCAAATATCTGTTTATACAAAAATAAGGAAAAAATGTTACAAAATCAATCAGATAGACACATTAACCTCGTAAGATCCAAGCCTGTGAGTTATTTTTTTCGTTCACAGGATGCCAGGATCACCCTTAACGAAGTATTTTTAAATACATATTTCCATGCCCAGTTAATAAAAATGATCAGCTTGTTTTTAACGCTGAGTATCAGCATAAGGTGAAGGAACATCCATACCATCCAGGCAATGTAGCCTTTGAATTTGATTATTTTTAAATCCACTACTGCCTTATTATTACCAATGGTAGCCATTGAACCAAGGTCTTTATATTCAAACTCGGTCAGTGGTTTATGTAATTCGAATGCTTTCAGGTTTTTGGCAAGGCACTTTGCCTGGTTTATTGCCACGTTGGCAACCTGTGGGTGGCCTCCCGGATATTTTGGCGTTTCCATAAATGCTATATCGCCAACTGCAAAGATATTCTCACAGCCAGGTATTTTATTATGTCTGTCAGTTTTGATCCTGTTTCCCTTTGTGATTGAGGATTCAGGTAGGCCCTTAATGGCATTGCCTGCCACGCCGGCAGTCCAGATTACCGTATAGGATTTTATTTCGGTTCCATTACTTAGGGTGGCTGTTTCACCATCATATTTTGTCATAAAAGTTTCGGTAATAACTTTTACGCCCATTTTGTCCAGGAATTTCTTTGAGGCTTCCTGTGCTTTATTGCTCATAGAGCCCAGGGTATTTTTGCTTCCTTCAACCAGAAAAATGTTGAATTTGGAAAGGTCTACTCCATGAAAATCTTTTGGAAGAACATTTTTTTTGATCTCAGCAAAAGCGCCGGCTAATTCCACACCTGTTGGCCCGGCGCCGACAATAACCAGGTTGAGCAGCTTTTCTTTTTCTTCGTCACCGGCTGAAACAGCTTCCTCAAAAACATGGAGTATGGAGTTCCTGATTTGAATGGCTTCATAGGTCGACTTTAAAGTAAGCGCATTGCGCTCAATTTCAGCGTTGCCAAAAAAGTTGGTTTTGCATCCGATCGCTATAACCAGGTAGTCGTAAGCGAAATTGCCAATACTGGTAAGGATTTGTTTGCTTTCCGGATCAACAGCATTAACTTCAGCCATCCTGATTTCGACATTTTTTTTGTTCTTAAAAATATATCGTAACGGGAATGAAATACTGTTAGGGTCTATTTGTGAAGAAGCCACCTGGTAAAAAAGCGGCTGAAACTGATGATGGTTTAATTTATCAATCAGAAGTACATTAAACAATTTTTCGTCGAGACGCCGGGCCAGTTGCAAACCGGCAAAACCAGCGCCTACAATAATAACCTTTTTCGGAGTTCCCATCATGCTTCCTGTTTTTTATCAAAAATAAGCAATAAAATTATCTGTTATAAATGTTTTGATTAGTTCTGCAGGCTTTGTCAAATAATATGCAGATATTCTTAATGATATTTATTTGGTTCGACATAATTACTACCTGAGTTTTTTCTTTCGCAACCGTAATGAATTTGTGATCACAACTACATCTGATAGTGCCATAGAAGCTGCGGCAATCATAGGATTTAGCATGCCTACTGCAGCTATAGGTATGGCAATGATGTTATAAAAAAATGCCCAAAATAAGTTTTGCCTGATGATGGTCATGGTGTTTTTACTGATGAGGTATGCCTCCATCAGTAGGTTAATCTTGCCGTTCAGCAAAACCACCTGTGCCGATTTTATAGCTACCTGTGTGGCGTTGCTTAACGATATTCCAACAGTAGCTTTGGAAAGGGCAGGAGCATCGTTTATTCCATCGCCCACCATGGCAACCCCGTTTCCTTTGTCAAGGTGTTCAATTACTGTAAGTTTTTCGGTAGGCAATTGTTCGGCATACACGCTGTCGATACCAAGTTTGCCGGCTATTTCATTGCATTTTTCTATTTTATCCCCGCTTATGAGGACAGTGTTTATTTTTTTGGATTTAAAAAATTCAAAAGTTTCTTTTGCTTCGGGTTTAATTTCATCTGCTATGTCAACAGCAGCTACAACTTTATTGTTTTTTAAAAGATAAACCTCATGGTCTTTTTCTATTTTCTCATCATGAACCAAACGAAACGACCCGGCAGCATATACATTTCCTTCATTATCTGTACCACGGATACCCAGCCCTTTTTCTTCTTTTATATCCGATAATTCGATGATTGTTTCTTCTTTCAATTTTTCTGAAAGTGATGCGGCAATAGGGTGAGTTGAATACCTTTCCAGTGAATATAAGGCTGAACGGGCTTCCCGGAGCGTTATACCAAAAGTTTTAATATCCTTAATTTCAAATTTTCCGGTTGTCAATGTACCTGTTTTATCAAATGCAAAGTTTTTCAAGGTGCTCAGCTTTTGCATTGTGCTTGCGCCTTTGATCAGGATACCCTGCTTAGCCACACGGCCAATCCCCACCACTACTGCTGTGGGTATGGCAAGCCCAAGTGCACAGGGGCATGCAATCACAAGTACGGCTATGCTTCTAAGGAGAGAAAATTTTAATTCAACATCAAATATCAAATAGTTTAAAACAAAGGTGAGTATAGAAAGTATAATCACTATTGGTACGAACACGGCGCTTATCTTGTCGGCAAGGGTTTGCAGCTGAGGCTTATCCTGCTGGGCTTTTTTTACCAGATCGATGATCTGGCCCAACACCGATTGTTCGCCGGTGGCTGTCACCCGTATTTTAATATTTCCGGAAGTAAGGACAGTACTGCCGACAACCGTATCCCCAATATTTTTTGTGACAGGTATACTTTCTCCTGTAATTATTGATTCATCAATAATTCCGTTGCCCCAAACCACTTCACCATCAGCAGCCACCTTGTCACCGCTGTTCACCAGCAAAATATCACCTGTCGTGACCTTTGAGGCATCCACCTCTGTGATATGTTCCACGCCTTCAACAGAAGTGATCATTTTTGCCTTTATTTTCTGCATTTTTACCAGGTCGTCAATGGCAGAAGTTGTTCTTTTGACTGATAAATGTTCAAGCATATTGCCTAAAAAAATCAGGCTTATGATGCTGGCAGATGTTTCGTAGAACTGGTAATCATGTCCAAGGTTTAATATAGTACCTGAAAAGCTGTAAAAAAATGCAGCCGATGAACCCAAAGCAATCAATACATCCATATTGGGCACACCTGACCGCACCGAAAAATATGCACTTCTGCCAAAATGCCATATACCGATTGCATACACCGGTATACACAGGGCTAACTGAAAATAGGGATTATGCAGAAATTCAACCGGTATGAACATAGCTGAAAGCAGCGGAATGGTGAACAACAGCGAAAAATAAAATTTCCACTCAATGCTGCTCAGGACTCTTGATTTTTTTTTATCATGATCCTTTTTTTCTTCAGCTACATGGTAGCCCATAGCATTTATTTTTTTAACGGCAATTTGAATTTGTTCATCCGAAGCATTATTAATCCTGGCTTCTGAAGTTGTGAAATTTACATCCACCTGCTGAAGGCCGATCTTTTCCAGCTGTTTTTTTATACCCAGCGCACAGTTGGTACAATCCATGCCTTCAATAATCAAAACCGTTTCTTTATTTTTTTTCATCAGAAATTCAAATGATTTTACTTTTCATAATTAACTACATTTGTTGAAAACTGAAGCAAATTATTTTAACTCTCATGATAATATCAATAAAACTAATAGCATCAATGTACATCAAATTATGAGCACATTTGCGATTCATGCCTTTTTGGCAGCCATAATAATTATTTGTTTATTGCCCGTTAATCTCTGTAAATATTTAAAATAGTGATGTTTCTTTTCTAAAAATATTTTTATGCAATCATTAAAATTTAAAAGTGTTGCAGTTGATCCTGAAAATCACATCTGGCGAAATTGTATTTCCCGTGAATTTAAGATGTACAAAAAAAACGATGATATCCGCAGTGAGTTTTCCCGTGATTACAATCGGATACTACATTGCAAAGCCTACCGCCGCCTGAAACATAAAACACAGGTTTTTTATGCGACTCAGAATGATCATGTTTGTACGCGTATTGAACATGTAACCCATGTAGCCTCTGTAAGTTATTCCATTGCCAATTTTCTTGGGTTAAATACGGAATTGACTTCAGCCATTGCCATAGGTCACGATTTAGGCCATGCCCCTTTTGGTCATGAAGGAGAATATATTCTAAGGAAGATTGCCCTGGATGAATCCGGTGAATCATTCTGGCATGAGAAAAACAGTTTGTTTTTTGTTGACCGGCTTGAAACACTTCCCGATTTGGCAAACAAAGATAAGAATCTGAATCTCACCTATGCAGTGCGCGATGGTATTATTTCGCATTGCGGCGAGGTAAATGAGAATGCAATTTTTCCGCGAAAAGAATATATACGTCTCGAAGATATTGAGAAGCCCAATCAATATGCGCCCTTTACCTGGGAGGCCTGTGTCGTGAAAATTGCTGATAAAATTTCCTACCTGGGCCGCGATATTGAAGATGCGCTTACACTTAAAATTCTGGATAAAGAGCAAATTGCTGAGTTAACAGAAATTGTTTCGCGTATCAGGAAAGTAAAGATTTGGCAAATCAACAATACCATCCTGATGAATGATTTCATCGGAAACCTTTGTAAAATGAGTAATCCAGACCATGGAATATTGTTTTCAGAGAAATACCTGGACATGATCAATTCCGTTAAAACCTTTAATTATAAGCATATTTACAAGCATAAACGTCTTGAATATTACAACAAACTGGCTTCGCTCGTCATCAATTCACTGTATGTTGCGCTTGCTGCATTATATGCACCCAGGCCCAAACTTGTTTCAGCGCTTGATGAGTATGAAAGAATATACCCGTCACTTATCGGTGCATTCAGGTACTGGCTTATTAAATATGCTGATCTTGATCCGGAATTAAGGAAATCAACCAAACATGGCAATATCCTGGTATATTCAATTGATGAGGAAAAAGACTTTAAAAGATGTATTCTGCACTATATTTCGTCGATGACGGATCAGTTTGCTATGAAACTTTTTGGAGAGCTTACCAGATTTTGATAAATTAAATTATATTTTTGTACTATAAAAATGCTGCAATGCCGCGTAAAAAAGAAAAAATTAATGATATCCTGGGGCTTTTTAAGTCGAAGTCTGTCTTAAAGCAGTTGGTTTATCATAACACCTTTCAGGTTTTTAATGAACTTAAAGTTGTTGCTAAAGATTATTCTATTGAATTACAGAAACTTCTGAGAAAAAATAAGCTGACAAAAATTCCGGTTGAGTATAAAAGTAAAGGTGATTTTGAAGCCGAATTTACTTTTGCAGGTGACTCGCTGATATTTATTATGCATACAAACATTTTTCAATTTCCGCGCGATCACGCACTTATGCGCAGCCCGTATGTTAAGGAAGATGTTGACCGTGCATATTGCGGAAGTATTTATGTATATAATTTTCTTGCCGATTCATTAAGGTATAATCGCGAAAATGATATCGGGTACCTGGTCGCCAGAATTTTTGTAAATAAGGATTTTCATTTCGTTGTTGAAGGAAAAAGGCAAACGGAATTTCTGAGCAACAGCTTTGTGAACGAGCGCATCGACTATAAAACACTCAGGGGTATACTTGAAACCACCATGTTGTATTGCCTGGATTTTGATTTGCTATTACAGCCTTATGATATGCAAAAAGAGCTTACGGTGAGCCAGATAAAAGAGTATTCAGCCATTATGCGTATATCAACGGGTAAAAGGTTGGGTTTCCGGTTTCAGGCCGATCCGGAAGAACAGCTTTAATATAAACCCCAATTCTTTTTATTGAATATCTTTAGATTTTATTTATAACTTATTGATATACATCAGGTTGTTGGATGATAATTGTATTTGTAAAAATGGATCATCGGATGTTGTCAATCCTTTAATACAAAAGATGGAGATGAAAAAAATAATTTGTTGAAAATATTTTTCGATAATAAAAAATAATAGTATCTTTGCACCCTCAAAATCTGAGGCCCGTTCGTCTAGTCGGTTAGGACGCCAGGTTTTCATCCTGGAAATCAGGGGTTCGAGTCCCCTACGGGCTGCAAAACAAAATAAATTAAAAATATGGCCAATCATATTTCATCTGAAAAAAGAATCAGACAAACAAAAACAAAAAGATTGCATAATCGTTATTATGCCATAACCATGCGCAATGCATTAAAGGAATTCAGAAGCCTGAAAGAAAAGGATAAAGCAACGGCAGAAATGCCAAAAATGATCTCCATGATCGACAAACTTGTTACTAAAAAGATCATTCATAAAAACAAAGCTGCTAACCTTAAATCGGGCTTGGTAAAAATGTGTACCACATTGAAATAAATGGTTAACGAAGATTTTATGACCCTTGCCTGAAGCAAGGGTTTTTTTTTGCTAAATTTTTAATAAATTTACCGCAAAACTTTTCAGATGCCGGAACTAAGAAATATCAAGCAATGGGCTGAGGATGACCGCCCCCGCGAAAAGCTTATGACGAAAGGTAAATCAGCATTAAGTGATGCTGAATTGCTGGCAATTCTTTTACGGTCCGGTTCCAGAAAAGAAACCGCCGTTGACCTCTCAAAAAGGATATTATCCGAAGTGTCAGGTAATCTTCTTGAACTGTCCAAACTGTCGCTGAGCGAGTTTGTCAAATACCGGGGCGTTGGTGAGGCCAAAGCTTTGAGCATCATAGCTGCACTAGAACTGGGAAAACGTTGCAGGGTTTCCGAAGTTGCCATAAAAGAAAAAATTTCCGGCAGCCGCGACGTATTTGAATATTTTCAGAACAATCTGGCTGATAATCAATATGAGGAGTTCTGGATACTTCTTTTGAACCGCGCTAACAAGATTATCAAAAAATCAAGCATAAGCCAGGGTGGTATTGCTGGTACGGTGGCTGATCCGAAGAAAATCTTTAAAACGGCGCTGGAATGTAATGCTTCGTCAATTATATTATGCCATAATCATCCCTCGGGAAATATTAAACCCAGTGAAGCAGATATAAAGCTGACCAAAAAGTTAAAAGATGCAGGTTTGCTCATGGACATCAGCGTTCTGGATCATGTGATTATTGGCGATAATGCCTATTTCAGTTTTGCTGACGAAAACCTGTTGTAACCATCATTTTTGCTTCTTTGTCGACAGGTTTAGGTTGATCAAGTGTTTGCGCGATGATGTTTTAAAAACCCCCTCGTTTACACTGCGAATTTCTTCAATAGTATAAAATGCCTGTGGATTCAATTCATTTATTATTGAAATGAATTCTTTTACATCTTTACGTTTGACAATTGAAAATATTACCTTCACTCTTCCCATGGCGCCTTCCGCATCAAGTATTGTAATTCCATAGTGTGATTGTTTAAGGTGCGAAATCAGTTCAGCTGCTTGGTTTTTCAGTATGACCCTGATAATTACATTGCCGATGGAAATTTTTTCATCAAGTAGCATTCCTATATAATTACCCATAGCATATCCGCCGGCGTATGCAATATAACAAAGAGGGTTATCCAGATGTTTGATGATTTCGCCTATTGCCAGCAACCATATCAGTGATTCAAAAAAAGCAAAGACTGGCGCCCATTTTTTCAGGCCTTTTGCGATAAATATCAAGCGCAGTGTGCCGACACTCTGGTCGAAAATCCTTGCGCAAAATATTAAAATGGGTAATACAACCCAAGTGAATACAGGTGATGTATTTGTCAGCAAATCTAAAATGGTCATATGATGAAATTTATGTTTCTCAGAACATTTTTTTATAGCATCTTCGGCGTTTGTGCTGAATATGCTCATAGTTTTTCCAGGTGGTGATGGCTTTTTGATTGGTCTCAAAAATTCCGGTGGTCTCAGCAAAAGAAACCCCCGTTTTTGTTATAGGAGCCTGAAGTTCGTTTATCAATAAAGCCGGAATTCCCAGGCTTTGTAATTTAGGGTCAACACCTGTAAGAAAAATATCGAAAGTATCATTATGCTTCATGGCTTTCAATAAATGAATAAACCCAAACGGGAACAGCCTGCCATTGGCTTTTTGCATGGCTTTTGACATAGAAGGAACCCCAATGATAAAACCCGCCAGATCACCCTGCTGAGTGGTTATCAACTTTACAAAATCATAATTCAGAAAGCCGAAATATTTTTTAATATAGTAATTCTTCATTTTGTCATCAAAGGGAATAACAAAGGGCAGTTCTTCAAAAGAAGCATTAAGCAAATCAAAAACAAGGGGGGCGTAATGCGCCAATTCTTTCTTTGATTGACACCGTATAACATTGAGTTTGTTTCGTTGTTTCACGATTTCAGCCAGCCGGGATGCTTTTGCGGGAACACCATGCAGCGTTAATCTGAATTCAAGCCAGTCAATCTCCTTGACATACCCATTTTTCTCGAAATGTTTCTGGTAATAAGCATGATGGTAAGTTGATGCAATGGATTGAAGCTGATCGAACCCTTCAACAAGTAATCCCTGGGTATCAAGGTTGGTGAAACCAAGTGGTCCGTATATGCCTTCGACACCCTGCTGTTTTAACCATGTTTCAGCTGTTTGAAATAATGCTGAAGAAACTTCTTCGTCATCAAAAAATTCAACTCGTGAAATCCGTCCGTTATTTTCAGATTTTTTTTCATTATACCTGTCATTGATGATTGCACCGATGCGGCCGGCAACCTTCCCGTTTTTTTTCGCGATCCAGAATTTTGCACGGCAAAATTCAAATGCCGGATTATATTCTGGCATGATGTTTTTTTGTTCATCCTTAATCAGGGGAGGAGCCCAGAATTTATTTCCTTTATAAATATTAAATGGTAATGTTACAAAAGCTTTTCGTTGAGCAGCATTAGTGACTTCAATGATTTCTACAGGCATAAGTTAATATTCTTTATTTACATGAAAATATTGTAACAATAATAATGACGAATGTTTTTAATTGTAAGTCATCAAAACTTTAAATTTAATCCCAGGCCATTTTGCGTAATTCCATAGTCGAGAGAATAATTATTCATGGATGTTTTGGCGGATTTTCTGTACAAATCAAACGCGTCGTTCATCTTTTTCTTGGCAGTGAAATAAAGCGGTAATCCGGCAGCAAGGAATAACGTTCCTGTACCGATGTAAATATAACTGGCACCAAGGTCTGTTTTATTGTTTTTTCCGTTAGTGCTGTTGACAAGCAATGCAATGGTGCCAAAAGCCAGTATCCCGCCACCTGCGCCAACCAGCCCCCTGCTTAATGAAAATCTTTTATATCCTGCCCTGTACATCTTATATGCCTCAGGCTGATCATTTACATCAATAAAATTTAAAACATTTTTTACCACTTCTTCCGGAATTTTTTCTTTAAAAAATTCTGATTTTCCGTTTTCGTAATTTATCATGAACACTTCCCTTCGAGGAATTGAAAATACCTGCTTTTCTATAGGAATATTTTGCTTGTTAAACTTCCTGATTTTTTGAGTAATACTGAAAATTTGTTTGTTATTAATATCGAAAATATGAAACTTTACCTGATCAGAATTGCTTTCAGTTATTTTTGCTTTAATTTCTTTGCCTCCGTTGGTGACAATTTTATCCTGGCTTTTACAGGCTAAGGCTATCAGGAAGAATACCGGTAATAGAAATGCTTTTTTCATAGGTCTTCATATTTCAGGGTTCAAAGATACAATAAATACTCATGTTTTTTTTATACCTTTTTTTGAAGCATAACTAAAATCATTTATCTGTTTACCCGGAATTATAGTTTCTTATTTAAATAAAAAATATGCATCAGAAAAATTAAATTAATAAATTTGCATAAACATAAAAATGATTGTTATGAAAAAGATTACGTTATTATTTTTGGCTATTGTTTTTGGCGGTGGCTTGTTTGCCCAGGAATATACTGCCCTGGTCCGCTTTGGGAAAGATTGGGGTTATATTGATAAAAAAGGAACATACGTCATTAATCCGCAATATGCCGGTGCAAAAAGTTATAAAGATGGCCTGGCGCGGGTTCTTCAATTTGGTAATTGGGGATTTATTGATGCCAAAGGTGCAATAGTTATAAACCCACAGTTTGAAGAAGCTGATGATTTCAGCGAAGGCCTTGCGAAAGTGCGGAAATTCAGGCAATGGGGCTTTGTGGATAAAACTGGTGTATATGTTGTAAATCCCCAGTTTGATGATGCAGAGAATTTTTCAGGCGGTTTTGCCAGGGTACGCAAAGGCCCGCAATGGGGTATTATTGATAAAAAAGGCTCATACGTGGTTAATCCGCAGTTTGATTATATAGGCGAATTTCATGAAGGCCTGGCAAAAGCTCTTAAAGCCAAACAGTGGGGATATATTGATAAAACAGGCACCTGGGTGATCAATCCACAGTTCGACAATGCCGAAGACTTTTCAGGCGGTTTTGCCAGAGTTCGCAAGGGTTTTGACTGGGGTTTTATTGATAAGACCGGCCTTTTTGTGATTAATCCCCAATTTGAAGCACTGGGTGATTTTAAAGGTGGCCTGGCACGTGCAAAAAAACTGAAGCAATGGGGTTACATCGATAAAAAAGGATCATGGGTAATCAATCCGCAATTTGACAATGCTGAGGATTTTGATGGAGCGCTTGCCCGCGTAAATAAGTTTAAACAGTGGGGTTACATAGATGCTACCGGTACTTATGTGATCAACCCCCAATTTGATGATGCAGAGGATTTTGTTGATGATATGGCATTGGTACGCAAAGGCCCGCAGTGGGGCTATATCGATAAAAAAGGCGCTTATTTGATCAATCCTCAGTTCGATGCAGCCAAGTCATTTAAAAATGGCGTGGCTCGTGCAAGAAAAGGAGCTAAATGGGGTTATATTGATAAAAAGGGTACCATTATTATAAATATGCAGTTTGATAATGCAGAAGATTTTTCTTATTAAACAAAGTAAGTATTTATAATGAAAAGAGGTTATCCCTTAAGCAGGATAGCCTCTTTTTTGTTTATACACATATTTATATCAAACAGCGGACTTTATATTTGATTTCCGAACAAACATTGAATAAATGTTTACTTCTGCCAGGAAAATCCACCGGAACGTAACTATCATGTATCGAATAATAGTAAAAATTTTGTAAGATAAGCATTGTTGTTTTTTTCCTGATCAACGGCCTCCGGCCGATTCAGGGTGTTTATAACCGCATAATTCCGATGATAAATTGTTGTTTTTTGTAAGGTGATTTATTGAAAAAACAATCAAAAAAAAACCGCCCGAAGGCGGTTTTGATCATTTATTTTTGAGGCTGTTGCGTATTCGGGTCGGTTTTTTTATCAACCTTACCGGTCAAGGTTAATGTAAGACTTGAGCTTTTAGGGTCATTGGTAATTACAGTAATAGTTTTGGTTTGCTGACCTGATTTTCCCTGAGAGTTGAATATCACATGCAAATTGCTGCTTTCTCCGGGTTGGAGGTTCGATTTTTCGGGGTTACCAACAGTGCAACCGCATGAACCCTTAGTCTTGCGAATAATTAATTCGTTTTTTCCTTCATTGGTAAATTTAAAATCGGTCTCAACTTTATCGCCTTCAGTGATCGTTCCAAATTCATAAGTAGTTTTATCGAACGTTATTTTTGGGGCTTTTGCAAGTTGAGCCGGTGTCATTTTTGAAAAATCTTCAACGATATTTACAGAAATGCCGATTGATTTTTCGGGCTGAAGGCTATCATTGGTTTTAATATTTAGCCTGTCATAAAGAAATCCGAAATCATTGCGTTTTACTCCGTCATAGGCAACTATGATATAACCTTTTTGTTGGGGCTTTAAGGTTGAAGGTACAGCTGTGGCTTTGATATAATCAGGAACAGTAAAGCTAAGTGTTATTGACTGATTCCAATCATTCATCATTTTTATTGTATCAGTCCTTGTTTCAGTATTATTAAGGTTTTGCAAATTCAGTTGTTGTGTATTGAATTTCATATGCCCTAAGATGGCTGGAAATTCATTATTGATGCTTGTCTGTGCTAAGGCTGCAAATCCGGGGATTAACAAAACCCCTATTATGATCATGACTATTTTTTTCATATTGATTTTTTTATTATTTAATTTATTGACTTGAAATGTTTTATATAAATTTTTTATTGGTTCCTGAACCCCGTCAAAATAATTTAAATAACCATAAAGGAACTGTCTGAATGGAATACAACTTATTTCCATTTAAAGGAATACTGATGTTTGATATTAACCAGTAAGAAAAATTATCAGAAAAGTTATTAAAACCCGAAAACTGTTCAAAAGTAAAATAATAATAATCCTCGTCCCGCTCTGGTAAGCTGATATCAATGGTGGTAAAACATTGTGCTGTATAACCGTCATGCCAGAATGACGTATTAAAGTCCTCTGAAAAATCTCCTGAAGGATAGAAAGCTCCGGTAAATGATAGTAATATTTTAAGTAAGGCGTACTGCATTAATTATTTCGTAATGTTTTGTCGGAGAAAAATTTATTGAAAAGTTTGTAATCAGGTATCATATTATTGATTCGAAAAACAGCTTTACTTTAACATTAAAATTTAATTATCAGGGCTTCTGATTCATTATACATAGATTGCAAAATTAAATAAATTTTCCGAATAAAACCCTGTCATATTGCTAAATTGCACGGCCATTAGCAAAATTAAGGCCAAAATTTGCATATAATGGATAAATGGAATAGGATTTTTTAATGGCAGAAGCCGGAATTTTCTTTTTAGAAAATTTACTCAACCTAAAACGTCAGAACATGTTGCCAACCAGCTTATTAATCTTGCCGGACGGCATCAAACTCTAATGTTTCAACAAAAATGGGAGCTTATATTGCGAATATTGCCCCATTTCGGTTATTTTTGGCCCGCAATATGGCAAAGAATGCCCAAAACAAACAACCCAATATATTATGAGACAAGTTATTCCGCTAAAAAAACGCCCTAATGATTTTATTTATCTTGCATTTTTCTTTATTAACCTGTTTTTTATAACATATATAGTTGATATTGAACAAATAATCATTAAAGACCCGTCGAATTTTACATATCCGGTTTGGCCACTGCCTGTTTTTATTGACATGGTTCATTGGTGGGGTAATACATTTGATCCGCTGCAGTGGTTTAGACCAATGTGGTGGCAGGCTACCATCTGGCTTGATGTCGTATTGTTCGGCCCTTATTATTTGCTGGCGATATATGCATTTATTAAAGGCAGGGAGTGGATTCGCATACCTACCTTTATTATTATGTCAATCCTGTTCACCAACGTATTTATTATTTGCAGTGAAGAAATTGCAGGACCAACTCCTGCTTTGAATTTATCTGTTGTGCTGTTGGCGAATGCTCCCTGGTTTCTTTTCCCCATATTCTTAATATGGAAAATGTGGAAAAATGAGCATCCTTTTACAAAGGAAATATAACCCAATCCTTTTTGATCAGCAAATCTATTTTTATGAAGAGTGATAAAGATAAAAACAGGCAGGACTATTTTTTCTTTCCAAAGGAAACCTTCATGTCGTCAATGTAAAATGCCTTTTTATCTTTATTCCAGACATAAATAGAAATCTTATCTGTCGGCATAATATTGACCGGTAATGTAAATGAAGTTTTAACTTCTTTCCACTGATTGGCTGTTTTTACTGAGTCTTTTAATTCCTGTCCGGTCCAGAAAATGCTTTTTCCGATGGAATCAATGCTCACGACAAGTGTGCTGTTTATACCGGTTTGGGGATAAAGAAGCCATAAATCAATGTTGACTTGTTCAGGCAGGGTATCGCTGATATTTTTAAAAAATTCGCTGAAACCAAAGCTGTATTGCATTATAGAGTCAATACGGCTGGAAAATTTTCCTGAATGCGCAATTTCTTTTGATAAAGTATACTGGTTGATCCATCCGGTAGATTCCATGTCATTTGTAAAAGTTGTCACACCTGGGACTTTGGCATCTTTATCTTTACCACCTGAACAGGCAGCAATCAACAATACAGCACAAATAATAACAGCTAAAATGATAAATTTTTTCATATTGCATTTTTTTTGCAAAAGTATAATTTCCTTTTTTTAAAACACAAAATGATTTGTAATTTTTTAGCAGTGGTATAATCAGATCACTTGTATTGTAAATATTTAACCCTGAAAATATTTTTATGAAATTTTATACCTGGTATAAGGTGTAGATTGCTGGCCCGAAAAATCTCCGTTTAAATATTTATAATAGCCCGCAATGGCTACCATAGCAGCATTATCAGTACAAAAAACCGGACGTGGAAGAAACAATTCCCACCCGCGATTATTACCGTAGCGGGTTAAGGTTGACCTCAAGGATGAGTTGGCAGATACTCCTCCTGAAATAGCAATCCTGTTAATCCCTGTTGTTTCCGAAATGTTGATAAGTTTTTTTAATAATATTGTAATGATAGAGTACTGTATCGAAGCGCAAAGATCCGGGAGGTTTTTTTCAATAAATTCAGGGTTGGTTTTAAGATTATCCCTTATAAAATAGAGAAATGATGTTTTTAATCCGCTGAAACTGAAATCAGTGTTTTTTACTCTGGGTTCCGGAAATTTATATTTATTGGGATCGCCATTTACGGCATTCTTGTCAATCATTTGCCCGCCGGGATAAGGCAACCCTAGTATTTTTGCAGCTTTATCAAAGGCTTCTCCGGCAGCATCATCAATAGTGTTTACAAGGGTTTCGAATACATTGTAGTCCCTTACATTAATAATTTGGGTATGGCCTCCTGAGATTAGCAGGCATAAATATGGAAATTGCGGGACATTATCCGGGTAACCAGGTTCAATAATGAAATGAGACAAAAGGTGTGCATGAATATGGTCAACCTCAATAAGAGGAATATTTAGCGCAAGCCCCATTGATTTGGCAACCGAGGTTCCGACAATAAGTGAACCAAGCAATCCGGGCCCACGGGTATATGCTATTGCGGAAAGCTGATTTATTTGTATTTTTGCTTCATGGAGAGCCCTGTCAATAACTGGAATGATATTTGTTTGATGCGCCCGCGAAGCATACTCGGGAACAACACCTCCATAATCTTTATGAATATTTTGATTGGCAATAATATTAGAAAGCAGAATGTTGTTATTGATAACTGCAGCAGAGGTATCATCGCAAGACGATTCGATACCCAAAATGAAAGAGCTCATTAGTATAATTTAAGTTTTCAAAGGTATAAAAAAAACATTCAAAATATTAATCATTGTTTTTGCGGTATTATTTGTGCTGCCTGCCGGTATTTATACTTTTATGCAGAGCAGCCTGGTTCAGACCTATATTGCAAAAAACCTCTCATCATACTTGTCGCAGGAACTAAAAACCAAGGTTGCCATTGATAAAGTTGAAGTGCATTTTTTTATGAATGTGGTTCTGAAAGGAGTATACGTAGAAGATTTACATAAAAATATCCTGCTTAAATCGGATAAAATCAATGCGAAACTTGATGATTTTGGCATTTCGGGTAATTATATTCACCTGCGTAAAGTGGTTCTCGAAAATACATTTTTCAACCTGAGGAAATACAAGGATGAAAATAAAACTAACCTGCAGTTTATTATTGATTACTTTAAAACCAATAAAAAGGAAACTCCAGAATATCCTTTTAAACTATTTATCAACGACTTTAAGCTCATTAATTCCGGTTTTTCATTTCTTGATGAAAACAAACCGCACACCAATAAAGGTGTGATAGACTTTAAGGATGTTAAAATTTCCCAAATTAATATCAAAATGCAAAATGTGGGCGTCCTGGGCGATTCTGTCTGTGGGAATATCATGAGCTTATCCTTACATGAAAAATGTGGTTTCATCATCAATAGTTTTTCAGCCGATGTCATCGTTTCAAAAAGAAATATTATTGTCAATAAACTGCTGGCAAAAACAGAGAATTCAGTTCTTGACCTTGACCTGGCTTTTCTTTATGACAGTTTTAGGAGTTTTAAAAATTTCCTGACTGAAGTAAATATCCAGTCTTCCATAAGGCCTACTTCGTTAAATCTTATTGATATTGCTTATTTTGCACGGGGGATGTATGGTATGAATGACCTTATGCATATTTCAGCTGCTGTCAAAGGCAAGGTCAGCAATTTTAAGGTTAGGAATTTTGTGATGAAATACGGGTATGATACCTACTTTGATGGTGATGTTGTAATGAACGGGCTTCCTCATATAAAAGAAACATTTATTAATTTAAAAATCAGAAATCTCACTACCTCAGTTAATGATCTGAACAGAATTATTATTCCTGCCCCTGGACGTAAAATCACTCATTTGAGTTTGCCCTCTATGCTTCAACGGCTGGGGCATATAAATGTTAAAGGTATTTTTACCGGCTTTTACTCAAATTTTGTTTCCAACGCAACTTTGAATTCCGATCTGGGTACCATTTCCACTGATATTATTCTTAAAAATGAAAACAAAGTTATTACATATGATGGCAGGGTTCTTACAGAGAATTTCTTCCTTGGAAAATTGTTAAATTCTGAAAAAATGCTTGGGAGGGTCAGCCTTAATGCCCAGATCAACGGATCGGGCCTGACCGCGAATGATGCCGCTTTTTTATTTAAAGGAAACATACAACAACTTGAATTTAAAGATTATAATTACTCAGGAATAAATATTGACGGTGATTTCAACAAGAAAATCTTTTCGGGTAAGATTAATGTAAATGATGTTAACCTGGCTTTTGGATTTAACGGCACCGTGGATTTTAATGATTCATTGCCTGTATTTAACTTTATTGCTAACGTAGGATATGCAAATCTTAAAAACCTGAAATTGGATATAAAGGATACTGTTTCGGAAGTGAAAGGCAAATTGAAGATGAATTTTCACGGGAATAATATTGATAACCTGAAAGGGGAGATAGCCATTGAAAACGCAGCATTCAGAAGAAATAATAAATACTTTGACCTGAATTCATTAAATTTAAATACCGATATCGATCAGTTGGGCTACCGGACTTTTAATCTCAAGTCTGATTATATCGGAGCTGTTTTTAAAGGATATTTTGTGTTTTCGGATTTAGGAAGGTCATTTAAAAGTTTATTAATGAACTATTTGCCTAACCTGAATTTTGTTACTGATACATCCCAGAACCTGGCAAGGCAGGAGTTCGATTTTGATATAAAATTTGATAATGCATCGCCATTGTTGAGCTATTTTGTAACAGGACTGGGAACTTCAGGAAATACTTTAATTAAAGGTAGGGTAAATTCCATCATGAATATTGCCGAAGTCAATGTCGTTTCATCAAAAATATCTTTTAAAAAATACAGCCTTGAAAACTTAAACATGGATATGAAAGCTGACGGCAATAAAATAAATATGACTTTGAATGCCGATACCATGAAAATGTCGGATAGCGCTTATTTATTGAATTTTGGCATTGCATCGCATGTGTTGTCCGACAGCATAAATACATCATTGGTTTGGGATAATAAAAAGGTGAAAACGCATAATGCTGCAAACCTTAATTTTTATTATTATTTTATTGCTAAAAACCAATCTGTTGTCGGATTCAAACCTTCGGAAATAGTTATCAATGATTCTGCCTGGAACTTTAGTCAAAAAGGAAATATTTCAATAGATTCAAACAGGATTACATTCAATGATGTGATGTTTTACAGGAAATTGCAGGGTTTGCAGATCTCAGGAAGCATTTCTAAAGATCCTCTGGACGCTCTTACAGTAAAATTTCATGCATTTGACATTTCAAATTTTGACTATCTGACAAATATTAAGAAATTTGACTTTGACGGATATATTACCGGTGATGTTATTATTTCTGACCTTTACACTTCTCCTACCTATTATTCCGATTTGAAGATAAAGGATTTCGGGGTGAATGGTGATAAACTGGGAGATGCTTCTATATTGAGCAAATGGGACGATATTAAAAAAGGAGTTAAAATAAATGCCGAGGTGTATTACCTGGGCTCAATCGGCAGGAGTACACCGCTTAATGCCTACGGTTATTATTATCCGGGTAACAAACCTCAGAATTTTGACATTCAGATGGATGTACAAAACATGAGACTGAAAGCTCTGAACAGGTACATTTCAGGTTTTGGCTCAGTGGTTGATGGCACCGCGTCAGGAAAGCTCTTCCTGCTTGGAAAAAAGAAACCTGAGTTGTCCGGCTTACTTAGGGTAATGCGCGGCGCGCTGAAGATCAATTATCTGAACACGGTTTATAATTTTTCATTTGACAGCGTTAAAGTAACCCCCAGGGCCTTTACATTTAAAAATATTATTGCTTTTGATCAGCCTATTGACCCCGGTGCTGCGAAAAAGCTGGATACTGTAATTGTTAGCGGAGTCATCTCTCATGAGTATTTTAGAAACATGGGTTTTGATGTTTATGTTGATGCACGAAAAGCTTTATGTTTGAATACCAACCCGACATTGAACAGCGTATATTACGGAACAGGTTATGCCACAGGAAATGCCCATTTATGGGGAGATTCCAAAATGGTTAGTTTTGATATTAATGCTGCAACAGAAAAAGGCTCGAAGCTGATCATCCCGGTTGGTACCACATCGGCCCTCCAAACCAATGATTATATAACCTTTGTTCGTAAAGATCAGAAGATAAATCTGAATGAGGATAAAGGGAAAGAAATTAAAGGACTAAGTGTTGATATGTCACTGAATGTTACTGATGTTAGTGAAGTGCAGCTTCTTTTCGATCCCAGGGTGGGTGACCGGATACTGGGTATGGGAAACGGAAACATCAGGCTGACATATAATAATACCGGGCTGAGTATTTTTGGCGATTATGTTCTTACTTCGGGCGATTATCTATTTACATTCCAGAATATTATTAACAAGCGTTTTATTATTGAGCCGGGAAGTACCATCAAATGGAACGGCGATCCATACAACGCGGAAATGGATATTCGCGCCAAATATAAATTAAGGGCAAATCTGGCAGGTCTGGGTGTGGATACCACTACACGTTATGTCCCCGTTGAATGCATTATAAACATGACCAACGTATTGGCAAATCCCGAATATACTTTTGAAGTTGACCTACCATCGTTGCAGGATTATGAAAAAATACCTTACCTCGCAGCGATAAATGAAAATGTAAATAATAACTTTATTTCGTTGCTTGTCATAAATAGTTTTGTAAACCCGAATGCGGGTATAGCTCCGGCAGCTACGGCCGGTACCGCATTGGGAAAAAGCGCCAGCGAAGTGCTTTCAAACCAGCTAAGCAACTGGCTGTCACAGATCAGTAAAAATGTGAATATCGGTATTAATTACCGTCCCGGTGATAATATTTCGGAAGAAGAAGTGGCTGTCGCACTTTCAACGCAGTTGTTTAACGACAGGGTCAGCATTTCAAGCAATGTCGGTGTGGCTACCGGCCAGAACCTTAATAACAGCAATAATAAAAATACAAACCAGATTGTGGGTGATGTGGATATTGAGGTTAAAATCAATAAAGCATTAAAAATGAAGTTCTACAACCATACAAATCAAAACAATATTTTACAGTATACTGCTCCATATACCCAGGGAATAGGTATTTTATACAGGAAGGAGTTTAATACATACAGGGATTTGTTTTTGAATAAAAAGAAAGCCAAAACTGTAAATCCTCCTGATAGTCTGAAAAAATAGGACTTTCCAATCGGGATACCTTTTAATTTTTGAGAACAGCATTTCCTACGTTGCATTGAAGGCATTTTCTTTTTAAGCAATATTGATTATAACACTGAATAAGCGCTTGCGACTGCATGGCGTTTTCTGCTTTGATTCCGGTATCCGAGAAGGTTTTAATTATATGATTTGATTCAGGAGGTATTTGCGCCAGAAATTCCAATGATCTCTCAATGTATTTATAGCTTTCATGTGCTTTTCCATACGTAAATAAAAATGGAACCATAGTATTGATTATCAGAAGTTCAATAGCGCTTTTTCCTATTTTTTTTGATTTTTCCCCGGTTTCTTTATCAAAAACATAATGATTAAACCAATAAATACTGCATTCAGCATCAAATAGCGAATAAAGTTCTTTTGCGGAATTGCATTCAATGACTTTCGAAAATAGATTTTCTGATTTGTAAATCAAACCGGCGAACTGGGCAAGCCTGATGGTAGGGAAATTTCCCGGGCGGATTCTCAGAAACTTCCATAAATGCTTGTTTAAGGGTTTCAGGTTGAATTTTTTCTGCAGGTAGGAGTACTCCGCTTTCAAGCTGTTCGGGTATTCATCTGTAAATTTTTCTTCAAGCAAACCTGCCTGACCGAATAATAATGCTTCTAATTGAAACAGGTTGTTCTTACATTTTGCAAAATATTGCTGTGGAACCGATTTGGCCAGCATCTCAAAAGGTTCTGCATTAACTTTAAAGCCGAGGTTTCGGGCAAAAATTTCATAAAATGCCTGTTCCCAGTCGTTTTTATACAAAGCTAATTTATTAAAGATATCTTCAGTTTTGTTTTGAAGCCTTTCGATGGCCAGTTTTTCCAACCAGCCAAAAACTACTATAGTATCAACAGCGTTTATCAGCTTTGCACAGGCTATGGGATTTTTACTTTCAGTAAATGACTTGTACCTGGAAACCAATGAATTATCAATAAAATCCTTTATTTCTACCGTTGGAATTTTGTTTCCAGCCCGATCAAAAATGTCCTTATCATCTTCATAAACAACATGTAAAATAATATTTTTATAGGCGCCGTCTTTATGATGGTTGTGAGTGTACCAATCAGATGATTTGACGTGAATTTCAACGTTTCCCGCCCATAAGGTGTTGTCAATGCGTATTTTGGCATTGGTGAAATCAGGCCCTGCATCCACATTATTTATACCGGGAAACTCTACATTGACTGGCGTACCGCCTGAAGTGATTAAATTCCTGTTAAAACGCTGATATTTCCATACATAGTGCAGCAAATCTTCGTACATATATTTAAAAATTAATGCTGTATAAAGCTATAAAAAATTATTAAATAAAGTTAAAAATATTTGTATTTTCATGCATTAAAGTATTACTTTTGTAAAAACGAATTGATGTTTTATGGAGGATCTTGCAGGATTGATTTCTGATATTGAACTCAAAACTCATCAATTGGTGCGGCAAATCAAGCAATTAAGGACTGAAAATGCCGAAATGAAGAAGAAAATAGAATTATTAACCCAAACAGAACAAGAATATAAAGCAAGCATAAAATATTTTGAAGAAAAGAATAAAATTTTACGAATTGCAAAAACAATAGAAGGGGACGATAAAACAAAAGCAAAATTAAGAATTAATGAACTTTTGCGGGAAGTTGACAGATGTATTGCTCTTTTAAACAAGTAATTATTTAAAATTCCGGGACTCAATGGAAGACTTTTCAATAACGGTGAATATAGCTGACAGGAATTACAAGTTAACCATTGGCCGACAGGAAGAAGAAATAGTAAGAAAAGCGGTGAAACTTATAAACGATAAACTAAAGGAATTTGCTAGCAGCTATGCTTTTAAAGACAAGCAGGATTTACTGGCTATGGTTGCACTGCAATATACTTCCAGCGCTTTGAATTTGGAACATACCAACGGATTTAATAATACTAAGCTAAAGGAAAAATTACATGATCTTGATTTGATTCTGGATCAGCATCTGGATAAAACCGTTCTTTGAAAAGAAATTTAAATTAACCCGCATTAAATCAAAAACATAGTTTGATAAACTCAACATTATCAAATTAGAGTAATCTCTGCTATGGTAGAACAGGCTTCAATTCGCTTCGGCGAAATTCCGGAAGGGTAACCTTTCGGGACGGTAGAAGTTCGCACAAGGCAGGTAGCTCTATTCATGTTTTAAGGGAGTTTATTCTAAACTCTTTTGTTTTTAATGCGGTTTTTTTTTGTAATTAATTAAAAGTTGTACTTATTTGATGTCAGGGCTTTATATTAATTAAGCTGTAAAGCAGGGCAGAATCTTGCTGAATTAACAAAGCCGCAGCATTAAATAATTGATAACTAAATACTAACTAAATAAATTTAATACTATGAGTATCATAATGAGTATCATATTAATAATCATTGCAGCACTGGCCGGCTTGATCATCGGATGGCTTTTTACGACGATGTTTATTCGTAAATCCATCGAAAAAAGAGCTGAAAATATTATAAGAGAAGCTGAAAACGAAGCTGAAATGATGAAGAAGGACAGGATGCTTCAGGCAAAAGAAAAATTTCTTCAACTCAAGGCCGAACACGAAAAAATGGTCAACGAAAGAAATACCAACATGCTGAAAAATGAAAATCGTGTAAAACAAAAGGAAGCATTGGTATCACAGAAAATTGAGGAATTGAACCGCAAAGAGAAAGAGTTAGCCAATGTGCGTGAAAACCTGAATGTTCAGCTCGATATTTTGAATAAAAAACAATCTGATGTTGATCAGATGCAGGCGCAGCAGGTAGAAAAACTTGAAACTATTGCAGGTCTGTCGGCTACCGAAGCAAAAACCCAGCTGGTTGAAATGCTCAGGGCTAAAGCTCACGCTGAATCAGCCAATCATGTCCGCGAAATTATTGATGAAGCAAGAGACACAGCTAATCTTGAGGCAAAGAAGATTGTGATAAAAACACTTCAACGTACTGCTGCAGAACATGCCATTGAGAATTCTGTATCGGTATTTAACATTGATAACGATGAGATCAAAGGCAGGATAATAGGTCGCGAAGGCAGAAATATACGTGCTCTTGAAGCAGCCATCGGAGTTGAAATCATTATTGACGATACTCCTGATGCAATCATTATTTCGGGTTTTGACCCTGTACGCCGCGAAATAGCACGCCTGTCGTTACATCAATTAGTTACCGACGGACGTATTCATCCGGCACGCATCGAGGAAATCGTTGCAAAAACTAAAAAACAAATTGAACAGGAAATCGTTGAAGTGGGGAAACGCACTACTATTGACATGGGTGTGCATGGGATACATCATGAACTGGTACGACTGATCGGAAAGATGAAATACCGTTCTTCATACGGCCAGAATCTGCTACAGCATTCACGCGAAGTTGCTAATCTTTCGGCTATTATGGCATCGGAGCTGGGGTTGAACCCCAAACTGGCAAAAAGGGCGGGACTGCTTCACGATATTGGCAAAGTGCCTGATAATGAACCGGAATTGCCACATGCCATCCTGGGGATGAACCTCGCTGAAAAATTTAAAGAAAAACCTGAAGTTTGTAATGCTATCGGGGCACATCATGAGGAAGTAGAGATGACTTCATTGATTTCACCCATTGTTCAGATATGTGATGCTATTTCAGGAGCCCGCCCCGGAGCCCGCCGCGAAATTGTTGAATCCTATATCAACAGGTTAAAGGACCTTGAAGATTTGGCACTTTCTTATCCCGGCGTGGTAAAAACATATGCCATTCAGGCTGGTAGGGAATTACGCGTTATAGTTGGCGCTGAAAAAGTTACCGATAATGAAGCCAACCAACTTGCATTCGATATTTCCAACAGGATTCAAAACGAAATGACGTACCCGGGACAAATAAAAATCACGGTTATAAGAGAAACACGTGCAATTAGTTTTGCGAAATAGTGCAGGCTGATAATCTGGTTACAAAATAAATATGTGATGCCTGATGAATGCGAAATTTTCCGGACATTATATTACAATTTCGCTGGGCATTACCAATTGTTTTCTCATAGCTTGCCATAACGGTTATCTGTTGGTTGATACTTCACTGGAGAAGTATTATGACCGGTTCAGGAAGGAACTGACAGATCATGCTGTAGAATTAAAGCAGATCAGATATATTTTCCTTACACATCATCACACGGATCACACCGGGTTTCTGGCTTCACTGCTCAGGGATACCGGCGCGGTTTTAATTGTTCATAAAAATGCACTTCCGTTTGTTGCCAGGGGCATAAACAATGACAATATGGTGGGCACAACGGCTTTAATCCGGTTTTTTATGCTCATTAAGAAGCTCTTTAGGATGGAAAGAACTAACGAAGCTGTTGTCCCTGATGAAAAGGCCGTGATTATTGAATCCGACAATAACGAGATTTTAAGATCATTTGGAATTCCAGCCGGGATTAAATTATTACCGGGGCATACCGCGGATTCAATAGCAATAATTGATGATGATGGAAATGCTTTTATAGGGGATGCTGCTGTGAATATTTTGGGTGTTATTGGGTTGAAAAACAGGCCACTGGTTTCTGAAAATCCCGGGGCTGTTTTTGAGTGTTGGAAAAAGATCAGAGATGAAAACGGAAAGCAACTTTTTGTTTCTCATGGAAAGCCTTTGCATATAAATGAATTATTACATTAATAATCAATGCCATATACTTATGAATATCCAATGCCTGCTGTAACTGTAGATGCAGTTATATTTTGGCAGACTGAATTTTCAACAAAAATTTTACTGGTAAAACGTGGAAATGAACCTTTTAAAGGACAATGGGCATTGCCAGGGGGATTTATTGAGATTGATGAAGAACTTGATGATGCTGTTATTCGCGAACTGAAGGAGGAGACAGGAATTGCCCACGATAAACTTGAACAGGTTTTTGCCATCGGAACGGTGGGCCGCGACCCGCGTTACCGGACAATCAGTGCGGTGTATTTCGGATGGTTTGATGAGCAGAAAATGAAAGTCCATGCCGGAGATGATGCATGTGATGCTCAATGGTTTGATTTAGAAAACCTGCCTTCTCTTGCCTTTGACCATACAGAAATTGTCCGGAAAATATTGAGCAGGTACAAATAAAAATTTGCAAAAAGGAAATAAATTCATCGTTGTTAATGATGGTTTTAACTCAATATTATAATGACTTTGATCAACAAAGATTTCGATTTAAATGTCTGAATTTTGTATAATTGCGGAATAAATATAAATCTATGAATAAAAAAATCAGAAAAATTACCAATATCAGGGTTGATTATGCTATGGAAGACCCTTCAAAACCTGATGAAACAGATTGGTATGAGAAAAAATCCTATGCCATTTCGCTTGAGGAATATGATATAAAGGGAAACCTGGTAAAGACAGTTTCTTATAATCGTACAGGTGATATTCATGAACATTATCAGTATAAGTACGACGATATGAACAACATGATTGAAGAACTTAATTTCATTGATGAAGATGAAATTGCCGAGCACAAGTATTTTGATTATGATGGTGCGGGAAGGCAAATACAGGAGCGGGTTTTATACATGGAAGGCGGAGAAAATATATTCAGGTCTTTGTATGATGATTCCGGAAATTTAATAAAGCGAATTCAAACGGATGCCGATGGCGAAACTGAAGAAACAAGCACTTATGAATATGTTGATGGAAAATTAGTTCAGGCAATTGTATTTGATGGCGATCATGTTGAAATAAGCAGAAATCAGTACACATATAATGAGGAGGGCAAGCAGATTTCGTATGCACATATTGCTTCCGATGAGAGATCAAATTACCGCACTGAATACAGTTATAATGAAAAAGGCTTGCGTGAGAAAACGTTGAAGTATAATTTCAGGGATCAACTAATAGAAAAGGCCATATTCACTTTTGATGACAGAAATAACATTACTGAAATTATTGAAGAAGATATCCGCGATTATAAAAAGATCCACTTTACCTATGATGAAAACAATAAAGCGGTAAAACAGGAGGAATATAACCGGAATGATGATATTCTATTAAGTGTCGAACGTTCATATGATGATGAGGGTAAGGTGCTTGAGGCCGTTGTTTATCTTAGCGACCCTGTTGAAAACATCAGGAATATGTATGTTTCAAAGTATGAATATGATTATTTTGATGAATAACATTTTTAAATCAGCTTGTCTATCCTGAGAAAGTTCTCCCAATATTTCTGTTTGTCCATTAATTCCCAGTGAATAATTCCATACCGGTATTGGTAAATCTGCACCTGGTTGACTAATATAAAAAGCACAATTATCGCTAGGTACAGGCCTTTGAATACTTTTTTTCTTAATAGTTCGAATGCGGCAGCCAGCAACACCATAAAAAATGCATAGTAGTCAATAAGAACACGGGAAGAAAAACTGCCACCATACCACCAGTTCCACCACGATGAAAGTATATAAAATATAACCAACAGAAATATAGCGCCACTGTAAAAGCTATACTTGTTTTGCTTCCAGAAATAGCTCAGGCCTATAAGCGAAATTAACAGTACAGGAGTATATACGAATGCCCCCTTTTTATAGCTGAAAAGGAAGTTAATTATATGAAGATGTTTAAAATCAAAATACTCATCACTATATGTATCAACTATATAGGAACCGGTACTCAATTTATAAATCAACATCTGTATTGAAATCACCGACAGAAAAATCACCACACCTGAGATAAGAAATAATGGTTTGTGAAATAAAGTAAAAAAGCCTCTTTTAAGGTTGTACGGCGACGATGTTACGAATGGCAGGATAAAGCAAATAATACAATTGACAGGCCTTACCAATATGATTAAGCCGAGGAGAACCGACATTATTATTAAGATCCCCGCCTTGTATTCAGTAAAGTATTTTTTTGAAAAATACATAAAGGCGGTAATCAGGCTGAAAGCATAAATATGCGGCATGGCAGCTTCCCTAACTATGTAATAGAAAGCATTTGTACCAAAGCTAACCGTTATTAAAGCTATAATTACTGTAAATGGCTTGAAATTAAATAAATAAAGCAGTTTTATCAGAAATAGTAATCCAATGAAATAATAAAAAAGTGTCGCGATCTGGATAAATATAAAATAAAGGTTTGAATATCCGTCACCCGGACCGTTTGTTAAAGTCTCAACCAAATGAGCAGCAAGAAAAAAGGGCATTTGAAGCAAGGCTGTACCGCAAAAATATTTATTGATGGTATGTCCATTTGAATAAGCCCGGTAATCATAAAAAAGTTTCGGGTCTGAACGGGGATTCATTTCCTTTTCACTGAAAAAACCAAAATTCAGGTCGTGGTAAATGAAAATGGCCGGTAAATAGGCATAATATCCTTTACCATCAGCTAAAACAATCCATTTGGGTTTGTCTTCACCCCAGTTAATATTTGCCGATATCCAGGTCAATATTAGAGTAATCAGTGCAGCAAAAATATAGGGAGCTTTGTTTTTCATATCCGCTAATGCTAAATCATAAAGGAATGATTTTACCGGTTCCGGTTGTTTCTCCCTGCACATTTGCAGGGTTTCCGGTATAATAAATGTTTCCCGTCCATTCCAGATGGTAAATTAATAAGTCCTGTACATTGATATAACAATTACCTGTGCTTTTATTTACAACATAGGTGTATTTTGTTGTAAAATCCTCACAATGAATCATTCCAGTACCAATATAATAAAGCTGAAGTTCGTTGGCTGATCCTTTAACAGAAACATCCAGCGGCCCTGTATTTATAATCAGGTAAAGTTTATTTGTATTAAGGTTAAGCCTGACATTTCCGGAACCGTTTTTTGAATTAAAATACATCGAGTCTCCTGCAAAAGTATTTTCCATTGTTATATCTCCACAGCCGGAATATTCGAGAAATAACAATTTGGGCATACTCACGTATACATTCACTTGGGGCTTATAACTGCGAACCCAGTTACACTTGTTGTTATTATTAATAAATAGCGAACCATTCTCAACATGGGTTTTTATTAATGGTAAAAGATTTTTTCCTGCTTCAACCCTTACGCTGAAACTACTATCGCAACTTAGAAAGAGATTTACATTTTCACCCAGGTAAATGCTGCTGAAAGGATCCATAATACGATATTCCGATGTAATTTTACCGGTACTTTTAAAACAATCGCACATGTTCTCTTTTTTGCACGAAGAGAGACTCAGGTATAATATCGTTATTATCAGACAAATTTTTTTCACACAGGTAAAATTATGCTTTTTTTTTCTATCATTGTGAAAATCTTTTCAGGAATTTATTCTGAAAAACAAAGAAATATTTATATTTGTAAATGGATGGAAATAAATTGTTTTGTAAAATGAAGAAACATATATTTGCTTTTGTAATCTTTACGCTGTTCTGTTCTGCCCTGGGGTATTCCCAGAGAGGGAAAAACGGGTTTAAAAATATTTCTTCAACAGGGCAGGTAGTCAATGCGTATACAGCGCTTATTGCCGACGCGTCAGCAGGGGCAACGTCTATCAGCGTTACCAGCAATGCATTAAGTACAAATTTTTCATCCGGCCTGGCTGCCGGCGACCTGATATTTATTATACAAATGCAGGGTGCAGGTATTCTTTCGGATACATATTATGAGGGATATGGATATATTCAGACCTATAATAATTGTGGAAAATATGAGTTTGCCCAGGTATTATCCGTGTCGGGTTCAAATACAATTAACCTTACTTGTGGTTTGACACAAAGCTACTCTGTAAGCGGTAAAACACAGGTTGTGAGGGTGCCCCGTTTCAGTGGATTGAATATCAGTTCAGGCGCCGAGCTTACCTGTGATACATGGAATGGAAGTACCGGCGGGGTTCTTGTGGTGGAATCACAGGGAAATGTTTTTAATAGCGGAACTGTAAATGCCTCAGGCAAAGGGTTTAGGGGCGGATCTCCATCGCCGCAATATTCCAATCCTGCGTTGGTTTTATATGATTATGCAAGTACTGATATAAATTATGGCGGACATAAAGGCGAAGGAATCGCAGCTTATGGATCACCTTCTATCGGGCCCTATTGCAAAGGAGCTCCGGCGAATGGTGGAGGAGGAGGTAATTCGCACAATTCAGGAGGCGGAGGCGGATCCAATGTCAGCAGTAACTATGATTACAATGGTTGCGGATTTCCTGATACCACCGGGTCTAATTATTCCACGGCCTGGGACTTTGAACCCATGCCGCTGTTAGGTTGGAAGGGATATCCCTTTCATAAAACCGCTTCGTATGGCGGCGGGAGAGGCGGTTATACTTTTTCGGCTATCAACCAGGATGCGACTATGGTAGGCCCTGGCGACCCGTCATGGGGCGGCACGTACAGATCTAATATCGGAGGTTTTGGCGGTTGGCCATTGGTTGAAAATGAAGGTGGCTATCCCAGAATATACATGGGCGGCGGCGGCGGTGGCGGAAGCGCAAATGATACCTGGGGTGGAGCAGGAGGCAATGGGGGAGGAATAATATATTTTATGTCCTATGGAAATATTTCAGGCTCGGGTTCCGGGGTCTTCCAGGCAAATGGAAATCCCGGCGGTAATTCTGAAGGATCAGATCCCGGGTATGTTTCCAGTGGAGTTACCGGAATTGATGGCTCAGGCGGTGGCGGTGGCGGCGGTGCCATTATCCTTAATGCCGTTAACGCAATTGCAAATATTTCGGCATATGCCAATGGTGGCAAAGGCGGCGACCAGGTGAAAAAAGTCGGATGGTTAAACACGTCCAACCAGGAAGCAGAAGGCCCTGGCGGTGGTGGCGGGGGCGGATATATTGCAATGTCGGGTGGCACAATCCCCAGAACTACTTATGGAGGTCAAAATGGTATTTCGACCATTGGAGGTGTTACCCTTGCTGCCAGGAACAGCATGACAGAATTTCCACCCAACGGCGCAACTAAAGGAGGGCCAGGAATCAGTAACGGTTCGGTAAGTAATTTTACAATTACCACACCCTCCTTGTCAGTATGCCCGGGACAACCGGCTACACTTACTGCAACTATTACAGGCACAGTGCCTTCCGGAACCAGTTATGGATGGTATGATGCTGAAATAGGGGGTTCTCAATTATCAAATTCCACATCGCTTGTTATCAGTAATCCTCAGGCCACCACTACATATTACTTTGGCACCTGTCCGGGAACCTACAGGGTAGCATGTACTTTGAATGTCTATCCTTTTACCCCTGATGCAGGTAATAACGTAAATATCTGTAATGGAAATACTGTTCAGTTGCAGGCCTCATGGGGCGGTACAGGAGGAACCTATTCCTGGACACCGTCTACCGGACTGGACAATCCTGGAATCTCAAACCCTGTTTGCTCAGCTGCAACCACCACTACTTATTTAGTAACTATTACAAATGCGGGAAACACATGCAGCGGTACCGATTCGGTAAAAGTTACTATAAATCCGATCCCGGTGGTCACCGTGCCGTCAAATATTGTTGTATGCAAGGGTAGTACTGTGCCGGCATCTATTTTCACAAGTTCTGTTCCCGGAACTACTTTTTCATGGACCAATTCCAACACAAGCATAGGCCTGGGATCCGGTGGAACAGGCAATATTCTGGGATTTACTGCTAACAATTCAGGTTCATCCCCGGTCACTGCCACCATAACAGTTTCACCTTCAGCAAATAATTGTTCTGGTAATCCGGCCAGCTATACCATTACGGTGAACCCTTCTCCGGTAATGAACAATCCGTCAAACCAAACCGTTTGTGCCGGTAATAATGTTGCTGAAACCATTTTTACTAGTCCGACTCCGGGAACTACTTATACCTGGACAAATTCCAACACTTCCATCGGGCTTGCTGCAACAGGAAATGGCAATATTCCGGCATTTTTAGCTGTAAATTCAGGTAACGTACCGGTTTCGGCCACCATAACAGTAACACCATCGGTAAATGGATGTAATGGTCTATCAACGGTATATACAATCACTATCAATCCATTTCCATCAATTAGCGTTCCTGCTGATACTGTGGTATGTCATGGAAGTGCAATTCCGGCGGCAATATTCACAGGTTCGGTTGCAGGAACAACATTTACATGGACAAATACCAACACCAATATTGGATTAGCAAGCAGCGGTTCTGGAATTATTGCAGGCTTTAATGCATCAAATCCGGGTACTACTCCAATTTCAGCCACCATTACGGTAACTCCCGTATTCAATACTTGTTCAGGCACTCCCGCCAGCTACCATATTACTGTTAATCCTCAGCCAACAGCAGTCATTCCGTCGAATATAAGTGTGTGTAGCGGTGGTATTGTTCCCGAAAGTACTTTTTCAGGCTCTGTGGCGGGTACTGTCTTTTCCTGGACAAATTCAAATACCAGCATCGGGATTGGTACAAGCGGAAATGGCAATATTCCGGCATTTTTAGCTACAAATTCTGGTAACGTACCGGTTTCGGCAACAATAACAGTAACCCCATCGGCAAATGGATGTAATGGTTTATCAACGGTATACACCATCACTATCAATCCATTACCCTCAATTAGCATTCCTGCTGATACTGTGGTATGTCATGGAAGTGCAATTCCGGCGGCAATATTCACAGGTTCGGTTGCAGGAACAACATTTACATGGACAAATACCAACACCAATATTGGATTAGCAAGCAGCGGTTCTGGAATTATTGCAGGCTTTAATGCATCAAATCCGGGTACTACTCCAATTTCAGCCACCATTACGGTAACTCCCGTATTCAATACTTGTTCAGGCACTCCCGCCAGCTACCATATTACTGTTAATCCTCAGCCAACAGCAGTCATTCCGTCGAATATTAATGTGTGTAGCGGTAGTATTGTTCCCGAAAGTACTTTTTCAGGCCCTGTGGCGGGTACAGTCTTTTCCTGGACAAATTCAAATGCCAGCATCGGGATTGGCACAGGAGGAGTTGGCGATATTCCTTCCTTTACAGCAAATAATCCCGGTAATGCCCCTGTAACTGCTACAATTACAGTCGTTCCAACTGCAAACGGCTGCAACGGTAGTTCTTCTGCATATTCAATTACTGTAAATCCTGTTCCTGTTGTAACAGCTCCCGGTGACATCAGTATCTGCAAAGGAGCTGATGTGGCGGGCGTATTATTTACCAGTAATGTTCCGGGATCCGGTTTTATCTGGACAAATTCTAATACTGTCATTGGTTTGCCAGCAGGTGGTTCAGGAAATATTCCAGTGTTTACATCAGATAATCCGGATACTACAGCAATCAATGCAATAATCACTGTTGTTCCCCAGGCAAATAATTGTTCAGGACAACCGGAGAGTTTTATGATCACGGTAAATCCTATGCCGCAAATTCAATTTGATTCCGTACTGCCTACTTGTCCAGAATTAAATAATGGTAGTTTAAATGCCATTGTTACAGTCGGTTATATGCCATATTTATACACTTGGAATACAGGTGACAGCCAGGCTGCTATTTCGAATCTTTCTAATGGAATATATTCGCTTACCGTCACAGACACAAAAGGTTGTTCGGCAAGTCGTAGTATTGAATTTAATGTAAATGTCGATTGCTCTGATCCGATTGTGTATGTCCCGAATATTTTCTCTCCGAACGGCGATGGAAATAATGACGTATTTTATGTGCGGGGACAGGAAATTGAGAAAATGAATATTATTATTTATGATCGATGGGGTGAAAAAATATTTGAATCAAAGGATATTTCTGTTGGGTGGGATGGAACATACCGGGGCGAAGAAATGCCAGATGGATCATATTCCTATTATCTTCAGATTAGTATGATTGATGGTTCAAAGTTAAAACGAAAAGGAACAATAACATTAACCAGGTAATTTCTGATTTCTTTGCCAGGTAATTTCTGATTTCTTTGAATGAAAGAAAATTCAAATGCCAATAGTTTTGTAAATTTGTCATCAGTTTATATCAATCAGGATAGCTCTGATGTGATGCTTTTAAACGTGTTGATATAATAAATTTGACGGATCATTTATATTTATTATAAGTTTATACCATAAAATACTCATAGAAGTGTTAGTATTGTAATATGAATTTTAAATGTCTGAAAAACTTTTTTTAAATTTGTGCGTACAACGAGCATTTATCAGTAATTAATGAAAGTCGGATAGGTTCAATTATTAGGGAAAATAATTTGTTTATTTTACGAAATTTAATGTAAGGTATTGATTGTAAATATTTTGTTTTTTAATTGAGGCCAAATTTTTTAATAGTTTTTTGAGTTAATTTAGTAATGAGATTAATTTATATACGATGAAGAATAATATAAAAAAGTTGCTTTTATTGTTTATAGTTGTTTTTTCATGCAACATTGCAATAGCTCAGGATACGATAACTGCGTCAGCTAACCCAATTTGCAGCGGACAATCTGCTACTCTTTATATGACAGGGGGCGTATTTTATGATTGGAGCCCTCCAACGGGTTTAAATACTACATCAGGCAGTTCTGTTATTGCTACACCATCCACAACAACGACCTATACTGTGACATATCAGTCATTGGCCGGCAACATGATAAGCAACGGTAATTTCAGTGCCGGAAATGTTGGATTTTCATCAAGTTACACCTATAAAACTCCTCCAAATACTTTAGCAGGACAGTATTATGTTGCCACCAATGCGAATTTATGGAATACAGCCATGCAGAATTGTGGTGATCATACTTCGGGAACTGGTAATTTTATGATGGTTAATGGTTCGAGCGTTGCAAACACCACTGTTTATTGTACTACTGTTAATGTA
>CAZVKJ010000022.1:0-56564 GCA_964626855.1 uncultured Bacteroidales bacterium
TGAAATATCAAATAGTCCAACAAGGGGTTTGATATTTCTCATTTGGTTATGCCGATGGTAAAAATAAATTGTACAAACGAGTGAAGTGAAGTTTGGACTATATTATTTTTCCAATCGGTATAATATCAGCAGTTTTCCTTATCAAATCTTTAATTTCATGCGGATGGTTTCCGATATAAAGGCCGTTTGTATCGAGAAGCTCTGCATTAGAAATTTTTCCTGCAACAGAATAATCGTAGTATTTTAATACGGGGTTTTTTAAAAAATTTCCCGAAACAATAGGCCGGCATTCTATTTCATTTGATGAAAAAAGTTTTATAATATCTGCCCGTGTAAAAGGGGCGGTTTCCTTAATAATCAGTGAAAAGCCAAACCAGGAGCTTTTTTCAATTTCTTTTTGAATGATAATATCGGGATGATTATAAAACAATTCTTTAAAATAGTTGGCATTTTCTCTCCGGGCTTTTATAAATGCCGGCAGTTTTTTCAATTGTTCGATTCCGATTGCACCATGCAGTTCTCCGGGCCTGACATTATAACCCGGCAACACAAATTTATAGGACTCTTCAAATGAATTATCTGATTTTTGCCCGGTAACATGATTTGTTCCTGGCAAATTGCGTGTCCAGCCATGTGCCCGCAGCGATAATAATATATGAAATAACTCTTCATCATCGGTAACAATCATTCCTCCTTCCATAGTTGATATATGATGGCTGAAGAATGAGCTGAAAGTTCCCATAATGCCAAAAGTTCCGGTCATTTTCCCTTTATAGCTTGCGCCCATTGATTCGCAATTATCTTCCAGCAGCAAAATATTCTTTCCGTTTATAATACGGTTTATTTCATCGAAATCGTTTGGATTGCCTAAAAGGTTTACAGCAAGAATTAACTTTGTTTTATTCGACACAGCCTGACGCAGCGCTTCCAGGTTGTAATTTAGTGTCTCAATGTCGATATCAACAAACTTACAATGTAAACCATATTGTTGTAAGGGATGAAAACTCGTCGACCAGGAGACTGCAGGAACGATGACCTCATCGCCGGGCTTTAAACCATTATGCTGCCTGAAAAATAATGAAGCGACGGCCAATAGGTTTGCTGAAGACCCTGAATTCACCATGATTGCATACTTGCTTCCGAAAAATTCTGCAAAATTCCGTTCATACGTTTCCACTTTTTTTCCCATGGTATAATTGTCCGAGTGGATAACCTCCATCATGGCGGCTATTTCTTTATCGTCCCAACTGCTGCTTGCTAAAGGATATTTCATTGTTCAGTGTTGATTAGTGTTAAAAAATACTCATATGTTTCACGGATTCCTTCTGTTAAGGAGTACCTCGGAAGTAATCCCATTTCTGTTTGTTTTGAATTGTCAACAAGTTTTTGCTGCATGCCTACAGGTTTGCTTGTGTCGTAAACAAAACTTCCGGAATATTCTATGACTTCTTTGACAGCCTCATAATATTCTTTTATTGTATAATCTTTCCCAATTCCCAGGTTCATTAATTCCGGCATTTTATCAAAATCCCCGACGGACCGCCAAATGATAGTTGCCAAATCCTTTGCATACATAAATTCTCTTCTTGCAGAGCCGTCTCCCCATATTTCTACAGTGGGGATGGACGCCGTTTTTGCCTCATGAATTTTTCTTATTGCAGCCGGGATCATATGCGACTTTTCGGCTTCAAACTTATCGTATTTGCCATATAAATTGCACGGGATAACCGTCTTGTATGCAAACTCGGGATATTGCCTGTTTATATATGAACATAACCGCTGTGTGAAAATTTTTGCCAGTGCATATCCTTCGTTTGTGGGTTCAAGCTCTCCGGACAAAACAAGTTCTTCCCTGAGCGGATTTTTCGCATAACGGGGATACATACATGATGAGCCCAGGTTTAATAACCTTTTTATACCGGCATTGTGTGCTGCCCAAACGATATTGCGCCCCATGTCGGTGTTTTCAATAAGGAACTTAACGGGTTGTGCTATATTGGCTTGTATGCCGCCAACAATCCCTGCTGCATGTATGATGAAGTCGGGGTTATGAGAATTCAGATATTCAAGCGTCTTGTTGTAATCCAACAAATCAAGCTCGGATATATCAGGGGTAAGCAATTCATATTGTGGAGGGGCAGATTCAACCAAATTGCTGCCAACCATACCGTTGGCCCCACAGATCAGGATACGTTCCATAATTATTCAAAATAGTTTTTAATGTCGAATCCGCCTTTTTTTAAGAAATGCTCTCTCTTCATCAAATCCAGATCTGAAAAAACCATTTCTTTGATCAGTGCGTCTATATCATATTTAGGCTTCCATCCAAGTTTTTTTAATGCTTTGGCAGGATCGCCAAGTAAAAGGTCAACTTCGGTAGGCCTGAAATAGCGCTGGTCAATACTCAATACTTCCTGCCCGACAGGAATTTGAAAATCCTTGTGGTGACACTTTTTGACTTTGGCAGTTTCCTCACGTCCTTCACCCAAGAATTCCAGTTCTATGCCAACATTCTCAAAAGCCCTTACAACGAATTCTCTTACGCTGGTCATTTTTCCTGTTGCTATTACATAATCTTCGGGTTTTTCCTGCTGTAATATCAGCCACATAGCTTCCACATAATCTTTGGCATGTCCCCAGTCTCTTTTGGCGTCGAGGTTGCCGAGGAATAATTTTTCCTGAAGACCCATGACAATTCTTGCAACAGCACGTGTAATCTTACGGCTGACAAATGTTTCGCCGCGGATGGGGCTTTCGTGATTAAATAAAATACCGTTACAGGCATACATATTATATGCTTCGCGGTAGTTAACCGTAATCCAGTAGGCGTATAATTTGGCAACAGCATATGGGCTGCGCGGATAAAAGGGCGTTTTTTCATTCTGCGGTATTTCTTGTACCAGCCCGTACAGTTCACTGGAACTTGCCTGGTATATCTTTGTTTTGCTTGTTAAATCCAATATTCTGACCGCTTCAAGCAATCTAAGCGTTCCCAGGCCGTCAGCATCCGCAGTATATTCAGGTGTTTCAAAACTCACGCGGACGTGAGACATGGCTCCGAGATTGTATATTTCATCAGGTTTTACATCCTGTAATATCCTTATCAGATTTGTTGAATCGGTGAGATCCCCGTAATGAAGATAAAAATTGGATTTTTCATGCGGATCATGGTAAATATGGTCAATCCGTTCAGTATTGATAAGCGAACTGCGCCTTTTTATGCCATGAACAATATATCCTTTGTTTAATAAAAATTCAGATAAATAAGCGCCATCCTGGCCTGTAACACCGGTTATTAATGCAACTTTCTTCATGTGCGGATTCTGATTAAAAAATTCAATATCAATTTAATAATTAACAAAACACTATGTCAATGACATTTATATTAAACCTATCACAATCAAATAATGGTAAGCATATATAAACAAGCAAAAGTACGAAAAATGAACGTGTCAAAACTTCTGGATTTGCTATGAGAATTTTATTGTAAGCTAACTTGGAAAATTAAAGCAGTTAGGGTGATTGATTGTTTTTGTAAACTTTATACTTATCCAGCATAATGAAAACACTTGCAATAAAAAATGGCATTGCAGGAATTCTGTATCGCACCAGGGCGCCGAAGTTTGCCGAAGCTGTCCCGACGGCAAACATGAAGAAAATTGTGAAAATCATTGAAAACAATAATATCGGATCAGAAAAGATAAATCTGATAAATTTTACAAGCTTTAACCGGATAAGTAAATAAAAGGTAAGTATTAGCAAGATGAAATTTTCAATTCCCGAGATGATCATAACCGGGTTTCGCGCCTCCCAGAGAAATGGACGGTACATTCCGGCAATTATCGCCATAGGGGCAACTTTTAGCATTCCCGCCGGCGTCCCTTCAATCTTTCCGACATTATACGAATTTGATCCGTATTGTTCCGATCGTAAAAGGTCTTCCTGAATGGTCTGTGCCTGTTTTACAGCGCTGTCGAAACTTCCGTATTTTCCCATTTTGCTCTGTAAAGAAGAAAAAACAACAAGCATTAATCCAAAACCAATTATAATCATAAAAGGCATAATAAGGGTTGCCATGGCTTTGTTCTTAATATCTTTAATTTTTCGGAACAGCGCCCATACAATAATACCCGGAAACAAGGCCATGAATATATAGGGCTTGATAGAGGTTACAACAATTACATTGATAATACCCAGGAATATATTCACTGGGATTTTCTGTTTTTTGAAAAAAATCATATAAATGTTATATACAAACCATGCCGATCCTGCAAATGTATAGGTGTCTTTCATTACTCCCGAACCCCAGAACAATACCGATGGTACAAACAAAATAGCAATAGCCATTTGTTTGGTCAGGTGTGGAAAGAAATCAGTAAAAAACAGATAAAGCTTCCAGACGCCCAGGTATGAAAATGTTGCAACAAGTAATGTGGTCGGGAAAAAGGCCCTCATGCCGAGAGTATTGGAAAAGCTTGTCAATGCTATTACAAATCTCGTATCGCCTCCTTTCCACATATAATGCGGCGGCCATCCCGTGGCTTCATTAAAAAAACTCCATGAAGTGTTGAAATCGGCTTGCTGAAAAAGTATTGTGAAAAATGATGAGAGATTATGGAAAAACAATTTAGACATTGCAATACTTCCCAAAATGTAATTAGTCGTATCTCCCCCGGCATAATATTCTATGTATACAAGCAAAAAAATAATTGATGAAAATAATTTTACCGCCAATCCTGCTAAATAATATTTATATACATGATTCTTTTCAATCATTTTTTTTTGATGAAGATACCCGATCATCAAAATAATAATTATTAAAACAGGGGCATATAGAAAATCAATAAAGGTATAAGAAATGCTTCTTACATCAGTGATTTGGAGTATAGTTAATAATTTCATGCGGATTTCTGCTAAAACAAAAATACTAATTAACTTAATTTGTAAGGCCAAAATGTTTTGATTTTACATATCTATAGCTGAGATGAGGGCCGGGTTTTAAATAATAAGCTGCTACCAAAATAGCCATCACTGCAATAGCTGAGAACCGAAAAGATCATGATAATAATGGATAAACGGTTTGTTGCCATGTAAAATCCTTATAGAAATTAATGTTTTATGTGTTTTTAAAAAAATTGGAAAGTTATTGGGAAAAAATCATTTTAATAAGTAATTTTGGCCGCCAATAATAATTATTTTTATGAAAGAAAATTCAGATTCCAGGCTCAACTACGAAGAAACTAAAAACGCAATAGGATATGTTCCCCTGAAAGATGCTAAACAGGAAGATTGGAACCGTATTAGTTTTATGTCCGGACTCGAAGTTCATCAGCAGTTAAAAACCAGGGAAAAGTTATTTTGTCATTGTCCTGCAGGAATATACCAGAAAAAAAATCAATACGACGCAGAATTAGTAAGGCATATGCGCCCGACATTGAGTGAGTTAGGCGAATACGACGGAACAGCCCTGATGGAATTTAAAACACGTAAAGAGATCATTTACAGGATTAAAAATGAAACGGCCTGTACTTATGATGTCGATGATACACCTCCTTTTAAACTTAATAAGGAGGCTCTGGAATATGCTCTTGAAATTTCCCTGTTAAGTAAACTTAATATTGTCGGGGAGGTTCATATTACCCGAAAACAGTACCTTGATGGCAGTATACCTACCGGATTCCAAAGAACGGCCATCCTGGGGGTTGAAGGTGAGTTGCCATTAAAAAATAAAAAAATACGATTGATTCAATTAAGCATAGAAGAGGATTCATGCCGCGAAATTTCAGATATCGGCCATACACGCATTTATTCGACCGATCGTCTTGGAATGCCGCTCATCGAAACAGTTACATACCCTGACATGGTCAACCCTTACGAAGTGAAAGAAGCTTGTGACTATATCCGTTTTTTAAACAGAAGTACTGGCAGGGTAAGGACCGGAATTGGTGCCGGACGCCAGGATGTCAATGTCAGTTGCAAAGGCGGAACACGAGTGGAAATAAAAGGAGTTGCACATATTCGTTGGATACCCAAACTCACACATAACGAAGCCTTCCGCCAATGGGCGCTTCTTCATGTACGCGAAATATTAAAGGCCAAAGCAGGCGATGGCAGTGCTTGGAAAATGAATTATGAAAAAATTGGTTTAAAAAATTTCCGTTTTTCAAATTTGCCGCTGACAGAAGAACAAAGGAATTCATATGATTTTTACGCGATAAACCTGCCGGGATTTAAAAAAATACTTTCACATTTTACTCAACCGGGCCGGATGTTTGCCGATGAAATTAGTGAACGACTGAAAGTGATTGCTTGTATTCAATTACCCAACATGACTCATTCTGAAGAATTTGAACCCCTGATCAGTGAAGATGATTTTTCAAATATCAGAAACATACTCGGCGCTAAAGAAAATGATGCACAGATAATAATTTGGGGGCCACAGGCCGATATGAAAACAGCCCTGGAAACTGTTGAAGAAAGATGTTTATGGGCATTTAAAGGGGTTCCGAACGAAACCAGAAAATCAATTGAAGACGGAACAACGATCTTTGAACGGGTACTTCCCGGTGCAGACCGTATGTACCCCGATACCGACTCTGTTCCAATCCCGTTACTTGATGAATATATTAAAAAGCTGCAGGGAAATATACCAACCGAAGTAATTTTCCGCTATCATCAGCTTAAAAAATGGGATATTCCCGAAGATACATTTACCTATATCTTTAAGAAAAACCTGTTTCCTGTAATTGAAAAAATTATAAATGAAATACAAATTCCGTCAAAATTTGTTGGAACATTCATGGGCCAGACACTGAAATTTGTAGAAGGGCAGTATGATATATCTCCGAATTTTAACCATGGAATGATTTATGATTTATTTGCTTTTATTAAAGAAAATAATCTGGATTTACTGATTGCCAAGCAAATGCTGCCGGTACTTGTTGAACATCCGAAAATGGATTTTGAATCTATTTTAGCAACAATAAAATTCAAAAAAGTACATAAAGACGAAATACTCTCCAATATCCCATTCATGAAAGAAAAATTTCGACAGATCAGAATTTCAGACAGGCCGGATGTTGAAGTAAACTGGATAATGGGCGGGTTGCGAAAAATGGCTACCGGAAATATAAATTTATCAGAATTGAAAAGTGTTATTGAACTCAATAATTAATCGTATTTAAATATTTATAAAAATGAGCGAAGATTTTTTTCAGGGATATAAGGGTGCTGCACTTGAAATATTAAAAAAATATAATGTAAGGGTTTGGGGACAGGCTGAAGCAGAAACAACACGCGGATTATTTAATGGAACTGTTTTACCCAGGGCTGAAAATGACGACGATAAGCATATTGTCCTGAAAGTATCAACAGGATACAATATCGGGATAGATATTATGACTATTCTTTCAATGAAGGAAATAGGATACAAAAAAGCCAATTATAAAATCCCTGAAAAAGAATTTCCATATACGCCGGGCCTGCCTAAGGTGAAGTTAATCGGCACGGGTGGTACCATTGCATCAAGGCTTGATTATAGGACAGGTGCTGTAATTCCGGCATTTACTCCTGGTGAGCTATATGGTGCTGTTCCTGAACTGGCCGACATTTGCAACCTGGATACCGAGAAACTTTTTGCGGTCTTCAGCGAAAATATGGGCCCTGAACAATATAAAAAACTTGCGATCGCAATAGGGCAAGAGATAGAGAAAGGTGTCGATGGGATTATTATCGGGCATGGAACGGATACATTACATTATACGGCCGCAGCATTGACATTCATGGTGCAAAACCCTCCTGTACCTATTGTATTGGTGGGCTCGCAGCGCTCTTCCGACAGGCCGAGTTCAGATGCTGCATTGAACCTGATGCATGCCGCAACAGCTGCCGCATATGGCGATATAGCCGAGGTTGTGGTTTGTATGTTCGGGCCAACTTCAGATGAATATGGGTTTCTGCACAGGGGAACCAGGGTGAGAAAAATGCATTCGTCATATCGTTCAACATTCCGTACTATTGGTGATATACCTGTAGCAACAGTTACCCGCAAGGGGGTGGTCCCGCAAAAGCCAATTTATAATCATCGCCGCAAAGATAACAATGTCAAGATTACACCTGTTTTTGAGGAAAAAGTTGGAATGTTGTATTACTATACTAATATGCAGCCCGATATGATCGATTCAATGGTAGACAATGGCTATAAAGGAATCATCATTATCGGAACAGGTCTGGGACATGTTAATAAACCAATTTATCCCGCCATTGTACGCGCCGTTGAAAAAGGTGTGGCAATTTATATGACAGTACAAACATTATGGGGTTATGTTCATATGTTTGTTTATGATACCGGCCGCGACCTGATGGCAAAAGGAATTATTCCTGCTGAAAATATGCTACCGGAAGTAGCATACATAAAACTAGGCTGGGCTTTAGGTCAAACCAACGACCTCGAAAAAGTGAAAGAAATCATGCTTACTCCTATTAATGATGAAATTACACCAAGAGAACCCTATAATGGTTATTTGATTTACCAGGGAGGAGTAAAAGAAGTAGAAGAATTTATCAAGAAGGTTCACAAATAATATAAAAGAAAAACCGTAGCATAAAACTGCTTAAAAACTGTATGTGTTTTTTAGCAAAACAAAACAGATTTTGCAAACGAAGTATATTTCAGGGTCGAAAAACCTAATGAAGTTTTAGAAAAAAAAACTCATATGGGAGCCTCTGATAACCTTGATCGGGCAGCTCTAAAAACAAAAAAATTCGATGCGGTCAAAGTTCTGAAAACCGCAGTATATTGAGCGTATATGAAAATTTGAAGAACGAAGACAAACAAAGAAATTTGAAGTTTTTTGAGGTGTCTATAAAACTATTAAAGATAAATCCAAGGCAAATTCTTAGATATATTTTTCCCCTTTTTCAATCCTGACATCATTTACAAATTGCCGGATTTGTTGTTCATCATCCTTTCTGCAGATGAGTAATATATCTTGCGAATCAACAACAATATAATCATTTAACCCTTGAATAACAACTAGTTTGTTCTCGGGCATGTTTATAATACAATTTTGGCTGTCATACATGATTACATCTTTTCCCACAATGGCATTGCCTGAATCATTTTTCTGCCGGTTTTCATACAGGGAGCCCCAGGTTCCCAAATCAGACCATCCGAAATCAGAGCATAACACATATACATTTTCAGCTTTTTCCATTACGCCAAAGTCAATCGAAATGCTCTTGCATGTAGTGTAGGCTTGCTGAATAAATTCTGCCTCTTGCTCTGTATTGTATAGCCCCTTTCCTTTGTCAAAAGAGTCTTTGAGCTCAGGCAGGTGCGTTTCTATTGCATTTAATATGCTTTTTACTGACCAGATAAAAATACCCGAATTCCAAAGAAAATCTCCGCTTTCAAGGAATTGCCTTGCCATTTCAAGCAATGGCTTTTCAGTGAATGTTTTTACTTTTTTTATCCTGTTATCTTCCGGGTAAACATCACTGTCTTTAAACTGAATATATCCGTATCCTGTGTCAGGCCTGCTGGGCGTTATTCCCAAGGTCAGCAGCCAGTCGTTCTTTGATACGGCATCAAGTGCAGAAGTGATGATGTCTGTAAAACTGTCTTCATTTAATATGATATGATCAGATGGCGCAACAACTATATTTGCGGCAGGATCCATTTCATTAATCTTATAACATCCATAGGCGATACACGGGGCGGTGTTTCGTCTTGAAGGCTCAGAAATAATCTGTTTTTCATCTATGGACGGTATTTGCTCCTTTACCAGTTCAGCATACTTTTCGTTGGTAACTATATATATGTTTTCTTTGGGTATTATTTTTTCAAAGCGCCTGAATGTCTGTTGTATGAGGGTTTCTCCGGTGCCAAGTATATCAATAAATTGCTTAGGGTGAGATGTTCTGCTCATGGGCCAGAAACGCGAACCAATTCCTCCCGCCATGATCACACAATAGTTGTTACTCATTTTTAAGTATTTTATAGAAAAGAATTGACAAAAATATTAAAATATAATTAAAGGCAATGGTATTTTTATTGATCGCCAGGCTGTCATCAATATAATTATGTAAAATCCAATGCATTGCTAATAGGCTTTACGCGCATGGCAGGACTAATCAGGTACCATTTTTTATTATTCAGACAATAGCATTTATATCGTGTCCGGATTTTTGTACCTTTTCGGAAAATGTTTCCGTTTGGGATTGAAAATATGGAATCAACAACAAGTTCATCCAGAAATTGTTTAACTGAATCTGAATCATATTTCGATAATATAAAGGACAGGTTATATTCAGATGCATGTAATGGCTGTCTGCCTTTTACCAGGGTCTTTAATAGGGCGGACTCAATTTCTTCCGGGAATACTTTGTTATCAATCAATAAGAATAGTAATCTTCGGTAATTATCCTTCCATTCATCGCCATGCGGTCTAGCCTTTCGTTTATGTGCATTCCATGTGATAAGATGTGCAAACTCATGAGTGAACGTAATAAGGAATGCGTATTTATTCAGGTTTTGGTTGATACTGATCCTGTGAAATGGCACATTCCTGTCTGGCGGACGATAATCTCCGGTCTTTGTTAATCTGTCTTTTGAGATACGTATTTGTAATAGACAATTGCTTACCCAGTTATTTACCAATTCTATACTGGTTTCGGGCAAATACAAAGCAAGCTTGTTCTTATCCAACATTATGCTGCTTATTGTCGTTTTCTATCTTATTTCCGAATGTCGGACATTGATTATACCGGTGTTTTTTTGATGCACAGGAAGATATTAATAGCCCCGCCAGAAATAACATTACAACCAAGATCACTTTATATTTCATATATCGTTGTTTTATGTTTGATTACCGTTTGTTGCGAAAATGTAGGACAATCTTTGCATTTGTGCTTTTTTACAGTCCCGCAGGAAATCGTTAGTAATGATGTACATGAAATCAATAAACACAATAAAAAGAATCTACACAATTTCATTAGTTGTTTTTTATACAAACTTAGATAAATAATTTTAATCAACAAAGACATATCTTTAACTTGACCTGTTCATAAATAAATGAAATGTAATTTATGAATGAGCATGGGCAATGTGGGCAGCAGGTCAGGTAATACCGACACGGAAAATATTTGAAAATTACAATTATTTCTAAAATACTTGATTTTCTTTTGTCGGCCCAAAGGGTGAAAAATTCTTGTGAATTTTTCAGGTTAAAATCAGGGTATGGGAAATGTTTTGGCAAGATTTTTTAAAAATATATACTTGTATTTCTACAACGTGCATTCTTCGGGATAAAAATTAAAAGTAATTTTCAAATTATTGTGTAATTTCGTGCCGACAATTACTACCGGCTTGAAGAAGGCATTTTATAATATTGGTCAGTATCTCATATTAATGAAAAGGGTGTTTAGTAAACACCAAAAAGGCTCTGTTCTCCGCAAGCAGGTGATTGATGAAATAAATAACCTGGGTATTGACTCATTAGGGATCGTTGCAATTATTTCAGTATTTATGGGAGCTGTAGTAGCAATTCAAACCGCCCATAATGCAACCAGCGCTTGGATACCTTCATATACCGTCGGATTTACAACCCGTGAATCGATTATTCTCGAATTCTCAAATACGATAATTTGTCTGATTCTGGCCGGAAAAGTTGGGTCAAGAATTGCTTCCGAAATCGGCACCATGCGCGTGACGGAACAAATTGATGCTCTTGAAATAATGGGCATAAACTCGGCAAATTATCTGATATTACCCAAAATCATAGCTGCTGTTTTAATATTTCCGGTACTGGTCTGCATCAGCATGTTCTTAGGGCTTCTTGGAGGGTGGTTTGCTGCTGCATGGTTAAAAGTTGTGACCACCACAGCCTATTATGATGGAATCATTATTGATTTTATCCCCTTTGAAGTGTTTTATTCCGTTGTAAAGACTATCGTTTTTTCATTTATTATAACATCGGTTTCCGGATATTATGGGTATATAACCCACGGAGGTGCCCTTGAAGTTGGACAGGCAAGTACTAAAGCTGTTGTTATCAGCAGTATCCTCATCATTTTATTCAACCTCATTATAACTCAAATAATGTTACAATGATCGAAACCCGCCATATATCAAAAGGTTTTAATAGTTCAAAGGTGATTAAGGATATTAATGTGACTTTTGATCGCGGAAAAACAAACCTTATCATCGGCCCCAGCGGTTCCGGAAAAACGGTACTCATGAAATGTATTGTCGGACTGTTAAATGTTGATGAAGGCCAGATATTATATGACAACAGGCTTTTTACCGGAATGTCGTTCAACGAAAAAAAAATTATAAGGCAGGAGATAGGGATGATGTTTCAGGGAAGTGCCCTCTTCGATTCCATGACTGTTGAAGAAAATGTAATGTTTCCTCTGACTATGTTTACCCCAAAAACGCAGGAAGAAAAACTCGAACGTGTAAACTTCTGTCTGAAAAGGGTAAATCTTGTTAATGTGAATAAGCTGTATCCGGCTGAATTAAGCGGCGGAATGAAAAAACGTGTAGCCATTGCCCGCGCCATCGCTATGAACCCCAGCTATTTGTTTTGTGATGAGCCTAATTCCGGCCTTGACCCTAAAACATCTATCCTGATTGATAATCTTATCAGTGAAATCACACAGGAATATCAGATGACAACCGTAATCAATACTCATGATATGAATTCCGTGATCGAAATCGGTGATAAAATTGCCTTTATTTTCAAGGGAAAATTATGGTGGATGGGCGATAAATATGAAATTCTTGATACTGATAATGAAGAGCTGAACAATTTTGTTTATGCCACTGAGCTAACCCGTCGCCTGAAAAAATAATATGAATTATTTGGATATTATTATCGCTATTTTTTTAGGGATAGCCATATTTACCGGATTACGTAAAGGCTTGATAATTGAATTGGCTTTATTGGTTTCGCTGATTGCCGGTATGTTTGCCGGAATTTATCTTTCGGATTTTGTTGCCGAAATCCTCATTGAAAAATTTGGATTGAGCGCTGTTTATACCAAAGCTGTTGCATTTACACTGATACTAATTGTTGTAATCATTTTAATCCGTATTTTGGCAAAAACCATTGAAAAAATAGTAAAAACAGTCTCTTTAGGTTTTGCCAATAAAATATTAGGAGCATTATTTTCCCTTCTGAAGATGTCATTCTTGTTGAGTATGGTGTTTTTCTTATTCAACAGGTTCGACATAAATGAGAATTTAATTACCAGGCAGGCAAAGGATAAATCATTACTTTACCAGCCGGTTAGTTTGGTTGCACCTGTTTGTATCCCTAAAATAAAGGCCGAAATAGAAAAATGGCAAAGTAATAAAAACTCACCGCCTCAAAAAGGTGAAAGCCAGAATGACTAATCTTCCATTATCGCTTTGACACCGGGTAATTCTTTTCCTTCCATATATTCCAGCATTGCCCCGCCTCCCGTTGATACATAACTGATCTGGTCAGCCAGATTGTATTGGTTTATGGCAGCAACGGAATCTCCTCCGCCGATAAGTGAAAACGAACCGCTGATTGTTGCGCTGGCAACGGCAATAGCAATCGCTTTTGTTCCCTGTTTAAAATGAGGAAGCTCAAAAACGCCCATGGGCCCGTTCCACATAATAGTTTCCGATTTGTTGATAATCTCAGCGAACCGGCGGCAGGTTTTTTTGCCAATATCAAGCCCCATCCAGTTTTTGGGAATAGAATCCGCCTGACTTTCCTTGTAATTGGCCTCATCATAAAAACCATCGGCAATAATAGTATCGGTCGGTATATATAAATTTACTCCTTTCAGCATCATCTCCTGAACCATTTCCTTTACTTCAGGAATTTTATCATCTTCCACAAGTGAGCCGCCGACATCACCGCCAAATGCTTTAATAAATGTAAATGCCATACCGCCGCCAATAATAAGATTATCAACTCTGTTTATCAGATTTTTGATGATTGAAATTTTTGAGGAAACCTTTGCACCGCCAATGATGGCCGTAAAAGGCGATTTTGCTTCATGGAGGATGAAGTTTAAGTTTTTCAATTCATTGGCAAGCAATATTCCAAAGAATTTATTGTTAGGGAAAAACTCTGCAATGGTAGCGGTCGATGCGTGTTTACGATGCGCAGTGGCAAAAGCATCGTTGATATAGATATCACCTAAAGAAGCTAATTCCTTGGCAAACTTTTTATCGCCCTTTTCCTCTTCGGGATAGAACCTTAGATTTTCTAAAAGTACAACATCGCCGGGCTTTAGTGCACCACATACTTCAAAAGTTTTTGGGCCGAAAAGGTCACGGGTGAATATGATGTTTCTGTTTAATAATTTTGACAATCTTGGAACAATAGGGGTTAAAGAATAATCCTGTTCATACCCGCCTTTCGGACGTCCCAGATGCGACATGAGTATTACAGTCCCGCCATCATTAATTACTTTTTGTATGGTAGGCAACGATTCCCTGATTCGGGTATCATCCGTTATCTGCCGGTTCTGATCCAAAGGCACATTAAAATCTACACGAATCAAAACCTTTTTATTCTTAAAATTTACTTTGTCGATAGTTTTTAATTTGCTTGTATTTGTCATGATTTCAATATTAAAATTTCAGTAAAAATAGTAATCAGTTGTTTAAAAGCAAAAAGAAATTTATGATTTTTTGTATTATACATAGTAACTGTTTTGAATTATGTTAACCTGAACTATTCATAAATAGTGCCTGTAAGAAAACTCGTGTTTGCACAAAGAAAATGTCAAATTCGAGGCTTGCAAGCGTAACGAAGAAATTGGCGTTTTCTTGCAAACACTAAATACTATTTAAAAAGTTTTAAATTTGTATGAACCTTAAATTCACTATTATGCCACATTTTCAAAATAATATTGTTTCTAAGCTTCCGGGATTTGGTAACAGTATTTTTGCCGTAATGTCTCAAATGGCAAATGAATATAATGCTATCAACCTCTCGCAGGGGTTCCCGGATTTCAGCATTTCTGAAACCCTGGTTGAGCTGGTTAATAAATACATGAAAAACGGGGAAAACCAGTATGCACCTATGCAGGGACTGCCCGAATTACGGGAAGCAATATCCCTGAAAATAAAAAATTCCTATGATCAGGCATATAACCCCTTAACCGAAATTACAATAACTGCTGGCGCTACAGAAGCCCTGTTTGCTGCAATTACTGCGTTTATTAGGGAAGGAGGTGAAGTTATAATCTTTGAACCTGCATATGATTCTTATGAACCAGCTATTAAACTCAATGGTGGTGTATTAAAATATGCAACACTGAAACATCCCGATTATCACATCGAATGGGACGAAGTGAAAAAACTGGTTTCACACAAAACACGGATGATAATAATAAATACGCCACATAATCCTACCGGAAGTGTATTAAAAGCACAAGATATGGAGGCACTGGCCAAGATTACAAATAATACTGATATCATAATCCTCAGTGATGAAGTTTATGAACACTTGATTTATGAAGACATACAGCATCAGAGTGTTTGCCTTTTTCCCGGACTGGTCGAACGAAGCCTGGTTGTCGGATCATTCGGAAAAACATTTCATGCAACCGGATGGAAAATGGGTTACTGCCTTGCACCCGGAAACCTGATGACAGAATTCAGAAAAGCCCACCAATTCATTGTTTTTGCATGTAATACTCCAATACAATATGCTCTTGCGGAGTTCCTGATTAATAATGAAAATTATATTTATCTGAATAAATTCTATCAGGAAAAACGCGACTACTTCGTTAAACTAATATCAACATCACGGTTTAAAGTAATTCCCAGCCATGGAACTTATTATCAATTGCTGGATTACAGCGAGATCTCTGACGAGAACGAACCCGAATTTGCCAAAAGGTTAACCAAAGATTATAAAATTGCATCGATACCGGTTTCTGTTTTTTACCACCGGCAGGTAAATAATAAGGTACTTCGGTTTTGTTTTGCAAAGAAAAATGAAACTCTTGAAAAAGCAGCGGAAATATTATGCAGGATTTAAAAATTACCATTGTTCAGAGCGATTTGCATTGGGAGCAAACAACAAAAAACCTGAAAATACTTCATGAAAAACTTCATCCATTGGTAAATGCCCAGGACATTGTTGTATTGCCCGAAATGTTCTCCACAGGTTTTACAATGAATGTTGAAAAATATGCTGAAAACATGAGTGGACGGCTATTATCGTGGGTAAAGGAAACCTCGGCATCTCTGAAATCTGTTATTACCGGTAGCTTTATTTATAAAAGCGATGGCCTGTTTTACAACAGACTCATCTGGATGCAGCCTGACGGCAACTTTAAAACTTATGATAAACGTCATTTGTTCCGTTTTGGAGAGGAGGATAAATATTTTTCACCCGGAAAGGAAAAGATAATCTGCTCACATAACGATTGGAATATATGTCCAATGATATGTTATGACCTGAGATTTCCGGTGTGGGCAAAAAATATCTATGAAAATGAATCATTTCAATATGATGTGTTGATATATATTGCTAATTGGCCGGCTGCCCGAAAGCATCATTGGCAAACACTATTAAAAGCCCGTGCTATTGAAAATCTTTCATATGTGGTAGGCGTAAACCGGGTCGGGGTTGATGGCCGTGGTATAAAATATTCCGGCAACTCCATAGTTGTTAGCCCTAAGGGAGAGATGCTCTGTGAAATTGATGACAATGCACAACAAATTCAAACAATCACATTGAGTAAATCGGAGTTGGTTAAATATCGCGAAAAATTTAATGTAGGTCGGGACTGGGATGAGTTTCAGATTCAGTAAAAAAATAAATGCAACGATCAAATGTTGCCTGAAATAAGGTTCCGGGAAGCATTAAATTAACCTTAGCCTGACCCGTAAAGAAAAACTATATTGATTTTTTATCAAGGAAATTGTTCAGAACAATGATTAGCCACAGCCTGTTGTAAGGGTAATCCTGGCCCTTTTCAAAAAAACGTTTTTTTAGATCTGAAACAGTTTTATAATCTAATAGTTGTTGTTTTTTGATTTTTTCTTCTGATAAATTTTCTTCAATAAGAAATTTTAAATCGGTCTTCAGCCATTTTTGCAAAGGAATAGAGAATCCCCACTTGGGCCGGGCGAAGATGTGCGACGGAACATATTCATATAAAACTTCCTTAAGCAGATATTTTTGAATATTTCCGTTCATTTTAAGCTTTTCATCAAGATTATAAGCAAATTCCACAATCCGGTAGTCTAAAATCGGAACACGCGTCTCAAGTGAATATCTCATAGAAGCACGATCTACCTTTACAAGCAAATCATCTTTCAGATAATACTTCAGGTCAAAAAGAGATTGTTTTTCAGCTATTGTGAGGTCTGTTCCGTTGAAATTTTCTTTCAATAAAATATCCCTTATATACTCAGGTTTTAATAGTTCCGAAATTTCTGACGTTTTGAAAAGATATTGCTCCTGGGAAAAAATGTGACTTTTTATTTTTGAATAATCCGGATAATCGAAAAGATGAGCCGCACGCTGGTATTTGTTTCCCAAATTTGAAAGGCCCCAATACAATGGGGTGTGAAAAGCCCTGGCAATTGGCATGTTTAGCCTTTTAGCCCAATTGTATGCGCCATATCCCATAAATAATTCATCGCCACCATCACCTGATAAAGTCATGGTTACATGTTGCCGTGCCAGTTTTGAAACAAGCATGGTAGGTATTGCAGACGAATCGGCATAAGGCTCGTCATAAACATCCTGAAGCCCCGGTATCAGAGCAAGAGCGTCTTTTTCAGTTACCACAAATTCATGGTGATTGGTGCCAAGGTGGTCTGCAACAGCTTTTGCATACATTCTCTCATTGTATTTCGATTCTTCAAAACCAATGGAAAATGTATTGACTGGAATAGGGCTAATGCTTTGTGCAATGGCAGTTACGAGGCTTGAATCTATACCTCCGCTTAAAAAAGTACCAAATGGAACATCGCAGATCATCCTGTATTTTACCGAACTGATCAAAAGCTCTTTTAGCTGTTCTTTAGCCTGATGTTCATCATTTAACTTGTTTGTGCTGATTTTTGATTCTAAATTCCAATATTCCTGAAATTTTAAATTATAATTATCGACTACAGCATAATGGCCTGCCGGAAATTTATGGATTTTGTCATAAATCGAATTGGGCTCAGGAATATAGCCCAGATGCAGAAACTCATTGACAGCGGTATAATTCAGACGAATATTTTTTCTTATCTCTTCAACGCATATCAATGATTTTAACTCAGATGAGAATGCAAAATTTTGCCCGTCCCAGTAATAGTATATGGGCTTTATTCCAATACGGTCACGGAAAAGAGAAAGCGTTTTATTTGATTTATTGAAAATAGCTATCGCGAACATCCCGTTTAACCTGTTCACAAAATCAGCGCCCCAATGAATAAAGGATTCAAGAACAACCTCTGTATCGGAATTGGTTTTAAAATGAATGTTTTTCTCTTTAATTAAATCATTTTTTATTTCATGAAAATTATATATCTCCCCATTGAAAACAATAACAAAATTATTGTCTTGCGAAAACATCGGCTGATTGGCAGCCACAGAAAGGTCAATAATACTTAATCTTCTATGTCCGAAACCAATAAATCCTTCATAAAAATACCCTGCCGCATCAGGTCCCCGGTGCGGCATAATATCCGTCATTTTGATCAGATCTTCATTTGAGAAAATATTGTTTATGGAGTAAAACCCTGCAATGCCGCACATGATCGCTGGAAATTTAGATGATAGCTATGTTTAAAATAATTTATTAATTACAATGCCTAATTGTGAGCTGATCTTTGACATAATGACCTGCTTTTTGCTATACTTTGTTAACAGCGTAAGAATTTCCGGATTGTCAGGGTCCTCAGCTTGCATATTTTTTATGGTCTCATGAATTTCAGACATTTCTTTACCTACAATTTTAAGATTTATCGTGTTTATTGTTTTGGAAATATCGTCTATCAAAATAGCCCTGTCTTCATCTTCATGCCTTGGTGTTGATATTTTGAATTTCTCCTGCCAGTATTTACTTAGTTCATATTTCTGACTCAATATTTCAATAACGGTTTTGGAAATTTTTTCATCTGGATGGTTTATGAAATGCAGGATGTCATTACTTGCAGTCTTTGTGAAGTTTTCCTGGTATTCATTATATATTTGCTGGTGCTCGGCAAATCTGAATTTAAATTCATCGTTAGATAATATCTGAGAGATATAAACAGCAACAAAAACAGGGATTGTTCCCATATGTCCCGGAGCATCAGTTGCTTCACTTTCAATTAATAATTCAATATTGCCATAATTTAAAATGAGCCACAATAAATATTTTTCAAGATAAGTGATGTCAAAAGGATCTTCGCCAAGTTGCTTTTCAGAAATGTACTCAAGTGGTTCAGGGATGGAAACATCTTCTTCGTCTTTGTTTTCAATTAATGATACATCCTTTTTTATCTTTTTTCTTATCTGTTTGTTAAGCTCGTTGATAAGCGATTGCTCCTGAATATTCATCAATTCGCCGCATTCTTTAATATAGACACTGCGGTGAATAGGCTCAGGTATTAAGGATATGGTACGTACAATTTCTTTAATTAATTCAGCTCTTTTTATCGGATCTTTTCTCGTATCCTCAAGCAAAAGTTTCGTTTTGAAAAGAATAAAATTCGAAGCATTTTCCTTAATGAATTTTTTTATCTGGATAGCATCATGTTTGCGGGCATATGAATCCGGATCTTCATTGTCGGGAAAAATAACAATTTTTACATTCAGGCCTTCTTCAAGGATCATATCTACACCCCGGAGAGAGGCCTTTAAACCTGCTTCATCCCCGTCGTAAAGAATAGTAATGTTTTGGGTGAATTTCTTTATTAAACGTATCTGTTCTGTGGTCAATGAAGTTCCCGAAGAGGCAACAACGTTCTCCACACCGGCCTGAAAAAGCGATATTACATCAGTATTGCCTTCAACCAGGTAACAGTTTTCATTAGCGATAATAGCCGACTTGGCAAAGTAAATACCGTAAAGCGTCTTGCTCTTATTATAAATATCTGATTCAGGAGAATTAACATATTTGGGTTTGCTTTTATCGGATGTAAGTATCCTGCCTGTAAAACCAATAACTCTGCCGCTGAGATTATGTATCGGGAAAATTACCCTGTCGCGAAAACGATCATAAAGCGACCCGTCATCTCTTTTTATAGATAAACCCGTTTTTAGCAGGAAATCTTTTTTATACCCGTTTTCAATGGCGGTTTTTGTAAAATCCTCCCATTCAGGAGGTGAATATCCCAGCTGGAATTTTTTTATAATAGATTGATTAAAACCACGCTCATTAAAATAGGTTAATCCTATGGCCTGTCCGGCTTCTGTGTTAAATAAATTATTAGAAAAATGTTTTTGTGCGTAAGCAACCAGATTATACAACGATTCCAGCTCTGATTGCATGAGCTTGTCTTCTTCAGTCTGGATTTCTTCAGTAATTTCAATATGATATTTTTCAGCAAGGTACTTTAAAGCATCGGGATAGCTCATGTGCTCATGCTCCATAATGAAATCAACTGGTCCGCCCCCTTTGCCACAGCCAAAACAATGATAAAACCCTTTGGCTGGGGATACAGTAAACGATGGGGTTTTTTCATTATGGAAGGGGCATAAACCAATATAATTTACACCGCGTTTTTTAAGCGATACAAAATCTCCCACCACCTCCTCAATTTTAGCGGCATCAATAATATTTTGGATCGTTTCTTTACGTATCATGGTTGGCCTGAAAAACCGTGCTAATTTACGAAAATTGCACCATCTTTATTTAATAATAATTTCATCCGAAGGAATAATGAAGTCATTCAAATTAATTTGATTTTTTTTGCGTTAATAAAATGAATCAGCGTTTGTCAAAATATATTTTGAAACTGTTTTGTATTTAAGGTAATTAAGATTTTTGATGCATTTTATAGCGAAATGAAGCAGATTTTGCAAATAAACTTTATCGCGTGTCGGAAATCACACGAAGTTTTAGCAAAAAGGACGCTTAAAGATATTAAAAGATATTCGCCTCGGTGGATCAAAACGAATTCTTAAACACACTCTTTAAGAAATATTTAAATTTGCCGGAATAGATTGTTTGAGTAAAACGGAAAGTAATCACAAAAAAAAATTGGATTCATTTAAACCAAATTTTGAAATGCGGAAAACAAAAGCTTTAATCATTTTTTTTGTTATAGGCATCTTTATTGAATCATGTGCTGTTTTTGATGTTTCATATTCGAAAAGACCTGAAAAAGTGGCCCGGAAATTTTTAACTCTCTTTTATAAATGCGATTATGATAATGCAAAGAAATATGGTACTCCTAAAACAAAACAAATTATTAACCTGATGGAGCAGTTGATTGCAGTGAGCGGACAAAATAATTTTAAAAATGATTCGAAAATTGAAATGCTTGACACCGAAATAAAAGGGGATACTGCACGATGCAATTATTTTGTAAATGATGTAAAAAATCAGCTTATTTTGCTGAAAACAGATGGCAAATGGCTGGTTGATCTCAAAAAAGAAACTCCGCCTAAATCAGGAAATAGTAAAATATTCAATAATCTTGACAAGAAAAATGAAAAGGATAATAAAGAATAGCTTGTATCTGTTTTTGATGTTTTTTATTTTCGGTTGTACAGCAGTCCGGAATAATAAAATATCTCCTCAACAGGTAAGCGATAGTTTTTTTAAGTATTTGAACAATTATGAATATGATAAGGCCAGGGAGCTTGGCACTGAGCAGACCAAAAAAATTATCGGGCTGGTTGAAACATTATCAAAAATGGGTGGCGGGGGAAAAATAATTTTAAAGGACAGTAAATCCGAATTTATCAATTGTGAGATCAGGGGGAAAGAAGCCGTCTGTAATTATAAAACTTTTTCCGGTGATATTCAACAAGTTTATCTTTTAAAACAAAATGGGCATTGGCTGGTTGATTTAAGAAAAAACCCCGAATAGTATTTATTTTAGCACTTTATTCTGTCGTAAATAATCTTCAGCTAAAAGTATGAACCAGTATGCTGCAATTGTTTTACTTTCCTATTAGTTTATGGCGCCACGGTTTTATTAACGTGCCAATGTGAGTAACTCAATACTGTCGGGAAAAATAACATCTTTTATTTCGGTATTTTTGTACAGCATAATAATGCGAGGATAGACTATGCCCAGAAAACAATCAAAAAAAGAAAAAAAAATTTTTGTATTGGATACGTCCGTTATTCTTTACAATCATAACTCCATCAAGAGTTTCGAAGATAATGATGTTGCCATCCCGATCACTGTTCTTGAAGAACTTGATAATTTTAAAAAAGGCAACGATATCAAAAATTTTGAAGCCCGTGAGTTTATTCGAATTATTGATACTTTGTCAGAAGATTATACTCTACAGGACTGGATTCCATTGAAAGATAAAAATGATAGCAAGTTTATGGTTGTTATCAATGGTAAGGGCGAAACTGACGCCTGTAAGATCTTTGGCGAGGATAAACCCGATCACAGGATTTTGAATGCTGCACTGTCAATGATGCATAAGTATCCCGAAAGAAAAGTTGTGTTGGTTACAAAAGATATTAATCTCCGCCTTAAAGCAAAATCATTAAATATTACCGCCGAAGACTTTGAAACGGGGAAAATTAAAAATATTAATGCACTTTACACCGGGAAAACACTGATCGAAAATTTGCACGAATCAGTAATTGATAAGATATATACCAATGGTTATTGCCTGCCCGGGGATATTAATCTCAAGAATCCAATTCCTAATCATTATTTTATCTTAAAGAATACTAAAACTTCTGCTCTGGCATTTTTTAATCCGGCAAACGGGCTTATTGAACGTGTTGAAAAACGGTCGGCGTTTAGAATTACCCCCCGAAATGCCGAACAGGTGTTTGCTATGCACGCCATTCTTAATCCTGCTGTAAAACTAGTTACTTTGCAGGGTATAGCAGGTACAGGAAAAACATTATTGGCACTCGCAGGTGCGCTGGAACAAAAACGGGACTTCAAACAGATATATTTGGCGAGGCCGGTTGTTCCTTTAAGCAATAAAGATATTGGATATCTGCCCGGAGACATAAACTCTAAGCTGAATCCATATATGGAGCCCTTGTTTGATAACCTGAAAATGATAAAACATCAGTACGATGAGCGTGATAAGGAATTTAAGAATATAACCGATGCTCTGGAAAAAGACAAATTGGTTATAACCCCACTGGCCTATATCAGGGGCAGAAGTCTTTCAAATATTTTCTTTATTGTTGACGAAGCACAGAACTTAACGCCCCATGAAGTAAAAACTATTATCACCAGGGCAGGAGAGAATACAAAAATTATTTTCACCGGTGATGTATACCAAATAGATTCGCCATATCTGGATTCAGAAAGTAATGGCTTATCAGTTCTTATTGATAAAATCAAACATCACCCGATTTACGCGCACATCCAGCTCGAAAAGGGGGAACGCTCCGAATTGGCAAACCTTGCAGGAGAATTATTGTAAAGAAAGTATGAACTTGTTTTACAGGGAATTTGGCACTGGGCAACCTGTGATCATTATTCATGGGCTGTTAGGAATGTCTGATATTTGGATTCCCGTTGCAAAAAAAATAGCAGAAAAATATAAGGTTATTGTGCCTGATTTACGTAATCATGGCAATTCACCGCATAGCAGCGTATTTAATTTGAACGAGCTTACTAACGATATTATTGAATTATATCACAAGATGGGATTTACCTCGGCCATTCTGATGGGACACTCCCTCGGTGGTCGCATTGCAATATCTGCCGCGCTTAAATGTCCTGATTTGTTTGATAAAATAATAATATTGGATATTGCGCCGCGACAATATTCAGGCAATAAGAGCATCACCAATCTGATTCATGTGATGAACCGCATCGATTTAAGCAGTAAGCGATCAATGAGTGAAATTGACGATTTGCTTGCCTGTTTTATTACTGATTTGAGGGTACGACAATTGCTTCTTAAAAATATTTTTAAAAGTAGCCAGGGCGAATATATGTGGAAAGTAAACCTGAAAATTATTACGGAAAAGATAGAAACGCTGATGGCTCCGGTATTTGAGAATACGGAATATTTAAAACCTGCACTTTTCTTAAAAGGCGGGTTATCCGACTTTATTGAACCTGATGATTATAGACTAATTTATAAATATTTTCCGGCAGCCGAAATAGAGGTTATCCCCAAGGCAGGCCATTGGCTTCATGCCGATGAGCCGGATCTTGTTCTCGATAAAGTTCAATCATTTATAAATTCCTGATTTTTTTCCAGTGCAGCGTTTGTATGAGGTGGTCAATATCCGCCTTGATAAAATCAATCACCGGAGAGAGCGAATCATTGTTGGGAAGGATGTTAAAATACAAAGCTCCCCGTAAAAAATGTGTTGTGCTGTCTGTTACACAGAACTGGTAAGTGGAAGCAACGCCGCTACCTGTAATATCGTAAATCAGCCCGTAAACCTGATTTTGATCATTAGTGATGATTTTAGGTTCAATGTCATCGGCTTTGGCAATATGTTTATTGGCAAATGTACGTGAATCTTCAAAATACTGAAATAAAAGGCTGTCGTTTAAGACCGGCTTATAACTAAGATGTAAAGCCCCCTTGTACGCCGGGAATTCTATATTGATCCAATATGGTTCTGAATTCTGATTAAGATCAGGGCGTATAACAGAGTATTGGGGATATTCAAAACAATAAGGATAAATGGAATCAAGTGTTTTATACTTTCTTTCTGGCAGTGCAATTCTGAAATAACCCCTGGGTTTGGGTATATAGTCACTGTTATTGCATGAATTAAAAAAAGTAATGACAATAAGCGTGATCAGCAATTTACAGCATTTATTCCTCAAAATCATCTTCATATGGTTTTTTTATAGTAACCCTGACTTTTTTAATACGCCTGATATCAGAGGATAAGATAGTAAAGGAAAGATCTTTTACTTCTATTGTCTCTTTTATTTGCGGAATCTTTCCGGTGACCTCTAAAATTAATCCCGCAATAGATTCCGATTCTCCTTTGAAATCATTAAAAAATTCATCACTGAAATTTATTTTTTTGGCAAGATCATTAAGTGATGTTTTGCCGTCAAAAATATAGTTAAATTCATCAATTTTCGAGAAGATGACATCTTCTGATTCTTCATCATATTCATCGCTGATTTCTCCTACAATTTCTTCAATTATATCCTCCATTGTTACAATACCCGATGTGCCACCATATTCATCAACAACAATAGCCATATGAATTTTTTTCTCTTTAAAATCTGAAAGAAGATCGTTGATTTTTTTGTTTTCAGGCACATAAAACGCGGGACGGATGAGTTTTTGCCATTCAAATGAGGCATCCATATGAATAAACGGTAAAAGGTCTTTAATGTATAAAATCCCCTTGATCTGATCAAAGGTTTTTATATAAACTGGTATCCTTGAAAATCCCGCATCCCTGATAAATTTAAGCAATTGAGGAAAAGGTAAATTATATTCTACCGCGGTAACATCAATACGTGGTTTCATAACCTCCACAACCTCAATATCGCTGAACTTCACAATTCCCTTTAGGATTTTTCTTTCTTGTTGCTGGGTCTTGTCGTCTGAGGTTATTTCAATGGCATCAGACAGGTCATCAAGTGATATAGGTTGCTTTTTCTTTGCCAGCTTCCTTTCAATATTTCCGGTTGATTTCACCAGAATGAAACTGAGGGGGTGAAATATGGTGAGCAAATAATTCATGGGTTTTGCCATGAATAAGGCAAAAGCCAATGGGTTCTGACTGGCATAAATCTTTGGAAGCATCTCCCCGAAAAGTAAAATTAATGCTGTAACAATAACAAACTCTAAAAGAAAGCTTATCAGGTAATGCTCTCGTAAATCAAACAAATTAATCGTAATATAAGTCGAAACAATAACAATGGTAATATTGATAAAGTTGTTGGCAATTAAAATTGTGGCTAAAAGCTTTTGTGGTTGCTGAATTAGCTTTATTACCAAACTTTGTTTTTGTTTTTTCTTTTTTTTTATTTCATCAAGTTTTTTGGTGTCCAATGAAAAAAAAGACAACTCCGAACCTGATAATAATGCTGTGCAAAATAGTAATAAAAATACCGCACCAAACCCTAAAATTATCCCCAGAGACATAGGCTTCAATATAGAAGCCAGCAACACCACTTCAAATGTGCTAAGCAAATCCATTTCGGATTTTAGAAAAATAATTGTTAGAAAGGTAAGTCGTCTTCAACGGGAGAATCAGTATCTGGCGCCTCTGGGACATTCTCATGAGGCATTTCTGCGTTATCCTTTTTGCCGCCCAGCATGGTCATATTTTCTGCTTCAATTTCTGTTATATATCGGGTTTGTCCGTCTTTCTCATAACTACGTGTCTTTATTTTCCCCTCAATATATACTAATTGGCCTTTTCTTAAATAACGCTCTGCTACTTCTGCCAGCCCCCTTCTTACAACAATATTATGCCATTCGGTAACATCCGTCCTCTGGCCATCTTTGTTTTTATAAGATTCGGTTGTTGCTAACGAAAATTTGGCAACTTTGTTGGGCTTGTTGGGGTCATATGAGTTTTCAAACGTCCTGATTTCAGGGTCTTTACCAAGATGACCTATTAAAATTACTCTGTTTACTCCTGCCATAGTGTTATTTTATTAATTAACGAAACTGTTTTGAATTATGTTAAATGAAATTTATGATGGTTATTTAGCGAAACGAGGCGATTTTTGCAACAAAGTTTATCCTCTGTCAAAAAATCTAACAATGTTGCAACAAAAAAGACACATAAAAATATTAAAAAATCCAAAACAATTTCTAAGCAAATATAAAAATTTTAATTTAAAATTAATATGCTCTGGCAAAAATAACTTTTTGAGTTGATGGTTTGCCAGAATAAATACATTTGCCATTTTCTTTAGGGTTGTTGATAGGGATACACCTGATCGTCGCTTTTGTTTCTTCTTTTATCTTTTGCTCGGTTTCTGGGGTTCCGTCCCAATGAGCATATATAAATCCTCCGGTACGATCGAGCACTTCGTTGAATTCTTTCCAGTCATTTACATGATAGGTGTTTTCATCCTTAAAAGTTTGTGCTTTTTGAAACAGGTTTTTTTGTATTTGTTCAAGAAGATTGCTGATTTTACTATCAATGTCAGTAATCTGGAATGTGGATTTTTCTAAAGTGTCGCGGCGGGCCACCTCTACGGTTTCATTTTCCAGATCCCTCGGCCCTATCGCTATTCTTACCGGAACTCCTTTAAATTCATATTCTGAAAATTTCCAACCGGGCGTCAGTGTATCTCTGTCATCAAATTTTACGGAAATACCTTTGTTTTCAAGAGCTTTTTTAATGTTTTGAGCCTTTTCACGGATTTTTGATAATTGTTCCTGTGTTTTGAAAATAGGAACAATTGCAACCTGTATCGGTGCGAGTTTGGGAGGTAAAACTAATCCGTTGTTATCAGAATGCGACATGACCAGCGCCCCCATTAATCTTGTCGAAACGCCCCATGATGTTGCCCACACGTATTCCAGTTTGTTTTCTTTGTTTAAAAATTTCACATCGAATGCCTTGGCAAAGTTTTGCCCTAAAAAATGAGAGGTGCCGGCTTGTAGTGCCTTGCCATCATGCATTAAAGCTTCGATACAGTATGTTTCAACTGCGCCGGCAAAACGCTCGTTGGCTGTTTTTATTCCCTTTATTACTGGCATAGCCATCCAATTTTGAGTAAAATTAGAATAGATATCCAGCATTTTTTCTGTCTCTTCTATGGCTTCTTTTTCTGTGGCATGTGCGGTATGCCCTTCTTGCCATAAAAACTCTGTAGTGCGTAAAAATAATCTTGTTCGCATTTCCCATCGAACAACGTTAGCCCATTGATTAGCAAGAATCGGAAGATCACGGTAGGATTTTATCCAGTTGCGGTAAGCATCCCAAATTATTGTTTCTGAGGTCGGCCGCACAATAAGTTCTTCTTCTAACTTTGAGCTTTCATCAACAACAACGCCCTTTCCATCAGGATCATTCTTTAAACGATAATGAGTTACCACAGCACATTCTTTTGCAAAACCCTCCACATGGCTTGCCTCTTTACTAAAAAATGATTTTGGAATGAATATTGGAAAATACATATTGTAATGGCCGGTTTCCTTAAACATATCATCCAATGCTTTTTGAACCTTCTCCCAGATTGCATATCCATAAGGCTTAATAATCATACATCCCCGTACAGCCGAATTCTCGGCAAGATCGGCTTTTATTACAAGATCATTGTACCATTGCGAATAATTTTCTTCTTTTGTGATAAAATCTTTAGCCATAATTAAAAGTGGTATAAAATTTGTAAAAATATTAGCTTGACAAATCTAAAAAAAAAGTAAATATAAAAATAAAAAATCGGAGGTCAAATCATGAAAACACTAACTAAAATACTTTATTGGGTAGCCATTACAAGCTTTCTGATATCATGTAAAACCACCTATCAATCAGGAAATGTAAATGATGATGTTTATGGCTCAAAACCTGTTAGCACAGTTTCAACAGCTACAAACAAAGACCTGCCGGCAAGAACAGTCGCCCCAGCATCACCAACCATTTCAAATGATGGTGATAATAATAATCAGCAGGGAAATGTTCCTTCTGAGAATAAAAACTACGAAAACAATGTCAATAATTATTCTACCCCGGAGGAACCATCATATTCCGATTCAGAAACTAATTATGGCGAAGACGGAAATACTTATGTTACAAATAATTATTATTATGATGATTATTATGATTATGAGTACTCTTCGCGATTAAGAAGATTTTATGATTATAACCCCGGATGGAATTATTATGATGATTATTATACAAATTATTACTGGTACAATTATGATCCATTCTTTTGGGGTGTAAGTATTTATACCGGTTACAACTGGTGGTGGCCTTCATATTATTATCGTCCCTGGTGGGGCTGGGGATATACTTCCTGGTGGCCGTATTCCGGTTGGGGACATCATGGTTGGGGTTACAATTATGGCTATTGGAATGGTTATAACAATGGTTACTGGAATGGCTATTGGGATGGCTATCATGATGGCTATTATGGATATTCTCCTGATTATTATTTTAACAGTTGGGATAACAATTCTTATTATTATGGACACAGGGATGGTTTCTCTGGACCAACCAATAGCGGTTCAAGATCCGATCTGACTTTTGGAGATAAATATATTTTAAGTCAGAATTCTGATGCCAGCTCGATGGGTCATATTAATCCTAATATTGTAAATACAAACGGTAAAGAAAACTTATCGAAACCCTCAAAAGGAAATAGCTTGGGAACTGGCATCAAGGATCAAATTGGGAAAACATCTAATCCAGCCAATTCAAATATTATAAATAATAGTGAGGTAAGTGGCAAGGAAAATAATAAACCAAACGGTAGTAATACCAACACTGTGAAACCATATTCATCAGAGCCATCTTCGAAAACGGAAAATAACAATATTACCAAACCCAATTCTAACATTAATAACTATACTAAACCGGAAAATAATAACACAGTAAAACCCAATACGAATATTAATAATTACACAAAACCGGAAAATAGTAATACTGTTAAGCCTAATTCGAATACCAGCGGTTATACAAAACCTGAAAATAACAATGTGGTGAAACCCAATTCAAATAATTATTCAAAGCCGGAAAACAATAATGTTATAAAGCCCAATACAAATTACAATAATAATTACAATGTAAAGCCAAATACAAATCCGGGAAATAATGTCCCGAATAACAATTATCAAAAACCGACTCAAAATAATAATAAACCAAATTATAATGTGAAGCCTTATACTAACCCGAATTATAATAACCAAACTAAACCACAGCAACAGTATAGTGTTCCTAAAACATATAATCCTCCTGATAATGGCTCTAAAACAAATTCAAATAATTATAATAAGCCCAATAACAATTCTTCTGGTAACTCAAATAATAGCGGATATTATAAGCCATCTCAGAATGTAAATTCTAATTATAATAACTCTTATAATTCAGGTAACAGTAATTACAATAAACCGTCAAATAATAATACAAATTATTCATCGCCATCAAACAATGAAAGCAAGCCAAGTTATTCATCTCCAAGTAATTCCGGGAGCAGGTCAAATTATTCACCTTCACCTTCAAATTCAGGGCATAACAACGGCAACATAAGTACTCCATCCAGATCAAGTTCCTCGCAAAGTTCAGGATCTTCTCGCATCAATTCGGGTAAACGATAAAATAACTGTTTAGAAATGAAAAAGATAAATATATTTTTAGGTTTCCTGCTAATAATGATTAGCGGGAAACTTTTTTCACAAAATGAAGCCGATGCTTTAAGGTATTCACAGATTAATTATGGTGGAACAGCACGATCTGTTGCAATGGGTGGTGCTTTTGGGACGCTGGGCGGCGATTTTACTTCGCTGAGCATTAATCCGGCTGGGATTGGAATATATAAAAGCAAGGAATTGACAATCACCCCTTCCGGGTATATTTCTTATGTAAAGTCACATTATAACAATAATTCGACAGATGATATAAAATATAAATTTAATTTTAATAATGTTGGAATTGTTCTGGCTTTTACACCTCAAAAAGAATCCGTATGCAAAGGAATTCAAATAGGATTTGGGGTTAATAGGTTAAACAATTATAGTTATAACAGCTATAACGAGGGTGCTAATTCAATTAATTCAATTGCAGATTACTTTTTAGCTGATGCACAGGGAAATCAACCACAAAATCTTAGCGATTTTAGTACGAAACTGGCATTTAATACATACCTTATTGATACTTCAGGCGGACTTACAAGTTATGTAAGTCCGATAAACCGGGGTGGAGTTCTTCAAAGTAAAAGCATTATGGCTTCAGGCTCTAATAATGAACTTGTCTTAACTTTTGGGGGAAATTTAAATGATAAAGTCTTAATTGGCGGGACCATCGGGTTCCCATTTGTAAGATATACTGAAAACTCAAGTTATGAAGAAACGGACCCGGGTGATTCTATTGGAAGTTTTAAACAAATGGATTATAATTCATATTTAGAAACAGAGGGGAGCGGATACAATTTTAAATTAGGTATTATTTATAAAATTACTGAATGGATGAGAATTGGTGCTTCATTTCATTCCCCAACCTTTTATTCAATGAAAGATAAATGGAGTAGTGATCTTACGACATATTTTGATGATGGGACACAATATAAATCAGAATCCCCCAAGGGGAGCTTTGTTTATCAGCTCAATACTCCTTTTCGAGTTAATGGTGGGATTTCTTTTGTTATAAAGAAGATTGCACTCATTTCAGGTGAATATGAATTTGTTGATTACAGAAATGCACGATTAAGGTCGGCCACTGAAAGGTTTGTCGGTGAGAATAAAGCTATTGATAATCTTTATGCTTCTCAATCAAATGTAAGAGCAGGATTTGAAATAAAATATGATATTGCCAGTTTCAGGTTGGGCTATTCATATAGTTCAAATCCATATGCTTCAAAGAATATTAATGACGGGACAAGGCATTCGTTTAGTGGCGGGCTTGGTCTTAGATTTAACAAGTACTTTTTTGATGTCGCATACAGCTATTCATTGTGGAAAGAAAAGTATTATCTTTATCCTTTAGTGCCTTTTCCTGTGAGTAATTCATATAATGCTCACAATATTCTTTTCACATTCGGCGTGAAATTCTGATAATCCTTTTTTATTGAAATTAATGAGGCTGTCATTATTTTGATGACAGCCTCATTAATTTTTAATCAATTTGTTATGATTAATTTTTTTATAAATTTATTATTTCCAGACATAAATTCAATAAAATACACTCCGGCCTTAAAATCTTTAATATCATAATTAATACTATTTAACTCATTGCCGTTTTCAATAGAAATCCTGTCAATAAGGCTTCCCATAACGTTATAAACATTAAAGGCAATCTGATGTTGAATACTTCTAAAAGATATTGTTATAAAATGTCCGGATGAAGGATTGGGATAGATAGCGAAAAATTCATTATTGTCTTCTTCGGATGATCCGCTGGGTGAGATTATTACGGTTTTGCTTAAAGAATTTGTTCCACAAGAGTTTGTAACAGCGAGATTTACTATATAACTGCCAGCTGCCGCATAGGTGTGTGTCGGATTTGATAATGTGCTAGTACTGCCATCGCCGAAATCCCATGAATACGATAGTGCATTTGCAGACAAATCTGAAAATGCAACATTAAAATCATTGGAAGTAAAAGAAAAATCAGCTGTAGGCGATTCATTAAAAATAAAGGCAGTTAATGGTGTCCGGGCACTGGAACAAGTGGGTGATTCAACTTCCCAATCATAAAAATAATAATAACGAATGCTTGTTCCGGCGTTCGAACCGGTAATTGAAATTTTTCCACCAATATCATATGGGAAGGTGATTCCGCCGGTATTTCTGATAAAACTGGGATTTGAATTGGTGCAACGAAGCGACATGCCGGTACCAACAGGAACATTAAAATTGAGTGTGATTCTGCTCATACCAGCCGGGACATTGCTTATTGTTGTTGTTTGAAGCATAGCACCCGTGCTTGAATTAAGTGTAATTGTGCGACTTCCCTGCGTGCCAGCGTATACTTTTACTGATTTAAGGACAACAGGTGTGGTACAATCAAAAAGCAGCCAATAACTATTATTGGTATGTATTGAGGATCCCCCGATAGTATCGTATTTTCCACCATATTCCAATGGCGGAACCAATGTTTGTTCTACAAAATAAGTAGTTGTGTTTGTTAGCAACGGAGTTGTATAAGTGTTTCCGGTAATTAAGGGGGTACCGCCCGAAGGCACATCATACCAGTTTAATGTTCCGGTTCCGGTAGCAGAAAGCATAAAACTGCCTTGCCCACAAGAGGCCGTGTCTCTAACTAAAGGCGGATTGGCTCCAACAATAATATAATTGTCTATTGTGAGAATATCGTTACCACATTCTCCGGCATCGGCTGTAAGAGTTACATTATAAGCCCCGAGGGTGCTATACTGATGTGAGGGATTGGGATCAGTACTAGTTGTACCATCTCCAAAATCCCAAAGATATGAAATGGCATTTGAGCAGTTATTGGTAAACTGCACGCTGAATGGAGCTGCACACGCATTTATTTTATCGGCAGTAAAGGAGCTGGTAACCGGTAAATCATTCACATTTGTGGTACGTTTCAATGTGTCATTTAATGTATTAGCATCCGCATTGCCATTTGGTTGGGAAACATATACTTCTATATTATGTGATCCCGAATTCAAAGTAATATTCGAAAATGTAATAGTATCGGTTGCGAAGCTGGATAGATTTCCTGTCCAATTGGTTATCACAGGCATTCCGTCAAATATAAAAGTAGTAGTCAAAGATGTGAGATTATTTGCCCCCATATTCCTGATAACTATCTGGGGCGTAATCGTTAATCCGGAACAATTATACGTTTGTTTGGGGTTAATTATAATAAATGCCTGAGCATTATTTGCCAGAAGTTGTTCAATAACAGAAACTTTGCCCTGATAAGGTGTGTAATTGAAAGCTGTTACAGTCACTAAAATACTGTCAGAAGTCGTTAAGGACGGGAATGTAATATTTGCAGAGCCACCGCTTATGATACCGGTTCCTATAATTTGATGATTGATAGTTAAACAAACCTGGGCATTATTAACATTGCAATTCACAAGTAAACTGGTTTCTCCAATAAGAACCGAAGAAGAATGAGTGACAGTTAAAGTCTTGGGATCATCTGTTCTAACCATAAGGGATGGATCACCAAAGATAGTCCAGGTATCTGTCATGTTGAAATCGGAGTAGTTATCATTCATTGAAAAGATTCCGTTAACTGATAGTCCGCCAAAAGTTCTTTTAATATTAGCGCCGGCATTTTCAGTAAGAATGTTAACCATTTCATCCTGTCCTTGCATTGGCGGGCTCCAGCTTTGATTAATCGTTGACATCAGTGTGGCAACAGCCCCGGTAGGCTGGCCGCCGCTTGTGGCTCTTAGCCATGCTTCGGCCAGGCACGTGGTGCTTACAAAATTTCCATTTACACAAGCCACTGACCAAATAAATGGCCAGACAGAAGTGTTTGTCAGCGCCCCAACATTGGTATTGGAAAATCCTGTTGTTGTAAATGCGTTATTAGAACCGTGTCCTGTATATGTGACAATTCCGGAACCATTGTTTATCTCTGTTGACAGTTGGGCCGCGGTTGCATTACCGGAAGCATCCAGCCCACCCTGGCTGCCATCAAATAATTCGGCACGACTGGTGTATGTAAAGCCGCCCATTAATGTACCCAAGTTGCGTTCATGCTGATAATCGTATTCATTATCATCGCCTGTTCCCTGATCGGACCCAATATTTACAGCATGATTGAATTTACCCGGTGTAGTGGAAGGCGTTTTTTCGTAATTTATTGTTCTGTTAACCTGTGTAGTAACCTGGGCTACTGTTTCAGCTGAAAACCGTCCGACAAAAATTTCCTGATAATGGTCGCTGCCTGTAATATATCCATAGGATGGATCAGAGCCACCACCGGAAACAGTAAAGGTAGGAACCTGTGCGGCGTCGCCAACGAGTAACAGGAATGTCAAACCGTTGGTGTTATAATAGTTTGTAACAAATGTCTTTATGGCCGAGGAAGTGGCTCCCGCCGTTGTTTTACTTACCATTACTGTTGGTATACCTTCATCGTTTTTCCAGTCAACAAAAGGCTGCATAGCAGAGATAAACGCATCTGAACAAATGATCAGCATTTTTCCATGCTCATCGAGTGGTGTATATTTATGATTTTCATAATAGTTCAGAAACTGACTTTGATAGATATTGTTGAATTCCTTTACGATTTTTGAAAGAGGTTGAATCCTTTGAAAGGGATTTATTGTAATGCCGGGAGTTGTGTGCAAATTCACCGATAAATTATGATAAACACGTAAAACTTTTGTGACAGGGTTGTACTGAAATGGATAGGTAATAACGGTTTGACCTCTGAAATCGCGAAGGATGTATGGGTCTTTTAATTCGGCAAGAGTGCCGGGATAAAACTGATTTTGAGCATATGCCGGACCATATAAATAGGGAACAGTTTCGGGGTCAATATCCCTAGTGAAATTACCCTTTGAAGGAGCTATTTCAATATTTGGGTATTCGACAAAATCAGAATAGGTTATTTCAACCTCCATATTTTGATTGTCAGGCACAATAAGTGATGTTGCTATTTTGGGTAAATCCGGCGCACCTTTTTCTAAAATGGATGTTGTATTTTTTAAGCTGATTGTAGTTTTTAATCCCTGGGGTGTTGTAATATTTTGCCTAAAAAAACCTTTAATCTCAACATTGAAAGAGGAATTTGAAATATCTGATGATGTAAGGACCACCTTTGCCGGCAAAGCGGTGGCAGAGTGAATATTAACCCAGCTTTGTGCATTTGCTAACAGGCACAGCCCAAGTGCTGCCAATATCAAAATCAGTTTTTTCATGTTGATATTTATTTGATAATTACAACTTTTCTGGAGATTTTCTGGACGTTATTTATAAATTCAATGTTATAAATTCCTGCCGGATATTTGCCCGCATTAATTAAAACATTGTAAGTGCCTTCTTGTTTAAATTTATTATTTAAGTATGTTTCCAGCAATTTTCCATTGATATCGTATAGTTTTAAACTCACCTCAGAAGGTTGGGATAAAGTAAAACTAATGTTTGTATAGGAAGATGCCGGGTTAGGATAGCAATTCAATATCGGATTTTCTTTATTATTTTCATCTACAGAGATCACAACTTTAATTGAAGGCGGAAACATAATATGATCAAGCCATGCGCAATCCTGGCCCTCGCTGGTTGAATAATCTTTGGCATAAACCCATTTAAAAGTATGAGTACCGGCGGATACAGGATACGATGCCATAGAAAATGCTGCATCAATTCCATCCCACCTGTCGAGGGAAACGCCATCAATTAAAAATTCAAGATAATCATACCAATAATAAGTGCCACTCCAGTTGGAGCCTTGTTCACATGAAACTTTTTTCCAGAATGAAATAGTATCCGCGTTTGAAACATCCATAGATATATACAACTCTGAAGTCTGATCGTCATCAATGCCCCCGGATTTAGCAGAATAAATTCCTTCATATGGCGAAACATTAGTGATAATCCATGGAGCGAAACCTCCGGATTGCCAATTAAATTTTGAGAAATTATTTGTTTCAAAATCCTCCATTGCCTGCCCAACATTTACATAATAATAATTTGTTTTAAAGTAAGGCCCACACTCTAAAGTATAGGTAAAAACAACAACAGCGGTATCGGGGAGGGAAGATGATACCGTAATATTAAACGCAGCATTTTCTGTAGTGCTTTTATTAAGAGTATTGAAATTAAATGTATTATTTGATATCGTAATGTAAGGGCTGTTTGTAGTAAGAGTTCCGGTTGTTGCAATTGCATTGCTGTGGCCAACATTGGAAGACTGAATTATAATTTTGGCGTTTTCGGAAGGATCAAGCATGTGGTTGTTATTTCCCAAAGAATCGTTGATCGAAAAACTGCCAATGTTTAACTCGGGAGCATTTATTTTCATATTAAAGGAAGAATTCCATGTGTTGCTGTTATTATCCTGGACAGAGATATTTAATGTTGCAACATGCTGATCGGGGACATATCCGGCTGATGTAAGTGTATAAGCTGCAGCCTGGGTTGATGAATTGTTTGACGTTATGTCACCCCAGCTTTGGGAATTATCAGTAATTGTTAAATAAACGTCGGAAGAGGTAACTGTAGCGTTTACTCCTGATGCTGTGGTGCCTCCGAAATTTTTCAATGTAACATCCAGAGATACACTTTCATTGTAATCCACAAGTGTGTCGCCATTGCTGCTTGCATTAACATGATTCTTTGTGTACAGAACATAGGGTCCTGCCGGCGAGGCAACATTAACGGTTCCTATATATGGTTGCTTGTTTTGGCGTGTTATAACGATATCGGCAACTCCCGGCACCAAAATCGGGGTTAGGTTCACGGTAATACTTCCCGTAGAATCAGCCAGCCCTGTACCATATAAAACGCCTCCCATAGTAATTGCCGCATAAGCATAAGGTGCGTCCGTATTAATGTCAAAGGTTGTCACAGCGAGTGGCATCAGGGCATTATATGTTACATTCATTGCCGGTGGGTCAGAATAATATACCATTAATGATGGATCACCCATGAGGTGATAAATTTCCCAGTAATATTTATAGCTTGAATTTCCAGATTGTGTAACAGCCAGGTTTCCGGCGCTGACCATTTGTCCCTGAGTGACGTACCAGCTTCCGAAAGATTCGCCATGATCATGAAATGTGCCATCATAAGCTCCGGGATGCGTTGCATCATATGTTGGATGTAATGGGGGATTTCCTGAACTAAAACTTCGGAAGCCGACACCCCAATAATAATCCTCATCCCAATATGTGCTGTTTGACCCTCCAATATACCCCAGTGCTCCTTTATTCTGTGCTCTTAAAAGGGCTTCTCCAAAACATACGGCTTCGTCAAATTTATCGGATAGGCAACAGTTTCCGATCATCAACGGGTATTTGTGATTGTTATGTAAAGTACTAACATCGCTTATGCTGAAAGACGGGTTGGCCCATCCATCCGGACTGCCGTGCGCAGTATAATTTGCCATGCATACTCCATCGCTTACGTTTTTAATTATTTGTGCACTGCTACTTCCTGAAATTGCAAATGGGTAGGTATGAGAATATAAACCATGAGCAGCATTGAAATAGGTATCGGTTCCATAATTGACTTGACCGTCACCATGTTTAGGGCCATAATTAGGGTCCTGACCAGCTATCATCACACATGTATCGAGGAAAGAAGAGGAGGGCATTAAAAATTGCTCATATTCAAGAGTCTTGTCAATTTGTGCCTGAAGTTCGGAGGTGTTGGTTGCTGAAAACCGGCCGTAGTAAACTTCCGGAAAAAAATCCCCTGTATATTCACAATAATACAGATCTGTTACATGAGAGCCTTCGGTACCGGTGAATGAAGGAACCTGGGCAATATCGCCCACGAATAAAATAAATGAAGGTGCAGGATCAGAAGGTGATCCCGAATTATAGAGATTTTGTAAATATGATTTTATTGATGTTGTAGTGTGGCCAACGGCGGAGTTGCTTGTATATGCCTGAATAACTTTGAATCCTTTTTTGGTTTTCCACTCAACAAATGGCTTCAACGTATTATTAAACATGGTGTCTGCCACAATAACATATTTAACGGGGTATTTTGTAAAATTCGATTTATTCGGGAGTGCTTTGTAATTCAATATTTTTCCGAAGGATGGTTCGAAATATGGCGAATAGAATTTTTCTTTTTGTTCAATGGTACTTGTAACATCTGCATTTTCAAAAATTATTTCGAACTCTATGTTTGTATAAACCCTAATAGTATTTTTTACAGGGTTGTAAAAAACAGGGGCTATGTCAAGACGCCCGATATTTATGCCTCGCATTGTTCCTGTTTTTTCAACTGTTACTATGTCATGCTGAAGAAAGTCATTGGTTTTATAAATTGATTTATTGAATGCAAACTCAATTTTTTTCGGGTCTTCACTTTTTGAAACAGACCTCTGAACTGGCATTACAGTGAGGAAGCAATCCAAATCACTTAACTTGTAATCGGTATAGGCTGAATTTATAATGTTTATTTGAACACTTGCGCCTAAAGGAATTTCAATCAGGCGTTTTAATACAGGCAATCTTGGATTACCAATAATATTTGAGCTGCCATAATCAGGCACAATAAGTTCGGAGAAAAAGCCTTTTTGTGTCTTTACTTTCAGCGTTTTTATATCCTGCACCGATAGCGTGCTTTGCAGTACAAGTCTTTCGTAAGAGTTTTCTTTAATTTTAAGCGAGGTTAAATTGTTGCCGTTTTGGGCTGATATTGCTGTAAACGACAAAAGCAGCATGATAGCCAGCAAAAAATGCCTGCAATGCTTAAATGATTTTTTCATAAAATAATGATAAATAGTGAAAAATAATTGATGTAAAGATAAAAAGATTTTTTGAAAAAGTAAGTGAAAAGGAAAGAAATACTGATGCTTAATACATTTTTTGGGGGAACAACTCCCTGTTATTTTGATTATAATTGATTTCTTTTTTTGAGGTTTCAAAATATCAAAACATGGATTGATAAGAAGTCAAATGGAAGATATATTTTTTCATTGCAATGAGGTTGCTTTAAAACATGGCAAACATCAGTTCAAATTTATAAGGATCCAATTGAAGTGCTTTGTAAAAAATTGATTTTTTTATAATGAAATTCTAAGACGTAAATATTTTTTGAGGGTATTGTCTAATTTTAAAATTTAAATGTTACAAAAATACCAGATGAAATCCAGAAATCAGGAGGGTTTTGCATGGGTTTCACTGGCATTAATGAGTGACAATCTTATAATATCCTTATAAATAGTATTTTCTGAACAGAAAAGACAGATGTGGCCTGCAACCGTATATAATTTAGGTGGTATTAATAATTTCTAAATTAAAACGGCTCCGGTCATTTTTTCAGGCACAGGCAGATTCATGATTTTTAAAATGGTAGGAGCTATATCGGCCAATTTTCCATTTTTAATTGATTTATAATCCGGGTCAAATAAAAAACATGGAACCGGATTACAGGAGTGAGCTGTATTAGGAGAACCATCGGGATTTAACGCAATATCAGAATTGCCATGATCGGCGGTCAAAATAACGGAATAATTGTTTTCTAATGCCGCTGAAATCACTTTGTTTACGCAAGTGTCAACCGTGCTGAGCGCAATTAATATGGCTGGATAAACCCCGGTATGGCCAACCATATCGGAATTTGCATAATTAAGACAAATAAAATCATAACAATTCTTATTTATGGCTTCAATTGCGTGTTCCGTAACCTCAGGAGCGCTCATTTGGGGCTGAAGGTCGTAGGTGGCCACTTTGGGTGATTGAACCAGTATTCTGTCTTCGCCATCAAAAGGCGTTTCCCTTCCACCTGAGAAGAAAAATGTTACATGAGGATATTTTTCTGTTTCCGCAATGCGGAGTTGTTTTTTTCCATAGTGGCTCAATGTTTCACCCAATGTCTGTTTGATGTCTTCATTTGAAAATATAATCCTGATGTTTTGAAATGATTCATCGTAGCGGGTCATTGTGAGATAATACAAAGGCATGGTGCGCATTCCGGCATCCGGCATGTCTTTTTGAGTGAGTACAGTTGTAATTTCTCTCAACCTGTCGGTACGAAAGTTAAAACAAATGACCACGTCATCTTTTTGAATTTTTGCCAAAGGCTCACCATTATCATCAGTAAAGACAACCGGTTTGATAAATTCGTCGGTCACGTCTTCATCATATGATTCCTGAACAGCCTGAAGCACATTTGAAGATTTTTTACCTATGGCATTAACCATCAGATCATATCCGGCTTTGACGCGTTCCCAGCGTTTATCGCGATCCATGGTATAATACCGGCCTACAAGTGAAGCTATTTTTCCAACTGAGTTGTTTAAATGTTCTTTTAACTCCGTAAGGTATCCCAATCCGCTACGAGGATCAGTGTCTCGCCCATCAGTGATTGCGTGAACAAAAACTTTTTCCAGGCCATATTCTTTTGCAACATCGCATAATTTGTAAAGATGAGTCTGGAGAGAATGAACTCCTCCATCTGAAATTAATCCAATGAAATGAACGGCTTTATTATTTTCTTTTGCATATTTATATGCATCGCACAAAATGTTATTTTGCTTTATCGTATTATCTTCCATTGCTTTGGTAATCCGAACCAGATCTTGATAAATGACACGTCCGGCGCCAAAGTTTAAATGCCCGACTTCAGAATTTCCCATCTGGCCTTCAGGCAGGCCAACAGCCAGACCGGAAGATTTGAGCTGGCAATAGCCGACCTCTGGATTATTATAAAGGCTTTTGATAAATGGAATATTTGCTGAATATATCGCATTTGAATTGTTGTGCTCTCCTTCGCCCCAGCCATCCATTATGATCATTATTAGTTTTTTCGAATTCATAGATGATGTTAAATAAAATGAAGCGCAAACTTACATAAAAAATCAGATAAATTGTTACTATGAGGCTGTTTAAACCATCGATATGCAATACCGCGGGTAAAATATATTTTAAAACCTTTGTTTAAAATAAACGAACGTTTAAATCCGGATTAATAGTTGAAGAAATAGATCACTATTTTTTAGTGAAATTTATCGAGGTATTGTCAAAGTTAAGCCAATACTTGCCTTTTTCAAGGTCGCTGACATCTGCTTCTTTTCCGAAACCTTCAGAGATGAAATTTCCTTTCAGATCGAATATTTCGTATTGCGTATCACCTGAAAAATTTAATTTATCAGTGACTTTTGCTGATAACAAAGTTATGGCAGGATTCCGGGAAGTATATTTTATTATTTTTGAATAGACAGGATTGTCGTTTTCATCAGTGAACAGAATGCGAAATTGATTTATTCCTGAATGTGGTTTTATCTCCAGGGAGAATGAGTTGTTTTTTACAGAATCTGTTGCCAGAAGTTCTCCGATTTTCATCCATTTATTCCACCGGAATTGTTCAATGATCATGGGTTCATCCATTAGATCCCCTTTAATTCCCCAATTGATTTTTGTGCCTGTTTTATCGACTTTTGGAGAAATGAATGAAAGCTTTTCAACCACTTGTAATGCTTTAGGATTAATGACTTCGGGCTTACAGGTGTTTTTATGGTTAATGATAACGGTCACCGGATCACCAATTTTTAAATTCAACAGGGAAAAATCAACTTCAAAAGCATTGGAATTTATTTCATCCATCGTCGGTTTATCATTAACCAGAACTGCCGTAACACAAAAGCCATCGCCGTCGCTTGGATTTATTACGTGAAGGTTAAAACCATAATAATTTCCTTTAAGAATAATTTCTCCTGCAAAAACGTTTATGGCAAATAAAAGCAGGAGGGTTAGTAAAAAAGGTTTTTTGTTCATACAATCATAAATTCAGAGCAATATTAATTATTTTTCAAAAGTGAAACTTTTTGCCGACCAAAAAGTTTTCAAATTATATCAACAAAAGTATTTTCGGGATTAAATATTTCCATCAATTTGTTTTTGACCATTTCTGGCGTGATACTTTCAATGCATTCGCACTGTTTAACCATACGGCATTTGCTGCATTTTTTGTTGAGTACAAGGTAGGTCGCATTTGTTCCAACCGGAGCCCAGCGGCCCGGATGCATTGGTTTGATGGGCGGAAAAATACCAATGGCAAATTTGCCCAAAGCTGCAGCAATATGTAATGGCCCGGTACTGCAAGCGACCAGGCCATCGGTATTGGCGATGAAACTTGAAAATTCAAGTAAGGATAGCTTTCCTGAGAGATCGGTAACCCAAGGGTGGTCTCTGATGATTTCCGATTGAATTATTTCTGATTCTGAAGCCGTGCCGGTAATAAATATTTTGAAAATATCTTTGGGTAAAAGGTCAATTAACGCAGCATAATTTTTAATGTTCCATTCGCGGGCACTACCTTTTGATTTTGGGTGTAAAATAAGGTTGAAGCGGGTGTTGTCGATCATATCACGATAAATATCAGGAAGCGAATTCGGAGGAATTATTCCATAATTTTTTACGATATCGTTTAAGGTAAAAGGCCGTTTAATACCAAATGCCCTGAGAAGTTTGATGTTCAGTTGTGATTCATGTAATTTTGATCTGCGGCGTGTAAAAAATATCAGTTTATTGCAATATTTCAGATGATAAACTCTACCAGTAGTCCCGACCCGTTTTTTGATTCCGGTTTTTTTTGCAAGTTGAGCAATTTGCCTTACAGGGAATGCATGCACGATATAATCAGCATTTAATTTTTTAAAGTTGATAATTTGAGATTGAGTATCCAGGTCTTTTATTGCATCCCAGTCAATAAACCGATCAACATACTCGCTCATTTCGATAATATCCTTATTGTATGCTTTGCTCATGAACATAATGTAAGAGCCGGGAATGGCTTTTTTAATAGCGCCGGCCATAGGTAAAGCAAGTATCACATCACCGATACTGTCGGTACGGCTTATAATGATACGGGGATTGCGTTTATTGATTTTTTTCCGTTTTGTATAATTCTTTAAGCTTTTCATATTTGATAAAAACTGCATTTGAAGAAATACGGGCAATAGACCAACCTGCTATTCCATCTAAAAACCCCAGCTGAAGAAAAAACATTTTAATAAACTTGAATAAAGGAGAAAGCCAATATTTAACGAAGTTAACACTTTTCCCTTTATTAAACATATCCACTGCAACAAGTTTCGATAAATGCCTGGCCTGTGCCTTATGGCCTTCACGGGTATAGTAACTGTAATGAAAGCAATCTCCTTTCAGTAAAGGAATTTCGCTTTCGTTATTCACGTTCAGTCTTTCATGGATAAGGCCTTCCCAGTGATGGTCTCTTCTGTCAAAAAACCTTACTTTTATATCCGGGTACCAACCGCTATGGTGTATCCATTTTCCGCAATAATTAGTTAGCCGGCAGATGCGGAAATCAGGATTTTTGAAGTCTTTTTTAACGCAAAGTATACTGTTTTTAAGTTCTTCTGAAAGAGCCTCATCTGCATCGATGGAAAAGATCCAATCATATATGGCCAGGGAATTTGCGTAATTTTTTTGTTCGCTATACCCCATCCATTCCCGTTGAAAAAATCTAACCCGGGCATTTTTACATATTTCAGGGGTCTTGTCTGATGAAAACGAATCAACCACAACAATATCATCCGCAATATCCCTGACAGAATCAATACAACGTCCAATATTTTTTTCTTCGTTAAAGGTGATGATAACAACGGAGAGATGTTTTTCCATGTTCAGAAAAGATAAACAAACTTATGAAAAATATTTCAGTATGCGGGCATTAGTATAAAAAATTGTTATAGGGGTAGATCTTGGCGTGCATAACACTTACAGTTTCATAGATCATTTTTTTCAATTCTTCAATATGGGTTTTTTGAGTGGCAGAGATAAAAACCGACGGGCATGATGATTTTGCCATCCAGGTTTGTTCTAAGTCTTCCAGTGTAGAGTTCTCTTTACCTGCCGGGATCAGATCATCATTATCTTTCTTCACAAACCGGTAATTATCAATTTTATTAAATACGGTTATTGTAGGTTTGTCGTTGGCTTTTATTTCTGCAAGTGTTTGAATTACTACATCAATTTGTTCTTCGAATTCGGGGTGTGAAATATCAACCACATGAATAAGTACATCTGCCTCAAATACTTCGTCCAGCGTTGATTTAAACGATTCAATCAGTGCATGAGGCAACTTTCGGATAAAACCAACAGTGTCGGATAAGAGAAACGGAAGGTTCCCGATGACAACTTTGCGTACAGTGGTATCAAGTGTTGCAAACAGTTTATTCTCTGCAAAAACATCCGATTTGCTTAGTAGATTCATTATTGTAGATTTACCAGCGTTGGTATAGCCGACTAAGGCCACGCGTATCATTCCGCTACGGCTTTTTCGCTGCGTAATCTTTTGTTTGTCAATTTTTTTGAGTTTTTCTTTCAGCAGAGTAATTCTGTCCTTGATTACCCGGCGGTCGGTTTCAATTTCTTTTTCTCCCGGCCCTTTAAGACCGATACCTCCACGTTGTTTCTCGAGGTGCGTCCACATTCCGGTGAGGCGTGGGAGCAGGTACTGGTATTGTGCAAGTTCAACCTGGGTACGGGCATATGAGGTTCTTGCCCGATAAGCAAAGATATCCAGGATAAGATTATTGCGGTCGATGATGCGGCAACGCAGCGCTGCTTCAATATTGCGTATCTGCGAAGGATTCAATTCATCGTCAAAAACAGCGAGATTAATGTTGTTTTCTTGAATAAAATCAGCGATCTCTGTAATTTTCCCCGAGCCTACATATGTTCTGGGGTCAGGCATATCAAGCTTTTGAAGAAATTTTTTTACCGGTACGCCTCCTGCTGTTTTAAGTAAAAAGGCAAGCTCTTCAAGGTAAAGTTCAGCTTTTTCTTTGCTTTGTTTAGGAGTAATAAGCCCTATAAGTATAGCGCGTTCTTTGTCGTTATTGTTTAGGTTCAAAGGAGTAAGTTAAGTTAATTGAGCGTTTTATTGAGTGTTAGTGGTTGCGTCCTGAGTAATATTTCTAATTTTTTATTAAGGGGGGATTATTTTAGCTTGTTGCCGTTGGCAAAAAAGAAAAGGGATATGGCCCCAAAGACAAAAAATACTGCTACGAAGTTTCCTTGTCCAAAACCATAATGCATCACTATTTCATACCCGCAACCTATTATAAGAAATATAGAGGAAATAATGGTCAGAGTGCCTCTTTTCATAAAGCCGCCAATAAAAAGCAATATCCCGAAAAGTGTAAAGCCGACTGCAACTAAATAATTGATTTTTTTAAAATCAGGAGTCAGCAAGGCGCTGAAAAAAATAATATAGTCAAGTACAAGTATGGCAATACGCAGTGCCCATGCGGATATTGGAATAAATGCTTTTACCTGTTCCATAATTGTTAAGATTTATGCAAAATTAATGAATCTAATTTACAAAGGATTACCTTTGTTGAACAAAATCAATAATTGATGTCGAAACTGGTGCTCGATCTGCATGAGATTTACAACAAAGGCAGGCTGATTGACAGTGCATTAAAAGAGATAATTGATGACGCAGTTGAAAGAAAGGTCGACTGGGTGGAAATAATCCCGGGTAAGGGCAGCGGGCAGTTAAAAAAGAAAGTGCTTCGTTTTCTTGAACAGAAAGAAATTAAAAAGTTATATCACCGTATTGAAAAAGACAGGGATAACTTTGGGAAGATATTTGTATACTTCAGATTTTAGTCCCGAGCATACTGTTTAAGATCATTTCGGGAGAAAATGAATCTAATATTATTTTTTGTCTCCCCATTTGTATGTTTCGATATCAAATCCTGCCAGTAATAAAAGTTTGTCGGTTACGGTATTTATCAATGCATCAATGCTTGCGGGTTTTGAATAAAATGAAGGTGATGCCGGACATATTATGGCTCCGGAACGGGCAAGAAGGTTGAAGTTCTCAATATGTATCTGGTTGTATGGCATTTCCCTGACCAGGAGTATTAATTTTTTGTTTTCTTTCAGCATGACATCTGCTGTCCGTGAAATCAGATCATCGGCATAGCCGTGGGCAATACGGCCCAAAGTTCCCATACTGCAGGGGCATATGATCATAGTATCATACTGTGAAGAGCCTGATGCAAAAGGTGCAAAGAAATCATTATTGTTATAAACATTTCCGAAAGAAAAAGATACTTCATTTGTGCCAAGCTCCAATTCACGCACCCTGACAGCGTTATCAGAAAACACGATCCCAAGATCTGACACCTGATCTTTTAACTCATTTAGCCGTTTAATGATACTTTCGGCATAAATGGCTCCACTGGCTCCGGTAATGCCAACGATAATCTTTTTCTTTTTCATAATTCGTAAATAGCAGATAAGGTTATTGAACTGCTGAATTGCCACCTTTTTTGTATTCGCCAGTATTTTATTTCAGAACCGCGAACAGGAATTATTGAATTTTCAAATCTCATATTTGCCTTCAGATGTTTGATAATGTTAACGCCCATGCCGCCGATAATGCTGAAATCGAAGTCGTTGAACACCGGGCGTTGCGAATCGTCCACTATGCCGTATTCGTCTTTTTCAATTCTTTCTTTTTTCATTAGCACTCCCATTGCCGGGCCGGCCTCAAGCCAGAAGCGTTTTGAAAACTGCCATTTATAAACTATTGCCAGTTCAATATAATGAAGATTTAATTTATAAATCGTATAATCATTACTTTTTGGATGGGGATTCTTACTGCTGCCTTTTAATATATAATAGAGTTCAAGTTCCAATGCTGATTTTTCTGTGAAACTAAAATTTGAAAAGCCCCCGACATATGGGCCGGCTTTATTGAACCCTGCAAGTTGGTCGCCGGAAATTTGTGAGGCGGCAATACCGGCAAAGAATCCCCCATGGAACTTGTTTTGGGCAAATGCCCCGGTAATCAAAAGCATGAATAACAGAAAGAATATTTTTTTCATATTGATTGTTATGTTGTGTAAAGGTAAAAAAAATAATTATGTGTTATAATCCTTTAATTGCTTAAATAGTGTTTGTGAGAAAACGCCAATTTTTTCGTTCCGCTTGCGTCAAAAATGCTCTTTTACCCAAGTAATTTCCGCTTTTTGCCACTTCGTATGCCTCAAACTTGACGTTTTCTTTTTACAAACAGGAGTTTTCTTATTGACACTAAATAGTCAGAAGGCCAGGTAGTCCTTTTGCGGGGAATATATATTTCTGTCAGGACAAAACGCATCTGCCATTATTTGTTTGCATGGTGACCTGCTTCATTCTGTTTTTTATTTGCGATAATTCAAATGAACTTCATGCTCAGGAAGCGCTTTTAAGTATACTTTGATTGGATGATTTTTTGAATTACCATCATCATGATTTTAAACTCATGCAATATGTATTAAAAGTATTATAAATCAAAGATATAAGAATTAATGGGAATTACTACTATGCCATAATGGCACTTAAACGACGAACAAGTATGCCATAATGGCTTAATTGTATTTCTTCATAATCTATTGTATATATGATAATTATCTTTTTTTGCTGTTTTTTTTAACTTTTTGCATAGCTTTTGAAAATACCGCAGAAAGCATTAAAAAAATAACCAAAAAATTAAGGAGGATAAAACCATGAAACTTATCAGATTTAACAACGAACCGACATTTTCGGATTTAATGAACAGTTTTTTTGAAAACGATTCGGACAATTTCTTCGCAAGAAGGCGTTGTAATGTTCCGGCAACAAACATTGTAGAAAACGAAGATTCTTTTGAGCTCGAGCTGGCTGTACCTGGAATGAGCAAAGAGGATTTTAAAATTGATGTTGAAAACAACACATTGACGATTTCATCCGAAAAACAGGAAGAAAAAGAGGAAAAAGAAAAGAATTATACCCGCAGGGAATTCGTCTATGGTTGCTTCAGCCGCTCATTTGTATTGCCCAAGAGCATCGATGCGGAAAAAATCAAAGCCGAATACAAAAATGGTGTGCTTTGCCTGAACCTTCCGAAAAAAGACGAAGAAAAACTGAAAGTGAAAAAACAAATACCGATTAATTAACAGGCGTGTGTTTGAAAAAAAAGGAGGACTGGAAAGCGCCTCCTTTTTTTGTTTATAATTTTGAGATCAGTAAAAATCTGTCAATGAAGCGGTCTCGTCTGATTTATGTCCTGATTTTATTAACAACATCAATTATGATGTCTTCATGCAAAACATCACATCATATTGCTGTAAATCATCATAATACCGCACATAATACCGGCCATAATACAAACAGTAATTCCAATAATAGTTTAAATTCAAATATCGCCTCGAAGTATAGGCTATATTCTGATAAGTTAGGAGTAACCTTCAAAGGCAGTGAAGATTTAAAACTGGTAAGCTGCTTATCGGAATGGTTGGGAACTCCTTACAAATACGGAGGCAATACCAGGCAGGGAACAGATTGTTCGGGAATGGTTTCGGCAGTTTTTAAAGAAGTGTATAATATAAACATGTACAGGAATTCTGCCGACCAGTTAAAAAACGTAAAAGTGATTGATAAAAGTGAACTCAGAGCAGGGGACCTGGTTTTTTTTAAAATTTATAACGATACCATTTCACATGTCGGAATTTACCTTGGAGAAAATAAATTTATACATTCATCTACCAGAAAGGGTGTTGTAGTAAACAGCCTTGAAGAGGATTATTATAAAAAATGTTATTTTACATCGGGGCGGGTGGTTGGTATGCCTCAATGATGGCAAGCTATAAATAATGCCTGAACGGAATAAGAAGATTTTCAAAAAGTTTATGCATAACCGGCCGGCGTTTCCATTGCTCGTAATTAAATTCTTCGCAATTTTCCAATGTTTCATTAATATGAACAACTAAATCCTGAGTCAGGTTATCATTTTTTCCGGTGAGCATAAGTTCATACATATACCTGAAACTCCGGTAGTCAAAATTAGAGGTGCCGAAACAAAAAATTTCATTATCGATTAACATCAGCTTTGCATGAAGATTATAAGGCTTGTAGAACAAAAGTTTAACATTGTTCTTGTATAATATTCCCAGGTACTTGCTGCGCAACGCATCAACAAGGCCGACATCTGATTGTTTTGGAGTGATCACTTTTACGTCAAGACCCCGGTTTCCGGCTTCCATGAGCAATTTTCTCAGATAATAGCCGGGCAGAAAATAAGGCGTTTCAATAATTATTTGTTTCCGGGCGTGTTTGATCAGTTCTTCAAATTTCTTTTTTACACGCTGCCTGGTCAGGGATGGAACATCGCGGATGATCTTGAGTTCGCCGCAATTCAGGGCACTGGTATGACGTCGGATGTTAAAAGTGTTCTTTTTATATATTTTCCAGCTGTCGTTGAATGATTTTTTAAAAACATGGGCGATTTTGCCCTCAAACTTTACAATAAGCTCGCGCCAGTTCAGTGAATACTGATTTATATTGGCAGATCCCAAATATGCAATATGATCATCAATAACGATTACTTTCCTGTGATTTCGCCTGTGGTGTTTTGTAAAAGCATCAATGTTGTATTTGAGTTTCATGAAAAGCCGCACCTCTGCGCCGTTTTTAACCAATTCATCAAAAAAATCACTGCTGAACAGCGCACCCCATGAATCAATCATTAACCTGATTTTTATACCCTGCCGGCTTTTTTTTGCCAGGACATCGCGAAATCGTGTTCCGACAGCATCGTCAACAAATTTGAATGTTTCGAAACATATTGTTTTTGTTGCATTTTCCAAATCAACAAGTAATTCCGTATAAAATTTCAGGGGATCACTGAAAACCCGGTGATTTTCTATACATGGTGATATTTTTATTTCGGATGGCATATTATCTTATTCTATCCGGATTATTTTTTATAAAAGAACTCCACCCTGTATATGATTTTTTATCTGTAAGGGGTGTTTTTTGAAAATAATGACAAACGGCAACACCCAAAGCATCTGTTGCATCAAGGTATTCAGGTTTTGTCTCAATGCAAACGATCCTGCCGAGCATAGAAGCAACCTGTTCTTTTGATGCATTTCCCTTGCCGGTGATCGCTTGTTTTATTTTGCGTGGCGAATATTCAAAAACCGGAATTGATTTATAAAGGGCCGCAGCAATAGCCACTCCCTGGGCTCGTCCAAGTTTCAGCATCGACTGAACATTTTTTCCAAAAAACGGCGATTCAATAGCAAGCTCATCCGGTTTATATTTTTCAATAATAGCGAGTGTTTCTTCAAAAATGGTTTTCAGTTTTAAATGCTGGTCGGTGAGCTTGTTTAGTTTTAGTACATCCATTGTAATAAGATCAATCTTTTTATCTTTGTTATGAATTAATCCATAACCCAGGATGTTTGTACCCGGGTCAATACCAAGGATTATTCTGTCGATGCTCACCAGATTAGTTTTTGATGTACAAAACAAAAATAAACAAAAGCGCAAATAATTTTATCAAAATCCTGATAATTATTATCTCTTTTGGCTTTATTGCCTATCGTTTATTTTACCGGCAGGATATTTCCGGATCATTTAGTAGCTTGAATTTATTTTTAGACAGGAGTTCATCAGTAATTATTTTGTCTCTGGTGTTTTTGCTCATGTTGCTCAACTGGAGTTTAGAAACAGTAAAATGGCGGTATCTTATCGGGAAAATTGAAAAAATTTCTTTTATTAATTCTTTTATGGCTGTTTGGGCAGGGCTTACAGCAGGCTCTTTTACTCCCAACCGAACCGGAGAATTTTTTACCCGGGCTTTTATTCTTGAAAAAGCAAACCGGTGGGAAGGAATATTTATCACATTTATGGGAAGTATCAGCCAGCTAATCCCAACCATGATTTTTGGTACCACAGCTGCATTTTTATTTATTGTTTCACTAAACCCCGGGCAGTATAGCGACAGAATACTAATGTATTGTTTGTTGTTGGGAGTTTTATTGCTGGTTACGATATTTCTGGTAATAATGTATTTCAGGTTGCCATGGCTGATGCGATTTTTTAAAAAAATAATTCCTCATAAATATGAACGATTTCGCATTCATATGGATGTTTACAACAAATATTCGTTTAGAGAATTGTTTAATGCATTGGTTTTAAGTTCAATACGGTATTTGGTGTTTACAATACAGTATTGCCTGCTGATAAAGCTTTGTAATATTGAAATTCCTTTTCTCCATGCATTGATGGTGGTCTCCTTAATTTTTTTGGTAACAACGGCAATACCTACATTTGCGTTGACAGAACTGGGTGTCAGAGGGTCAGTCAGTATTGTGCTGATGGAAATGTATTTTAATAACAGGTCAATCATGACTGATATTTCAGCGAATGCATTCCTGGCTTCCTCGATGATATGGATTATCAATCTTATTATTCCGGCAATAATTGGCGGATTCTTTGTGTTCAGGCTTAAGTTTTTCAGAAGGTGATTTTGTTTTTATCCATATTATTTTCTGCCGTTTCCTGCCTTTGTTATCTTGGCCTGATCATTTTTTTTACCCACGGATGGTATACCGGTAAAACCTTTATCAGAACAAATCAAACCCCGCGAACCAAGACAAGTATCATTATCGCGTTTCGTAATGAGGAAGAAAACATGTTGCCATTACTGATAAGTCTCTCGGAGCAGGATTATCCTTTAGCGCTTTTTCAGGTAATACTGGTTGATGATCACTCCGGTGACGGGAGTTATAAAATAGCTGAAGAGTTTATTCTTAATAATGGTCTTCAGCATTTCACACTTCTTTCTTTAACAGATGCGGAGGGTTTTTCAAAAAAAACGGCTCTTAAAAAAGGAATAGAATGTTCAACAGGAACATTAATTGTGACAACAGACGCTGACTGTGTTTTTCAGAAAAGCTGGTTAAGTACCATGGTGGATTTTTATGAGCATAACAAATGCAGGCTTATTTCAGGACCGGTAGCCATTGATGATCGTGGAGGTATGTTTTCAAAATTCCAGTCACTTGAGTTTCTAAGCCTAATGATTAGTGGAGCGGGTGCTCTGATGGCCGGTAAGCCTGTAATGGCCAATGGTGCAAACTTGTGTTTTGAGCGCAGTCTTTATAATGAATTGAATGGATACCTGTCACATAATAAATTCGTATCAGGAGATGATATTTTTATGCTTCATGCTGCAAAAAAACATGTAAAAAATAAAAATGAAATCTGTTTTTTAAAAAACCCGGGGAATATAGTTTTGACAAAAGGAGTGACAAATTTCCGGAGATTTTTAAATCAGCGAATACGTTGGGCTTCAAAAAGTACTGGTTATAAAGATCCGTTAACGATCTTTACGGCTTTTGTTATCTTTTTTTTCAATCTGTCAATATTTTCAGGCTGTTTTTTGGGGTTTTTTAATGAGTGGATAATGTTTACAGCCTTAATTTTATTTTTTGTAAAACTGGTGGTTGATTTTCCGTTAATATACTCCGGGACAGGCTTTATTGGAGAAAAATATCTTTTGTGGCTGTATATACCAATGCAGATTATCTATCCTGCTTATATCGTATTTGTGGCAACATTATCTTTTTTTATTAAGTTCGACTGGAAGGGAAGGTCTATGAAACAGTAGATTATTAAGCGGGATCATTTTGTCATTCTATACACCAACATTCACCTGCGGCCTACTTATTGGAAATATAATTTTTTACTTTTTGTAATATGCCATATTTGTAATAACTCGGCATTAAGTTCAGAGTCTTTATAACATGTAATTTTATCCCAGCCCATTACCGTACAATCACAATCAAGTTGAACAATATTTTTCGGAGATTCTGCAATTTTCCTTAATGCCTGAATTTCGCATAAGTTGTTGTCAAAATGTGATTCATTTGCGTTAATAAAAACAAATGAAAAAGCGAGAATCACTAATATGTAAATTAGCCTGAATTTTTTAATACTATTAATTAAATGGTAGGTTGAAATACCATAGAGCAGCATCAGGCATATTGTGACAGGCATTATCGTGTCGTACCTGATAATATTTGGCCGGTAATCCCTGTAACCACCCAGTGGAAGCAATAAAATATACAATAATGAAAAAACTCCGACCCATTTAGAAAAGTTTATAATTTTCCTCCCAAATTCATTATTAAGGTTCTTTTTTATAATAAATAGATTTATTCCAATCATTGCTAAAAATAGGGGATATCCAATTTTTTGAGAAACCAGATAGTAAAGTCCGGCAGGAATTTTTAAATATCTGTCAACAATGGGAATTTCCGATTGTGAAAAAAGTGAATTGTGCATTCCCAGAAAGATAGAATAGAAGCTTAAAAAGGAGAAAAAAATGAAAAATAGCGTAACATCTTTGGGGATTTTTTTGAAACTGACTATTATTCTTTGCCTCCATAAGGGATGAATCGTGTTTTTATAATTATGATAAAGCCGGTTTGTATAATATAAAAATGATATAATGAGTATGATGCCAGGGGTTAACGGTCCTGAAAACATGACGATAATGGATAGAAAAACAATAAAGATTTTTAATCCGGTGTTGAGTTTGTATTTTTTATCTATATAAAAATTCTTATAGAATGGAAATATCAATAGCAGCAACAAACATAGCGGTAAGGCATAATTAAGGCTGTATGTTATTGAAGGATCAATAATTCCCATATACCTGTTATATCCTTCGGTTTGAAAAAGCGGCAAAACTAATAATATTGCCAATAAGATTTTATTTTGCCTGTTCAGAAAGAATTGTTTAATGTAAAAAGCCAAAAGAACCATAATACCGGCTTGCAGGATTATTTTTATTAAGGCGCAGGATAAATAAACGCTTTCAATAGGGTCAACCCAATGTTGCAAAATTAAGGGCATATTTAAAAAGTATGCCGACATAAAGTATTGTACAAAATACCTGTTGGGGTTGGGGTAAGACTCGTTGTAAAGGATTGCTTTCAGGCCAAATGGGTCGGACATTGTTTTACTCATATATTTTTCAGGAAGAATAATTCCTGCCATATCGCTTTCCAATGGCATATGGTAATGCTGAAAAAATGAGTAGGTTAAAAAAAACAGAATTATTATCAGAAATACGATATTTGTTAGCCTCTTTGTTTTGATATGCATTTTTTTCCTGTGTTGTTTTATAAAACCGTTTGAACAGTATGTATGATGATTCGAAAAACTCAGGCTAAACGTTTCATATAATCCTGTTTTTCAGGAAAGCCTCGGCAATCAATAAATCCGAAGGATAGGTGATTTTAATATTTTCTGTATTCCCATCAATGAGGTGAATGCGTTCCTTCATCGATTCTAAGACAATGGCATCGTCGGTAAACTTAGGATCAAAGTTTTGCAAATATGCTTTTTTAATCAAATCAGTCCTGAAGCATTGGGGCGTTTGAACCCTGTAAAGGTTACTTCTGTCAACAGGTTCATTTATTGCTCCGTTTTTCATGCGAACAGAATCCGTTATATTCATTACAGGGATAGCATTACCATAATAAGCGGCATCTTTAAATGCATTGAGAATTACCATGGGAGAAACAAACGGCCTCACAGCGTCATGAATTGCAACAAGAGAGTTTTCATCAGTGATTTTTGCTAACCCGTTTTTTACTGAATGAAAGCGTTCCGGCCCTCCATCAGCAAGATTAAAATTTGGAACCGGATAATCAGATAAAATAGATTCCGCCAATGGCCGCATTTTTGGATTCACCACAATAATAAATTCAATATCGGGAACCGGTGCGATGAAGGTTTCGAGAGTATGGATGATCAATGGCTTGCCGCAAATATTAATGAATTGCTTTGGCATATCCGAATTAAATCGTTTACCTGTGCCTCCGGCTACAATGATTGCATATTTTTTCAAGCAGAAGATTTTTTTCAAAAATAAAAAAAAAGTCGTTCATTTTCTGAAAAATTTGAACGACTTTAACTAAATTGTTTGGGATTTTCTATAAAATCAGCATGGCATCGCCATACGTAAAGAAATGGTATTTTTCAGTAACAGCTTCTTTATAGGCTTTCATCAAAAAATCATATCCGGCAAATGCTGCAACCATGATCATCAGCGATGATTGCGGAAGATGAAAATTGGTGATCATTGCATTGGGGACGCCGAAATCATAAGGCGGGAAAATGAATTTGTTGGTCCAGCCATTAAACGGTTTTAACATACCTGAAATGGTAACAGAGGATTCGACAGCTTTCATGGATGTTGTTCCAACGGCACAAACCCTTTTTTTGTTTTCCTTGGCTTTGTTTACAATTTTACAGGCAAGTTCATCGATTAATACTTGCTCAGAATCACATTTGTGTTTGGTAAGATCTTCTACATCTATTGTTCGAAAATTGCCTAACCCGGCATGCAGGGTGATCTCTGCAAAATTAACACCTTTTAGTTCGAGCCTTTTCATGAGTTCGCGGCTAAAATGGAGGCCGGCAGTAGGCGCAGCAACAGCACCTTCATGTTTGGCGTAAACCGTCTGGTAGCGTTCTTTGTCTTCAGGCTCGGTCTGGCGTTTGATAATTTTGGGCAAAGGTGTATCCCCTAAAGATTCAATGATCCGTTTGAACTCTTCATATGGGCCATCGTACAAGAAACGGATGGTTCTGCCTCGTGAAGTGGTATTGTCAATTACTTCAGCAACAAGACTGTCGTCGTCACCAAAATAGAGTTTATTTCCAATACGTATTTTGCGTGCAGGATCAACAAGAACGTCCCAAAGACGTGATTCATGATTAAGTTCGCGTAATAAAAATACTTCAATTTTTGCACCGGTTTTTTCTTTTCTGCCATACAAACGGGCAGGAAAAACCTTAGTGTTGTTAATGATCATGACATCTCCATCCTGAAAAATATCAAGCACATCTTTGAAAATCTTATGCTCAATGGTTTGCTTGGCCCTGTTGAGTATCATAAGGCGCGAACTGTCCCTTTGTTTTGCAGGTTTGTCGGCTATTAATTCAGGTGGTAGATGAAATCTGAATTCAGATAATTTCATAATATAAGGAAAAAGTTGTATATAGTTTACAGAAAAAGAATGCAAATGTAGCACTTATTTTGCCTAAAGTCAAGTTTTTAGTCAATTTTTTACAGATTCAATTGGGTATCAGTATTTCACGTTAAAAAACGAACTTTAAGGGTATTTAGTATTGATTTTCAATTAAAAATAATTATCGGCATGATTGTCAGTAATATAAAAGTTTTACTTATATATAGAAACGGCATATATAAAAATGTTCCTTAAATTGAAATAATATAAGAGAAAATTGTATTATACCAATTGCAAATGGATTTGGACAATTATAAACCCAGATTTGAAGACTTCGAAAAAGTAGAATAAAACATCTAACTTTGGTATTG
>CAZVKJ010000023.1:0-55156 GCA_964626855.1 uncultured Bacteroidales bacterium
TTTTGATTTTCTAATTTTTTTCATTCACAACCTGCGCACGCCGCCGACAGGAATTTCCAACGCTCCAAAATCACTGCAAAAATTTAGATTTTAATTGACTGGTTTTTAGTATCCTTCTTTCGAGTTGTTTAGATAGCACATGCATCAGCCGCGGCGGATAATCCAATTTCGACCTTGTCTTATTGTACTATTTTCATGTAGCATGGGCATTAATCCTCCGGTGGCGGATAATTTATTTTTTAATTGTAAAAAACAAATTCAATTGGTATTATTTCATTAACCGGTTTCTGCTATTTATTAAAAGCGAAATTTTCAATATTTACCAACTGGCTGCTGTTTGTCAACGTAAGTATATATTCATTCTTTTGTTGCATAGGCGTTCCATAGTTTTTAAATACCTGTACATTGATCGTGACCACCCTTTTAAAGTCCTGTCTTCCTGATCCGAAATAGTGTACCTGTATTTTGTATTTTCCATTCCGGGCGTTTTTCAGCAGAAATTCTTCCGGTCCATAGCCCCTTGTATAATCCTGTGAAAGGTATCCGCCGAAATTCGGACGTTTATTCCTATAATAACACAATTCATTACCGGGTGAAGTAACCCATAAATCCATGTCGGTGTTATCGGCATCCCAGGATAAAACAATCCGCAGGTCAACAGGCAGATTGTTCATAAGGCGCTTGTCGATACCGGAAACATCTATTTTATTACCCACACTAGCGATCATTGCACTAATCTCGCCTAAAACAATTGTTTCAAAGCCGGGAAACCTGTTATCCCATTCTTTGGTCAGTATTAAGTACATCATATCCACGGCTTCCTGGTACTGGCAATTGTCATAATATGCAAGGCCAAAATCGCGGTATGACTGAGGTTCTTCGGGCCTCAGTTTTAAAATATCCCTGTATTTCAGGATGGCATATTCTTTTTCGCCATATTGCTGAAGCTTTCTGGCCAAAATCCTTGACAATTCGTGATTCTGAAGTTCTGATTCTGCCAGGTTTGAAATGATTTTCAACGCGTTTTTACATTGCCCGTTTTTCAGGCACGCATCCGCAAAGTCGGAATAAAAGGCAGAAGATTGAGTGTATTCGGGTTTTAAGCGGCAATAAAGTTTATAGATGTCCCTGCCGGGTACCGAATCAAGTTTTGCTTTCCAGGGAGCATTTTCAGGTTTGGGATATTTTTCTTCTCTTGGATCGGGCAAAGGATTTTCATTATAGGAGCCGAATATCCTATCGCTATAATAATTATTGTAGCCATGAGTCCGGATATCGATAACACCGCCTGTAAGATCGCCATATTGTGCAGGAATTCCACCTTCATATACCATTATTTCTTCAATATCTGATCTTGCAACGCTTTGCATGCTGCTAACCCTGACGCCATCAACGAATATCGCCGTTGTATTATCCCGTGCTCCCCTGATATGGATCGTTTCTCCCTCTTCTGATATGTCAATGCCACTAATATTACCCATCAATGATCCTACATTGTACGCTGCCATTTTCCTTATATCTTCACTATATATTTCCACAGAGTTTGTTGCATCATCACTGATCAGCGGGGTCCTGTATTCCATCACTTCAAAAGTTTCAATATTAATATTTGCTGCCTCAAGCGGAATTTCGATATTTGACGGTTCAGTAACAGTGAAAATTGCTGATTGGTAGCCAAGATAGCTTACTTTAAGCTGTGAATTGGGTTCGGTATTTATTGTGAAATTTCCATTCTCATCCGTTGTAGTACCATATGAATCATTTGTCGAAATTATGGTGGCAAATGGTAATGCTTCCCCTGTTTGTTTGTCGACCACGCGGCCAGTAACTGTAATTCCACCAGTGTGATTTTCCGAAAATGACCTTATGGTAACAGGATTGTTATTTATTGCCGGACGGGAATCTTGTGATGTTACGGGTGATTCATCTGGAATATCAATAAAAACAGGTGATGAGTTGTTTCCTGTGGCGTTGTTCGGTTTCATTCCCTGCCCGTCGGAATTGCCGTTCCACCAGTTTACTTTTTGTTCATAATTATTCAGCAGGCGTGTTATTTTTGCCGTAAAGTTTTCTTCCGATTTTTCTTTCTTATTTTTAAGCAAGGCGTAGTACTGCTCCTGCATTTCGGGCGGAGGCAGGATTTCATATAACACATAATCGCTTATTGAATCTAAAACGATCAATGAGGTATTGCGTGTTACAATAGCATATTTTTTTCCTGTCTGGGTTATCATATCGTCATTATTTTTATAATCCATCTGCAGATCCCTGATTTTTTTCTGTGCCCAGATTCTTTCGGTAATTCCGTTTGTTGGCGTGGTGTCGCGATAAAGGGTAATTTCTTCCGATTGTGTAATGTTATTTCCAAAGCCGAAGTTGAGTTTTATTTTTGCTTCTGGTTGATACAAAACCCCGGCCCACGTTATATTGCCATTGCATAACTGCGGGTTCGATGGGTACACCTCGCCGATTTCCCCCGGATTGAACCCTGCTGAAATGAAATGCAGGTTGCTTTTTGTCAGGATTTCGAAGGCGTCATTATCACTGAGCTTTGCCAGGTTCAGGTATTCGCCGGATGTTTTAACGGCAATATAGTTCAGATAAGAATGCTCGGCAGTATTTGATGAGTTAATAGTAATGACAGGCGTTCCGGACAATGTGATTTCGGACTTGCCGAAATTGCTCACGCCATCGCTGAAAAGGAGGATTTCGTCACAGGATACAGTTGTGAAATCAAGAGCTCCTAATTGCGTACCCCCATCGTAATAAATACTTTTTATTGCCGACAGCAGTTTTTCACACTCGCCATTTACCACGGCATAGTCAATAATGGTATCAATTTCACTGCTGAAGATGACCAGTTTAACGTTCAGGTTATTGCATTGTTTTATATAATTTTCCAGCAATGTAAGTTCACGGCCGGTGTCGCGCCTGGTTTCTGAGGATGAACCATCCCAGTAAACACAGATGCTCCGCGGAAGTTTTTTCTGAACAGATTGCTTGTGCTTGAACATACTTATATAGAAGTAGCACTGTTTGTCAATTTTGCCTGACTGTGTAAGAGCAAAGTTTTTTAAATGCTGAAATGGCAGGCTGACCTCAAGTTCGCTGTTCCCGTTGAAATCAAATTCCGTTGTTTCTGCCTTGTAGCAAGAGAAATCTTTTGCGAAAGCAAGTTTGTGACAAAAGTCTGAAGTAATTTGCGGGGGAATGTCAGTATTGTAAACCCGGAAGTCCAGATGCACAGTCTTTATCTTATTGCTGAACTGAAGCGGAAGCTTATAGGTATATGCCAGATCATTTGATGTGAGTTCCTGCTCATATGTAATGACCACTCTTTTGGTGCCCCGGGCGGGAATAGGAAAAATCCGTGCTTTGAAGTTGTTGCCGGGTGTCCATTCCAGCAGGGCCGGGTCGATGCGGCGGCGGACAATGGCTTCAAAAACCTTTTGCCCCTTTTGTTTTTCCACGACAACGCCTTCGCGTAGCTTGCCCTTGATCTCCATGGCAAAGCGGCTTACCGACTGCCCTTCGCCCAGGGGAAAAACAAGTTCTCCTTCAAGCTGGCGGTTCAGGGTGTTGAAAAATGTCATGTCGAGAGTCGTCACAGCAACATTATCAATTATCTCAACATTTATTGCCACAGACTCCATTTGCATGGGTTCTGTTTTTCCTGTTTCAGAATTGGTGATCATGATAGCAGGACCTGAAAATTGATTATTGTCCTGATTTTGTGAAAAGGTTCCCGCAAAAATCATGACCAGCGCCAGTGTACACAAGGTACGGATGATGTAGTTTTTCATGGCATTATGTTTTTAAATTAAACCTGCTTGATTTGTATTACTAATGTAATTTCTGTTGCAGCCTGCAATTTGTTTATACAGTATCAGTGGTTTTCTTTTAAGTTAAAGGTCAGTTCAGGCAAGAAAATGGAAGAAACCATAATTGTTTTGATCAAAAGGGATATTTGCTGATTATTATACTAATGCTTGTATTTTTGCAAATCATTTATCACAACAATTTAAAATTCCTGATATGATCAATTACGACAACAAGTCATGGCTCAGGCTGCTCTTTGCCTGGAGAGGCACAACCATTAAGGGCGTAGCTGTAAGAACCTTGTTTTTTATGGTATGGACTGTTTTTGTCATTCTTTTGTATGAGAATGATTTTATTTCCAATGAAATAAAAATCGATATGGTTGTATATAATGTGGTAGGTCTGGCTTTAGGCCTGCTGCTGGTATTCCGCACCAATACCTCGTACGACCGCTACTGGGAAGGGCGGCGGCTTTTGGGCGCTACAGTGAATGCTTCACGCAACCTTGCACTTTTTCTTCATGATCTGGTTCCTGTTGATGATCTTCAGAAAAGAAAAAAACTGGCGGGGCTGATAGCAGCCTTTTCCTATGCCACCAAAGAACGCCTGAGATCTGGCGTAAAAAGAGAACACCTGGAATGCCTCAGCGAGGACATGAAAAATGAGGTGCTCAACCATTCTCATGTCCCCAATGCCATTATGCGGCTGTTGCACCAGGAAATCAATTATGCCGGTACCAGCGAACAAAAAAATACTGCGGAGCTCATAGCCATCAACAACGAGCTTTCAGGATTGATCAATAATCTTGGCGGCATGGAGCGTATCCGCAACACACCGGTGCCTTTTGCCTATGCTTCGCATCTGCAGTTATTCGTCATGATCTATTTTATGGCATTGCCTTTTGGCCTGTATGAAAAGTTTCACTGGATTTCTGTTCCGGTTATAGGTATTATTGCGCTGATATTGCTTGGCATTAATGAAATAGGCGTGGAGATTGAAGATCCTTTTGGCACTGATGCCAACGACCTGCCGGTGGATACCATCTGTGAGACTATTGAGAAGAATGTGAATGAGATCCTTGTTTAGTGAACAGTTATTAGTGAACAGTTATTAGTGAGGAGTTATTAGTGAGGAGTTATTAGTTATTAGTGAGGAGTTATTAGTTTAAAGTGGAAGTTGTTAGTGAGTAGTTATTAGTTGAAAGTTGACAAGTTTACTGTTTACTGTTTACTGTTTACTGTTGCCCCTGTGCAGCCATGTGATCATTTATTTGAGAACAGGTCATGATCAATTAAAAATATTTTAATAAATATTTGGATATGGTTAAAATGATGTTTATTTTTACATATGTATTTTTGAGTGGTGCTGTTAGGGGGGTATTTTGTGATTCAGGCGTGTTGATGCGTGATTTCGGATAAACGGGGCCCGGCGGATAAAAAGGATGAGTGAAATGAACAAAATGGCCAATTTGAGCAAGCTGAATAGGAGTATATGACAAAGAGATTGAACAGAATTTCAAATGATACGATTACTAGTTGTTGAGCAGTAAATTGAAATATAAATAGCAGGAGATATGCAATTAAAACTGAATAAAGCAACAACAACAGTTAGGATTTATGTAACAAAATGGAGTTTCAGTCACACAGATAAGTGAGTTACCAGCCATTAAATAAAACTCAAGCCATGAAAAAACTAATCATCATTTCCTTCTTTTTGACAGTAGCCGTAGGGACGACAATTGGACAACCCAATAAATCAATATTCGGGAAAACACAGACTTCTTGGAATGTTGCATTTCACACTATGCCTGACTGGGTTCAAACAGATTCTCTCGTTATATCTTCCGACACCTTAATTAATGGACAATACTACAGAATTGTAAATGGACAGTATAATTTTGATGGATTCATAAGGGAGGATACTATGACTGGCAGAGCATGGTATTTAGATAAATCATGGGGCAAAAAAGAATTTCTGATAATGGATTTAAGTTTGAATGTCGGAGATACTTTTTCTATTCACAGATTGGAATTCCCAGAAGATTCGCTAGCAATAGTTGATTCAATAAAATATGAAAGTGGTAATAAAAAGATATACTTATCGACAAATGACAATCCAGTACTATCAAAAGAAAGTTTGACATTTATCGAAGGCACTGGTCCAAATGCCGGTATTATTTCCCAGCTCTATCAATCTGCGGTTCATTTTGGCGATGGTAGTATTTTATTATGTGCACATAAAGATTCTATTCAAACGTATACCAATTCCAGCCTATATTTTATTGGGCAATGTTTTGTGCTTTGGGGTGGTATAGAAGAAAATCAGCTTAACAAATTTAAGCTGACTTTATTTCCAAATCCGACAAGTGACAAAGTACAAATAGATTATAAAGGATCCCTACCATATTCAATAGAAATCATGAATTATACCGGCAAATTTATTTCATCAAAGACAGATATTAATTCATCGACGTTAGACTTTGATATGACTCAATATCCTCACGGAATTTATTTATTAAAAGTCACAGGAAATGATGGAAAATTTGCGACAGGTAGTATTTTAAAGTTATAACATTTTTGACAGCAACAAAAGTAAAATGAATAAATAACGGCTGGTAACAGGGGTTTTGCTTCAGGCGGAGTGCGGAAAAAACTTGAAACATATAGAAAATTATTTAAATTATGAACGGGTTGAAACGGCGGGAGTGTTTAATTTCCACCCGTTGGAAAGGCTCAATCGTTATGTGCTATGCAATTATATAACTAACAATGACTTCGCTGTATCATTAAAAATAAGCTAAAAGACATTGATATGATAATAAAGATTGAGTATAGACTTCATAGAGATAAAAATATTATTTAAATTATAAATGGCAAACACACATATAGTGTCGAACATCTTGGCTATCGCATTAATGCTAACAATGGCATTTGGATCGATTTTTCATTAAATAATGAAACAAGAATGCAACGAAGCACTAAAGAAATATTGCTGCGAAAACAATAATTTGAAAGAGATATTTTTTAATTTAACCAAATCAAAAATGAAAATATGAAAACAGAAAAAAAAGAAAAAAAGAATGTTTTAATAAACCTGGAAAGAGTGAATTGTCCAGAATGTGGTTTAAAACAGCCTGAATTAAGATTACCAAAAAATGCTAATGAAGCCATTTGGGGCGGTTGGACTTGCAAAAATTGTGGTTGCAAGATGGATCGTTTTGGCAAGATTAGATAAAATAAAATGATTATTATCAAAAAGTAGATTATATAAATAAACATTTGAATGCTTATTTATATTGATTTCAACATCAATGGATTGATATAAGTGTATTTGCACAGCCCATAACTCGTGTCCGCTTTCATGCCGCAAGTTTTGGCAGTTTGACAGGAAACGTTTATTTCATCGCCGCCTAAATACCAGTCGTGACCGTTGGGCGTTACGGACGTACTAATGAGACTTTGGGTTCAAAATAAAAGATGAATTATTAAAAATGAAAATAGTTATTATTACACAAGGATCACTTGGAGATGTTCGTCCCTTTCTTGCTTTAGGAATTTCATTTATGAAAAGAGGATATGAGGTTCTTGTTTGTGCTCCTAAAAATTTTCAAAAATTATTCATATCATATGGAATATCATATCAGCCAATTGGTCTTGATTTTCAATCAATTTCCCCAAATAATAAGGCTAATGCTTCTGAAAAGAAAGATGTTTTTCAATTACTTATTCAAAGTATAACAGAGCAATTCATGGTATTGCCGGAATATGTAAAAGTTGCAAATCTTATTATTGGAAATGGGTTTGATTTTGCAGGACGATCAATTGCTGAATATTATAAACTGCCATATTTTATTATTGTTCCTATGCCATTGGCATTTAAATCAAAATATCATGCTCCGATGTCCATTCCATTTAAAAGAAGATCTTTCGTGTCAAATACCTTTTTATGGTGGATAGGTGAACTCGCAAGTAAATTGATGTTTGGTAAAAAGATTAATCAACACAGGATAAAACTAGGACTTAGCAAAATAGATAATTATGTAAGCTTCATGTCAAAAAACGCAATCATGGCTGCTGATGCTATTTTAGCTCCATTACCACCAGATTGCTTAAATATATTCCAAACAGGTTTTTTGGACTATGAAGAAGGAATTGAACTTGATGATAAGTTGCTCAATTTTATTAATTCAGGTTCTGCTCCTGTTTATATTGGATTCGGGAGTATGACTGATTCTAAACCAGAAAAGACTTCTAAAATATTGGAAGAATTAGTGCAACATAGAGATATTCGATTTGTTATCTCAAAAGGATGGGCAAACCTTGAAGTAAAAGGAGACAATATGAATGTTTTATTTGTCGACCATGTACCACATTCATTGTTATTCCCCAAAATGTCGATAATTATTCATCACGGTGGGGCTGGAACAACTTATATGGCTGCTCGAGCTGGTATTCCACAAATCATTATTCCACATGATTTAGATCAGTATTATTGGGGATATCGGATCATGGATTTGAAGATTGGAATAACTCCCATAAAAAGAAAAAAACTAACAAGTGATAAACTTTTATCTGCTATATATGAAATAATGAATGATCCTGAATATAGAAAAAATGCAAAAGAAATTGGAGCTGTTTTAAACTTAAAAAACGGAGTTGAAGAAACTATTAATATCATTACAGAAAAAGCACAAACCCCCAACAAGCGATCATAAAACATAGCGGTGTCAGTGCAATTTGTAAGTTCAGTTTACGTTGGCAAGGTCAGTAACGGGGGATAGGTTCGCAGCCAAGCACTCCACTACATTTCATGCCGCCAAACGTTATAGGCAAGTTTAGAAGCGACTAAATCGACACATTCAACAATGAGAAACTCCAGAAACAATTTGAGATCATTAATACCTTTTCTATTTATTGTAATGGTATTGACAATCATTTTGAATTCATGCACACTCGAAAAACGAGTTTACAGATTAGGTTATCAAATTGAGTGGAAAAATAAAATATCAAGCATAGATCAACAGGAATCAAGAAATAACAATAAGAATCATCAAAAAGAAAAGAATCCTGACTTTTCCAACAAACAGGTGTTAAGTTCGACAAATTCTACTGACAGCAGTTCTTTTTTGACAGACGAGAATATTATGGCTTCTACAGACAGAGAATATATTTTTATTACTCATAGGAAAAGTACTAATTTTATTTTTACACACAATCCAAAAATATCAAAAGAAGCAAAACAGAATAATAATCAATACAAGTCTGATAAAAAACAAAACACCAAAATAGTTCCAAAAACTCATAATAATTTTGAAATTACAGGTTGGACAAAGGCCGGTTTTATATGCAGTATAGCCGGACTTTTCATTAGCCTTTTACTTGGAATCCTAATGCTATTGGGACTGGCGGGTGTAATATTTTACGGTGTTTTTGGAATATTAATATTGGGTATTTTAGGAGTTGTATTTAGTGCTATTGCTCTTGGTAAAGTTGACAAAGTTGATAAGAAAAGTAAAGGCTATGCAATTGCAGGACTCGTGATTGGAATATTGGATTTGGTGTTTTTGTGTTTATTAATTTACGGCATTACAATACTATTTGTAAAATATTAAAACTTAAATAAACCAACCTATAACAGGCATCTGCTTTCATTGTCGGGACAGGTTTTTGAACAGGAACGTTCTTTTTATTAACTTTATGGCAGGTAGGGCAGGGATGAAACGGCGGGAATATTAATTTTTGCTTGCTGAAAAGGCCCGGAATGATAGCATTCAGTGATTAATGAACAGATAATAATGACAAAGAGAACTCAATTATTTTTTTTTGCAGTAATTTTTATTGTAATAATTTATTTTAATTCTTGTAAATCATTTGCTCCATTAATATTTCCTGAATGGTCGAAACCATTGATTGAAAATTCTGCTTATCAATGTTCAATGCCTTTTACTTTAGATGGGTGCAATATTATTGTTGAAGTTGAAATTGGAGGTAAAAAGTATTATTTTATTATAGACTCAGGATGTAGTTCTACATCTATGGATTATGATATTGCAAAATCAGTTTCAAAAGTAAAAGCAGGGTCTTTTTTATTTTTGCTTCCGCTTAAAACTGCAAAGATACCAAGCATAAAAGTTGGTAATTTGCTATTTAACAATGAAAAAGTAGTTGTTTTTAAAAAAGATAAATGGAATTGGCCTGAACAAGTAACAGGTTTATTAGGATGCGATTTTTTACAAAAGGTTAGCGTGACCATTGATTACGAAAAGGATTCTGTGTATTTAAACATGCCTGGATTTATTCCAGATAATTATGACGGAATCATTCCTTTGTTAACAACGAAAAAAGCACCATTAGAGCCAAATTTTAACGTAAAAATAAATGGTGTGGATGGAATTATGTTATTTGATATGGGCAATCAGTTCCCTGACATTTTTATAAGCACATTATTTCAGAAAAGCAATAAATCAATATTTGATAGTGTTCAAATAAAAGAAGGATATCCATGGAAAATCAAACGTGGCTTAGAGTTGCAATTAGACAGTTTGTTGTTTTCTGATGTCACTGCATACCTTCTTACAGAACAAGATGAACCATATGAGACAGCTGGTAACATTGGATGTAATTTATTTATGAGGTTAAAATCATTGACCATTGATTATTCAAACGAAAAACTATATTATGAATTAAAGGCTTTGGAAACACCACCGAAACGATGACACGGTGCTGCTTTCATCCCTTGCAGATTTGTCAGATTGAAATATTTATACTATTTTTAAGTATTAATTCAATGGGATAGAAAAGTGCAATTAAAACGGCACGAAAACAAGCATTGGCAACGTTAGCTGCAACCCGTCGGGCTGAGGCTGAAGCCTCAGCCCGAAGTAAGCGGGAGCATCTTAATGCACCAGCTTTAAAACCATACTCTTTGATATCTCTGTCCCCGTGAATTCCAGCCTAAACGTATACATGCCCGCAGGCAGGCCGTCTGATGCAAATTCTGCGGTGTGTTTTCCCTGAGCCTGCATTTCATTAACAGGCACGGAAACGAGCTCGCCGATAGCATTGAACACCTCAATCTTAACAGAACCGTTTTCGGGCAGGCTGTAGCTTAAGGTGGCATTGCCGCTGAACGGGTTGGGGTAGCCTGAAAATTCAAATCCTGCTTCCATGTTATCGTCCTGAACAAATATCTTTGGCATGACTAGGAAAGCATCTTCATTTTCATTGCCGTACATATCGGCGATTACGCCGGTACCCGAAAGGTTGAATTCAAGCTCTCCGCTGACGAGCGGTTTGAGCGGGCGGAAGCCGAGAACAAGTACTTTATCGCCGGCGGCAACATCAAAATGGCTGGTGGTGGCATAAACCACACGTATGATGCCGTCTTCGTCGGTCACCAGCAGGTCGTTGTCGTTAGCAATGATCTCATCCAGCGTGGGATTGATGGTGGTGGCGGAAATATTTTTTCCTACTCCGGGCATATAAGCGGAAACTAATTTATATTCCGAAGCTGGGTAGCTTATTTCCAGGCCTAATGCCGACAGGTCATTTTCTTTTACACCTATCTTCATCGGGATTTCAAAATATGATTGGCCGGTGATTGTAATAAGTTCATCGGAAGGAATAATAAACTCTTTTGGCAATGACTTTACGCTGTTCCAGGTGGTAAGCGAGTCGCGGTATTTCGTACTGGAAGCATTGAAGTCGCCGTAACAGATGTTTTCAAGGTTGGTACTTACATCCGATCCGGCAACAGTAACCAGTTTATCCATGGTTACCCAGTTGCCTTTCGGGAAATTCCGGCTGGTATTGTATGGCGAGCCTATCTTGGATTTTATTCTTGAAACATCCGTTACATTGAGGTACGCATTATTGTCCACGTTAACGGCCTTTTTATACTTTGACGAGAAATTCCGTGAAGGGTCGAGAATCGTGTCACTTCCTATATAATATTTCAGCATCGAGACATCGGCGACATTGATGTCGTTGCCCCCAATCACCGTATCAACAGCATATTTATGGTAGGTGAGCTTATAGTTGCCATCGGCGACATTGTTAAACTGGTAATAACCGAATGAATCGCTCGTATCTCTTGCCAGTTCGGCCCCCGCGGGATAGCTTTTCAGTATCACGATGACTTGTCCGATGTTATAAATAACCTGATTGTATGTGGGTAAATTCGGGGCAGGGTTGCCTGTATTGGCCCTTGCGGCATATTTTGTTTTACCGCTGATCATATGGCCTGTGATACCGACATTCACGGTGACTTCGTCGGTGGCGATGCAGCCGTTATTATTAACTGTCAGGGTGTACGTGGTCATAACAGACGGTGAGGCCTGGGGTTGTGCTAAATTGGGATCATTCAACCCGCTGACGGGCAACCAGCTGAAGCTTCCCGGGCCGCTGGAAGCGCTGCCCAGTTGTACGGGCGATCCGGTATATGTTACATTGGATCCCGCATCAGCAACAGGAAAATTATTGACGGTGACGGTAATCACATTTGAATATTCCGGTGCATAGGTGGGCTGGGTGACTTCGGCCCTGTAAAATGTGGTTGCAAGTAAATTTCCCGAAGTGTAATGATCGCTGTTGACACCCGTGCCTCCAGAAACATTAGTCCAGTTGTTGATTCCATCAGCAGATTGCTGCCACTGTATGGCGCCGTAATATCCCGTCAGATGCATTACTGCAGGGTTTCCTTCGCAGATGGAGGTATCGGAATGTGCTGTTCCGGCAACAGGTGGAAGCGGAGAGAGTATCGCACCAAGCATAAACCGATATTTAAAAGTTGCAGGGTCTTCCTGTGCAAGCCCGCTGCCGTCAATGGCTGAAGAAAAATATGCATCGGCACGCGATGGATTTTCCACCTGCACACCCATCGGATAATACACCGTCGAACCTGTGGTAACGGCCATGCCGGCATAGAAATATGAATTAGTTATCACTGGAGGGTAAGGAATCGCGAAGGTATGCCACGCGCCCAAATCTGCGGGTTGGATCATATAGGCATCTGACTGAGCGATAATAGTTCCTGATTGATCCATAACTATCGCATAAACGATGTTTCCGGCATTCTGCGCATAATTATTCAGATATGCTTTAACAGAATTTACCACGGCTGAACCGGTAACATGGTATTTAACTTCAAAGGCCCCGGAAGCGCTTTGGCTAGGATCGCCAAGTACCGTATAGCCGAAGCCATTTATTGATTCTGCCGTCGATGAATAATTACAAATGTAGTCGTTCGTATTCTGTGCCCATGATTTGGTATTATCACCATTGTAATCATCGTTGGGTAAAGAAATAGTCAAAGTAGTGGGCCCGTTGGCGGTCGCATTAAAATCATTAAAAGCGACTATCGTGTTTTCACCGGCAAGGATCGAAGTAATATACTTTGTGTCAGTGAAATTGTTTGCGCCCGAAACTGTAAGTGTAACCGGCACATTTGAAAGGTCGCTGTAGCCGGTATTAATAATGTTTACAGACGTATGTTGCGGGTTCGAGTAGTTAAGAGAAGCATCGCCCAATGAATATATCTCACCTACAGTCAGGTCATGTTCTTGTTTCGGTGTAAACCGGTAGGTTCGCCCGGCATCAGGTTTGGGCCGTGCCGAAGGGTTTCCGAAGTTTAAGGTGGCGGTTGAAACATAGTTTGAATTGGAAAAAGTGACTCCATCCCATGCCTGGGTAGAGGCTTTGTTCACGACCAGCAGTTGGTTATCCGCGACACTGCCTTTGAGGCCGCAGGCTGAAGTTTTAAATGCAGATTCATTGACGGAAGGTGTCCAGTCGCCATACACAAATTCAATAACATTGGTAGTTTCGTAAAGTTTGATCTGGAATTGCATATTGTCGTATTGCCGGGCCGGTGAAGTTGTTTTATCACTGACATTTTTATACTGTATGGTACAAACCCTGTTGGGCATCGTTCCGGAAGTATAAACCCGGTATTCAGGAGTTTCAGTCCCTGCCATCAGGTCGTGGTTGAACACTGCAATGAGATTAACATCAAAAGGATTTGTACTATTGAAAATTCCGCTGCCTGCTGTTTGTGCCCCGTCAAAAAACAAAGCTGCAGATGAAGGCGGCGTGCTGCCCAGCTTGATAAATCCATTGGTATTTAGTACAAACTGTGAGAATGTCTGGCAATCGTATTCGAAGTCAAAACCAATATTTTGCGCTGCTGAATTGGCATCATCAAAATCTGATGTAGTTATCACAGTGCCATTGGAACCCAGATCAACATAGGAACCGGGAATGTTTTGAGCTTTTGTTGCCAGGTAATTTAATGTGGAACATGCCTGCGACACGGGGGTAAGCTCTGCGCCAATCATAAATCTATAAGGCACTGTAACAGGGTCGTATTGTGTCAATCCGTAGCCATTGATGTCTGAATAGAAGAATGCATCAGGGCGTGCAGGATTTTCGTTTTGTACGCCCATCGCATAATAAGCATTTGAAATGGTTGCTGTAACAGCAAATCCGGCATAAAAATCTGCATCGGTAATTGCGGGCGGATTGTTGATTGTAAACGTATGCCAGTTACCCAGGTCGCCGGATTGAATAACGTAATTATCCGACTGGCCCACAACCGCCCCGGATGAATTCAGTACAATGGCAAAAACAGTTTGTCCTGTATTATCTGCGTAGTTATCAATAAATGCCTTTACGGATGAAACATTGGCGCTTCCGGTAACATGATATTTTGCATAAAAAATGCCCTGTCCGCCTGCTTGATACCCATAGGCGTTCGTGGCAGCTGCTGTTGATGAATAATTACAGAAGGAGTTGTTTGTATTTTGCGACCATGTTTTGGTATTGTCAGCGTTATTATCATCATTTGGCAATGATACGGTAATGATGGTTGCACCATTTGAAGAAGCTGAAAAATCAGAAAAATTTACCGTGGTGCTTTCCCCTGAATTTAAGACTGGGATGATAAGCGTGTCAGTTGCATTGTTAGCGCCGGAAACATTCAATGCTACATAAAAATTTGTTATATTGTTATTTCCAGTGTTTTTAATATTCACAGCGATGTGTTGCGGATTCGAAAAATTTAGGGTAGCCTCACCAAGGGAATAAATTTCATTCACCATCAGGTCGTTATCCTGGGTAGGCGTGAATCTGTATGTTCTTCCCGCATCAGGTTTCGGTCTGGCTGGCGGATTGCCAAAGTTCAGTGTCGCAGTTGTGGAGTAGTTGGCATTTGAAAATGTAACGGCGCTCCATGGCGATGCAGAACCCTTATTTACAACAAGCAGTTCATTACCGGCATCGCTGGAACCTTTCAGCCCGCATGCCGAGGTTTTGAATGCCGAGGCATTTGCAGAAGATGTCCAGTCACCATAAACAAATTCAATAATATTGGTGGTTTCATAAAGTTTGATCTGGAATTGGATATTATCAAATTGCTGTGCAGGCGTTGTAGTTTTATCCCTGACATTTTTAAACTGTATGGTACAAACCCGGTTTGGAGTTGTTCCTGAAGTATAAACACGGTATTCGGGAGTTCCTGTTCCCGCCGTCAGGTCGTGGTTGAAGGCAGCGATAAGGCTGACATCCGCAGGGTCGGTGCTGTTGAAGATTCCGCCACCAGCAGTCTGTGCCCCGTCAAAGAACAAGGCTGCCGTCGATGGGGGCGTGCTTCCTAATTTGATAAATCCATTGGTATTTAATATAAATTGGGAATAGGTCTGACAATTATAATCAAACGGGAACCCAATATTCTGTGCCGCTGAATTGGCATCGTCAAAGTCTGATGTGGTTATTACAGTTCCATCAGAGCCAAGATCAACATATGAACCGGCCAGGCTTTGAGCTTTTGTGGCAAGGTAATTTAGTGATGCACACTGGTACGAACCAGAAGTGGCTCCTTGTCCCGACAGGGCGGGCGACAAATAACAATATGATGCCTGATCGTATTCGTAAACGGCAAAATAATATGTTATTCCCGGCAACAGATTGGTAACATTCACCGAAGTCCCCGTTCCGTTATAAACCACGTAGTTGCCGCTGCCTGTTTCTGATCCATTGCCAAATACTGAATCTGCCGTATAAGAAGTACCGCTCGACGGGTCCGCATTTACATTGCTTCCCTGGCGTGCGATAACAATAACCCCTGTTCCATTACCGCGCGTCCAGCCGATATTCAATGAATTATCTGTTATCGATGATAAAGTGAATGAACTGGCTTGCAAGGAAGGTGCTATGACATTAATTAAAATGGTATCATAAACAGTACTTATTCCATTCGAAACACTGACAAAATATGTTGTGGTTTGGGTAGGTGTTATCACAGGGTTTTGTTCATTGGAATAAAATCCTTCGGGAGATGATGTCCATGAATACGTGTAAACCGGTGTATATTTAAAATTCAATATGGAATTGTAGGTAAAGGGTGAAGTATAGTTTCCAGCCCAGCCAACCATACTGCCTGATGAAGCGGCAACATCCAGGTTTACCTCATTTCCGGCGCAAACCGTGGTGTTCGTTGCTGATGCTATAGCAGTGAAAGGCGGATTGTAAAATCCGGCACTGAACAACGCTTTGTTGCTTCCGTTCAGTTGTAGATAGGCAGGATCATTAAAGTCAGACCAGCTTTGCCCGCCGTCATAGGAGAAGCCGATGCCTTTCCAGTTCGACCATGGGGCTATTCCCACAAACATATTGCCGGTATTAGGTACATTGCAAAGCCTGTATTGGTAAAAATTCCCGCCTGGGGTCAAAGTATCCCAGGTAGCGCCACCATTGGAGGTGTATTTCCAGCTGACATAATTTAACAGCCCGGCAACCAGGTAGTTGTTGCCTGATGCATAGATCTTGGTGGTGTTTCCGCTAAATGGCATTGAGGGCAGCACCGACCATGTGGCGCCATAATCCGAAGTTTTATAAATGCGGCCCATGCTGGTTGAGAAGTACCCTGTCCCGCCCGGAGTAATAGTGATGGTTGTCGGGTCTGTAAACCCGTATTCGCCTGCCAGGGCAGTGGGATTGCTGCTGTTGGGAACTTGTGTCCAGGTAATGCCGCTGTCGCTGGTGATATATATTTCAAAATAGTTGTTGACAGGATCGCCGTAACAAAAGCCTTTTCCATGATCCCAGAATTTTACACCATCGCACCAGCTGCTGCCATTATTGAACATGCCGGATACTGTGGTCCAGTTTGCGCCGCCATCGACTGTTTTCCAGAAATAAGGTGCTGATGTAACCGTGTCATAAGTACAGCAGAAAGCCCTGTTGTATGAAACCCCGCATAAAAAGGCAGGAAAGATGTAAGACCCGAAGCCGTTGTAGTTTCCGGGAGTCCATGTAACACCACCATCATTGGTACGTGCCATCGCCTGGATGAACCTGCCTTGTCCGGAACGATTAACACCGTTTACCCAAACAATATTGCTGTCAATAACAGATATTTGGTCGATAATAGTGCGTGTGCCTGCCATCTGTGTGTTTTGTTCTGACCATACACCATCGCTTATATTGGGTGAAAGTGTCCATACACCTTCTCCTTCAGTTCCTGCAAAAAGGTCATCGTCAACCGGGCAAAGGGTTTTTATGAGGTCAATAGTGCCGGGCAATCCTCCTTTGATCTCTGTAAAGCTGGCGCCGTTGTCATTTGAAAGATATACTGTTTGCCACGATCCGGCGTATAATTTCGTCCCGAGTTTGGCAAATGAACATGCATAGACCCCGGGAATGATTAGATTCCAATTGGCCCCGTTGTCTGTTGTCTGAAAAATTCCATCAGAAGTGCCGGCATAGATTTTTGTGCCGTCAATAAACAGAGCATGAATTTCCATATTGGTTAAACCATTGGAAGCTGGTGACCAGCTTGCCCCGTTGTTTGAAGAAATAAAAACACCATTATTTGTTCCCGCGTAAAGATTAGAACCATCTGTGGCAAGAGCATTTGCATTTAGGTCGGTAAGCCCTGAATTTACCTGTGTCCAGCTAAAGCCGTCATCAGCGGAACGTAATACGCCACTGCCGAATGTTCCGGCAAAAAGATTTGTTCCGTTTAAGACCAGGGAGTTTACGATCAGCCACCTCATCATGGTGTTTTGTTGCGACCATGTGCTGCCGTTGTCACTTGATCGCCAAACGCCTTCCCAGGTACCCGCGAATATGTATGAGCCGTTACTGACAATAGCATGGACGCTGGTAAATCCCAAACCTGAAGGTTGCCATGTTACACCCCGGTTTTCCGATACAAACATGCCGCCCATTGTTCCGGCAAAAAGACTCGTGCCATCTGAATATAATGAAGAGACTACTTTGTTTGTCAGACCCGAATTTCCTTCGGTCCAGCTGAATCCATAATTGGTGGAATGAAAAATTCCGGTGGAAGTGCCTGCAAACAACGTTGTTCCGTTAATGCCGAGTGCACGTACGGTGTTGCTTGTTAGTCCCGTATTTACCGACATCCAGCTTGATCCGTTGCTTGAGGAATGAAAAATCCCGCCATCTTTAGTTGCAGCGTATAAGTCAGAACCCAATAATGCCAGAGCAAAAACATCCATATTCGTAATTCCGCTATTTGCATGTGCCCAGCTTGTTCCGCTGTCTGATGAGCGGTACACGCCGTCGCCGTATGTTGCTGCAATCACATATGAGCCTGTCAGCACTAGTGAATTAATGTAGTTTGATGAAATACCTGTATTTGCAGCATTCCAGCTGGCGCCGTTATTTGTTGACCTAAAAACGCCGCTGCCCCCTGTGCCTGCATAAATTTCGGAACCATTGGTTGCCAGACAGGTGATACTAAGATTTGTAATGCCTGAGCTTACGCTGTCCCATGTTGAGCCGTAATCAGTAGATAAAAACACACCTCCACCTGCTGTTCCGGCAAAAAGATTGGTACCGCTTACCAGCAAAGCTGTAATATCGGTGTTGGTTAAACCAGAATTAACGGCAGTCCAGTTTTCACCATTATCTGATGAAAAATAAACACCCTGTCCTCTGGTTCCGGCAAAAAGGTATGACCCGCTGACAGCCAGCGCCCCGATGTATTTATTGGGTAAACCATTATTAATGGCTGTCCATGTAATGCCATTGTCGGAAGAACGGAAAATTCCTCCGGCATATGTACCGGCAAATTCATCAGTTCCACTGGCAGCAAAACATGAAATGTATCCTCCTTGGGGGCCTTTCGTGGAAATCCATTGAGCATTTGCTGTCAATGACATAAAAATGAGCATGACGAGTAAAAAAGTTAATTTCTTCATATTTGATTGTCAGTGATTATAGTGCTGGCGCCGCACTTTAAATTATAAATCGGTGTCATTTTAGCAAATGTATGTATTATATGTTTATAATTAAAAAAAATAAAATAATTTATTCTGTATGCCTTACAGCCCATGTGTTTTTGTTGTGGTTGTCTGGTAAACTGTATAACAATGACTATGTTATTTGATTGATAACGAGTTTTCTAAAACTAATCTTTTATGAAATTTCCGGCTTGATTTACACCGGAATTGTTGCGGTATGCTTTACTTATTTCCGGGATAGGGTTAATGAAGAATGCCTGCAATAATTATTGTTTGAGGATAATAATGAAATAACCTCATCTTTTTAACAAAAAATAAGGAAAAATACTATATTTTTGTTATGTAAAACTACGGAAAACCGATGAAAAAAACAGTCACTTTTGTATCCATCCTGTTGATGGTTATTTTCACAAACAGCACAAATGGCCAGGATTTTATCACAGCCACCCAAAGTGACAACGGCAAAACCGTTCATCTTCTGACAGACCAGGTTCTTGAAATTCAGCTTCCGAGAAAAGCTTCAACGGGATACATTTGGTGTCTTTCGGATACTGATGCAAAAAAATCAGGGGAGTTTTGCATTGCCCTTGCCGGCGATGATGAATTTATTCAAGACCCAGATCCCGTAAAAATAAATGGTAATGTATTAGCCGGACAGTCAGGCAAACAAATCATCAGGTATACCGGTAAATCACAAGGAGTGGCCACCCTGAGCCTGGAATTAAAACGTCCCTGGGAAAAGAATCAACCTGCCATAGATTCTTTCGCTCTGACTATAATTTCCGATGGAAAATATTTGGGGAACTATGTGCCTCCGGTAAAAACAATGCCGGAACATACTACATCCACTCCCAAAAACCTTCCTTCACATTTTGATTGGAGGCCTTATTGCACACCAATAAAAGACCAGCAGCAATGCGGCGATTGCTGGGCCTTTGCCGGCGTAGGAACACTGGAGTGCAACATAAAAATCGTTGATGGTATTACAAGGGATATTTCCGAAGCCTATGTTACCAATTGTTATACCTTGTCGTTGGGCTGTAATGGCGGCCTGTGCCCTCATGAGTTATGGGTGGCGCCAAAAGGAGCCGTTTATGAATCGGATTATCCCTGGACACCTGACCTGGCAAACGGCATCTCAGGTTCTTGCGGCGGACCGTATCCCTATCATGAAACCGTTGACAGCTATGCCAATGTTCCGGGCGCTAATTTGCTGGGTATGCCTCCCGACGCCAATATCAAAAGCGCTATTTATAATAATGGCCCGGTTTGGGTTGATGTATGTGCTTCAAGTTCTGCATGGAGCAACTACACAGGTGGTATATATACGGGCAACGGGCTGATATTCAACCATTGTGTGGTACTGGTCGGTTGGTGCGACAGCACATCGGTTACAGGAGGCGGATACTGGATATTAAGAAATTCGTGGGGATCGGACTGGGGCATGGGAGGATACATGTATATCTCTTATGGAAGCGATGTAGTAGGCTTATTCGCTAATTATATTGTTTACAAAGGCGGAACCCTGCAAAATTTCTTAAATACCGCAAACCAGGAGAACGATAAAATAAAGATTTACCCTGTACCGGCAACAGATAACCTGCGCATCGAAACAATTCAGGATGCTGTTATTGAGATATTTAATGAACAGGGGCAGGAGGTAAAATCTATTACTGCGGGTTCAGGTAATGTAGATATTGATATATCAGGTTTTGTGCGTGGTATATATATTATCAAAGCAAAATCGGATCAGGGAGTCTGGGTGAGAAAGTTTGTGAAGGAATAGCGCCGGAATAGCCTGATATTGGTCTGTTTGAAATTATCAGATGGGAAACTTATACTTCTTCATTGTGTTTAATTGAATGTATACAATTTGATTTTGTGTCAAAAACTTTACAGGTTTTAAATGGTTATGATTTTTGCACATTAATAAAATATTTTATTTATCTCCCAAAGTAATTTGTGAAAAAGACTTACTTTTGAAATATAAAAGCCTTATTATGCAGTTAAAATTGGAGAATAATATTACATGGTTTATTAACAAGTTTTGTAATTTCCAATGTGAATATTGTTGGCTATTACACTATAATAGCCCGATAAAAGATCAGGTGGATATTGGCCGGTTAAGGGAAGGACTAAGTTGTTTACATGATAAATGGGACTTTTTAATTACAGGCGGTGAACCATTTTTAGAAAAGAATTTTATTGAAATCTGTCAGGAAATTACCAAAAATCAATACTTGTCCGTAAATACAAATCTGTCTACATCAAATATTTTTGATTTTGCTGATAAAATTGATCCCCAAAAGACTACCCTGATAAGAGTTGGGATTCATATTGCCCAAAGAGAAAACCGTGACCCGCAACTGAAGTCGTTTATCGAGAAAATGCTTTATCTTCAGAAAAAAGGTTTTTTTGTAAAAGCCGTATATGTTTCTTTTCCAACCTTGTTTGACAGGATAAAATCCGATATTGAATATTTGCGTGATAATGGCCTTCAAAACGTTGTTGTAAAAATATTTTATGGTACTCATAACGGAGTGTATTATCCTGATGCGTTTAGTGCGGAGCAAAAGGATTTTTTGATGAGCCTCGACTGTGATGATGAGGAATCTGAAATTATAAACAGCACACATAATTATTATGGACTGTTATGTTCGGCGGGCCAGCGTCGCTTTCTGATGGACAGGGAAGGCAACCTGAAAAGGTGTCACAGTACGCAAAGAGATTATGGAAATCTGTTCGATAAAACGATAATTTTTGATAAGAAACCAAGACCTTGTCCAAAGACGTATTGCACCTGCCCATACGAAGGGTTGGATAATGCCATTCAGAAAAAAGCAGGGAAAATTGCCCTAAAGAAAGAGGATTATGTTGAAAAAATATTAAACTCTGATCCGGGCAAGCTTCCGAAAAATAACCTTTCATTGCTGATTAAATCATTATTTGACAAGGAACCGGTCAGCAATCACCAATGATTTGATTAAAACCAGAACAACTACTGAGGGATCATTTAGTTTTTAATGACCTGTGATGATTGTAAGATATGTTATTAGCTTGACAGCCTTGCTCTGCCAGTAAATCGTTATTTTCAGGAATAAACTGCTTTCAGGTAAGTTTTCTTTTTTTATATTCCATAATGGCAATATGTTTTGCCAGACATCTCTTTTAGAAATTCTTTCATATTCCAGACATTGCAGACTTCAGATAGGTATTTGTGGATTTTGTTATGATTCACAAATCATCTTGTAATGGCATCGCAGCACATCATGATTTTGCACATCCCGCAGGTGGATGCCATTGCCGCGGCACCATTTGAATTCATTACAGCCGGCACAGGTGCCTTCTTTGGCCCAGTTACGGTCGCGCATGCATTGAAACTTGTTATTCCATACCCCGATAAAATCATCCTGGTAAATGTTCCCCTGTGTAAAGGCCGAGCGGTTGATGTTCGGGCAGGCGCATATGGAGCCGTCGGCAAGCACCGATGCAATGTTTATTCCGGCGCGGCAGAAGAAAAATCCATCACGTACTTCGGCTTCAAAATCCCCCAGATATCCTTCACAACCGAAACTGGTTTGAATAATTCCTTCCCTGCGGTTAGCCTTAATAAAATTAAGCACGTCGCGAAATTGTCCGTTCCTCAGGGCGAGCAAGGGGTTTTCTTTGGCTCGACCAATGGGGCAGATGCTGAAAATGCGCCATTTTTTTACTCCTAGAGAAACAAGAAACTCTTTTATTTTTGCCAGTTCATTAAAATTTTTCTGGTTGACGCAGGTGACGACGTCAAAGACAATGTTGTCGCCGGCGCTTACGGCAAGTTTAACGGCCTTCACGGCTTTTTCGTAGCTGCGGCTATTGCCGCGCAGCCAGTTGTGGCTTTCTTCAAAACCATCGAGGCTGATGGTCATCGAACGCAGGCCGCAGTTCAGCAAACGCTCGAAGCGGTCTTCCGTCAAAGCATAGCCATTGGTGACGAAGCCCCACGGGAAGCCCTGCTTGTAAAGTTCAATGCCGCATTCTTCAAGGTCTTTGCGCATCAGCGGCTCACCGCCGGTAATCACCACCATTACTTTATGAGGGTCGTATACCTCGCTGACACGCGCTGTAACTTTCAGAAAATCCTGATATGGCATATCCTTCATGCCGGAGTCGCTACGGCAATCGCTGCCGCAGTGCACACAATTAATATTGCAGCGCAGGGTGCATTCCCAGAATAAATAAGTCAGTTCATGCAGCTGGCTTTGAACATCAACATATTTGCTGAATACATTCAGAGCGATGCGTTTTCGTAGGCCGGGCCGGTATTCTTTCATACTACAGCTTTTTTACCGTTTGCTGCTGGTAAGAGGTTGGTGGAGGGCCGTATTTGGAGGGCCTGCGGGTAATACAGGATGAAAAGCCCAATAAAACTATTCCTGAAATAAGAAAAAATATTTTCAAAGGGTTTGAAAATCTTCTATTTGCAATATTATCATGCAATTTTGGTTTCATAAAAACATCATTATTTTGTAATGGGATGTACTCCGTATTTAGGTTCGGGTGGAGGCATCGGAATACCATATTTGGCAATGGGCTTTGGAGGTTTAAATGGATTTTTCGATGTTTTTGTTTTATGGATTGAATCGGCCTTTGCAACAGAATCAAGGCGTAGCTGTTCTTTATCTGCCCTGGAAGCAGAATCGGCCCTGGCAGTAGAATCTTGCTTAAACTTTACTTTAGCAAGGGAATCGCTGGTATGGGCAGCTTTTTCTTCGGGAGAAGGGCTATGGCCGCATCGTGAAAAACACAGCAGGCTTATACTGCCAATAAACACAAGAGTATAATAATAAAAGCGTGATTTTATTTTTAATACACGCCTGTTTATTTTCATGATGATTGTTTTTTCAAATATACAAATGTTTATGTTACGGGCAGCAGAATCAAAGTAGATATGCCGGAACTGATATTAGGGTTCCGGCGTCAGCTGGATATTTTCTTCATGAACATTATTAGCAGCATCATTTGAACTTACGGTAACATAAACGGTATTGGATTCATACCATCCGTTTGCCATCCCGTCCTTATCCTTACAGATTATTTTGATGATCTGATTTTCCTGGGTGGTTTTGTTTATGCTGTATTTTCCGTTTTCATCCGTGGTGCTACCAAGCGTATCGCCCGGCTGAGCGGTTATTTTGACTACTATGCCCTTTATCGGGTCATGGGTAATTTCATCGGTGATGGTTCCTTTAAAGATAAAGTCAGCCGGGTTGACCCCATATTCAACAATGGGTTCATATTTGGAACACGAAAAAAGCATTCCGAAGCCCGTTATGCCTAATAATCTCAAAACATTTTTCAGGAAATATAATTTAAAACGGATTAATCTTAAATCTTTTTGTTTTCCGGTCATTTTTCAAACAGGTTGCAACTTACTTACAGGGCTGATCTTTTTTCAGCTTCAGGCCGAAATAATATGTTGTTTTGCATTCAAAAAACTGGTTCCAGTCTTCGTAGCCAGCCTTGTCAAAATCCTTTGAATTTAAGGTTATCAGCTGACGTGCAGGCTCAAATTCCCCTTTGTTGTCTTTTCCGTCAACATCACTGGCCATGAGAAAATAGTTTTGGTTATCAATCAGTGTGGGCTCATCAATGCTGAAATTTCCCTTCTCATCGGTGAAGGCATAAACATCGTGGTCAAAACCCTGTGCGTCGGTATAACGTAAGGTGACCTTTATTTTCGGTATGGCTTCTTTGCACTTTTCTGAAATAATATTACCCTTTACCGTGTAATGATTTTCAATAACACCGTATTGAGCGGCCACCTTGCCCGAAAAGCCAAAGATCAGCGCGACCAGTGAGAAAAGCCATTTGTTGAATTTAAGCTTCATAAGAAACAGTTTTACAAATTAAGCGTGAATTTACGAATATTATTGTAAAATCCGAGTCCGAATAATGAAAAATCATATTTCACAGGATCAGCCGGATCAAATTTTTTTAAATTTTCTGTGAGTTCACATACCGCTTTCCAGTTATTCATTTTGATATTTAAAAGACCAAGTTCACGCGAAGTATTTCCCGTATGCACATCCAGCGGGCAATACAAGGCCGAAGCAGGAATTCCTTTCCATAAGCCGAAATCAACACCCCGGTCGTTGCTGCGGACCATCCACCTCAGGAACAGGTTCAGGCGTTTACAGGCTGAGTTTCTTTGTGGGTCGGATATATGTTTTTGGTTATGCGGTACATGTTGAATTTTGAAAAATATATTACGGAAATATGTAATCGCATTTCTAATATCGCCATGTTGATTAAATCCGGTTGTGAACACGTTTTCAAGCCCCTGATGGTTTATGTAAATATTTTTCAGCGTGTGTATAAAAAATGTACAATCGGTGCCGTTAAATGTCCTGTAATAGAATCTCTCAAAGGGCTTTATGTCTTTAGCCGAAGCCTTAATGATAAAATGATACGGTTCGTAATCCATCATTTGCATCAGCAAGCCTGTACTCTTTATGATTTGAGGCCGTTGACCCCAGGCAAGCAATGCAGCAAAAAAACCTGAAATCTCAATATCTTCTTTCATGGTAAATTTATGTGGAATACTCACCGGATCATCTGCAATAAACTCTTTTGTGCAGTATTCATCGTATTTCTCATCGAGTAATTGTTTGAGTTCCGAAAAGTTCATGAGATTAATGCATATATATGTAAATCCTTGCGTCCTTATCCAAAATCCTTTAACTAACTGTTCACTGCTAACTATTAACTGCTAACTGTTCACTGCTAACTGCTAACTGTTCACTGTTCACTGTTCAATCCTTCATTTCTTTTTCTCCGAAAACAATAGCTGTGTAAATATAAATATCCGCATCTTTCCAACCTGTCCAGCCCAGGCCCGCTTTGTCCTGCGCGCAATGGCCCAGAAATTCTTCCTTCGACCAGCTTGTTTCTGTGGCTACCTGTGGCAGGAATGTGCCGCCTCTTCCATTTTTCATAATATAAATACCGTGTTTGCCCATTTCAATTTCATCAATAGATTTAATAAGCTTAAGTGGTGAAAGCACCGATATTTCTATATCAATGGAATTTAGTTCATCAGAGGTAACCTTGTCAAAGCGGTAATCTTCCGTTGAAGCGGCTTTGGCCATATCCTGAACAACCAGGTATAAAGGTCTTTGTGCGGTGAACTGTCCGATGCAGCCCCGCAGTGAGCCTTTTTCGTGCAAGGTCACAAAAGCTCCGCAGTTTTTCCGGATATTATCAGAGAACTTTGATGCATCAATGACCGGAGTATTGCCATTTTTAATATATTCATCCAGTGTGTTGCGTGCAACGGCAAGCAGGTCTTTCATATCCTGGTCGCTGAGTACAAATTCATCTGTTGTTGCAACTTTTTGAGTTACGGCAATGGCATTGTACCCGACAACACGGGTTGAATCCCCGTACAACGGAGCATCGCCGGAATTTTGGTATTGGATTTTTTTGATGTTTATTCCTTTCATGTTTTCAGTAATATATAGCATTGTCAGTACTGATGTCCAGCCGCAGAGGCTGGTTGCAAGGTTGGGCGCTTTAAGCTTTTCATTTGATTTCAAGGTGTTCAGCAGGTTTTCTGAGGAGTTGCTTTCAATGGCCTCAGCCGTGAGCCTGTCAATCTTAACGGCATCGTTGTACCGTGGATAGTGCGAGAAATCAGAGCTTATAACAAACAGGTTTTTATTGGTGAAGTAAGGGGAAAGTGCTTTGGCAATTTTTTTACATACGGCAGGATCATCTGTTCCTAATATGATCGGCACAATACGGAATGGTTTTTTCATCTTGTACTGCAGGAAAGGGAGCTGGACTTCAATGCTGTGTTCATTGGTGTGGGCATCTTTGTAATTCCTTAAAACGGGATTGTCGTCAATAAGTTTTTTTGCCAGTTCCATATCCACTTCAACAGTTCCCAGCGGGGTGATAAAATCCCCGTCGCAGTATACCGAAGCCCCGTCAAAATAAGTTCTGTGGCTTGAGCCGATTACGAAAATGTCCGTATATTCTTTGTTTTCATCAATCTGGTTGAATGCCGATGCAGCCACTTCGCCTGAAAAAACGTAACCGGCATGAGGAGCTATAATAGCCACCACATCCGTTAGCTGTTTGGGTGATGCTTCATCAAACAGTTCTTTAAGATCTTTCTTCAGGGTGGCTGAATCGCCGGCATAAAACTGCCCGGCAACAGCAGGTTTCCTGTTTATTTTATTTGTTTCCCGGTTTTGTGAATTACAACTTCCTGCCATAAGTAACGTGCATATAAAGGTTAATAATAATATCTGTTTCATGAGCCATGCATTTATACAAAATTACAAAATTAAGTTCTGAATTAAAATACTTCATTCTTATAAGCTAATAAAAAAAAGCCTATTTTTGAAATCCTAAAAGTAATGAGATATGGAGGTCAGCAGCAATACCATAATACAGCTTGAGCGGGTATCGGTTTTTCAGAATAATGTATTGGTTCTTGCCAATGTGAACCTGGCACTGGAACGCGGTGAATTTATTTATATCATCGGTAAGACCGGCAGCGGCAAGAGCAGCCTGTTAAAACTTATTTATGCCGATATTCCTGCCATTGACGGCATTGCCAAAGTGGCTTCCTTTGATCTGCGCACCATTAAGCGGAAGCAGATACCTTATTTAAGAAGGAAACTCGGCATTGTTTTCCAGGATTTTCAGTTGCTCACCGACCGTACGGTAAGTGAAAACCTGCTGTTTGTGATGCGTGCCACCGGCTGGCATGGCAAGACCGATATGCAGAAGCGTATTGATGAAGTCCTGGAAAAGGTAGGCCTTACCGGCAAAGGCCCCAAGATGCCCAACCAGCTTTCGGGCGGCGAACAGCAGCGTGTTGCTATTGCCCGTGCATTGCTGAACCACCCTGAAGTGATACTTGCCGATGAGCCAACCGGAAACCTTGACCCGGCCACCTCTGAAGATATTTTAAATGTGCTGATGTCCATTAGCAGAACCGGAACAGCGGTGATGATGGCTACACATGATGAATTGCTCTTCAGGAAATATCCTGCGCAGACCTTTGCAGTAGAAAACGGCCTCCTGGTTGAAAAGCAACTATCTTAGCCAAAAAGCATATCAGCAAGGGCCGAGGCGTTATGGCTGTTGGAAAAACCGTTGTGAAGCAAAATCTCTTCGCGTTTCGCATTTTCTGAAATCTTATAATCCTGTGCAAAAAGATTTATCAGTTCTGATTTGAATTCTGCAGCCTTTTCGCGGCAGATACACAGACTTTCCAGCCCGGTTTTTTTGATCATCGGTGAATTTACAAGGCAAAACCTGCCACGGAAGAGGGCCGCCAGCAGCTTTAATTTGATGCCCGTTGATTGAAATGTAGGCAGGATATTTACATGAGCCTCATTTACCAACCTGTATATCTCTTCACTGTCGATACCTGTTTTCAGGATAATGTTGCTTCGTCCGCTGACGGCGGCTTTAAGCTCACGCGAGGGTTTATTGCCGGCAATCATAAGCTTTATGTCCAGGTCGTTAAATACTTCGCGAACCAGAAATAATGCGGCTTCATTATTTTCGCCTACTTCAAGGCTGCCGTGGTAAAGGGCAAAATCACCTTTTCCGGCTTTGGAAGTTATGCTTTCATTGGGGTGGAAGGCCGAAACCGTCTTTACATTATGGTATTTCTTTGAAAAATACAACGTGTCATTATTAGAAATGGCGGCTATTCCGCTGGCATGTTCCAGGATCTTCTCAAAACGCTGTAATTTGCCGGCTTCATTGAGGTAATAATAGCGCCGGAACATGTTTTTTTCAACTTTGGCGAGATTGCCGTAATACAGGTGTTCAATATTATGTGTCCTAACAATCTTCCTCCTGTTTTTGAGCTTTCTGTTGTTCAGAAAATAACAGGAATGCATGCCCTCAAAAAGAATCGGGTAATTATCTTTCAGCAGGTTTTTCAATAACTCTTCCGAATATCGTGTAGCAACAATATAAGGAAGGCTGCTGAACAGTTTGGTTTTGGAGTTGTCGCGTTTGTAATAAAACACTTCGCTGCACAGATCATTCAGCAGGGGCGAGGGCTTACGGTCATATTCAAAGCAGTGAAGGTGTATTTTAATCCCTGCTTTTTTCAGGCTTTTAAGCTTATAGAAAATGTCGATGGCTCCACCGTAATTGACCGGAACAGGAATGTCAAATGCGATAATATGGACATGTCGGTTAGGCATATTTTTGAAATATGGCTGTCAGCTTCTTTTGTTCTTGTGTCCAGTTTAGTTTTTCAACTGCAAGTTTAAGGTTTTTTTTCCAATTACCATATGCCTGCTCATCATCAAGCATGAATTGAATCTTTGAAGCGATATGTTGCGGGTCATGATTATCAATGCAACCACCGATGTCATAACCTTCAATAATTTTTTTCACCTCGGCCAGCGGTGAGGCCAGTATGGGTATTTGTGCGTGAATGTAATCAAACAGCTTATTGGGCAGGCTGAAACGGTAATTGATGTTGGTGTCCTTATCGAGGGTCAGCCCCAGGTCGGCATTTGCCGTATAATGAAAAAGGTTTTCAGGTGATTGTTTCGGGATAAAAAGCACTTTTTCCTGTAATGCCTTTCGTTCCACCAGGTTTTTCAGCACAGGGATCACGTCTCCGCCGCCAACAATTAAAAGGCAGGCATTGTTGACATATTCCATGGCTTCGGCAGCTTCTTCGGCGCCCCGCTGGATGTTGATGCCCGAACCCTGCAATATGACCAGCCGATTGTTTTCGGGCAGGCCTAATTCTTTTCTCGTTTTAATTTTTGAGACGGTGCGCGTTTCAGGAATATTCCTTACCACAGTGAGGTCTTTGCCGTATTCGCTTTTATAAAGGCCGGCAATAGAATCATTCACGGTTATAATGTCGTGCAGGTTCGGGAAAATAGATTTTTCAATTCTTTTCCATGTTTTTTGCACGAAAGGCCTTTCGGTCAGTTCAGGAACACCAGTAAAGTATTCATGGCTGTCGTAAACCAATGGAATTTTTTTGAATTTTGAAACCAGGTAGTTGGGCAGGAGGGTGTCCAGGTCGTTTGCAACAAGCAGGCTGGTCTTTTTAAACAGTAAATAAAAAAATAACCTGAGGTTAAAAAAGGCATAAAATTGAAAACCTTTTTCAAAGATCATCCTGAAGCGAAACATTTTGTATTTTTTTTGAGGTAATGCGTAGCTGTTATGTTTTCGTCTTCCCACGAGTAATACCTCATAGCCAAGCGACACCAGCGTGTTGCAGGTCCTGTCCACGCGCTGATCGGTTACCAGGTCGTTAATAACGGAAACAATGGCCTTACTCAAAATGTTTTTTTTGCAAAGTTATATTAAAAAAAATGACAGGAAGGGATTAGAATGAAAAGTCTTGATGATCCATTTTTGACCAATTTTGTAAAAATTGTGGATAACAATTTTTTACCAATTAATATTATCTTTGCTTTCTTACATATAAGTTTATTAAAGTCGTGGGAAATAAAAGTTTTTATTTGGTATCTGAAAAGGCTTATTAGTCCTGAGAAAATTTATAATCATGTACCACACTTTCAACCACAAAAGCATAATCATCTTCATCAATTACGACTTTCACACTTATTGCTGGAATGCGAATAAACAATTTTGCATTCCACCTTCGCAAAACGTACAATAAAATGGAAACGAATATATCGACGATCTTACCCGTAATTTTATGCATACACAAATCAATATAAATTTAATTTCCAAGATGAAATCAGGATATATCGTGTTTTTTTTGACATTTATTCTGAGCCTTGCGGCACGAAGTCAATGGGTACAAACCAATGGTCCGTATGGAGGAAGTGTTAGTTGTATTGCCGCAGATGGGTCCAAATTATGTTCAGGAATGGATGAGGGCGGAGGTATCTTTGTTTCAACCAATCAGGGACAGCTTTGGAATTTAAAGGCTGTTCCGAACATAGCTTATAAAACAAATAAAATAATAATTAAAGGGCAGATAGTTGTTGCTGGCACAGAGTTTCAGGGGATTTTCAGGTCTGATGATTTTGGTAATACATGGACACAATCCAATATGGGACTGACAAGTTCTGGGATATGTTCACTTATTACAAATGGAAATGAAATCATTTGTGGAACAAATGGAGGTGGAGTTTTTTTCTCATCTGACAATGGTATAAGTTGGGTTCCCAGAAGCTACGGATTTCACACTGATAATCTTGGAAACTATCCTTGTATACAGGCCCTTCTAATAAATGATACAAGCATTATTGCCGCCACATCGAATGGCGTTTACCGATCAGAGAATAATGGTTTGTCATGGCAATGGTTGAATTCGAGCATTACCAATATAACCTGTTTGGAAAAACAAGGTTCTGCAGTCATAGCAGGAACAAATACAGGATTACTCAAATCAACTCATAATGGATCATTTTGGTCTGCGATCAACGCAGGCCTGCCTAGTTCAGCTTCATGTACTTCGTTAAGTGTTTGCAATCAGGATATTTTTGCAGGGACCACAGAAGGCATCTTCAGGAGTTCAGACACAGGTCAATTATGGACGGCAATCAATACAGGGAAATATAATAAATCAATTACATCACTTACATGCAGCGGCTCTATTCTCTATGCCGGAACAGATGGTAGTGGAATTTTATATTCAAACAACCAGGGAAACTCCTGGTCAACGATAAATACAGGAATTATTAGAACCTATGTTAGAACAGCGATACAGGCTAATTCAAAAAAGTATGTAGGAACCTGGAAGGCTGGCATTTTTGTTTCGTCCGATCAAGGTAGCAGTTGGACTCCCATTAATACAGGGTTAACAAATATGGACGTGCTGTCTTTAGCAAAATGTGGAAACACCTTATATGCCGGAACCAATGGTGAAGGCGTATTTAAGTCCGACAATGATGGCGATACATGGTTTCCAGTCAACACGGGCCTCAATGATTATAATGTAAGTGCGTTAATTGTGATGGATTCCAATATTTTTGCAGGCACCATGGAAAAAGGTATCTTTCGTTTGCAGCAGGGTAGCATAACATGGACAGCTGTCAATAATGGACTTACGAATTTTTATATACGTTCATTTGCCGCAAGCGATTCAATATTATATGCCGGAGCTTATGGAGGAGGGATTGATCCCCCATTTTTTTATTCGATTGATTTGGGTAACAACTGGAATAGTGCGAGTAATGGATTGCTCAATAGTTTAGCACCTTCCATATTAGCTGAGGATTCCATTATTTTTGTAAGCATTGGTGATTACGGGCCCTACTATTCCTCTGATTACGGAATGTCCTGGACAGATATTAATGATGCGCTTCCTTCCCTGGGAATGTGGGGTGGAACGCTGGCTGGTGATGCCCGCGGACTTTTATGTGCCGGCTATGCCGGGGGTATTTTTTATTCAGAGAATCTGGGTGCGGATTGGGTGCGAATTGATTCAACCTTCAGTGATCCAACAGTAACAATTTCTATTTGGTTAGATCAAACATTTGTATACGCTGGTAAATATTTTGATGGCATTTGGAAAAGAAATCTCAACGAAATTGCATCCGGGATAACGGGTAACAGAAAAACATTTAATGTCATGATTTATCCGAATCCGGCCAGTGATGGATTTTTTATTAAACTTCCTTATTTTTCCGCAATGAAAACTGAAATTGAAATCCTTTCAATTGAGGGTGTATTGTTAGGTAGACAAATTTTAAACTCACAAGAAAGTAAGGTAAATATAAATTATTTGCAATCAGGATCTTATATATTAAGAATTTTGATTGAAGATGATGTTTTTTATACTCATTTTATTAAAATCTGATCTTTTTGTTTATGGTACTGGTTGATTTATCCTGCTGAAACACGAAAAGCTTAGCATAATCAATATTTATGGAGTGCAAAGTGCCATGCATCTGTCGGTTTCTTTTATGTCTGGCTCTTTGAATAATTAATAAGATAACTTGTTTTTAAAACTCCCTATTCTTCTTTAACTTCCAGAAAAAGCGTATCTGAATTAATGCCTGTAAAAATGCCCCAGCCATTTTCGATGTTGGAAACAGGGTTGGTAAGATTGTTCGAACTGGTGCTGACGTTTTCATAAAGCTCGGCATATTCTTTATTGACGGTGAATAAAATGATGCGGTAAGTTCCGAAAAATTCAATATCGCGGGAGGTTATGTTGAACGCATTATCGGTGTTGGGCGCGGTATTCCTCATTTTGGGGAATTCCCTACCTTTCATATTCATATCTATATAATCTTCTGACCCTTCCATGTATTTTATTGCCAGGAAATGATAATCCTCATTGGGATTATCCCATGTGAGCTCAACAGGATCATACGAATCAGGCCCGGGACCCATGCTGCCGCTGTCAATTCTTTCCATTTCAATGGCCGAGTCGGAGATGGCAAAGTTTTCGGCTTTTTTCGGAATTATGGTGTTTGCCGAAATGGTTTTATTATAGAAATCAAATTTCAGATTATATATATCGCCGGCCTTTACGGTATTTCCGGCGAGATCGAACTTGTAAACACCAGGCGAGGTTTCGCTTAGCAACTGGTCGTTGATGTACACGTTAAGCCCCGTTATTGCCTGGGTGTCGGAAGCTTCATCAGCTGAATAGGGCGTGATTTTTAATATTTCCACCTTAATGGAATTTGCACCGCAGTTGATATATGATTTGACCACAGGTACGTTGGCAGCCGACTCGCTGTCAATAAGCTGCTTCTGGCATGAAACCAGCAGCACAAGAGGTAATATCATCAGTAAAAAAATGTTTTTCATATTATCGTAGTTGAAAGCTTAATGTCAGATTTGGTGTTATTCCTAAAAAGTTCATGTTGGTTTCGGTAAGACCTGTTTCATCAATTTCAAATTCCTTATACCATATATTTTTATGATTATAAACATTGAACACAGACATCGCAATGGCACCCTTTGCACCCCAGATAAAAAAATCATATTTGGCCATAAGGTCGAGCCTGTGGTATGCCGGGTACCTGGCGCTGTTTTTTGTTCCGGCCAGTATAAAGCTGCTGGTGTTGCCGTCGAGCATATCCAGTGTATAGCCCCCTAATGGCTCTGTATAAGGCTTTCCTGTCGCAAAAACCCAGGTGGCGGAGAACGTAAAATGCTTTTTGAGTTTGTAAGTGTTAATGATTTTTATTTCATGCGTCACATCCTGTGAAGCGCTAAAATAATCATCGCCGTAAACAGGGAAATGATATCGCGTTTCGCTGAGCGTATACCCGATCCAGCCTGAATACCTGCCGGATTTCTTCTGCAACAGGAATTCTATGCCCCTGGTATATCCTTCACCTTTATAAAACAGTTCCGAATAATTGATATCCTGTCCGAACTGCGGCGTGAACCTGAGCGTGTATTCACTCAGGCCTTTTAGGTTTTTATAATACCCTTCCACGTCAAAAAGAAAATTCTTAGACTCATAGCTGGTGCCAAGAATATAATGTGTAGCTCTTCCTACAGGGATATTATCATTGTTTGACAATATCCAGATGTCGCGGCTGCCTGACATAATATCTTCGCGGATAATCCTGTTCACAAACTGGTTGTAAATTCCCCATGCTCCTTTGATTTTCAGGTTTTTTATCACCTCATAATTTGCCTGAAAGCGGGGCTCAAAATATAACTTGTTACAAACATCAAAATAGGTGAGGCGGGCACCCGGAAGAACCGATAATTTATCGAAAAACTTCAGGCGTTCCTGGGCGTAAACGGCAATGGTATTCCCTTTGTTTTTCAGGTTGAGCAGCATATTTGTATCATTCTGGATATATGAATACGCAATGTTGTAATTTGAGTACTGAAGCCCGAATTCAAGCTGGTTGTTGGTTGTGAACTTATATTCATTATCGATTTTCAATGAAATGTCGTTCAGTTCATTTTTTTCATTTGTGCCGTCTTTGAATTCGGTAGTAGTGCCGTTTATATCGGCGCTTCGGTTGTTTGAACGTTCCCTTTTGCTGAAATACCGAGAGTATGAGGCAAGAGTATTGGTATAAAACTTTTCATTCCATTTACGCGACCACTTGGCGCTGCCTCCCCAGTTGCCCCATTTGGTAATATCCTTTGTTTCTCCGGCGATGCTGATGTTCATAGCAGACCTGTCGAAGTCACGGGTATTATCAAGTACATCTTCACCATTAAAGAAGCTTAATGATATAAGGTCTTTTTTGGTGATGTTATAAGTAAATTTGGCATTTAAATCATAAAAATAGGATGAAGGATCTGCTGTGGTAAAGTTTTTTCCTCCTGGCCCGAAGCTGGTTGTTTCCATGACTTTTGGCGTTGAACTCTTGTTGAAGGCGTTGAATATTTTTTTGTACAGGAATGTTTTATATGATCTCCGGCCTGCAACAAATATTGACCCCTTTTTTTTCAGTGGTATTTCCGTATAGGCGTTAAATCCCAGGAAACTCACATCGGCACCGACGTTGAATTTTCTGTCGTTACCTGTTTTTCCTATGATTTCCATCACGCTGGAAAGCCGCCCGCCGTATTTGGCTTCGTAACCGCCTTTATAAAGCTGAACGTCTTTAATGGCGTTGGAATTAAATGCGCTGAATACCCCGTAAAGATGTTCCTGGTGATATATTGTAAAACCGTCATATATGATCAGGTTTTGATCGGGAGTGCCACCGCGTACATACAGCCCTGCCGAAGATTCATTGCTGCCAGATATTCCAGGCATCAGCTGAAAGGACCTGAAAATGTCTTTTTCTCCGAGGCTGGGCAGATCGGCAACTTTAATCGGCGACATTTTGATGGAGCTGACATCCTGTGCAGTACTCATGAGCCGTTCACGTTCGCCTTCCACTACAACACCTTTGATTTCTGTCCCGGAATTATCGAGTTCTATAGTAACGGCAGCAGAGGCAATTTCCGGCGACAGATAAAAAGTTTGAAGCTGGTAACCGATATAACTCACCAGCAGGGTCGATGTATCGGTTGGAACATTAAACAGTGTAAAATAGCCGTCAATATTTGTGCTGGCTCCCGATCTGGTTTCTTTAACCACTACCGAGGCATAGGGCAGGGGTTCGCCGGTGTTATGATCGCGTATGATTCCCGTGATGTTAATACCGTGTCGTTCGGCTTTCCCGGTGTATTTGGCATAAACAACCGGAGCCGTATTTTTAGCGTTATCATTGTTTTCCTCACCTTGATTTTCCTGATCATACTCGACAGGACGCGGTATAACATGGACAACCGAATCCTGGTCATAAGAGTATGTGAGTTTTTTATTGTCCCTGAAAAGTATACTGATAGCGGTTTTGGCATCTGTGTTCGAATATAAGAAATCAAATGTGTAGCCTTCGACCATTAATGAATCGTACACAATATTTATCTTATACTTTTCTTTAAAATCTTTGAGCACCTTTTTTAATGGTGTTCCCCAATAGTACTCGTCAATATGTGTTGTCGAAAGCTGCTGGGCATGTATTGCTTGTATTGAAGTTAGATGAACAAAGATGCATATAGCCAGGAAAGGTATGATGCGTAATTTTATTATTGACATGTCCGGAATTATTATTAATGTTGGAATCCTTCGTTCATTTCTCCATTAAAATTTCCATCGGGAGGTGGATTTCCATTTTGGTTACCCGGCATGTCCGGCCGGCCTGCTTTTTCGTGCTGTGTTTTCTGATCCTGGAGGAATTTAAGGTATGCAGTATATTGTTCTTCGTTTTTCAGAAGTGCCTTCATTTTGTTGTTGCGCGTTTTTTCAATATACTGTATCAGATCTTTGTTCCCATCGGTACGATAAGTATACATGTTGGTAAAAAACTCCGTAAAGACCAATATCGACGAGTCTTTTTGTGTAGAGGTCAGGGGTATTTTTTTTGCCAGTTCTTCTACAGTTTTTTTTGCATGCTCTTCGGGTGAGGGTATTTGAAAATTCCTGTTGTTCTGAGCGTACATGCTGCCGGTAATTACCAGCATGATGGTAATAATAATAAGCCGTTTCATATGATTAATATTGTTGAATTATGGTGTAAAGGAGAAAAACTATAATTTCGGGGATGGGAGTAAAAGTCAGACATCTTATTCTTTTTTCAGACCTTGTCCACCCGCCTTGCGGCGGATGGCTTCGATCTGATAAAACACCTTATTATGAGAAACAACTTTGTGGTACAAAGATGATATCAAAATATTTATAAAAAATATAAATTATACGTAATGAGTTTATTTATCGAAGTTTGGGCTGATTTTACCTCCTGGCTTCGACAATGCCTCATCCCGAAAACTTTTCCGGTTGATCCGGGTCGGGAAATGTTTCATTTTTTCAAAGTGCCGGATTCAGGAAAAAAATCCGTTATGTATAAATGATTTCGAAAATAATGAAATAAAAGTTGGAATTTTTTATTTTAAGGCAGTAACAAAAGGCGGGCTTTTATTCTTTTTTCAGATCTGGTCCACCCGCCTTTCGGCGGATGGCTTTGATCTGATTAAAACACCTTATTATGAGAAACACCTTTATGATACAAAGATGATATCAAATTGTTTCTGAAAAAAATATTATATACGTAAAGAGACTATTTATAGAAGTTTTGACTGATTTTGTCTGTTAATATATATTTACTGGCTGTAAAATTTATTCGAACCTGAAAAATCGATATGTTTTTAGTAATGTTGGGAACTAACTAATATTTCATGTAAGGGTGATTGTTGCTGGATTTTATTCCTTTTTCGACTTGCTAATTTATATGCTTAATTTTTTTAGTCCACAGGTTTTTTTCCTGATCCTTGATCCCTGATCCCTGTTTTGTTAAAATGAAAAAAGCAGACTTGCGTCTGCTTTTTTGTGCCCGGAACAGGACTCGAACCTGCACATCCTTGCGAATACTAGTCCCTGAAACTAGCGCGTCTACCAATTCCGCCATCCGGGCAGGATAGCGTTTAAAAAAGTGCCCAGGACAAGACTCGAACTTGCACACCCGTACGGGCACCAGCCCCTCAAGCTGGCGTGTCTACCAATTTCACCACCTGGGCAAAGGTGGGTGCAAAAGTAATCATTTTTATTTTCTGGCAACATATTTTCGGAAAAATTTGTTTACACTGGGCTTTTTTTCAATGAATACCTGCAATCTGTAGGTTATGCAATGGAGTACATATCCAATTAAGTATTATTTTTGCCACAAATAGCTGAAATATGAAAAAATTCATTTTACTGATTTTGACTGCCATTGTTTTTATCTGTTCATGCGGAAATTCTAACAGGAATAATAATCAGATGGAAGAGGAAATTAACAGTCTTAAAGGCAAACTGGTGATTTTTCATGCCGGGAGCCTCTCATATCCGGTTAAGGCTGTTTGTGATTCGTTCAAATTACGTAATCCCGGAGTGGAGATATATACTGAAGCTGCCGGCAGTAAGGATTGTGCAAGAAAAATCAGCGACCTGAAGAAAAATTGCGACATCATGCTGTCGTCGGATTACAAGGTAATAGATAATTTACTCATTCCGGAATGGGCTGACTGGAATATAAAATTTGCAGCTAATGAGATGGCTATTGTGTATACTGAAAAGTCACGGTATGCCGGTGAGATGAATTCAAAGAACTGGGTTAATATCTTACTTATGGATGATGTGAAAACGGGGCGCAGTGATCCGGACAGTGACCCATGTGGTGTCAGGGCGGTGATGACGTTTCAACTGGCAGAAAAATATTATAAACAACAAGGGCTGGCAAAAAAACTATTGGCTAAGGATATTAATTATATCAGGCCCAAAGAAACCGATCTTATTGCCCTTCTGGAATCCAGTGCTGTGGATTATATTTTTCTTTACCGGTCGGTGGCTGAACAGCATAAACTCAAGTATCTTCTGCTACCTGACGAGATCAATTTAAAAAATGAAAAATTTTCAGATTTATATTCAACAGTAAGTGTTGAAACAAATGGAAAAAAGCCCGGTGAAAAAATTACGGAAAAGGGTGCTCCCATGGTTTATGGTCTTACCATACCTAAAAATGCACAAAATCCTGATCTGGCAATAGCCTTCCTTTCCTATTTTCTTGATCCGCAAGGAGGAATGGCCATCATGCAAGCATGTGGCCAGCCATCTGTAATACCGGCGGTTACTGCTACAAACGAAAAAATTCCACAGGCACTGAAAAAATTTGCACAACCTGAGGTTAATAAATGACTTCAAAAAAAATGTTCAGAAAGAGAATTATTTTCATTCGTTATGCATATATTTGCAATTCGCAAAATATCAATATAATGCTTGATCCGGATTGATATTCGTATCTTTAAAATTAATAAAGATGAAGACAGGTGTCATTAATAATAACAGGACTTTTAAGAGTAATTCCACAATTTTTTTATTGTGTTTATTTCTTGCGTGGTTTTTCGTTTCCTGCAAACATGAAGAGGAAGTCAACCCTCCATCCATAAACCTTATTGTCGAATCGTGGTGTAATAATGACGGTGACACAGTTGCCATTGGAAAGCCAATAAGATTCAAGGTACAGGCCGAAGGCCAGGATGAGAATATCACCAATTTTACTGTTAAAAAATTGTATGATGGAAATGTAAAAACTGTTGTGGATTCGGGATTGAATTCACCTGGATTTGTTACGAACCTTACATTTTATCAGAATGTCGAAGATAAGGTGGAATGGGAGTTTGCCGTGATGGACAGAAACCGCGGGGAGGCCAAAGTGACTCTTACTATTTTTAAAGATCCCAACTCTACCTATGGCGGCATTTATGAGTTTTCAAACATCAGGATGGGTTACCAGTTAAATAATACAAACGGACATTTCTTTCTGCCATTATTAAACAAAGTATATTTTGAAGATTCTGCGGCACTATACCAGGATAAAGTTGATTTTCTGACATATTTCAACTGGAAAGACAATAACGGTGTACTGGAGCCATCGCCTACCTTTTCTTCTCCGGGCGAAGAAGCGACCGCTAGTGGCGAGTTGTATTCAATTTATTACCCATTTCTGGGTAACTGGTCGACAAGAAATTTTACGAAATATGATATTTCCATTCATTCAGGCCTCACTGCTGAAGCATTTAATAATGCCCATAACGACAGCCTGCTGATCGTTTCCTATGATAATGTTTGGGGCAAAAAGAAATATAAATGGGCCACAAGTGGCACATTGATTCCTTTTCAGACTGCAGCAGGAAAAACCGGAATCATTCTTGTGCATCAGGCCGACCTTGATACAACCGGAAGTGTTTTGTTTTCAATGAAAATTCAAATGTAAACATTGAGCTATATTCCTAAAATTAAATTATTAACCTAAAAAAAAGAAACATGAAAAAAAGATTACTCTTAATTAGTGTGTTTTTTACATTATCAACATTAATGTTAAAAGCCCAGGACACCATTGTGGCATGGACATTTCCTTCCACATCAGCCGATTCTCTTGTAGACAATGGAATTTCCATTAACTCATCAAGGTACATCAGTTGTCAGTATGGCACATACGGAGCAGCTTCGTACTATGAAGTACCTATTGATTATACCACCAATGGTTCACAGGGAAGCCCTGATAAATGCGCAAAAACAACAGGCTGGGATAACACGGTTGATTCAATGTGCTATATGGTGAAATTTAAAACAACCGGTTACACTGGGCTGAAATTATATTCAAAACAACAGGCTGGTGGATCAAATCCAGGCCCCCGGGATTTTAAAGTTCAGTATAAATTATCAGGCTCTAATGTTTGGACTGATATTCCTAATGGAACTATTGTTTGTGCATCAAATGATTGGGCACCGGGATCATTAAATGGCATTGACTTACCTACTGCCTGTGAAAATCTAAGCAGTAATGTGTCAATCCGGTGGATCATCACTTCAAATCTGGATATAAACGGTAATGCACTTTTGGCAACCGGTATTTCAAAAATTGATGATATTGTAGTTACAGGCACCTATTCGGGCGCCGGAATTTCTGATGCAGACATTAACGGCAGTACCCTTGTTTACCCAAATCCATGCAAAAACGTTTTGAATATTGCATCTTCAGAACCTGTTACCAAAATGGAAATCTATAATATGCAGGGTGCCAGGGTTTATTCTTCTGATGTGAAATCAGCCAATACCCAAATTAATGTCAGCGATTTTGACTCCGGTTTATATTTTGTAATCATGCACTACCTTAATGATAACCAGGTTGAAACCCGGAAGATTGTAATCGAGTAATTTTTTTTACTTTTGTTTCACTGATTTCCGACTGTCGGCAGCCTTACTGCTGACAGTCTTTTTTTAATGAAAAGATTAGCCTTATATATTGTTTGTATTTTGTTGGCTTTGACTGCTAAGGCTCAAAAACTGGAAGGTTATATTAAAGACACCAATAATAAACCACTCCCGAATGTTAATGTAGTTTTGTCGGGGACTAAGCTGGGAGCAGTATCAGATGAAAATGGATTCTTTCAGATACGTGAAATAAAGGCTGGAACATATGTGCTGGAAATAACTCATGTGGGCTATATACCGGTATCACAAAAAGTCAACATACAGGGTAATTCGGCCATAAAACTGAATTTCACCCTGAAAAAAGATATGATTAGTATTCAGGAAGTTGTCATCCAGGGCGAGACACATGGCAAGTATGATATTATTAATATCCCTGTCAGGACAAAGCTTCTCGATGAGCAGCAGATCATGAGCATACCTTCAATTTCAACCAGTAAGATTTTTAATTCTGTGTCGGGTGTGAATGTCAGCAATGAATTTGGTATATTTTCCACATCTACCGTGGTGGCTTTACGTGGTATCGGAGGGAACTCACAAACAGGAACACTGGTTGTGATGGATGGAATGCCGCTGAATAAAACCGATGGCGGTTCGGTAAACTGGAATATTATTGATAAAGATAATATTGAAAAAGTTGAAATCATTAAAGGCCCGGGCTCAGCATTATACGGTTCGAATGCCATGGGCGGCATCATCAACTTTATCAGCAAACCTCCTGACGGAGATTTTGGCTGTAAGGTAAGCCTCTCTTCAGGTACTTACAAGACTTTGGAGGGCAAGGCCAGTCTGACCGGATCACTTCTCAGAAAGCTGATGTACTGGAAGGTTTTTGCCAGCTACAGATCCAGCGACGGATATATCAATACTCCCGACGAGATCATAAAAGAAAATGATTCCATCGTTGTGCCGGTATTTCTTAAAGAATTATTTGCAGGGGGATCATTGGGATATCATATTAATGAAAATAATACCGTTGAATTATCATTTAATTATTTTGATGATATCAGAGGCAAAGGCGTGAAAATATATGAAGATGTCGGAGCAAATATTGAAAGAAATACATATCATGCATTTTTAAAGTATAAGGGCCAGGTAAAAAAATGGAGGATTTATTCCAATGTATTTGGTATGTATGAAAGGTATTCCCGATTAAACGAGTATTACAGCGATGGCGCTTACACGCTTTATGAAGTCGATTCAAGACGCGAAGATTATGGATTGAGGCTTTGGACAGAAACCAGTATCGGTAAAAGAAATGAAATTACCTTCGGAGGCGAGGCAAAAACAGGTATGGTGCATGGGAAAGATATTTACTATACATCAACGGATCTGATTAGTAATAAGGGCGCCATGGATATTTACGCATTGTTTGTCCAGGATAAGTATACATTCGGGAAAAACAAATGGAACCTGGTTGCAGGCCTGCGGTTTGACGGGGCTGTGTTTCATGATGCCGCCTATAATATTGAAAAAGCATCGTATTCTGTTGAATACCTTGAAAATTTTCAATTTGATGATATTGAAAAAAAGACGTGGACAGACATTAGCCCCAAACTTACCTTACAATACATTCCAACGGGATCACTGCGAATATATCTCTCGGCAGCTAAGGGATTCAGAGCGCCAATCCTTGACGATTTGTGCCGTTCGGAAGCCAGCCGCTATGGTTTCAGGGTGGCCAACCCAGCTATCAAACCTGAGCATATTTATAATATCGAAACCGGCGTGGATAAAACTTTCTTCAAAAAAATAAAAACCGAAATTTCCCTTTATTATTCCGCAGGATTTGACTTCATGTATTTGCTTTCTACCTCCGATTCGGTTAATATGGGTTACACCATTGCACCAATTTATCATATTACGAATATCAGTAAAGTAAATATCTATGGCATTGAGGCCGATATATCTTCTCCAATCGGGAAATACCTGAGTGCATACCTCAATTATACATTCAATCATGCCACCGTTGGCGAATTTAAAATCAATACAGCTGCCGACCGCGACCTGAGCGGCAAATACCTTCCGGATATACCGATTCATCAGCTATCAGCCGGTATCAGCCTCATGACAGATTATTTTAATATTTCTGTCGCTGAAAAATTTGTGGGATCACGATGGGTGAGAGACGACAATGAAGTGGACAATATTTATCTGATGGCGGATAAATACCCGTCTTATTTTATTACCGATTTGAAATTGTGGAAGAAGATAAAGCAGCTCGAGTGCAGTATTGATATTGACAATTTATTTAATGTTAAATACATCAATAATAAAGGCTATAAATCGCCCGGCAGGATGATTTTCGGGAAGATTGCCTACACATTTGGCGGAAAAAAGAAATCAAACAATGAGCAGTATGGCTTTAAATAGGCAGCTGTGTGTACTTTTGCGATATTATTCATTAAAATGAACAACTATTATTTTTGCCTTACATTATTACATTGAATTTTTAAAATATAAAAACAGAATATGAAAAAAAACATAACATTATTATTAGCATTACTGCTGGCCTTTTCGGTTTCATGTAAAAGAACAAATGTGTACAATGGCGGTAATACGCAAAACTCAGCGGTTTCCTCTTATGACAGCACCGACAGAACTAATGATTTTTATGATAATGCGGAAACATTTTCCCTGAAAGGCGATCGTAAAATTGAAGTGGCAGGGGAGGTGGCAAATCCGGGCATTATTGACTTTTCCAAACTAAAAAAGCACAGTGTCATCGTTAAAGAAACGGTGTTTAAAGCACCTGCCGATTCCTTTGTTGGAGCATACCGCTATGATGGATACTCACTTTACGACATTTTAAATGAAGTTGTGCTGAAAAAGAAAAATGAAAAAGACTTCAGGCCCATCATTGATGTGTTTGTGGAAATTGAAAATAAAAAAGGAGAGAAGATTGTTGTCAGCTGGGGCGAAATATATTACCCCATACATAGGCATGAGATACTGATTGCTACCGATGTGATGAGAATAGTGCCCAGTAAAACTAAGGAATTATGGACATTGCCGGAAGATACAAAACTTGTTGTAGGCAGCGATCTCGTCACGGCAAGAAATATTTCTGACCCCGTAAAGATCACCATCGTTTCATATCCGCTCGACATCCCTGTGCATAAGGATATGAAGCCCTTGTTTAGTCCCGATTTTAAGATCACCGATGGCAGTAAAGATATCGAAACCGTGAGTAAGCTTCCCGATAATCTGCTTGTTCAGAACTATCCTGCCATTTTTTACGGAAGGGGCAGAGGCATACACAGCACGCAGCCTTTTAAAGGCGTGATGATGAAGGATGTCATGTCAAAGGATTTTCTTCTGAATGATGACTTGATAAAAAAAGGCTTGTTCGTTGCTATTGCAAAGGATGGTTACCGCGGCGTATTTTCATACAGTGAAGTGATGAACCGTAATGACCAGGCGGAGCTTCTGCTGACTGCCAGCCCGGAAGAGAAGAATGATGCGGTCTTCAGGTTGTTCCCTGCCATGGATTTTTTCAGCGACCGTGCAATAAAGGCATTGACAGAAATCAGGTGCGTGACGAGATAATGAACTATTACTGAAATGATCATTAAAATCAATAAAAAAATCTCCCCGTTTAATCTTGTGCTTATCCTACTGGGTGGGATTATTTTATTGTTTTTTGTTGCTCCCATAGCAGGAATGTTTTTTGAAACCCCCGTTTCAAAAGTATTTGAATCGGCAAGGGATAAAGAAGTACGTGATTCAATTTGGCTGACATTGTACACCGCAATGGGAGCCACGTTTGCCGCTTCTTTAGGTGGAATACCACTTGCATACCTGCTGGCCCGGAAAGAATTCAGGCTGAAAAGGCTTGTGCTGGGGATTATTGATCTTCCTGTTGTTATTCCGCATTCAGCGGCGGGTATAGCCGTTCTGGGGTTTATTTCACGTGATACTTTTTTAGGGAAAATGGCTTCTGTCATTGGTATCGACCTTGTGGGCCATCCTATGGGAATTTCGATTGCCATGGCATTTGTGAGCATCCCCTTTCTTATAAATGCCGCACGTGACGGATTTATGAATGTTCCCCTCAGGTTGGAGAAAGCGGCTCTGGTATTAGGTGCATCACCGATGAGGGTGTTTTTCACCATTTCGTTGCCGCTGGCCTGGAGAAACATTGTATCGGGCCTCATCATGATGTTTGCCCGCGGAATGAGCGAATTTGGTGCGGTGGTGATGGTAGCCTATCACCCTATGGTTACCCCCATTCTTATATTTGAGCGTTTTGGCTCGTTCGGACTGAATTATGCGAGGCCAGTGGCTGTATTGTTTATTATCGTTTCCCTGTTGTTTTTTATTATTTTGAGGTCACTGACACGCAATAAAAATGCTTGAAATAAAAAACATATCGAAGCGGATTGGCAATTTTGTGTTGCAGAATATTACATTTACGGTAAATACAGGAGAATATTTCGTTCTTCTGGGCGTTTCCGGAGCAGGAAAAACAATGCTGCTTGAAATCATTACGGGCTTGCAAAAACAGGACAAAGGTCATATTTTACTTGATGGGCAGGATATCAGTTCGATAAATACCCACAAGCGGAACATAGGCTTGGTATTTCAGGATAATACGCTGTTTCCGCATCTGAATGTCCGGAGAAATATGGCATATGCCTTGGCCGGCAAGGGATTTACACAACATGAAATTTATTTACGGGTTGAGAAATGGGCAGGAATTATGGACATCGCCGGCCTGCTTGAACGAAAGCCTGCCGGGCTTTCCGGCGGTGAAGCCAGGCGTGTTACGCTTGCCCGGACACTGGCTATGGAGCCAAAGATGTTGTTATTGGATGAGCCGTTATCATCGCTGGATGTGCTATTGCAGTTTGACATGATACGATTGTTGAAAAAGCTGCGTAATGCCGGCCAGACAATTCTGCATGTAACCCATGATTACAATGAAGCCTATGCTTTGGCTGATAAACTTGCTGTTATTAATGGAGGAAAGATAGAGCAATATGGGCCTCCGGCAGATGTGTTTTCAAAACCTGCCAGCAAATTCGTTTCTGCACTGGCGGGCATCCGGAATTTTTTTACATGCAGCGGTGTAAAAAGCCATGACAAGTTGTTTGAACTCATAGTTAATGGTACATTTCATTTGTTTTCAGCCAATACCTGTAATTTGGGTTCTTCCATTTTTATTAAAGAAGATGACATTAAGGTCATGAATGCCGGCAACGCAGCAGCGGTCAATGTCTTTAATGGTACGGTAACAGATATTTTTCCTTCTCCGGAATATTATAGCATTGTGGTTGATGCCGGACTGATATTTTTCACAAGGGTATCCAATGCTGAAATGACAGAAATGAATATTCATTCCAGTGACAGGATTTCTCTCGTTATTCCTCCTGAAGCTGTAAGAAGTGTTTAGATAAACTTTTAGAACTATTGACGTTTGGGCGGGCGTTTGTGAAAATTCGGTTTTCCTTTATATGCCGGCCTTTGAAAAAACTTTTTGGGTTCATACAGCGGGCATTCACCAAATATATGCGGGACAATACCTTTATGAACTTCTTCCCCGAGAAGCCGTTCTATTTCCGAAAACTTTTTTTGTTCCTGCTGGCTGATGAGCGTTATAGCAATACCATCGGCTTGGGCACGCGCCGTGCGGCCTATACGGTGTATATAGTCTTCCCCGTCGTTGGGAACATCATAGTTGATTACCATATCAATGTCCTCAACGTCTATTCCGCGAGATAATATATCTGTTGCTACCAGTATATTAAGCTGGCGATTGCGGAAATCCAGCAAAACTTCTTCACGTTTTTTCTGTTCCAGATCCGAATGGATGTCTTCAGCTTTGAGACCTTTTTGTTTTAATTCCCGGCTGAGTTTTTTGGCACTATCCTTAGTGGAGCAAAAAACCAATATTGTTCCCAGTTTTTCCGAGGCAAGCAAATGATTGACCAGCGGAAGCTTTTGGTTGTCATAAACTACATATGCCAGTTGCAGGACTTTGTCTGAAGGTTTAGCCAATGCAATGCTTACCTCAACGGGATCAACAAGTATTTTATGGGCGAGTTCTTTTATTTCTTTAGGCATGGTGGCCGAGAACATCAGGTTTTGCCTTTCTTTCGGCAGAAATGAGACGATCTGCATAATATCTTCATAGAAGCCCATATCAAGCATACGGTCGGCTTCATCGAGCACAAGGTATTTCAGGCGTGATAAATCCACATAACCCTGGTTCAGGTGTGCTATCATGCGTCCAGGGGTGCATACCACCACATCGGCGCCTTCTGTCAATGACTGTTTTTCACGGCTGAAGGAAATTCCGTCAGTACCGCCGTAAATAGCTGTTGAGCTTACCGGTGTAAAATACGAAAACCCTTCCATCTGCTGGTCAATCTGGACGGCCAGTTCCCTTGTCGGCACTATGACCATGGCTTTAATAAAATCGTGATGTCCGGAAGTGATAATATTATTAATAACAGGCAATAAAAATGCTGCTGTCTTGCCCGTACCGGTCTGCGCTGATCCAATAAGATCTTTACCCTGAAGTATGGGTGGTATTGCCTGCACCTGTATCGGTGTTGCTTCCCGGTATCCTATGGCATCGATACTATCGAGCAGTTGTTGGTCAAATCCAAATGTTGTGAAATCCAAAGTGTTGATTTTTATGCAAAGGTAGGGATTTTATTTGTGGAATCATCTTCGTTTTCTATAATCAATCGGGCACATTCTAAAAATCAGACCTGGTAACCCGGAACCCATCATTCAAATAACGTGATAAATCGTTTTCGTGTCAGCGGAGCATCCATGCTCCAGCAGGTAGCCTTTGCATTGCTGATGCGGAATACGCCCATAAATTCATAGCCGACAGATTCAATCCACGAAAGCATAAACGGGCGGGAGCTTACTATTTCCTGCTTCATGGCAAGGTCATCGTCAATTTCGGTGGCAGTGCCGGTAACACGTATCTGCATGTTATTGCCATAAAAGCAAAGTTCAACATTGGGGTTGGCCCTTAGTTGTTTATAAAAGTCCTTATTTTTACCGGTGGTGAACACGATGCCGTTTTCATCAACCTTGTGCATCATAATAGCGCGCACACGCGGCTGGCGGGCATCCTGCGTAGCAATAAAGAATAAAGGATGAGCCGCAATAAAAGCATGAAATTCTTCTTTTGTCGTTAACATACTTTGTTGAGTTTTTTCAGATTATAGATCACAAAATCTCCTTCAATAAATTTACCCATCTTATACAGGCTTTCTCCGGCGCCGCATTCAATAAACGTTGATACACCATTCTTTAAAAGAAAAGTAATTAAGCTGTACCAGTTAAATCCGCAATAAATATTACGGGTGAGTTCGGTGATAATTTCTTCTTTGTTTATTATAATATGATTGTCGATAGCTGAGATTAAGCTGTATCGGTTGCCGGTGATTTTCATTGAAAGAAGTTCATTGTGAAATTCAACGGATGCATTTTTCAGGAAAGGTGCGTGATAGGGATGTGTTACAGGGAGCATGCGTGCCTGCAAAGCCCCGATGGCGGTTGCATTTTCAAGAACTTTTATAAGCACTTTTTTATTACCGGATAGCAAAAACGAAAACTCACTGTTCTGATTAATGATAAAAACATCAGCCTGAAAAGAACGTATCAACGCTTCAACATCTTCATAACTCAGTCCGCCAATGACGCACATGGAGGAAGTTGTATCCGGAAGATTGTTTTCAACGCAACTGTATGCTTTTTTTATCATCAACAGTCCGGTCTTGAAATCAACCGAGCCGCAATGGTACAATGCCGCATAAATACCCATGCTGTATGAAGCAACATAATCGGGTTGTATATTCCTGCTGCTGAGAATATCAGAGATACAACAACTGATGATGTAAGGAATATACTGGGATATTAGCTGATTATCCAGAAAGTTATTGGTTTCTATATCGAAATTGCACAAATCCATTGAAGTGATTTCAGATGCTTTTTCTAAATACGTATGAATATTAATTCCGTAGTGCTCCAGCGTTTTTATTTCTGTTCCCAGGTACTCAGGCACAAAGGCCGGAAAGAGGTGCGCTGTTTTGTTTTGGGACGGATTTTTATAGGAAGTGTCGGGAACCATAAACATTCATTTTCAGTAGTAAGCAGGATCTGTTAATCCAGCAACATCTATTTTAACTGTGCTCCGGACTGACCGGGCATATAATGATGCGATTTATCACGGATGAACCCTGCACAAATTATAATTATAAATCTTCTGAGGCGACAAAATTAAGAAATTTTCGAAGTGAATTTCTCTTTGTATCATCGAAGCGGTAATCGATATTCCTGGAATAGTATGTGGCCAGGTCAAAGGCTGCTGAGATAGATGGTTGATATTTTATAACCACATCATCGATATGGTCAATACCATACTGTAATGCCGATGAAAATTCATTAATCGTATGTTCCGGCAGATCTTTTCTGCTGACCCAGACCGCAAATACAAAGGGCAGGCCTGTAAAACGCTGCCATTCGGCGGCAAGGTCTTTTTTATATGCAAAGTGCTCTTCGAACCCGATTGCTTTATCACCGATTACCACAAAAGCATCGGTGTCCTTAAATTCATGATGTTTATTCACATCCAGAGAACGCCATTGCGGAAAGATTTTCCAATAATGTTTGGCAAGAATCCTGACAAGGCGCACCGAAGTGGCTGATTCAATGTCCAGCCCAATAGATTTTACTTCGCCAATGCATTTATTACTGAGCAACAGCACGGTTTTAACTTCGTTGACAGCACCGATACAAAAATTTGTGATTATTTTATAATCGGAGAACTCCGGAAGCGCTCCTGCCGGAACTAAGGCAATATCGGCTTTTTTCGCGGCAAAGCAGGTGGCACATTGAGCAGGTGGCAGCAATACCAGTTTATAGTTATGAAGTGAACCTGTGTTCTCAATACCATAAACAAAAGGAAATGTATTGGCATAAGAAACGGCAGCAATTGACAGTAAGCCGGACATAGTGATTAAAATGTTATGAGTTGATTTTATAATTCACATCAACAATGGTATTCCCTTTTATCATTGACCATACAGGGCAATACTTTTCTTCTGCAAGATTGATTACCTTTTTCATGTCTTCATCAGTGACATCAGGAGCGGTGATTTCAATATCTAGAAATATTTGTTCAAAACCTGTTGGGTGCTCTTCTTTTCTTAGCCCCTTTGAATGTATTTCGCATCCGATAATGGTTTTATTCATTTTCCTTAGCAAAGTCAATATGGCGCTTCCGATGCATGAGGAAAGGCTTAATAAAAGCAATTCCAATGATGTATATCCCAGGTCATCGCCCAGTGGAGCAATATAATCAATAGAAACGGGATGATTATCCCCCGAAGTGCCCGTAAAATGGAGCTTGTTATTAATAAGCCTGACGGATGAGTTTAATTCTTTTGTTTTATTTGTCATGTTATCCGTTATTAAATATGTGGAGTTTGTGATTTATAATATATTCATTTAAGCAGGTTTTGTATGGGTGACATGTAAGTCATGCTATAAATTAAAATCTGATTGACAATTTTTGCAATAATAGGTTTGTTTAAGATTGTTAAATGGGATAAAGGCCAAAATGGAAACAATAATGAGAAGGATTTTTTTAAATTTATTTTTCCCGAGGCCAGGCTTCACATTTTCTGAATTGCAGTAGGGACAAACTACCTGCGCCGTTTGATCATTTATTTTTAAAATTTCTTTTGCTCTTTCGCTGTCTTTTTCATCTATCATTACCTGCACTCCGGCGCCAAACATACCGTTCATTGCCGGCATCAGCGTTGTGAAGGTTTCATTTACTAAAAAACAATCAATCTCTTCATCAATCAACCTTGTCTTGATAATGTTGGCTTCAATAGCGCTATTGCATGTCATTAACCTTATTATGGCCATACAGAAAAACGGGTGTTAGAATGTTTTCGTTAATATAAAATCAAAACTAATAATATAATTCTGACTAATGAATTGCCGGAGCAAATAAATTCAGATTAATTTACAAATCAAGCTTATTCCCTGTATGAATGAAGTTATAATTGATTAAAAAACGCGATCATAAGTTTACAATAGTTCCCGAATCTTGTGAAGGGCAAGGTTTCATACTTATCATAAACATCGTGATATGCCTGGATTCCACCTAATGTGTAAATGTAAAAACACGGCACACCTTTCTCATAGAACAGGCAATGGTCGCTGTTACATGCTGCACCGCGAATATCAATTTTGGGAAGTAATTCTTCTTCTTTATTGAGTTTTGTCAGCAAATCAAATTTGTCTTTATAAACACTGCCGTTCACGACTTTTATTCCGTCATCTCCTGTTCCTGCCAGGTCGAAGTTTACAAGAAATTTTATCTTTTTTAAATTGAAGGGGGGATTGTCTGTAAAAGCTTTTGCCCCTAAAAGCCCGGGTTCTTCGGCTGCAAGTGCGACAAAAACCATAGTGTATTTTGGTTTGTTTACCGAGTAATATTTTGCCAGGTCAAGTATCATGGCAACACCGCTGGCATTGTCGTTGGCTCCCGGAAAATAGGTGTCCTTACCCATTTTGCCGAGATGGTCGTAATGTGCCAGAACAACAATCATTGAATCCGTTGCAGCGGTCCCTTTTATTGATCCTGCAACATTTTGTGTTTCATAGCCTGATAAAAGTTTTGCGTCTATGGTAATATCAATTGTCTTTGCTGCATCTGCATTAATATCTTTTGCCAAAACCACAACCGGCCTCGGGCCTTGAACGGGCGATATGTCCCAGGTTAGTTTTTCGGATGTTTGTATTATAATGCCTTTAATATTTAATTCCGGACTGTATTTTAAAACATCAATATATTCATCAATTCTTTTGGTATCTTCAGGTTTTTCGCTTGTTTTCTGGGTATTATCAATCATAATAAAGGCGTCGCCGGCGCTTTTTGCAAGAGAAATAAGCTTTGACTCAGTGTCAATTTGATTCCGGGATGCTTTGATAATATTGAATTTCCCATTGATAGACGGGGAAGGGGATTCGATCAAAAAATCAATGCCCGGCTTCAGTTCAGTTTCGTCAATACGCACAGATAACTTATCCGGAAACGTGTTTACTGATATTTTGAATTTTTGAAAGTATGATTTTTTAAAAACAGGTTCAAGCCCGAGGTTCTGAAATTCGGACGAAATAAGTTCAGCACTGAGTTTATCTCCGTTTTCAATATACCCTCTTCCCTTAAAATCTGGTGAAGAAAGTGTCAGAACAATGCGTTTCGCATAATCGAGATCTTGTGCAATGCCCGCCAAATGGAAGGAGCAAAGAAATAGAATGATCTTTATTTTTTTCATGGATTAATTCAATATTTGTTTAACACCTTTTTGAGGGGCAGATAGGCAAATACAAATATAAGAAATTTGTTATTTTATGGAAACAATGTGTTTCAATACTATTTTATAATAGCTGAAATTCCTTTGTTTGATTCTTATGGTCAGGCTGACCGTGTTACAATAATTTCAGGTAGCTCAAAATAAGCTCAACTGTTTTGTCGATACCGATTTTGCTTGTATTGATTACCAGGTGAAATTGCTTGGAATCATTCCATTTTTTTCCGGTAAACGTGCTTATATAATGGGTTCGTTCTTTGTCGTTTTGTTCCACCATTTTTTTTGCTTCATCTTCGGTAAGGTTATATTTATCAACCAGCCGATGTGCCCTGAAATCAGGATCACCATGAAGGAATATACTAAGAAGGTTAGGATAATCACGGAGAACGTAAAAACCGCCACGGCCAATTATTACAGAAGATTTTTCTTTCGCTATATGTTGAATAACAAGGGATTCTGCATTAAAAACATCATAGGATGTGGGTGGAAATTTCCGTGGTGCCGGTATGTATGCATCCGGTGCAGTGCCGCTGTAAAGCCAGAATGATTTCCAAAACGATTCAATTTTTTCATCCTGGGCAACGATATCATCCTCAACTACTGACAGCTGTTCGGCAGTTTTAGTAATAATTTCGTGGTCGGCATAATACATGTTCATTGCTTTGGCTACCTGCTGCCCAATATAGGAACCGCCGCTTCCGAGTTCACGACTGATGGTGATGACTAAATGTGGCTTTTGATCCATAATTTACCTCCTTACTTTAATTTACCGGTAAAGAAAATATTAAAATAAATAGCAACATTTCCTTTGAAAAGGCTTAAAATACACATGTTTACATCAAATACCTGCAGTTCATAATCCGGGATATTCATAAAACACTTTTTATAACCTTCTGCAAAGGCGTTTCATAATTACAAAAATACGTAAAAATAGTTAATAATACAAGGATTAATTTTTTATTAACTATATCGGCTGTTATATATGTTAAACAGGTAAATGTTTTTTCAATACAATTGATAGTAATAAAGCTGCTGAAAAGAAGTCAGGAAATGAATTTGCTGTGAGTGAATAAGCCCTGACTAAAGCGGATCTTGCTATTATTCCAAAATGAATTTTTTTGTTACAGCTTTGTATTTTCCATCAGAAACCCTGATAAAATACAACCCGTGTTTTAAAAATTCTGTGGGAATATCATAATTGCACCAGGTGCCGTTATTTTCTTTGTGACAGGAATAAAGTGTACGTCCAAGCATGTCAATGATACTGATATCAAGTTGTTTGGGAGTATTAGAATAAATGGATAATGCTATTTTACCGGCAACGGGATTGGGGAAATTAACAAGCAATGCTCCTGATTCATATTCGTCGACGCCGGCTGTTTGATTAATGCTGAGGTTCATGACCACAGGAAGATGATCGGACATATCATATAAGGCGCTGATGATGCTGTCGGGGGCGCTGTTATTGGTCCCGTAATTAACAGCCTTGTTCAGATGGCTGCCATCCTGCCCGACGGTTTTGTAAGAAGCGTTTACATATTGAAAATGATCCGTACCATTTTTAATGTATTCACTTTCAAGTATGAAATCAAATCTGTCATCAAGCCCGCCTGTAGCAAAGCATCCGGTTGATGTGGTATGTGTAGACTGGGTATGATACTTTGCATAAGAATAATTACTGTTCCAACTGCCCAGTTTATTTATCGGATCGTAAAATCTGATGTTGGTGTTCGAATAATTGATAAGATTCTGAAAACACTCTTCTGCAGATGCATAAACATTAAAATCTCCCATTAATAAATAGTTGGCTTTTTTATTAAGGGAATTTAGGTAAGTCATCAGTTTGTTGGTTTGAACGGCTCTTTCTGAAGCATCACTTGCCGTGTTTCCGGCTTTGAGATGCATAATAATGCAGGTCAGGTAGGCTGTATCGTGCGTTGTACCCAGGTTGTATGCTTTATAATAAAAGTTATAAATATTGATATCCCGCACCGTTGTGCTGATGTTTTTCTGAGATAATAGTGTAAGTTTATTGGAATTATAAAACATGCAATTTGACAGATCTGAACCTGAGAGATTCGACATTGTCCCTTTTTTATAGTAAGTAATTCCGTTTATATTTAAGATATTGTCAAGGATGTGCTGATGAGCCGTCGTCAATGGCGCTACCTCATTGGCAGTGAAAATGTCAGGCCTCACATATTCGATGATCTTTTTAAGAGCGGCGTCTTTGGTGGCCAAAGCATTATTGGAGGATGTACAATATGAACTTGTCTGATTATAATACATGAGGTTATAATGCATAACTTTTATTACATCCTGCGAATACGAATTAAATGACAATGCAATAAAAATGAGAAGAATGATTTTTTTCATACCTGATAAATTATTCAAAATTACATAATTTTAACCTAACCTATTCATAAATAAATGAAATGCAATTTATGAATGAGCATTGGCAATGTGGGC
>CAZVKJ010000024.1:0-54756 GCA_964626855.1 uncultured Bacteroidales bacterium
TTGTGGGGGTGGTAATTACTCCACAAGTATTGGTTACCACGCAGTAGAAATTCTCCGGATTCTGCAATACCCCGGGATTGTACGTACTAGAGGTTACTCCCGTTGATACTCCGCCCCTGTACCACAGATAACTATAGGTTCCTGTTCCACCATGGGCAACTACGGTAAATACTCCAGGATTTGTCTTGGTACATATAGCAGTATCATGAATATTATTAACAGTAAACTCAGGATAAGCATTAATTGTTATTGTATTTGAATTCATAGAGCCGCATACTCCGCTGGTTATTGTACAGAAATAATCATGTGCCGTTGTTAAATTTCCCGGATTGAATGTACTGTTTGTTGCTCCGTTTATTAATGAAGTTGATGTAAACCATTGATAAGTATATGTTCCTGTTCCTCCTGTTCCTGTAGCTGTTATTGTTCCGGGAGAAGTATTATAACATATCGGGGATATTCCTCCGGATATTGAACCAAGTACATGGTCAAATACAGTAACAGTGCTTGTTGCCGTGTTGACACATCCTCCACTTGATGTTACAGAATAGTTTATTACAGATGTCCCGGAACTAACTCCTGTAATTAAACCCGACGCCGGATCAATTGTAGCAATTGCAGGAGATGAACTGCTCCAGGTGCCACCTGTAGTTGTGGCTGTCCAGGTGGCTGTTGACGCTGCACAGAGAAATGATGTCCCTGAAATTGTTTGTGGTACAGGCGCAATTATTGTAATAATTTGCGTTGCAGTATTAATACAACCACCAATTGTAACCGAATATGTAATCAACGAGGTTCCGGCGGCAATACCTGACACAACACCAGATGTATTTATAGTTGCAATAGAGGGATTTGAACTGGTCCAGGAACCACCATTTGATGTTCCGGTCAAAGTTGATGTTAGCCCGGCACACAAATTAACATTACCGGATATTGTTTGTGGAATTGGATCAGATATAGTTATTGTTTGTGTGGCAGTACTGATGCAAGCTCCAGCAGATACAGTATAAGTAATTACAGATGTGCCGGACGAGATGCCGGTTACAACCCCGGAAGTATTTATAGTTGCTATACCGGGAAGTGAACTACTCCATGTGCCTCCACCTGTTGTTCCTGACCAGGTTGATGTAGCTCCAATACAGATTGGGTTTGTTCCAGTAATAGTCTGATTTAATGGGGTTGATATAGTAATCGTTTGTGTTGCAGTATTAATGCATGCGCCTGATAATACCGTATATGTTATTATTGATGTTCCGGCAGCAATACCGGATACCACTCCTGATGCATTTATAGTTGCAACTCCTGAATTTGAGCTAACCCATGTACCACCGTTGTTTGTACTCGACCATGTTGCAGAAGCCCCGACACATAATGCCGGAACCCCGGAAATCGTTTCTGCTGTCGGCGCAGATATGGTTACAGTTTGTGTTGCCGTATTAACACACGCCCCTGATGTGACTGTATAAGTTATTAATGATGTACCGGCGGTAACACCTGTTACTACTCCGGATGAATTCACCGTGGCTATTGACGGTAATGTACTGGTCCATGTGCCTCCACTGGTGGTACTGTTCCATGTTGCTGTTGATCCGACACATAGTGACGGTGTCCCCGTAATAGTTTGGGCTGTAGGTGCAGATATTGTTACCGTTCGAGAAGCTGTATTTGTGCAAGCCCCGGTTGTTACAGAGTAGTTTATGACAGAGGTGCCGGCTGCTATCCCCGTCACAAGACCGGAAGCGTTAACTGTTGCCACCCCCGGTATTGAACTCGTCCAGGTACCGCCACTATTGGTACTGGTCCACGTTACTGTTGATCCGACACATAGTGACGGTGTTCCCGTAATAGTTTGGGCTGTAGGTGCAGATACTGTTACCGTTTGAGAAGCGGTACTTGTGCAGGCCCCGCTTGTTACTGAATAATTTATGACAGAGGTGCCGGCTGCTATCCCCGTCACAAGACCGGAGGCGTTCACAGTTGCAACTCCAGGTATTGAACTCGTCCAGGTACCGCCACTGTTGGTACTGGTCCACGTTGCTGTTGATCCGACACATAGTGACGGTGTCCCCGTAATAGCTTGGGTTGTAGATGCTGATACCGTTACCGTTCGAGAAGCTGTATTTGTGCAAGCCCCGGTTGTTACGGAGTAGTTTATGACAGAGGTGCCGGCTGCTATCCCTGTCACCAGTCCAGAGGCGTTCACAGTTGCAACTCCGGGTATTGAACTCGTCCAGGTACCGCCACTGGTGGTACTGCTCCACGTTGCTGTTGTACCTATACATAGTGACGGTGTTCCTGTAATAGTTTGGGCTGTAGGTGCAGATATTGTTACCGTTCGAGAAGCGGTATTTGTGCAGGCCCCGTTTGTTACTGAATAATTTATAACAGATGTTCCGGCTGCTATCCCCGTCACAAGACCGGAGGCGTTCACCGTTGCTACTCCGGGTATTGAACTCGTCCAGGTACCGCCACTGGTGGTACTGGTCCACGTTGCTGTTGATCCGACACAAAGAGAAGGAGTTCCAGTAATAGTTTGAGCTGTGGGGGCAGATATTGTTACCGTTCGAGAAGCTGTACTTATGCAGGCCCCGCTTGTTACTGAATAATTTATGACAGATGTTCCAGCTGCTATCCCTGTCACCAAACCGGAGGCGTTCACGGTGGCAACTCCGGGTATTGAACTGGTCCAGGTACCGCCACTGGTGGTACTGCTCCACGTTGCTGTTGTACCTATACATAGTGACGGTGTTCCTGTAATAGTTTGGGCTGTAAGTGCAGATATTGTTACCGTTCGAGAAGCGGTATTTGTACATGCTCCCGTTGTTACAGAGTAGTTTATGACAGAGGTTCCGGCTGATATCCCTGTCACCAGTCCAGAGGCGTTCACCGTTGCAACTCCGGGTATTGAGCTGGTCCAGGTGCCACCACTTGTTGTACTGGCCCACGTTGCTGTGGAACCAATACACAATGACGGAGTTCCTGAAATTGTCTGGGGAACCGGTGCGGTAATGGTAACAGTCTTTGTCGCAGTATTAACACAGGTTCCAGTTGATACTGTGTAAGTTATTAATGAAGTTCCTGCGGCAACACCGCTTACCAGGCCAGAAGAATTTATAGTTGCCACGGCAGGTGTCGCACTGGTCCAGGTACCACCGCTGGTAGTACTGGTCCATGTCGCTGTTGAACCTATACAAAGTGAAGAAGTCCCTGTTAACGTTTGTGCCGTTGGGGCTGATATTGTTACCAACTCAGTACCAACGTTAACACATCCATTGATAGTAACAGTATAAGTTATTAATGAGGTGCCGGCTGAAACTGCAGTCAATACTCCCGTTGAGGAACCTATTGTTGCCACACCTGTACTTCCGCTTGTCCAGGTACCGCCACCGGAAGTACTTGATAAGGTTGATGTTGATCCAATACATAATAAAGTTGTTCCGTTTATTATCTGATCCGTTGGTATTGATATTGTTACTGTCCGGGTAGCCGTATTGACACAAACTCCGGTTGTTACAGTATAAGTGATCACCGCAGTCCCCGACGCTACCCCTGTAACAACGCCGTTGGCTGAACCCACAGTTGCAATACCTGTATTATTACTTGACCATGTTCCACCGCTGGTGGTACTGCTCCATGTTGCCGATGATCCTTTACAAATAACAGTAGATCCTGCAATAGTCTGTGGGGTTGGAGCTGTAATTGTAACAGTTTTTGTTGCAGTATTAACACAGCCATTAACGGTTACAGAATATGTTATTAACGATGTTCCTGCCGAAACCCCAGTAACGATGCCAGAAGAAGAGCCTATTGTTGCAACTCCCGTATTACCGCTGGTCCATGTTCCGCCGCTGGAAGTGCTTGATAAGGTACCGGTTGCCCCGGAACAGATCGAAGTTGTTCCTGAAATAGTCTGTGCTGTTGGAGAACCTTTTACCACTGTTACTGTACCACATGCTGATGGAGTACAGGAACCGCTGTATGCTCTGGCATAATATGTTGTTGTTGCCGTTGGTGTCACAACCCTGGTATTTCCTGTTCCCATAAAAGTGCCACCACAAGAACCTGTATACCAATAAATAGTTGCCCCGGAAACAACTGCTGATAATGTCGACGAACCGCTCCCGCAAATAGCCGAAGGTGAAGCTGTTGGTGTCGGAGTACTCACTGTTCCCAATGTTACAGTTGCTGAACTGCACCCAGCGGACCAACAACCAGCTGATGCTGTGTATGCTCTTGCATAATACGTTGTTGTTGTTGCCGGTGTAACAACAATAGAGTTGCCAACTCCTATTTGTGTTCCGCCGCATGATCCGGTATACCAATAAATACTCGCATTTGTAACCGACGCTGATAAAGTTGATGATCCGCCCGTGCATGTTGATGACGGGCTGGCAACAGGTGATGGATTTGAAGGAATCGTATTGATAACAACAGTTGCACTTCCCTGTGCCCCCCAACATCCATTGGCATTACGGGATCTGAAATAATATGTTCCAGAAGCTGTTACGGCCCGAGAAGTTGACGGTGTCGCTGTAGATGTCCCGTTGCTTGTTGTATTCTGCCAATAAATTGTACCTCCGGTTCCTCCAACAGCCGTAAGAGTAATAGAACCTCCACATTGAGTTCCTCCACCGCTTACGCTGACAGCACCGGGTATTGAACTTATCGTCACAACTACTGTCCCGCAACTTGAAACTCCGCAGGTTGCGCTATATGCTCTTGCATAATACGTTGTTGTTGTGGTTGGTGTAACAACAATCGGGCTGCCTGAGCCAATAAGTGTCCCGCCGCACGACCCTGTGTACCAATAAATCACATATCCAGAAACTGAGGCTGTTAACGTTGAAGACCCGCTTCCGCAAATAACACTTGGAGATGCAACAGGTGTTGGGGTGTATGGGTTTGCCTGTCCTGATTCCGTTACAATCCATTGTTGGAACGGTTGTCCCTGACAGCATTGCCATGGCGGGCAACTGCATGAAGAATATTCACTGCATGAATGCACACAACATGGATCCTCAGCATATCCTGATGGACAGGATGGTGCTTCAGGCACATTGCTGCAACACCATGTTATTACACTACCGCATTGACTTCCTGTTGCAACCGTTGGCCCCTGATAAAGGGTCTGCACCCAGTAACAACAATTGTCGCCATAAAACAGCCCGGTTGTTCCCGTGGAAGTGTACCCTGAAGGAACAGATTGAACAGATGGACATGCTGCTTTATCCTGCAGTTGGCCATTATTAGTATTCTCATTTTGTAATATACCCGTTGTATGAACATCATTATCCGCATGATATGCCGGCAAGCTTTTATAGCCATCTTTTTTAACTTCGCCAGCCACACTGACAACTTGTGATGTGTATGTATATCCAGAATAGGTTATCATTTTTATCCTGTACCACTTTTGATCAACCGCTAAATCTGATTTTTTTATAATATCATTGAAAAGATACCTGATATTTCCATGTTCGGTCGACAGCAAAATGTTATTATTATAATTTAGTTCTTTTGGATAATTATTCAGGTTGATATCCATTAAAGCTGACGTTATAGCCTTTGACCGCGCCGTAAAATAAATGCCGTCATTACTTGACTCCAGAATTACTTCCTTAATACTGCTTTCATTATAATTTTCCCAAACCAAATGAACAATAGTATCCTGTAAAACACCGGCAACGAAAAATACTTGCACATCACTTGATAAAGGTTCCTTTGAGCCTTTATGGTCATTGGGTGTTAAAACGTTTTGAGCATAATTGCCCTGATAGATCATTATAAGAAGAAACAAAAAAACAGCAACTTTTGTAATGAGTTTCATAATTATTTGTTTTTAAACATTATAATTTATTTAAGTCTCTTTTTTTCAGACTCTCGCAAATTTATTAATATTTTTGACTTTGCAAGATATATGAACTTTTTTTATTTATGTCGGAAAGTTTTTTGCTGATCAACATTTTTTATTACCCAAAATCCTTCTCAGTTCGCTTTTTAGAAACAGCTACCTGAAATTAAAAGACAGAGCAAATATTTTAAAACTTAACTTTCGTCATATTTTTGTATATTTACAAAAAACGCCTATGCCTCCAACAACATTTTTTGATTTGAGCGCAACCAGTATTGAGGGGAAAGAAATCAGCATGTCAGAATATAAGGATAAAAAAATTCTGGTTGTAAACACGGCTTCAAAATGCGGGTTTACTCCGCAATATGCTGAACTGGAAAAACTTTACCGGGAATTCAGCAATAAGCAATTCATTATTTTGGGCTTCCCGTCAAATAACTTTTTATGGCAGGAGCCCAAGTCAAATGAGGAAATTGCTATATTTTGCTCTTTGCATTATAATGTAACTTTTCCGATGTTTGCTAAAACTTCCGTGAGGGGCAAATTACAACATCCGATATACAAATGGCTGACTAAAAAAAAACTTAACGGAAAAGCTGATGCTAAGGTTAAGTGGAATTTCCAAAAGTTCATGATAAATGAATATGGCGAATGGGTAGATGTAGTGCCACCCGCAGAGAGTCCTTATTGTGAAAAAATATTAAACTGGTTAAAAAGCAGTTAAGGTAAAAAACCAAACTGAACAGAAAGTTATACCGGAATACAAAAATTTATTCCCCTTAAATCAGTGAATGAACTTTAAAATCCGGCATTCTGATCTCTCATCACCTGTATATTCCAGTTTGAACGTATACATTCCAGCCGGCAGGTTCTCGGGTATGAATTTGATCGAATGTTTTCCCTCAATCTGTGTTTCATTAATAAGTTCTCTGATCATTTTGCCGTTCGCATTATACATCGTAATCTTTACTTTACCATTTTCAGGCAAACTATAGAAAAATGTAAGAATTTCATTAAACGGATTCGGGTACCCGGTAAAATCAAATCCGGCATCAACACTACCCTGAATAACTATTTTTGGTATTGTTAAATATGCATCTTTATTTTTCTCTCCCAACATATTACCTATGACTCCTGTGCCGTAAAGGTCAAAGTCCAGTTCTCCCTGTTTTAAATCGTGAAGCGATTGAAATCCTAATCTGATCACTTCGTCATTAGCAGCAACATCAAATGGATTTGTTGTAGCATAAACCACCCGTATAATTCCATCCTCATCCGTAACCAGGAGGTCATTATCATCATTCAAAATTTCGTTCAATGTTGGATTAATTTTTACTGTATTTTTATTGCCTGTTTTTGACATTATAGCACTAACCAACTTATATTCCTTATTGGGATAATTCAATTCTAGACCTAAGGCCGAAAAATCATTCATTTTTGTACTTATCCGCAAAGGAACCTCAAAATAATCATGGCTACTTGTTGTAATGGATTCATTTGCCTGGGTGATCATATTTTCAGGGAATGATTTTGCAGCAGACCAGTTTACCAATGAATCCCGGTATTTATTACTTGAAGCATTAAAATCTCCATAGCATATCGTTTTCAGGTTAATATGTAAATCAGATCCGGCAACAGTAAAGACAGTGTCACAAGCCACCCAGTTTCCTTTTGGGAAATTTTTTGACACATTATATGGGGATCCTATCTTCGCTTTCAGCCTGGCCACATCAACGGCATTGATAAAAGCATTATTATCAACATTGGCTGCTTTTTTATAATTTATGGAGAAATCCCTGGATTGGTCAACCGTAGGATCTGATCCAATATAATATTTTATCAGGGCCACATCTATTGCATTGGCATCATTGCCCCATACCATACTATCGATTGTATACTTATCATAGGAAAGCATATAATCACCATCTGCAATACCGTCAAAATGAAAATTTCCGGAAGCATCACTGGTATCTCTTGCCACCTCTGTTTCTGCAGGGTAATTTTTTAATATCACTGTAACGTTATCAATATTGTAAATCGAAGAATTATAGGTTGGCGGATTGGGCGCAGGGTTGCCTGTATTTGCCTTGCCGGTATAGACTGTTTTACCAGAGACGCCATGTCCCGTACTTGTAATGTTGTTGATTGAAATATCGCTTCCATTATCAGCCGCTGTTATTGCATAATTTGATGACACTACTCTGACACGATATCCGCTACCGGTTAAAGTACCGGCTGGTATAGTTCCGGAAATCGTTCCGGATGTGGTGGTTGCCAATGTTCCTAAAACAACAGGAGTTGAAAATGAACCGCTACTATTGGAAAGCTGGGCCGTTACAATATTTCCGGCATTCATTGTTCCTGTGAGGGTAAATGGTATGCTGATGGCAGCACCATTACTGGCATCTACTGTATATGTACCGGGGGAAATAGTCCCAGTGGTCAACACAGGGTTATAAATTAATTGCATATCATCGACATAAAGGCTGTCTCCTGCAGAACCACCCCCAGGTGTCATATTTGTCGTCATTGAAATCAGTAAATATTGAGGGTTCACTGAAGGACCTGAATAATTAAACGGAATACTTTTACGAACCCAGAGTCCATTAGTCTTAGGAAAGTTCAACATTGCAACGCCAACAATATGTGATGTTGAACCTGCATCAGACGGGTCCTTTACATCATATCCGTCATGGATTATAGCATTTATTCTTGCCTGCTCCGACCCACCGGAACTTGGTTTAAACCTTACCCAAACCACCAGGGAATCCGGATGTCCGGTAAAAGAATGATAAAATCCATTTTCCGAACGCGATGTAAAGTTATAATTTGCTGAATTTGCAGGAGATGTGCTTCCCATATTGATTTTACCTGTTGTAAAATTTCCGTTCGCGATTGCAACGACTTCATTTGTTGACCAGATAAGAGCACTGTATGAACCTGTCGACCCGGGCCGTTTCACATCAGACCGATTAATACGTTTTTTCTTTCCAAACTGAGTAAGGTAGTTTGAATTTGCAGTCATAAATGAGTTCCAGTTTGACGGTTCGACATTATCTGCCCCAAGGTTATCCCAGCTTTCAAAACCTCCATTATTGACCTGGGGCATTTGAGCGTTACACAAAACACTAATTCCTAAAGAAAATAATCCTACAAAAAACAATTTTTTCAGTTTCATACATCAGGTGTTTTAAAATTTGAACCGGCAAAAATATAGTTTTTTGCACAAATTGAATCGCGGGCTGAAACGGTTATCTACACCCCGCCAAATAAACAACTGCAAAACAGTGGCTTAATAATTAAAAACAACGGAAATATATATTATTGAATTTCTTTTATCCAATGTACAATAAATTCCAAAACCTCAGGAGAACATGTTTCTTCAATTTTGATATACTCTTTGGGAGAACCTGTTTCAGCATGTTGAAACAAATGATTTAGCCCCTCAAACTCTTTCACAACAAAGGTTTTGTTGCCGGCTTTAGTAAGATATTTCTTAATAGCAGTAATATTTTGCTGTGAAGGAACCTGCATATCCTTACTACCATTTACGGCGAGAACAGAGCATTTAGTTTTTGTCAGCGCCATTTTAGGATCATAAGTTAAAAAACATCTGAACCATGGTGAAATAAGCTGGTAAACACTTTGCACAAGAGCCTGTTTGTCGGCACCAATGTTTTTTATGGTTTCAGGATTCAATGTTTTCCAGTATTCATCAATAAGATCGCGCATTTTTGAAGCAGCTTTTTTGTCGTCTTTTTCTTTAATAGCTATATTATAAAGTTTTTTATTAAATGCCGTATTGGTTTCAATTTCTTGTTCAGGAGTGCTGTCTGCCCGAGCTATCAATTCTGCCTGGAGCAACAATATATCCTCTCCTTTCAGCCCCGGGCCTGCAAGCATAACAACAAACCCGACATTTTTATTTCTGGCGGCAACAATTGGCGCAATAAGCCCGCCTTCACTATGCCCGATAAGTCCTGTTTTTTTCTGATCAATGCGTTTATCATTCCTGAGAAACTCAAATGCGGCTTCCGCATCATCAGCAAAATCGAGGGTTGTGGCTGTAGAAAAAACGCCTTTTGATTTTCCGACTCCCCTGTCATCATATCTTAATACCGCTATTCCGTTGCGGGTCAGATAATCTGCAATAACAAGAAATGGTTTATGCCCCAGAAGTTCTTCATCACGATTTTGCGGGCCGGAGCCGGTTACCATAACTACTGCAGGAAAATTTTCACCGGAAGAAGGAAGTGTCAGCGTTCCCGAAAATAAAATCCCTGCTTTGTCATTTGAAAAGGTTACTTCTTCTTCTTTATACGGGAATGGACGTTTTGGCTCCTGCGGCCTTACAAATTCAGGAAGTTCATTGACTCTCACAAAAGCAAGCGGCAATCGTGCCCCCTGTTTCCAATAACCCTGCAGCGAATCATTTTGAATGTTTATTTTCCCTTTAAAGGAAGCCCGGATTTCTTTAGAAATAAATTTAAGAGAATCATTAATCATTTCAGTTTTATCTACTTTTATATCCATGACTCCCTGGTCGGGGCTCAGTAATTTTGAAACCAAAACTCCTGCTGAATCCGAAACAACCAATCCTATGTGTAAGCCAACACCACCTGCATTCAACGTCCCCAGCCACTTTCCACAAACCCGTTCTTCACTTTTTTGTGCCTGTGAATAATGAAAGGCCAATGAAAACAAAACAATAAACAGAACTTTTTTCATAATATCATGTTGTTTTATAATCGAAACAAAAGTAATATTAAATGCAAGCCCGGGTAATGTCTGTTTTGCAGAAAACAGTATTTTTGTGATTAGAAAATATGATCCATTGAGCTCAAAACCATTTAAAAGCGCCCTAAAAGTCCAGGAAGGCATTGAACAACCTTCTGCAATAAGCAAAGATGCCCTTTCGCGCCTCAGGCAGAAAAAAACGCCAGAATTAACGGCAGCGGAAATAGTTGAAGGAGTATTGGCCGGAAATATCACCATGTTGAGTAAGGCTATTACTTTAATTGAAAGTACCCGTCCTGAGCATCAGCAATTAGCTCAGCAAGTTCTTGAAATATGCCTTCCTCATTCCGGGGACTCAATACGAATTGGATTTACCGGCGTGCCGGGTGTTGGTAAAAGCACGTTGATTGAAGCATTGGGAAAATATCTTACCCGGCGAAAGTTTAAACTGGCCGTTTTGGCTATTGATCCAAGTAGTTATCGCACCAAAGGCAGCATACTCGGAGATAAGACGCGCATGGAAGAATTGTCGGTTGATCCAAACGCTTTTATCCGGCCATCCCCATCGGCAGGAACGCTGGGCGGTGTTGCCCGTAAAACCTGGGAAACCATCATACTTTGCGAAGCCGCGGGGTTTAATATTATTTTTGTTGAAACAGTAGGTGTCGGACAATCTGAAGTTCTTGTTCATTCAATGGTTGATTTTTTTCTTTTACTAATGCTCGCCGGAGCCGGTGATGAACTCCAGGGAATAAAAAGGGGAATCATGGAAATGGCCGACGCTGTGATAATAAATAAGGCTGACGGCGACAACATTTATAAAGCTGGCCTGGCAAAAGCAGAATATCAAAAAGCGCTGAACTTATTTCCAATACCTTCATCCGGTTGGCAACCCAGGGTAACAACCTGCTCGGCCAGAGAAAAATCAGGAATTAAAGAATTGTGGAAAATTATTGACGATTACCACACCTTCTCTAAAAACAACGGGTATTTTTACGGCAAACGCACCGAACAATCACTGGCACGTATGCATTATGCCCTTAAAGAACAGCTTTTCTCTGATTTTTACAATAATAAAAAAATTGAAAATAAAATCAGAGCTATTGAAAGCAGTATAGCCCGCAATGCAAAAAGCTCTTATGTCGCCGCCCGTGAACTTATTGAATTATATTATTCTTCATTTCATGAGGATAAAATTGAACCAAAAAGTTAGAGCCCGTTTTTAATTTATGGACACCTCAAAAAACTTCAAATTTCTTTGTTTGTCTTCGTTCTTCAAATGCTCATATACACTCAGTATACTGCGGTTTTCAGAACTTCGACCGCCTCGACCTTTTTTATTTTAGAGCTACCCGATTAACGTTATTAGAGGCGCCCTTATTTTAAATATGATTTATGATGGATTTTTTGAAACGAGGTGGAATTTGCAGGCATAGTTTATTATGTATCAATAAATCTAACGAAGTTGCAGCAAAAAAGACGCTTAAGGATAAAATTCAAATCAAATTCTTAATTACCCTGAAATAAAAAAAACCAGAATATCGTTAGTAATAGAAAAATCGTATTTTTGTTTATAAAATATTTATTATTATGAAAACTGTAAAAATCATTAGCATTGGCTGTATTGCCATGATAGCGGTTTCTTTGATTTTCAACGTATCCTGCAAGAAAAAAGAAGACAACCAGGAATACAGTTACCGGGCAGCTCAGGATAATTCTCTTGCTGAAGGAGCATTTAACCGGTGCTATTCCGAAATCCAGAAAGGTGCACGTCAGGTCAGTAACAAAAGCACTAACGATACAATAACAGGATGCCCGGTTTTATACATTAGCGGCTCATGGCCAAATAAAACATTAATTCTTGATTATGGCAGCACAGGCTGCATGGGTAATGACGGAGTAACCCGTAAAGGACAAATTATCACCACAATGACAGGTTTATATGTTGACTCGAATTCCGTCATCACATCTTCATTTAGTAATTTTTCGGAAACCATCAATAATGTACAACACAATATAACCGGGACACATACAATTACCAACCTGGGGCATAACAACCTGGGACATCCGCATTTTTCAGTAGATGTACAAAATGCCAGTGTTTCATACAGCGAAGGAACTATTCATTGGACATCGCAACGCGAAAATGAATGGATAGAAGGCTATGATACCTATCTGAATCCTTTCGATGATGAATATTATATAACAGGTTCGGCAAGCGGAACCGACATAAACGGTGCTTCTTTCAGTGTAAATATAACATCACCGCTTTTATGCAAATACTGTCTTACAATATACCGGTGGGTTGTTGCTTCCGGTAAACTGGATATTGTTAACCCGGGTTATCCGAATATCACAGTGGATTATGGCAATGGCGACTGCGATCTCATCGTTTATGTTATAATCAACGGGACGTCATATACAATAGTTTTAGGTTAAAACGCATTTAAAAATTTGAAAGCCTGTTGTAGATATATGCAACGGGCTTTTTTAATGTCAATTCTATGAAAAAAATATTATTGATCCTTGTTATATTACTGGTTCTATACCTCCTCATATGTCTTTTTGTATATTTTTTTCAAAAGCACCTGGTTTTTCAACCGCAAAAAGGCGCAGCCCCTCCGCCAGAGGATCTGAATATACAGGAACATTTCATAACTACGGCTGATGGCCAACGGTTACATGCTTGGTGGATGCCCGTGGATTCGGCCCGATATACCATTTTATTTTTTCATGGAAATGCAGGAAATATTTCCAGGGGGGAAAAACGGATGCGGCTATTCCGGGAACTGGGTTGCAATGCCCTCGCCATCGATTATCGGGGGTATGGCATCAGCAGCGGAACAATAAAAAAAGAAGAAGATGTTTACGAAGATGCGGCCTCTGCCTGGCTATACCTTACAAGGGACCGTGGCATACCTAAACAAAAAATCATCATCTGGGGGTGGTCGTTAGGTGGGGCTGTTGCAATTAACCTGGCACAGCATAAAAATTGTCATGCTTTGATCATGGAGTCAACTTTTTACAGCCTTTATGACATGTCCGGCAGGCTTTTCAGGTTTTTACCAAGAATTTTAATCATGAGATTCTTTTTCACATCGGGAGAAAAACTTTCAAATATTGAAGTCCCTATTTTATTTGCACACAGCAAGACTGATGAAACCGTTCCGTACTTAAATGGTGTCAGGCTTTATGAAAAGTTCACCGGTACTAAGAAATTCATTGAGTTAAAAGGAGACCATAATCATGGCATTTTTGATTCACAGGAGGATTTTATCCCAGGTGCAAAACAATTTCTGGATTTATAAATGATTTTAGTAGTTTTGTATGGTCAATGCATTGATTAAGCCAATAAATTTAAATCTTTTCAACATTTTTAACACAAAACAAATACGTTAATAATGAAAACTTCAAAAATTGTATTTCTGCTTTGTTCGCTGCTTTTCCTGGTTTCCTGCGGCCCCACCCAAAAAGAAATTGACAAGCAGGATCGTGAAAAAGATTCATTAATGGAAATAGAACGGAATAACGCCCTAAATAATGCTGATAAATTATTGCAGCAGGATTCAACCAATACTTCCGTTGACACCGGCAAGACAAAAAAGTAGGTTCATCCGCGATTCGTCCTTCTAAAGCACAATAACGTCCTGATTTTTTCTACGTTTATTTATTTTTACGTTATTTCATCTTTATTCATTGGAAATAAATCATTAATTTCGCAGCCTGAAAAAAAGTTGACAATTTATAAATATTCATATTATCAGCAAATTAAATAAGAATTTTGAAATGGAAAAAAAATCAAATTTTATCACATGTGACGGTAATTATGCTGCAGCATATATTGCATATATGTTCACTGAAGTAGCATGCATTTATCCTATTACGCCATCGTCGAATATGGCAGAAAATATTGATGAGTGGGCGGCAGCCGGAAAAAAGAATATTTTCGGAGAAACAGTAAGTTTATCGGAGATGCAGTCGGAAGCAGGCGCTGCCGGCGCTTTACATGGAGCATTACAGGCCGGCGCTCTCGGAGCCACGTACACCGCCTCACAAGGTCTTCTTTTAATGATTCCCAATATGTATAAAATTTCCGGAGAATTATTACCGGGAGTTTTACATGTTTCTGCAAGAAGTCTTGCTGCCCAGGCTTTATCTATATTTGGTGATCACAGTGACGTGATGAGTACACGCCATACCGGTTTTGCCATGCTTGCTACCGGAAGTGTTCAGGAAATCATGGATATTGCAGCCGTAGCACATTTAACAGCCATAAAATCCAGAGTGCCTTTCCTGCATTTCTTTGACGGATTCCGCACTTCACACGAAATCCAGAAAGTGGAAGCTCCTTCCATGAACGATCTGGAAAAATTAATTGATCAGAAAGCATTAAAAGAATTCCGCGACAGGGCATTGAACCCTGAACATCCTGTTACAAGAGGTACTGCCCAGAATCCCGATATATATTTCCAATCCAGAGAAGCTGCCAATAAATTTTACGATAGTGTTCCTGACATTGTTGAAGACTATATGCAGCAACTCTCAAAGGTTACCGGCAGAGAATACCATCCATTCACCTACTACGGGGCAAAAGATGCAGAACACATTGTTATAGCAATGGGTTCAATTACTGAAACACTGAAAGAGGTGGTCGATCACCTTATGGCAAAAGGTGAAAAAGTGGGTATTATTTCTGTACATCTTTACCGTCCTTTCTCAGCAAAATACTTCTTTAATGTTTACCCGTCTACAGTAAAAAGAATTACTGTTCTTGACAGGACTAAAGAACCCGGGGCTAATGGCGAACCATTATATCTAGACATAAGAGATATTTTCTATAACCAGAAAAACGCTCCAATGATCGTTGGCGGACGTTATGGCTTAAGTTCAAAAGATACTACTCCCGCGATGATGATTTCAGTTTTTGAAAACATGAAACTGAGCGAACCCAAGAACCAGTTTACCGTTGGGATCGTTGACGATGTTACCTATAAATCACTTCCCTTATTGCCAGAAATCAGTGTTGCTCCCAAGGGAACCTATGAAGCAAAATTTTATGGTATTGGCTCAGACGGAACGGTTGGCGCAAATAAAAACTCAATCAAGATCATCAGCGAAACCACTGATAAGTATTGCCAGGCATATTTTGCTTATGACTCCAAGAAATCCGGTGGCGTTACTGTATCCCATTTGCGTTTTGGCGACCAGGCTATCAGATCACCGTACCTGGTTAATACTCCTGATTTTGTTGCCTGCCATGTTCCTGCATACCTTGATAAATATGATATGCTGAAGGGTCTGAAAAAAGGCGGCACATTCCTTTTGAACAGCATATGGGGGGTGGAAGAAACAAAAGAACACCTTCCCAATAGTATTAAAAAGTATCTTGCAGCCAATGACATCAAGTTTTACATTATCAATGCCACTAAAATTGCAGAAGAAATCGGGCTGGGTAACAGAACTAACACCATAACCCAAACTGCATTTTTCAAGGTGTCGAATGTAATTCCGATAGACCAGGCCGTTGCCCAGATGAAAAAAGCCATCGAAAAAACATACGGCAGAAAAGGTGAAGATATTGTAAGAATGAATATTGCATCTATTGATGAAGGTATGAACCAGATTGAGGAAATTATTGTTCCGGCCGATTGGAAAAACCTGCCCGATGATGCTAAAGTTGAAAATAATAATCTCCCTGATTTCATTAAAAATGTTTTTGTCCCGATCAATGCCCTTAAGGGCGATGATCTTCCTGTCAGTGCATTTCTTGGCAGGGAAGACGGAACATTCCCATCAGGCACTACGCGTTACGAAAAAAGAGGTATTGCCGTCAATGTTCCTGAATGGAAGCCCGAAAACTGCATTCAATGTAACCAATGCGCTTTTGTATGCCCTCATGCAGCTATTCGTCCATTCCTGCTTAATGAAACAGATATAAAAAATGCTCCGGCAAATACCATTACATTAAAAGCTGTTGGCAAAGAACTCGAAGGCCTGCAATTCCGTATTCAGGTCAGTGTACTCGATTGCACAGGCTGTGGTAATTGTGCCGAAGTTTGTCCCTCCAAGACCAAGGCTCTCGAAATGAAACCGCTTGGAACACAGGAAGCCGAAATCGAGCGCTTTAATTACATGGAAAACCATGTCGGATATAAAACAGCCAATCTTGATATCTTCAAAACATTTAAAAACAGCCAGTTTGCACAGCCATTATTTGAATTTTCAGGCGCTTGTGCCGGTTGTGGCGAAACACCTTATATTAAATTAATCACTCAACTGTACGGCGAGAGAATGATTGTCGGAAATGCAACAGGGTGCTCTTCCATTTATGGTGGTTCTGCTCCTGCTACACCATATTCTATTGCCAAATCAGGTAAGGGTGTTGCATGGGCAAATTCACTGTTTGAAGACAATGCCGAATATGGATACGGAATAGAGACAGGTGTGAGAAAACTCAGATTACGTATCGAAAAACTGATGAAAGAAGGACTCGCGTCAGATTTATCTACCGAAATAAAAGAATCCTTCAAAGCCTGGATTGAAAACATGAACAATGCTGAAGCATCAAAAGCAGCGTCAGACAAAGTTCTTTCGTTGATTGAAAAATCGACACATCCGCTGGCAAAACAAATATTCGACATGAAGGATTACCTCGTGAAAAAATCGGTTTGGATATTTGGCGGCGACGGATGGGCTTATGATATTGGTTACGGCGGCCTAGACCATGTACTTGCTTCAGGCAATGATGTTAATGTGCTTGTTCTTGACACTGAAGTATATTCCAATACCGGCGGACAGGCATCAAAGTCTACCCCGATTGCTGCTGTAGCTAAATTTGCCGCCTCCGGAAAGCGCATCCGTAAAAAAGACCTGGGCATGATGGCAATGTCATACGGATATGTATACGTAGCACAGGTGGCTATAGGAGCGAGTTACAGCCAGTATTTTAAAGCAATTAAGGAAGCTGAAGCATACCCGGGACCATCTATCATCATAGCTTATGCACCCTGTATCAACCACGGGCTTCGCGCCGGTATGGGTAAATCACAGGAAGAAGCTGCACGGGCCGTTGAAGCCGGTTACTGGCATCTGTACCGCTACAACCCACTGCTCGAAAAAGAAGGAAAAAATCCGTTTGTTCTCGATTCAAAAGAGCCCAAATGGGAAGAATTCCAAAACTTCCTAAACAGTGAAGTCCGTTATACATCACTGAAAAAAATGTTCCCGCAGGATGCTGATGAACTTTTCAAAGCAGCAGAAGAAAATGCTAAATGGAGGTATAAAAGCTACCTTCGTATGGCCGAGATGAAATTCTGATGCCATTCTGAAATCATCTATTTTAAAAATCCCTGTAATAATGCTTTACAGGGATTTTTCATTTACCAGTATCCTTCTTTTTGTATCTTTGGGTTTTAATACCTATGCGCAAAAAATCTTATGCAATGAAAATGAAAAATTTTTTCCTTTGTCTGTTTGCAGCCTCTATCCTGATACCCATTGGTTGCAAAAACACTGAAAAAGTTTCTGCTCCAACAGTCAGGCACAACAACGACTACATGGAAATGGCCGTACTTTATCATCAGTGTGCGGCTGAAATCAAAGCCATGTATTACCAGTCGTTCAACCTTGCAAGAATGATGTTTGATCAGGATATGGCAAATACAAGTATAAACACAAAACGCGCTATAATTGTCGATATTGACGAAACCATGCTCAATAACAGCCCCTACGAAGCGGAATGCGTATTGTCTGGCATTGCATATCCTGTAAAATGGGATGAATGGGTGAACAAAGGCATAGCCGAAGCATTGCCCGGCACAGTTGATTTTTTAAATTATGTTGCCGGAAAAAACGCAGAAGTATTTTATGTGACCAACCGCACCGAAAACCAACGTGAGGGAACGTTGAAAAATCTTAAAGAAAAGGGGTTTCCTTTTGCCGATAACCAGCATCTTTTCATGAAATCCGGCACCACAAACAAAGAAATTCACAGGAAAAAAATCGCTGAAACATATCACATAAGCCTGTTAATCGGAGATAACCTTTCGGATTTTGTAAATGTTTTTGACAAACAAAGTCCGGAAATACGGGAGTCCCGCGTCGACAGCCTGAGAAACGATTTTGGAAAGCGCTTTGTTATTTTACCCAATGCAATGTATGGCGACTGGGAACCGGCATTATTTAAATATAGTTACAATCTTTCCGAAACAAAAAAAGATAGCATCAGAAAAGCGAATCTGAAGGGATTAAAATAACATCGACCTTTATTATCTGCACCTTTTTTTTAGAATCAACGGTTTCATAATCGTATCCTGCGGCCCGGATGCATTGAACCATTGAAAGTAGTCAAGATAATACCATTTTTTATCACGGCATTCTAAATACCCTTTGATCTCTTCAAAAACAGGTGCGGTATTCTCTTCATCATAAAAAGCACTTTCATGAACATTGAATTTTTTTAATTCAAGCCATCTCTTGTCACAAAGTGTATATACCCAACACGTATTACAATTGCTGAAATCACAGTAATCGACTACAAAAGCAATTTCATCCCGCTTATCGTTATTATTGTCACCTATATTTATCAGGCAAAAAAGCCCTCTGGCTAAACCCAAATGAAGCGTGTCTGCTTTTTTGTTTTTAAGGGTAATATAAAGGTCAGATTTAAGGCTGTCCAAATATTTATCCGGGGAACCTCCTTCGCTAAAATCCGGAATATTAACAACGGGCTTTTTTGAAATTTTGCTAATGTTATCATATATAAGCGTATCTGTTCGTCCGTCACCATCAAAATCTCCGGGAACAAATAAATTATCATTACAGGTTTGCCTAAAGACGACAATATTACTTTTGAATGCATCAGGCCTATATCTGGCCAGAAAACTAGTTTTATTAAATTTGATAAATGAAGTGCACACAATAAAAATGATAAAGACAAGTAAAAAGCAGCGTTTCATAAGTTTTAATTTCAGTGATAAAACATTTTGGTGAATTAAGGGGATTCTTTTCAACAGTCCAAATTTATAATAAATCATAATACGATCAAGCTACGTCAAAACCTTGTGAAAATCCATGCAAAATACTCTTCTTCCAAATTATACATGATAACACGGTCGGTTTTCAATAATATGATGAACTACCGGCCACATGGAAACTCACAATTTTGGTGTTAAAATATCAACATCGCTGCATTTTGCATCATTTTTTGTAATTTTATACATTGAATTTTCATTGGAAAATGATATCAATTTAATTCCTAAAGTCATGAAAAAAATATTATTTTTCAGCCTGGCGCTTGTGACTGTGCTGGTAATTTCAACTAAATCTGGAGCGCAGGTGTTAAAGCCCAAAATCACTTTTGATGAAGATCCTCAGACACACAATGTCCATATCGCCTCCGACGGAAAATACTATTATACTATAAATGGTGGAAAAGCTAACAAAGGCCAGATATGTAAATATTCTTTTGAAGGAAAACTTATTGACAGTTACGATTTACCACTCGACATGCGTTCCATTATGTATAACAGCAAGGAAAACAAATTTTATGTTTGTACTTACGAACGGAAAATTTACAGTATTTCAGATATGGAACAGAGACGTTACGAGTTGGTTAAAAGCGATATGTATGAGAACGAACAGGCCAACCTAGCGATGAGTCCTGATGGTAAAAACATTTACTATTTTGATAACGGCATATTAAAAATCTATAAATTTCCTGATGGCAAGCTGGTCAAAGAAATGAGTGGTTTTGATTGTGGAAAAGAAACGACAACCGGAAGCAGCTGTGTTGCTTTTGATGGCAAACATATATATACATGGAATTCAGATTATAAAATGATCTTTATCTATGACACTAAAGGAAAAAAGATAAAAACGGTTGAGATCGAAAAAGGAAGTTATGGCTTTACGCTGTCATATGCAAACGGGCTTGTATTCGTTGCTGATGACGGGGATTACGCAACCGGCACCTGGTATGGATATGATCTGTGGGCTAAATAGCAAACACCTTATAAAAATTAAAACTATAACAACTACGTTCTTTGTTCGAATTATTGCGCACTGGCATACAGGACGATTATCCGTCATTCTTCGACACGGATACACTCTTTTATCCAACGCCATGTCCGGTTCTTTTTGACGGATATAATCATGCAAAACCTGAGTTACTGATAACCAGTATTTTTTTATATGAAATTAATTTTTGCTACCAACAACAAACACAAAACACAAGAGATCCGGCATATTCTCAATCAGTCCGGCCTCGAAATATTATCATTACGTGATCTGAACTTCGTGGAAGATATTCCCGAAACGGCAGAAACTCTTGAAGGCAACGCCCTTCAAAAGGCACGCTTTATATATGACAAATTTCATATTGACTGTTTTGCTGATGATACCGGGCTTGAGGTTGACTGTCTCAACGGGGCTCCGGGTGTTTACTCGGCCCGTTATGCCGGCGAAGACTGTAACTTTGATGACAACATCAACAAACTTCTGAAGGAGATGAATGGCTGTAAGGACCGTAAAGCCAGTTTCCGGACAGTAATCGCCTTAATTCTTGATGGGAAAGAATATGTTTTCGACGGAAAGATTTGCGGAAACATTTTATTTGAACGTCGCGGCAATCAGGGTTTTGGATATGATCCACTCTTTGTTCCCGATGGCCACAATAAAACATTTGCAGAAATGGCTCCGGAAGAAAAAAACCGCATCAGCCATAGATACAAGGCTATTCTGGGGCTGAAAGAATTTCTTTTAAAGAAAAAATAAATTCGTCCTGCCTCTTGGCGATTTTGAAATATACCACATGTAAAATTTCGTTAATTTTACAGCGCATACTTCAAATAAATCATCATGAACATCTTGTTGCTGGGTTCCGGTGGCCGCGAACACACCTTTGCATGGAAACTTGCTCAAAGCCCTTTGCTGGATAAGCTTTATACAGCACCCGGAAACGCCGGCACTGCATTGTGTGGCGAAAATATCAACTGCAGCCCTGTTGATTTTGAAAAAATAAAATCTATAGTAAAAGAAAAAAAAATCGACATGGTGCTTGTCGGCCCGGAAGACCCTCTTGTTGCGGGCATCTATGATTATTTTGCCGTACATGATGATCTTAAAAACATCCCGGTAATCGGCCCTTCAAAAAAGGGAGCCCTGCTTGAAGGCAGCAAAGACTTCGCTAAGGCTTTCATGCAAAAATATAATATCCCGACAGCAAAGTACCGTACTTTCAGTAAAGAAACCTGCGATGAAGGCAGCCGGTTCATTGATACATTGCAGCCGCCATATGTATTAAAAGCCGATGGCCTGGCTGCCGGAAAAGGCGTTGTAATTTTAAACAGTGCCAATGAAGCAAAGGCAGAACTGGAACAAATGCTACTGGGCTCAAAATTTGGCAAGGCAAGCGAAAAAGTTGTAATTGAAGAATTTTTAAAAGGTATAGAGCTTTCCGTCTTTGTGGTGACTGATGGAAAAAACTATCTGGTTCTCCCGCCAGCTAAAGATTATAAAAAAATCGGCGAGGGAGATACCGGTCCGAACACTGGTGGAATGGGAACCGTATCAGGGGTGCCCTTTGCCAATGATGCTTTTATGGATAAGGTTCATGAACGCATTATAAAACCTACTATTTACGGCATCAGTCATGAAAATATTGTTTATAAAGGGTTCATATTCCTGGGGCTCATAAATGTTGCCGGAGATCCTTATGTAATAGAATATAATGTACGCATGGGCGACCCGGAAACAGAAAGTGTGCTGCCACGCATCAAAACAGACTTTGTTGAAATTCTTACAGCGATGGCCGAACAGCGCCTGAATGCAATCAAACTGGTGACAGACGAGCGCTATGTTGCCACTGTCATGATGGTTTCAAATGGATATCCCGGCACTTACGAAAAAGGAAAACAGGTTTCCGGCCTGAATGAAATTCGTGATAGTATCATTTTTCATGCCGGTACAACCACGGACGAATCAGGAAACGTCATCACAAACGGTGGACGTGTGTTGGGTATAACTTCATATGGCAACACACTCAGGGAGGCCCTGGATAAGTCATATTCCAGCGCCGGAATTATTGATTTTAGCGGAAAATATTATCGCCGCGATATCGGTCAGGATCTAATGTTATTATAGCATAAACAAGCGTGCTTACACGAATTTTTAAATATCATACTAATTTTCAGCTGGCATTTTTATTCCTTTCGGCGCTGGCTCTTTGGTTGCCGGCATTTTTCAAAGCATACCCGATGCCGGGTCCATTTCATCTGTCATTTGGTTATAACTTCCTTTTCTGGCATCTCGGAAATTCACCCATGATCAGTACCCTCATCGCTTTTGTTTTGCTGGTTGGAGAGTCTGTCCTGCTTAATGAAATCCTGGCTGAATATAAAATCATACCCAAAAATTCATATTTAACGGCTTTCTTTTATATTCTCCTGATGAGTAGCACACCCACATTGCTTACCCTCCACCCGTTTCTGATTGTGAATGCGCTGGTCATATTTTTATTACTCCTGTTATTTAAAATAAATACAAAGGACGAAGGGTACAAAGAGATTTTTTTATGTGGCCTGCTTACAGGTTTGTGTTCATTGTTTTATTTTAAAGCGGCCGGTTTATTAATAATTGTCTGGATTTTTTTATTTATTTTCCATTCATTTTCCTGGCGTGAATGGATGATAAGTTGTATGGGCTTTTTATGTGTTTTGCTATATCTATTTACCTATTTTTTACTTTCTGACCAGCTTTCACTTGTTTTGAATATTATTCATGTTCTTTTTTCAAAATCCTTATTAACAAGTTTTTCATGGACATTGACCACATATCATTATATTACCGCGGCACTGATCGCAATGTTATTCCTTGTTTCTTTCGTTAATATTTATATAGTTGCCCGCGAAAAGGTAATATACGTCCGCAAGGTCTTTTATGTGATATTTTGGTTGTTACTGATAAATATGATCAGCCTGGTATTCTTAACCAATAATTTTATATACGAGTTTTCATACCTGCTCTTTCCTCTTTCCATTTTGATTTCATATTATTATCTCAATCTGAAAAAATTCTTTTGGGCAGAGTTGTTTTTATCTCTGTTGGTCGTTTCTATTATCCTTCAGAAAATATTTATTCGGTAGTTTTTGATACGGGCCTGAAAAAGTCAATTGTTCCGGCGACTTTATTGTTTAAATTCAGCTCGCTGATGCCCACTTTCCTGCCTGAATAGCCATTGTTCTGGTGTGCTATATCATAAACACCATTGTCTTTTACATTGTAAATGATAGCTGTGTGTTTGGCGTAGTCTTCTTTATAGATCATCCGTCCCTGTTTGTATTTGAGTACAACATTATGAAACTGAATTATGTCGCCCGGATAAATACTATCCGTCTGGGGGTTAAGCTTTTTGCCATAATTGTATTTTCCGTCCCATTCGCAATTGTTTCGGGATAAAGCCTGGTATGCCAAATCCCAACATTCGCCGGCACCCACTTTTTTCCCGATCTGTGTTTTTACATATTCAAGTATTTTTTGATTAACTTCAGGTATATTTTGTGTGTAGGACTTTAAACAACACAAGAAAATACAAAATATCAGAAAGATTCTTTTATTCATTCATTGAAAATATGATCTTTAAAAATAACGTAACTGTTACACAAAAAATATTGATAACACGAATTATTTTTAAAACAATAAAAAGCATCATTTCCGTTAATATGCAAATTAACATCACATATTTTTTACTTTTGCAAAAATTCTGAATTCTTGAATCCTCTCAGAAAGTTAGCCGGCCAAACAGCCATTTATGGGGTAAGCACTATCGTTGCCCGTTTGATGAATTATCTGATGGTGCCGATGCATACCCGAATCTTTTCTCCACCGGAGTATGGTATCGTTGGTGAAATGTATGCTTATGTATCCCTGCTGATTGTATTACTCACATACGGAATGGAGACTGCTTTTTTCAGGTATTATGACAAAAACGGCCCCGATAAAGATCATGTTTATAATACAACTGTTTTTTCACTGATCATCACCTCCTTTGCATTTATTGTTTTAACATTTATTGCAGCACAGCCAATAGCCAATCTTATACGGTATCCTCAAAATAGTGAGTATATCAGGTGGTTTGCATTGATCATTGCCTTTGATGCCTTGTCTACCATTCCTTTCGCCAAGCTCAGGGCAATCAACAGGCCTAAAACTTTTGCCTTCATTAAAATATTTAATATTTGCATTTATGTCGGATTGAATCTCTTTTTCCTGCTGGTATGTCCATACATGGTAAAAAACAATCTGCTGAGCGGATTTACTAATTTGGTATATAATCCTGCGGTTGGTGTCGGATATATTTTTATAGCCAACCTCACTGCCAGCGGAATAACACTTTTAATCTTGTTCATTGTTGTTCCTATAAGTAAATTGCGTATGGATTCCGCGATCTGGAAAAAGATGATCAGGTATGCCCTGCCGCTTTTGATTTTTGGCTTGGCCGGAATAATCAATGAAACCATTGACAGGGTATTATTAAAATATTTATCTCCCCAGGATATTGCCATGTCGCAGGTTGGTATCTATTCTGCCTGCTACAAGATTTCCATCATGATGACAATAGTCATACAAGCATTTAAATATGCTGCCGAGCCATTTTTCTTTTCGCAAGCCAGAGAAGCCAATGCTAAATCTCTCTATGCCGATGTGATGAAATACTTTGTGATTGTCTGCTCATTTATTTTCCTGGCAATTATGCTTTACATCGATGTGGTGAAATACTTTGTCGGCAAGGCATATTTTGAAGGGTTAGCAGTTGTTCCGATACTGTTACTTGCCAATATGTTTCTTGGTATTTTTTACAATTTATCCATATGGTATAAACTTACCGATAAAACGCGTTTCGGCGCTTATTTATCCATCTTCGGGGCTGTTATCACCCTCGTTTTGAACTATATGCTAATCCCGCGAATCGGGTATATGGGATCTGCCTGGGCTACATTCGCATGTTATTGCTCTATGATGGTCGCATCGTATTTTATAGGCCAGAAGTATTATCACGTTAATTATAATATCAAAAGAATATTATTATACATCCTTGCTCCTGTCGGGATTTATTTTGTCAGCACATTCATTCCTTTTTCGGCAGCATGGCTGCATTTTTCAATAAATACCATATTCCTGTTGTTATTTATGGCAATGGTTTTTGCTATTGAAAAACCCAAACAACTAAAATTAACAAGAAAATAATGAATATAAAAATAGTAAACAAATCAAAACATTCTTTGCCCAAGTATGAAACTACTGCTTCAGCCGGCATGGATTTAAGGGCCAATCTTGATTCTCCTGTTACATTAAAACCCCTACAACGATATCTTGTGCCTACAGGGATATTTATTGAAATTCCCGTTGGCTATGAAGCGCAGGTAAGGCCGCGCAGCGGGCTCGCCATCAAAAAAGGAGTCACGGTGCTGAATACGCCGGGAACCATTGATGCAGATTACAGGGGCGAAGTCATGGTCGTCCTTATCAATCTGTCGTCCGATGATTTTATTGTTAATGACGGAGAGAGAATTGCGCAAATGATCATCGCGAGGCATGAAAAGGCTGAATGGGTTGAAGTTAACATCCTTGAAGATTCTGGACGCGGGGCGGGAGGCTTCGGGCATACCGGAAGTAAGTGATCTGAAATAATCTCTTAAAATTTGTTAAAATAACCAACCGTTATTACAGTTAAACAAATATCAATCAACGTATTACAATTAGTTTCAAATAATAAAGTAAAAAAAAGACTTTGCCATGTCTGAATTAATTTTTTTATTTGCACCCTCATTTAATAAAAAAATATTGTTATGTCAGAAATTACAGCAAGAGTAAAAGCTATCATAGTTGATAAGCTTGGAGTTGACGAAAATGAAGTTACACCAGAAGCAAGTTTCACCAACGATCTGGGGGCAGATTCTCTTGATACTGTTGAATTGATCATGGAATTTGAAAAAGAATTCAACATTGCTATCCCCGATGAAGAAGCTGAAAAAATCGGCACAGTGGGCGATGCTGTTAAGTACATTGAAAATAACACCAAGTAAATATTTGTAAATGGAATTACGAAGAGTTGTTGTTACCGGTCTTGGTGCAATAACTCCAATTGGTAATAATCTCGGTGATTACTGGGAAGCATTACTTAATGGAGTAAGCGGCTCCGCATTGATCACGCGCTTTGATGTTTCAAAATTTAAGTCAAAATTTGCCTGCGAAGTAAAAAACTATGATTCAAATAGTTACTTCGACCGCAAAGAAGCAAGGAAGCTGGATCTTTATGCACAGTATGCATTGGTCGCTGCACAAGAAGCCTATACCGATTCCGGTATCGACATTGCATTAATTGACCCGAATAAGGCTGGAGTCATATGGGGATCAGGTATAGGTGGTTTGGATACTTTCACGGATGAAATTCTTGATTTTGCCAAAGGAGACGGTACGCCCAGATTTAATCCTTTCTTCATTCCCAAAATGATTGCGGATATTGCCGGAGGAAACATTTCCATCAAATTTGGTTTTAAAGGACCAAATTATACGACAACTTCTGCCTGTGCATCATCATCCAATGCCATCATCGATGCATTTAATTGCATCCGCCTGGGAAAGGCTCATGTCATCATTTCCGGTGGCTCTGAAGCAGCTATAGGCATAGGTGGTCTGGGGGGATTCAATGCTATGCACGCCGTTTCAACCCGCAATGATGATCCCGCAACAGCTTCACGGCCTTTTGATAAGGACCGCGATGGTTTTGTGCTTGGCGAAGGCAGCGGGGCGCTTGTTTTAGAAGAATTGGGCCATGCGCTGAAACGAGGTGCAAAAATTTATTGCGAAGTCGCAGGCGGCGGATTATCTGCTGATGCCTACCACATCACACAACCGCATCCTGAAGGTGACGGAGCTTATCGTGTAATGTTGAATGCACTGGAAGATGCAGAAATGAAACCAGAAGACATCGATTATATTAATACTCATGGAACATCAACCCCTCTGGGTGATGCTTCGGAAACAAAAGCTATTCTGGCTGCTTTCGGAGACCATGCATATAAAATGAATATCAGCTCTACAAAGTCAATGACCGGGCACTTGCTGGGCGCTGCCGGAGCTATTGAATCAATTGCTTCAATCATGGCGATAAAACACAACGTTATTCCGCCAACGATCAATCATTTTACAGATGACCCCGAATTAGACAACAGAATTAATTATACGTTCAATAAGTTACAGGAACGTACTGTAAATGTTGCCTTATGCAACACTTTTGGCTTTGGCGGACATAATGCTACAATTATATTTAAAAAATATAACGGTTAATTTTTCTTCGCCACGCTTACCGATAAACAGCTATCTCGAACCATAAAAAATATTCTCGGGTTTTCACCGGGGAATATAAGCCTATACCAGCTTGCATTTCTCCATCGCTCAGCTGCAAAGGAGGTTATTAATGGATATAAAAACTCGAACGAACGGCTGGAATACCTTGGCGATGCTGTTTTAAGTTCTGTTATTGCTGATTTTCTTTTCAGAAAATATCCTGTAAAAGACGAAGGGTTCCTTACTGAAATGCGGTCGAAATTGGTAAGCAGACCACATCTGAACAAATTATCTCAGAAACTGGGCATAGATAAGCTGATACATGCTGACCAGGAACGGGGCGGTGGTTTCAAATCAATAAACGGTGACGCATTTGAGGCGCTGATAGGAGCTATTTACTTAGATAAGGGATACAATTTTGTTTCAAAGGTCATAATAAACCGTATTCTTAAATGCCATGTAGATATTGATACTGTTGAAAAAACAGAGTTGAATTATAAAAGCGTCCTGCTCGAATTTGCACAAAAAGAGAAAAAACCGGTAGAATTTAAAGTCGTAAATGAGAGTGGCAAAGGATTTCATAAACAATATGTAGTTGAAGTGTTTTTCGATCATAAGGTTGTCGCGAAAGGTTGTGGTTTTTCCATTAAGGAAGCTGAACAAAACGGGGCTGAAAATGCCTGCATCTTTCTTGATCCCCACGAAAACTAATCCCGAAGACATTTATTGAAAATTTTTAGTATTTTTACCTCTGTAAATTATGTTAACCAACAGGGGAAAAAAAATATTTGATCGTTTTCTGGTTTGGAGGCTCAAGCACATCAGCGACCGGAATTTGCTTATCATCTTAAGTATCATTTGTGGCTTTATTTCCGGGGTTATAGCTGTATTTATCAAGAACTTTGTTTACTTTATTGAAGAGCTGAAGTTTCTTGAAAAAACTCCGGACATATTACATTTCCAATATTTTATATACCCTGTATTTGGAGTTGTTCTTACCGTTTTTTTTAAAAAATTTGTACTTAAAAAGGAATTAAGCTACGGCATACCGGGAGTTTTGAAAGCCATATCAAAAAAGAGCGGCTTTATGCCTGCCCAAAACATTTATGCTCCCGGAATAACCAGCTCAATTACTCTTGGTTTCGGCGGTTCTGTCGGGATGGAGGGCCCTGCCGTCAATACAGGAGGCGCTATCGGCTCAAATATAGGCAGATGGCTGGGATTAAAATACAAACACATCGTTTTACTCATTGCTTGCGGCTCAGCAGCGTCAATAGCCGGACTTTTTAAGGCCCCTATCACGGGTGTTGTCCTGGCGCTGGAAATTCTTATGATTGATTTGTCCATGTCTTCCCTGGTTCCGCTTCTTATCGCCTCAGTGACAGGTACGCTTACCTCATATTTTTTCCTGGGACAAAACGTTATTTATCACATTTCAGGGCTTGAGTCAATAGACTTCATGCAAATTCCGTATTTTGCGTTATTAGGCATTGTCTGTGGTTTTATTTCAGTGTATTTTACACGGGTACTCATGTTTTTTAATAAATATTTTGAAAAAATTGAAAATATTTATACCCGGATGATTATATGCTGTGTACTGCTCGGAAGTCTTATTTTTTTGTTCCCTGCATTGTACGGCGAAGGTTATCACCAAATCAATTTATGCCTGAAAGGTCAGCATGACTTTGTGTTTGATTACAGTCTTTTCGGATCATTCAGGGGCAATATGAGTGCGGTAATTATTTTATTATCGGCCATTATCATATTCAAAGTCATTGCCACTTCATTAACTTTTAGCGCCGGAGGTGTAGGCGGTATTTTCGGGCCATCGTTGTTTTTAGGCGCCGTAACAGGCTTATTGTTTTCTGTATTATCAAGTTTTTTAAATATAAGAGACCTGCCTGTGGCCAACTTTGCTCTGGCCGGAATGACCGGCGTACTGGCCGGAGTGATGCATGCCCCGCTTACAGGAATATTCCTTATTGCCGAGATCACTGACGGCTACCATATGATTGTCCCGCTGATAATAACCGCTTCCATTTCTTATCTTACTATAAAATCTTTTATCCCATATTCAGTTGATGCCCTGAACCTGGCCGAAAAAGGCGAACTCATCACTCACGACAAAGATAAGTCGGTATTAAATCTCATGAAGATTGATAAGCTTATTGAAACAAACTTTATCACGGTGTCGCCCGACGACTACCTTGGCCAGCTGGTAAAAGTAATTGCCCGCTCAGAACGGAATATTTTTCCTGTTGTAGACAATGATAATAATCTGCTGGGTATAATTTTCCTTAACGATATTCGCGACAAAATTTTTAACCAGTCGTTATATGGAAAATTGTTTGTGCACGACCTGATGTTCATGCCCACGCCATTGGTGAATCCTGAAGAGTCGATGGAAGAAGTTGCCATGAAATTTGAACAAACGGATAATTACAACCTTCCCGTTGTAAAGGACGGAAAATATATCGGCTTTATTTCAAGGGCAAACTTTTTTTCGGAATACAGGCAAATGATCAAACAATTTTCTGAAGATTAATATGGCAAAAAAACAAAAAAACGTCTTTGAAATTTTTGCTCCGGATACCGGACAAAAAATGGAGTTGCCGTTTTATGTTGCAAAGATATCTGCGGGATTTCCTTCTCCTGCCGAAGATTTTATTGAGCGCAAACTTGACCTTAATGAATACCTGATAAAAAATCCATCAGCAACATTCTTTGTAAAAGTTTCCGGCCATTCCATGATCAACGCGGGAATCCATGACGGCGACATCCTTGTTGTTGACCGTTCACTTGAGCCATCAAATAACAAAATCGTTATCGGGGTCGTGAACGGAGAATTCACCGTTAAACGCCTTCTGAAAAAAAACAACAAATTATTCCTTATTCCCGAAAACAGCGAATACAAACCCATTGAAATAAACGAAACAATGGAGGCTTCCATATGGGGGGTTGTAACGTATACAATACGGAAATTAACCTGATGTCAGTGTTTTTTCAACACAATTTCGGGAGTAGAGATTATGTTACTTTCATGTAAAGCACGGTCGGCAATATATGCTTCAAACTTTATGGTATCATAAACTGAAAACGGGTTATTGATGAACATTTCTATTTCGATCTCCCCTTTTAAGGCGCCATTGCTGCTTGATGATTCCAGGACGGGTATTCTTGAATTGAAAGTCACTGTTGGCGTCACTTCTACAAATTCACCATGCTGCTTTTCAAAATAAGTTATAAAGAAATTATAATAATATTTACTGGTACGGTCAAATGGCCCTAAGGTATCACCCTCTCCAAGACCCATATCATTATCCCCATCGGTAAAGAATATTTTTAATATCCCCTTTTCATCAATATTGCTGGAATTGGCAACTTTTGTAAAATCAAGATATTCAATATGGGGCACATCCGGAAAGTCTTCTTCTTTGGTGCATGAAGCAAACATCATCAGTGCAAAAAATAACGAGATAATAATTGCTGCCCGGATTCTCATCAAATAATATTCTTAATTTTGAATATAAAATTACTAAAAAACCTTTTAATGGATATTAAAAATATAAAATCAAAAATATTCAACATTGGAAATTTCAATGATTTTAATACCTTAGCCTTGCAAATATTCCATTATCAGTATCATCATAACGCCGTATACCACAAATTTATTGACTTATTGCCGGTCAATATCAATAATATTACGTCCTGCCTTGATATTCCCTGCTTACCTGTTGAGTTTTTCAAGTCGTACGATATTCGTTGCTTATCTGACTCGCCCGAACTGATTTTCAAAAGCAGCGGCACTACTTCATCGACACCGGGCCGGCACTACATTTTCTCAAAAGCATTATATGAAGAAAGTCTTTTAAACGGGTTCTCCATATTTTTTGGCCGTCCCGAAAACTATATGATCTTTGCACTGGTTCCGGATTATATATCTGTACCGGAATCTTCTCTTGCATTTATGCTTGATTTCCTGATAAGAAAATCTGCCGCGGTTGAAAGCGGCTTTTATTTAAACCGGGACTCGGAGCTGATTCCTTTGCTGAATTCTTCCCCGGGAAGAAAAAAAATTCTTTTTGGCACCACATACGCGTTGATGGATTTCAGTGAAAAATACCAACTTGATCTTAATGATACTATTGTCATTGAAACTGGCGGAATGAAAGGCCGCAGAAAGGAAATAACCCGTGAGGAGATGCACCTGGCGCTTAGGAAAAAACTCAATGTAAATAAAATATATTCTGAATACAGCATGTGTGAACTAATGTCCCAGGCGTATTCGGTTGAAAAAGGCTTATATACATCACCACCCTGGATGAAAATCAGGATACGGGAAATCAATGATCCTTTTACACATTCGGGATCAGGAAAAAGCGGTGGAATAAACATCATTGACCTGGCAAACCTCTATACCTGCTCATTTATTTCAACCAAAGATATTGGAATTCTTCATGATGACGGATCATTTGAAGTGCTGGGCCGTTTTGATTACAGCGATATCAGGGGGTGCAGCTTACTAAGTTAATGATGATTTATAATAAAAGAAAATGTTGGCGATTTGTATTTATTAAGATTTATGATGGTTTTACATCAAAACGAGGCGGATATGATGGCAAAAAACTCATAAAATATTAAAATATGAATTCAAAACAATTTCTAAGCTGTTTCCAAATTAGTTTATATATTTGTAGATGAATTTTGAAAACCAATAATCAATGAGAAAATTATTAATAGTATTTGTTGCTTTCACAGGCGTTTTAGCATTTGCATCATGTAAAAAATGTGTTACCTGCAGTTATGAATATGATTATCTGGGGGGAAAACAGCCGGTAACGTATTCGCAGGAATGCGGTAACACCAAAAAAATCAATGATTATAAAGAAACTGTTGAAGCCGACGCCAACCGTCATGGTGTTGAATCAACATGCCAGAACGATTAATACTGATAGCATCAGCTTTCTAAGATCGTTCTAAGTCTTCTATTTTAACATTAAGCAATATTTGTTTCGACAGGTATTGCTTTTTTTATCCGACCTGATTAATTCACAATTTTTTGTTTTGTGAATTATTCAAGCTTAGAGATTAGCAATCAATCTCTCCGCCCATACCCGCAAATTTATACAGAACTAACAATAAATGAACATTTAGAGTATTTTGATATTGTATTACAATTATATTTTATCAAACAAATCGCAGTTTATACCAGGCCAAGGTGAATTTGAGGCACCCCTTGCGCGTATGGATAATATAATTAGCAGCTACGACTGTTCTGCATTAAAAATATTTGAAACGGCAGATTATTTCTGAAATACTTTCTTATAGCACCCTGAAGAGTGATAATATCCGGGTATCTTAACTAAAACAAGCCCGGTGTCTCTGCATGGTTATGCAAGCCGGGAAAATCATTCCGCGGAAAATTCAGCTTTTCGGATACCTGGTACATTTCCATCTTTTCCGCATCAAGAGGCTGAAGCAATGACAACAATTCCTCCACAGAATTATTCTGTAACCAGGATCTTTCTGTATTAATATTATCAAAAATCACCGGCATACGGTTATGAATATTTCCGACCATTGCATTTGCTTCGGTAGTAATTATGGCAAAAGAAGAAATAATAATGTTTTCAGGAGATTGCCATTCACTCCAGATTCCGGCCATCGAAAAAACCGGTTTGTTTTTCAACAGAATCCGATATGGTATTTTACTACTCCCCTGCGACCACTCATAAAAGGAATCTGCAGGAACAAGGCATCTCTTTGTCAATAATGATTTTCTGAATGCCGGTTTTGTAGAAACTGTCTCGGCTTTGGCATTGATCATTGTGCTACCGGCAGAAATCTCTTTTGCCCACGATGGAACAAAACCCCAGCGTAAAAAACTAAAGCCTCCCGGCTGGTGGTCCGTAACAACAGCAAGCATCTGTGCAGGGGCACAATTATAACGGGGTGTATAGTCTGGTAATGAAAACCCATAATGTTCTTCAATAAATTTTTCTGTAATGGCAAATGAAAATCGTCCACACATATACTTAAAGAAAAAAAGAATTCCTTATTTGATCAGAAAAACCACCCCTTTTACAACATGATGCTGCTGGAGAATATCAAAATAAGATATATACCACACATAAGCATCCTGATTGGCTATTACGCCATTTATTTTACCGTCCCAGCCCTCTTCAATATCGCTTGAGGTAAATACAATTTTTCCCCATCGGTCAAATATCCGCATTTGAAAAGTAGATAAATCAATTCCTTCACCATATGCTTTGAATTTGCCATTCCAGGGATCCTGGTTGGGGGTAAAGGCATTAGGGACATAAATAACCGTATTGGGTTGAACCACTACCTTACCTGTGATGGTATCCGTACAACCATAATTATTAAAGACAACAAGCACGGGATAATACGTTCCCGTATCGGAATACACATGCGTGGGATTCTGATAGTTTGAGGTATTGTGAAATGAATTGGAATCGCCAAAATACCAATTCCAGATATCGGCATTTATCGACAAATCCTGGAAAAAAGCGAGAGAATCGTACTCAACAATAACTTCCGGCACAACCTTAAAATAGGCTAATGGAATGGGGTGAATCAGAATATAATCCGGATATGTCATTGTCATTTTACATCCGTTTGACGAAGAAACCGTCAGCGAAACATCAAAGGATCCTGCATCATCATAATAGTGACTTGGATTTTGAATAGTTGAGGTGCTTCCAAAGGGCAGGTTGTCGCCAAAATCCCAGAACCAGCTTGTCCCGGTTGGAGTAGTAAGATCAGTAAAATTGACCAATAGGCCCTGGCACCCTTCCCTGATATCTGCTGTGAAATTTATGGTAGGAAACGGCTCAACAGAAATGGTTGTAACTTCGGTGCTGGTACAGCCGTTATTATCGGCAGTTACAGTATATGTAGTCGTTGACGCGGGATAGGCATACGTCAATGATCCGGTTGTATTTGTTAAAGAGCTTCCCGGCGACCATGTATATGTTTGTGCGGAACCATAAACAGATATTTTACTGGTGTCTCCCGGGCATATATGTGCCGGATCGGCAACCACAACAATGGCGGGGCTTGGGATAGCCGCCACAGCTGTTGTGGTAGTGTTTGTACATTGGTTTGTATCCGTCCCGGTAATTGTATATATTGTTGTCACCTGTGGAAATGCCGTAACAGTTGTGCCGGTGCTTGAAGAAAGTGTGCCATCATTGGTCCATGAATAGGTGGCACCGCCGGAAGCGGTAAGGTCAATGGAATCGCCAATACATATACTTCCGCCTGCCGGAACAACACTAAGGGCGGGTAAAGGATTCACCGTAACGGTTATGGTATTATTTGACGTGCACATAGGTGTTGTTCCTGTAACAGTGTATTCTGTTGTTGTTGTTGGAAATGCTATCACATTATCTCCGGTTGTCTGGCTTAATCCGGCTGCCGGACTCCAGGTATAGCTGTTCGCACCGGAAGCGGTGAGAGCAACAGAATCTCCAACACAAATTGTTGGGTTAGCAGGGCCAAGAGTTACTGCTCCGGTTGAAAGCGAAACGGTAATCTGGTCGTCAACGGTTACAATCTGTCCAAAACATGTGTTGTAATTTGCCTGTGCCCTGTATGTATTACTTCCTGTCGGACAAACATTAATTGAGTTGCCGGTCCCCAGCTGGGTGGCTCCTTCAAACCAGGTAATGCCAACGATAGAAGATCCTGTCGGGGTAAAACGCCACGCTTCATTTTGCGCTGACCAGGCTCCGGTATTCCTGCCCGATGGGGTATAACCCTGCGTTCCGCCGGCATTCTGTATTCCTATCAATCCATTACCTGAATTCCAAGTGCTGCAAAGAGGTCTGTTTTGAACATACACTTCAATGATGTTTGACGTTTCATACAAAACAATCTGATGTGTTGCTTTTATATATGTACAACTATACATCGCAATCTGGTTCCAGTTAACAACAAACGTCCTGCAAGGATATGAACCTAAAATTGCATAATACATCGTTCCTGAAACCGATGGGTCAATATCGTGATAAACACCGAAAATAGCATTGGAAATAAGACTACTTGATGGACAGGAAGCGCTGAAAGACCATGGACAATAACCACCGGCAGGCGCCAAATCAAATGAAACCACCCCATTTGATCCGGCAATAATCTGATTGTAACTGTTACCGAAAAAACAAAAGGTAAAAGGCAGATTGATTATGTTGCTCCATGTGTCATCAATATTTACCAAAATAGGAGTTCCCGTACTAAAAGAATAAGGCGGAGAAAACGGAATGGAAGAAACAGAATAGGAACTTGTTTGTCCACTGGTCTGCGTGGCCACCGCATCCAATGTTGTGCATGCCTGATTGCAGGGCAATGCAAAATCATTACCGCCGTTGGTAGTGATAGTTACATTCACACATCCGGGTTGCCCCGAAACACTTTTTAAAAAAAATATGAAAAGTATTGTTAATATCAGCGTCTTGGAAAATTTCATCTAATTCCCGAATTTTCAGTTTAAATCATACAAAGAAACGTATTCTTGTGCTTTCATATTTGGTATTTCGTTAACTTTATACCTAATTATCCCCTAAAATTGAGTTTTTCTCAACAAATTTACGATAAAAACGAAGATAAACAAGTCAAAACTAAATTTTTATCGTCAATATTTCATTCCATTTGCCGGTATATGAAGGGGACAATCTTTCCTGGTTCATCCTCCAACGGCGCTTTGTCCCCTGAACGGCAAATTTAACAGCGCCCTGACCAATGCCTGCATTTATTTGATCTACAGCATTTATCAGATCGGAAAGTTTTTGCCTGTTTGACTCATCCCATATGCTGTATTGAAGCTGATCCCCGGGAATAAGATCGGTAAGAATTACCCCCGACTTTTTGTACTTATACCCTTTTTTGTAAATCTTTTTCAATCCCTTCAGTGCATAATGAATAATTTCGTTTGTCATATTTGTGGCTACAGGTAATTGAACAAGTATTGAATTAACATATTTGGGTAAATTTGAATACCTGTTTGTCATCAAAAAAACAATTAAAGCCCTGGCACAGGAACCCTGCATACGTATCTTTTCCGCAGCACGCACAGCAAATGTTGATGTGGCCTGTTCAATATCCTCGTATAATTCCAATGGGATTCCATACGAACGCGATATGCACATATTTTTTTTGTCCTGTGCAAAGGTTTCAAGCGACAGGCAAGAAACTCCACGCAACTCATACAGGGTTTTCAGGCCAACAATCCTCATATGTTTTTTTACCCACGACTCTTCTGCCTTAATAAAATCAAATATTGTCCGCATGCCATGACCTGATAAAAAATCGCGGTATGCTCCGCCAATGCCCCATATTTCATCAACAGGCAACGATTTATACAGGGTTTCGGTTTCTGCTTCATTTAATTCGCACATGTTTAAAATGCTTTCATAGCGGGGATTTTTCTTTGCCAGGTGGTTGGCAATTTTTGCCATGGTCTTTGTAGGCCCGATACCGACAGATACCGGAATTCCAACCCATTGCATGATGGTCTTGCGGATTTCTTTTGCAAAGGCCGTTATATCTTCATATTTCAGGCCGGACAGATCGAGAAATGCTTCATCAACTGAATACACTTCAACATCAGGAGCCAGTGCGCACAGTGTTTTCATTATCCTGTTTGATATGTCACCATATAACGCATAATTGGAAGAAAATACATGAATATTGTTCCGCACGATGAGTTCCCTGAATTCAAAAGCCGGAGCGCCCATCTTTATCCCTGCAGCCTTTGCCTCTTCTGACCGCGCAATAACACAACCATCGTTATTCGACAACACAATGACCGGTTTATTATTTAGCCTTGGATTAAACAAGCGCTCACAGGAAGCATAAAAATTATTACAGTCGACAAGGGCAAAGACCTTATTTAATGCAGATTCCGGGAATTTACTTTTCGGGTTGGCTGAGTTCATTGACTTTTTGAATTGCATTATTTTTCAATGCCCCTCCTCTTTTAACGATCTCATTAAATAAATCGCGGGCTGCGCCGGTTTGGCCCTTCTCTGTCATGATTACAGCCTTTTGCCATAAAGCAAGATCGTAAAAAGAGTTGTCCTTTATGCTCAGTACTTTATCAAGGTCAATCATTGCGGCATCCTTTTGCCCGTCGTTGTAGTAACTCATGGCGAGATAATAATAAGCCTCAAAATTATTTTTATCTGACTTTACCACATTTTCGAACTCGGCAATGGCATCCTTATATTTTGCGTCATTATAAAATGAAATCCCGCGCAGATTCTTGCCGTTAGTCATTGCTCCGCTTTCAGGGGCCTTTTCAGACGATCTGAAATCATTTTTATTTTCTTTCTTCGACCTGGAAATATCCTTGCCGCTTTTTGTTTTAGCCGAAACAGTTTCTTCTAAAGCAAATTGTTCATTTTCGGCTATGGCGACCGTTTTTGTACCTGTCATTTTTATTGAATCCGAGATGCCAGGCCCGCCCTGTTCCCCGCCTATTGCAATAGTTTGGTCAACAATTCCGTTATATATTTCTTTTTCAGCCTCATCATCATTATTTTTATCCAAATCAAAATATTCACTGATATCATGAACTGTTGTTTGCTTAGAAGATGAAATTTCTGCTTTTTTCTGAACATATCCATTTCCACCACTGCTTTCGAATGTTTTTGTTCTCTCATTTTGGCTGATTATATCTTTCGTCTTCCCTTCTTCTTTGTCCATTCCTGCTGGTGTTCCTGCATCAGTGTTTTTCTCCTCCGGCAATGCAGCCTGATTTTCAGTTTTTGTTTCATCTGCAGCAGGGAGCGATTGATAACTCAGATCTTGCCTGGAAGTTTTGGTTTGAATATTTATCAGGTAATACCCGGTAATAATTATCAAAAGACTGGCGGCTATTGATATTGTTGTAATAAGGGTTCTTTTTCGTCCGTTTTTATTATTTTTACTTTCAGTATGAATTGAAAATGCCGATTTCAGCTCTTGATCAACTTTAGGATATTCATTTAAAAATTTTTCTTTTCCACCGGGTTTTTCATAACCCTCCAGTGCCTCGCTGCAAAGCAAACAATCGGCGAGATGCCGTTCCAGCAAATTTCTTTCTTTTGTATTCAGCTCATCGTTCAAATAAAGAAACATGCCTTCTTTGCTGATGCACCCTGATGGGCCAAAAATCCGGTTTTGATTATCTGTGGGTTTCATTTTTGATTTTCGAGCATGATTTTTAAATTTCTTTTTCCGTTCTGTATAAAGCTTTTTACCTGGTTTAACGAATAACTCGTCGTGTCGGCAACTTCCTTATATGATTTGTCGTGCAGGTAAAACAGTTCGATACAAATACGTTGTTCATCACTCAAATTTATAATGGCCTCCGGCAATTTTTTATCAAGAATTTCATCGTCAGCGGGGTTAAGAGAAAATTTCCCGTCAAAATCCATAAAATCCTGCTGAAAATTTTTCAACTGAATCTGGTCATTATATGAAACCGTATTGTCTTTACGAAGCACCATCAGGCAGTGATTCTTTGCCACGCTGTACAGCCAGCATTTAAAGTTAACTATGTTATGCTCTTTCAGCGCTTCGTAAAGCTTTTCAAACACCTGCATCACGGCCTCGCGGCGGTCGTCCTCGCGGTCGAAATACTTTAATGCAATACCATAAACCAGGTGGGAATACCGGTCGAAAAGCTCGCCGATATGATCCGTGTCGCCAGACTGACGATACAGGTCAATCAGTTGCTGATCGGTTAGCGGCTCTGATTTCTGAACAATACGTTTTCTGAAAAAAATTGCCAAAATGCAAGCGATTGATATGCAAATTTAAAACTTATAACGGAATTTTGGTATCATTAAAATATGTAGCTTAGCGACAAAATAAACTCTTCATGAAAAAAATTGTTACCTATAATGTAAACGGAATTCGTGCGGCCCTGTCGAAAGGGCTCGTGGATTGGCTTACGGCAACAAATCCGGATATTGTTTGTTTTCAGGAAACCAAGGCGCAGCCCGATCAAATCCCCACGCTGGAATTTGAAGCTGCCGGTTATCGCAATTATTGGTTTTCGGCAAAAAAGAAAGGATACAGCGGCGTTGGAATACTTACAAAACAAGAACCTGACAACGTTGTTTACGGCATGGGTATTCCCAAATATGACGATGAAGGCCGCGTACTCCGAGCCGATTATGGCGACATTTCCGTCATTAGCGTGTATCATCCATCGGGCTCCAGCGGCGACGACCGGCAGGCATTTAAAATGGTGTGGCTCGGTGATTTTTTAGAATGGGTAAACGACTTAAAGAAAAACCGCCCCAACCTTGTCATATGCGGTGATTATAATATTTGCCACAAACCTATTGATATTCACGACCCGGTGAGAAATGCCACCAACTCGGGTTTTTTACCCGAAGAGCGTGAATGGATTTCGAAATTCATCGATTCGGGTTTTGTTGACGGGTTCAGGGCGTTCAACAGCGAGCCCAAACAATATACCTGGTGGAGTTTTCGTGCCAATGCCCGCAATAAAAACCTGGGCTGGCGCATCGACTACCATATGGTAAGCGAACCTATAAAGCACCTGATGAAGCGCGCGGTAATTCTGCCCGAGGCCAAACACTCCGACCATTGTCCGAGCATACTCGAAATGGATTTTTAAACAAAGTAGCCGTCATCCGTTGGCGGCCGGTTTGTTGCTGCCGGGACAAATGAGCCAATAGCCATATGCCAATAGCCAATAGCCATTACTTTTTGCCTCCCTTGTGGCTTGTGGCTAAAAGGCTCGTGGCTAAGAATAGCAAACAACCAAAAGAGCCAATGGTCAATAGCCAATAGCCATTAGTTAGCCCTCTCTTGTGGCTTATGGCTCGGAGGCTTGTGGCTAATAATGGCCAATAGGTAGCCTCCCTCATGGCTCATGGCTTGTGGCTAATATCAAAACTTTATAATTGGCAAAACACCACATATTCTATAATTTTTATAATTAATTTGATTATTAAAGAATTTTATGCTACATTTGATACTCAGTTAACCAACGGGGTATAATTAATTCCGTTATTGATGCTGAAGGCAATGTTTATAGCCCTAAAAAAATAGTTGTAATTAAGTAATGAGAATACTACGAAATATAGCATTATGCGTCACCGTTATGATAACGTATAATGCTATTTCTTTCGCTCAGGAAAATTATGTAACAAACTGGAGTTTAGAAGACACATTGCATTGCCCGACAAATGCAGCACATATTTATTATGCGCTTCATTGGTATTCACCAACTCCAACTACACCGGATTATTATAATAGTTGCAGTTATTATTTCGGTGTCCCCGATAATGGGTTAGCATTTCAATACGCTAAAGATGGAAATGCATATGCCGGTATATTTTGTTATGATACTTCACATTATAATGACAGGGATTATATTCAGGTAATGTTAAAAGATACGCTTATAAAAAATAAAACATATTGTGCCGGATTTTGGGTTAGTTTAGTTGAACATGTTCAATATGCTGTTGATCATATTGGAATGTTTGTTTCAAAGGATCCTGTGGGGTTATCAATACCTTCAATTCTTCCATATGTTCCCCAGATTGAAAATCCAACCGGGAGTCTTATAACAGATACATTAAACTGGGTATTAATATCGGGCTCATTTCAGGCACAGGGCGGCGAGAAGTATATAACTATTGGAAATTTCAGGGATGATTCATTAACAGGAACCTTGGTTGTTGATCCTGCAAGTTACAAAGCTGCGATTTCTTACTATCTGGTTGATGCCGTATTTTTATATGAATGTGATTCGACCAAAGTGTCGGAAGCAGGGGATGATGTTACGATTTGTAAAGGCGACAGCATAAATATAGGATTTCCTTCTTTTGAGGGCTGTAAATACAAATGGAGCCCGTCCATCGGATTAAATAATGACACTATTTCACGGCCTCTTGCCAGGCCGCTGGTTACGACAACGTATTATCTCACGATGACGGATCCGTTCTACCAGATAAGCAGGGATAGCGTAACGGTTACCATTAATCATGAATGTTTGTCAGAATCTGCTTATATTCCTACCATCTTCTCTCCCAACAATGATGACAAAAATGATATATTATTTGTAAGAAGCGAATATATCAAAGAAATGACTTTAAGCATTTACAACCGCTGGGGAGAAAAAGTATTTGAAAGCCGCGATAAAGGTGTAGGTTGGGACGGCACATATAAAGGGAAACCATGCATGGAGGGCGTGTACACGTACTACTTAGTGGCCATCTTTAATGATGGGTCTAAAACAAGTAAAAAGGGGACGGTGACGCTGATGAGATGAAATTTAATGTCAGGGTGACTGCTCAGAAGGAGCGCCTTCGGCGCGCGCCAGGCACACGCACGAGGCAGTCACCCCGACATTTTCAAACCTTGCCACAGCCAATAGCCAAGTAGCCAATAGCCATAAGTTTGCCCCCCTTGTGGCTCGGTGGCTAATGGCCAGTCGCTAACAGGCTGGTGGCTAAGTATTGTCAAGTCTCGGATAATTTGCCCATCACATTTTTAACAAACCGCTGTTAGTATCTTAAAAATACAATATATAATGTAAAATCATATTTATGGTACTTTTGAACAAATCAATAACCATGATCATGCTGAAAAAATCAATACTGTTTGCCATTATTCCTTTATTTCTTTCATCGTGCGTGTCGTTAAAAAAATACCAGGAAAAAGAAAGCAGTTATAAAAGCTGTATGGACGAAAATGCTTCATTGAAAAGCCAGAACCAGGAATATTCAACAAAGATCAACGAATTGACGGCGCTTTCCGATAAGCTGAAAAAGGAAAATGAATCATTGACCACTGAATCATATAAAAACGGGGAAAAACTACGTGAGATCAGTGAAAAATATGCAAAACTCAATGAGGCATACGACACTTTGGTCAGCAGCAACCTCAACCTGATGAAAGGCAACAAATACGAAACCCAGAAACTGATTGCGGAGCTTGAAAAAACCAAAGAAGCCTTGCAAAAAAAAGAAGATGACCTGAAAAAACTGGAAGGAGAACTCAACAGCAAACTCGCTAATTTAAATGATCTTCAGGCAACACTTGATGAAAAACAACAGCACCTGAATGAGCTGCAATCAATACTTAACAAAAAGGATTCGGTTGTAAAAGCCTTAAAAAACAAGGTTTCCGAAGCATTGCTGGGATACGAAAACAAAGGCCTGACCGTAAAACAGATGAACGGAAAAGTATATGTCTCGATGGATGAAGCATTGCTTTTTGCTTCGGGCAAATACGAAATTGCACCCAAAGGTGCAGATGCCCTGAAAAAGCTTGCGAAGGTACTTGAAGCAAACGCCGATATCAACATCATGATTGAAGGCCACACCGACAATGTCCCTTACAAAGGCACGGATCAACTCCTGGACAACTGGGATTTAAGTGTGAAACGTGCAACAACCGTGATCCGCATTCTTCTGTCAAACTCCTCGATTGCACCGGCACGTATAACGGCAGCCGGACGCAGCGAATATTTCCCGGTCGATAAAGCCAATACCCCCGAAGCCCGCGCTAAAAACCGCCGCACCGAAATCATACTTACACCAAAACTGGATGAATTACTGAAGATTATTGAAACAAACTAATTCTATTAAAAACCTTCACTTAAAATCTATATATTTGCAGAGGTAGACCGTTATGGTCTGCCTCTTTTTTATAACCCGCAGAGGATGGATATTATTGAGAAAACAATACAATATGAAGCTGACGACTTTCAGCTGGCCTATTCGACACACTATCGTAAAAAATACCCGGTCAGAAGCCGGCTGGTGCTTATTATAAGCGCGATATCAATTATTGCCGGTATTGTTTTATTTATATATGACATGAACAAGGGCGGTGTGTTTTACAAAAATTTTGCAGCCTGGTTTTTACTTCTGTATGGAATGGTCATCGCGATAGTATTTGTTAAAAATATGCGCACAATCGGGAAGCGGACATTATCAAAGCTTCCGGATTTCAGCCGGCCGTTGCATTATGTTTTTAACATTGGTGAAATACAGGTTTCGTCTGAAACGATAAACAATGTGAATAAATGGGAGCACTATCAGTCTGCCTTATTCACCGGGGATCTTATCATGATCTACCCCAATAAGTATCGTTTTAATTTTTTTCCAAAAAAATATTTCACTGATGAAGAATTTTCACAGCTAAAACAGTGGATACAGGCTAAAATAAAAACAAAAGAATGCTGATGAAATTTCTTGATCTGGTTAAGTCACGGCAAAGTTGCAGGAAATACAGCGACAAGGCTGTTGAACGCGAGAAAATACTTCGGTGTGTCGAGGCTTCACGGCTGGCGCCATCGGCAAGCAATATGCAACCCTGGTCCTTCATCATTGTTGATGATCCCCCGATGCGGGATAAAGTGGCCGGCGAAACATTCAACGCCATCGTCCCCTTCAACAAATTTGCCCTCAAGGCGCCGGTTATTGCCGTAATTGTGATAGAAGGATCTTTTTCCATTGCTCAGATTGGCGGCAGAATTAAGAATAAAGATTACCGGTGGATCGACATTGGCATCGCCGCAGAACATTTTTGCCTTCAGGCAGAAGAAGAAGGACTCGGCACCTGCATGCTGGGCTGGTACAATGAAAAAAATATTCAGAAGCTTCTGAATATCCCGAAAAACAAGCGCATCGGGCTGCTCATCACGCTGGGGTATTCGGAATCAGCACAAAGAGAAAAAACAAGAAAATCAATTAATGATATTTTAAAATTCAACAATTATGAATAAAGAAATTTTAGAAAACTTAAACATTCCACTACTTCAGGATGCAGACCTGAAAGGCAAAGTCGTTCTTGTTCGCGTTGACCACAACGTGGTGAAAAAAGGCATCATTCATGATCCTTACCGTATTGATGCCACGCTGGGCACCCTGTATTATATAAATGCCAAAGGCGGAAAAATAATCCTGATGACACATGCCGGACGCCCGAAGAACAAGAAAACCGGCGAAATTGCCATTTCTGACGACACCTCTGTGCAGCCGATCGTAGATTATTTGCAGAATAAATTACACATCACCATAAAAATACCCGAATTCCAGCAGCACGGCACACAGGGCATTCTCGATATTGAAACATCAATCAACCACCTGATCCGCGATTTAAACGATCATACCATCGACGGGATCTACTTGCCCAACACGCGCTGGTACGCAGGCGAAGAGGCCAAAGGTGATGCCGCCGACCGTTTTGCATACCAGCTGGCCGGGCTCGCCGACATTTATGTCAACGATGCTTTCGGGTCGTGGCAGGCACATTCATCCACTGTGAGCGTTGCCAAATATCTCCCCGCTTATGCAGGTTTTTTATTGCAAAAAGAAATTCTGAACCTCGACCGCATCTATAATCCTGAAAGGCCCTTTGTTTCTGTTGTTGCCGGTTCGAAATTCGATACCAAAGTCGATTCATTGAATGCACTGCTCAAAGTATCGGACTACCTCGTATTGGGTGGCGTAATCTACAATGCTTTCTTATGTGCAAAATATGGCTTCGTAATCGAAGGCATAGAAGAAGAAGATATTGAGCATGCCAGGAATTTTGTAGAATACTCAAAACAGTTTCCGGGAAAACTGATCGAGCTGCCTTATATCGTGGAGTCAGACACCATGGACGGCAAGATTCCCGGGCAGTTCCGCACACACAACATACATGACCTGAAACCGGGTAGCAAATTAAAATATGTGCTCGATGTTGATCCAAAATCCTTTCATGATGGAGAAGTTCCCAAAGTATTTTCCGAAGCAAAGACCATTTTTGTCAATGCTGTGATGGGCTTCACCCCGCACTTCAATGATGGCACCATCGCCCTCGACGAGCTGATCGACAAAAACAGCAATGCCGTAAAACTCTATGGAGGCGGTGATACCATGCAGGAGCTGAAACGCCTGCTGCCCGGCTTATACATCGTGGCGCTCGACAGCCCGAAATACTATATTTTCACCGGTGGCGGCGCCGTGCTGAAAGCCATACAGGAAGGAAATGTCCTCGGCCTGGAACCTGTTAAGGCCCTGATCAAATCCAAAAACAGCAAATAACCTGGTTCATGACGCATAAGGGTCAGGCGTTATGATACTTTAAAGTAAAACAATTGACCTGTTAACACACCAACATAAAACCCGTGCACACATGAAAAAACTGGCAGCAGGTATCGATATAGGCGGCACCAACACGGCAATCGGCCTTGTTGACATTGAAGGAAACTGTTTGTTTAAAACATCCATCAAAACCGGCAATTATGAAGATCCCGCCGTATTGGTAAAAGATGTTGCCTCGATTATCAATAATTATCTGAGCACACAGGAACAAACCGTGTTGACAGGCATTGGTATCGGCGCACCTGACGGTAATTATTACACAGGAAGCATTGAATTTGCCCCCAACCTGAAATGGAAAGGCTCGGTGCCTCTTGTGGATCTGTTTAAAAAGTATTTTTCTGTTCCCGTTATCCTGACCAATGATGCCAATGCCGCCGCGTTGGGAGAGATGGTATACGGCCATGCCCGGGGTATGAAACATTTTATTGAAATTTCCCTTGGCACCGGTGTGGGCAGCGGTATTGTTGTAGATGGCAGGATGGTATACGGGCATGATGGTTATGCCGGAGAGATCGGCCATACCATTATTTATCCGGGAGGGCGCCTGTGCGGATGCGGCCGCCACGGCTGCCTCGAAGCTTATTGCTCCGCCGGCGGCATCGTAAAAACCTACCTCGACATGCTGGAAGCTGATGGAAAAAGCAAACCCGAAAAAGATGTTACGCCTTTCACCATTTCGGAAGCAGCAGAAAAAGGAGACCCGCAGGCGCTAAAAACATTTGAATATACCGGAGAAGTTCTTGGACTGGGCCTGGCCAACAGTGTTGCCCATACCAGCCCGGAAGCCATTTTTATATGCGGCGGCGTTGCCAATGCCGGTGAAGTTTTATTTAAACCCATACGCGAAAGCTTTGAAAAAAATCTTTTGAAACTATATAAAAACAAGGTTAAAATTTTGCCTTCCGGCATTAAAGAAAATGATGTGCTGATACTTGGCGCTGCTTCGCTGATCTGGGAACAATAGTGCGTTAACTTTTGTAATTATGCAAAACCTGATAATTACTTATGCTCGCAAAAAATTAACATAATTTTCATGACTGCGCTTATCAACCTCAAAGAAGTAGAAAATAAAATCATCGAAATCAGACAACAGAAGGTTCTTTTGGATGTTGACGTTGCTGAGCTTTATGGTGTTCAAACCCGCGATATTAATAAAGCAGTCAAGAACAACCCTGAAAAATTTCCGAAAGGTTATATTTTTGAAATCACCAAAGCAGAAAAAAGCAAGGTGGTGGAAAATTTCCACCACCTCGAACGAATTAAGTTCTCTCCCCAGCTTCCCAAAGCATTTACCGAAAGAGGGCTTTATATGCTTGCTACGATCCTCAAAGGCACAAAAGCAACACAAACAACACTGACAATAATTGAAACTTTTGCAAGAATAAAACAATTGTCGCGCAATATAAAAGAACTTACAGAGATCAAAAACGATAAAAACAAGAAAAACCTGCTTCAAAGAAGTGGTGAAATAATGGCTGAAATTCTTGACAATGATTTATCATTAAATGAAACAGAAACGACACTGGAGTTAAATTTTGCCCTATTGAAATTTAAACATACTATAAAGAAGAAAAAAACATAAAAAAATCATTCGTTGCGTTTTATAAATATAAAGTTTTATAAATGAAAAAGCAATTTTCTCTTTTTGTGCTGATCATCATTACCGGGTTGCTTAGGGTAAATGCACAGGAGAAAAACCTGTTGATACTGAACAAAGGCTGGCTATTTGCCGAATACGGCAGCGACTCTTTATACCCGGCTCGTGTTCCCGGCACCATTCACAGCGACCTTCGTGAAAACAGGCTGATAGCAGATCCGCTATATGCATGCAACATACAGCAGCTTCAGTGGATAGAAACGAAAGACTGGGAATATAAAACAACGTTCCGGGCCGAAGAAAATATGCTAAAAAAAAAGCACATTGAAATTATATTTGAAGGATTGGACACCTATGCAAGCGTTTTTCTGAACGACAGCCTTGTCATCACTGCAAATGATATGTTTTGCCAATGGAAGGCCGACATCAAAAAATACCTGAAAAACGGCGACAATAACCTTAGCGTTGTATTTAAACCGGCCGCCAGAAAAGGAAAAGCCGACTCAGCTTTATACCCGGTAACCTTACCTTCATCTGTGTTTGTACGTAAAGCCCAATATCAATCAGGCAGCCTCCGGAGCCCGCGAATGCTTACCTGCGGAATATGGAGGCCTGTATACATTGAATCATGGGACGATCTGAAAATAGATGATGTACAGGTAATACAAAGTCTTGCCGGTAAACAAACAGCAAAACTTACTTTTAAAATAAAACTTATTTCGGATAACGACGGAGAAACGGAATTAAAAATTGAAGATGAAAATACAGGAGCATTATATGCCTCGAAAAAAATCATTCTGAAAAAGGGAGCACATTATTACTCCGTGAGTTTTACCATTGATAAGCCCGATTTATGGTGGGCAAACAGCATGGGGAAACCCTCTTTATATACGTTTTTAGTAAAGGCCTGTAATGGAAAAAATATCCTGGACGAAAAAAAAGTCAGAACCGGAATAAGAGCCCTTGAAGTAATAAAAGATCCCGGCAACAATGATGGCAATTTTTATTTAAAACTCAACGGAGAACCGATATTTGTAAAAGGAGCCGTATATGTTCCCCGAAACATGCTTATTGCCGGAATGATGCCGGACCAATACAACGATTTGATTTTACAGGCTAAAGAATCGAACTTTAACCTGCTGCGTGTGGCGGGTAACGGCATTTTTGAGGATGAGCTTTTCTATGACCTTTGTGATGAAAACGGTATACTCGTTATACAGGACCTGATGTTTGGCAACACTTTTTATCCCGCCGACAGCATGTTTGTTTCCGGCATTAAAAAGGAGGTCCAGCAAAATGTGGTACGCCTGCGAAACCACCCCTGCCTGGCGCTGTGGTGCGGCAAGAGCGGGGTTCAAAATGCAGATAACAATCAGACACCGGGAAAATACAGTTTTTCTGACAGCCTGAAACTTGTTAATGACGACCAAAACCTATTCGGAAAAGTGATCCCGGAAATCATTATGAAAGAAGATTCCGGAAGGTTTTACTGCAAATCTTTTCCGGGATATGGCCGTGACAGCATGGATCGGTTTTTTGCTTTAAGCGGAAAATCCGGGGTTCAAAGCTATCCTGAAATCAGCACCATTCATAAGATCTACAGACAGGAGGAATGGAACTTAAATTCAATGGCGCTGCAATGCCTTCTAAATGATGGTGATGTGGGTAAAACCCTTAATTTATACATACAGCGTGAATACAAGGTTCCCGCCAACCTCGGCGATTATATTTATATCAGCCAGCTGGCCCAGGCTTATGAAATTAAATCGGAAATAGAAGCACTTCGAAGCACCGGGCATAAATATCCGGGAGCAATTTTGCCGCAATACAACGATTACTGGCCGGGCGTGTCCGGGTCTGTGATTGATTATTATCACAATCCAAAAGCATCGCTGTTCTTTATCAAAAAGGCATTTAACAGCATTATCGTCACCTTTGCCGACAAGGAAAACTACCTTGATGTCCGGATCATTTCTGATAAGAAAACGTTCATTCCCGCGCAGTTGGTTCTTAAACTTGTCGATTTCAATGGTAAGGTACGGTGGATGGAAAAAAAAGCCGTGAATATAAAACCGGGCATGAACAAAGTGGTTGAATCGGTTTATAAAAGGCCCCTGCTTTCAGATATCACATTGAACAAATCGCTCGTCATGTCTGCTGAATTGATCATTAATGATGAAACGGTTTCTCAAAACCTGATTTATTTCAATAAACCGGAAGACCTTGCTTTAACAAAGCCTGAAATAAATTATGACATAAAAAAACAAAGCGGCGGTTTTGAAATAATACTAAGCACAAAACAACTCGCAAAAAATGTTTTTATCAGTGTTGAAAATTGTGACGGACACGACATTCAGCTTTCAGATAATTTTTTCGACATGCTGCCCGGCACCACAATAAGTATTTTTGCAAAGACCGATGAAAATGTTGATGAGATAAGAAAACAAATAAATGTCCGTACGTTGTTTGATGTTAAATGAAGATTGTGTTGACGAAGCCTGGCGGTTTGCTACGCTATTAAATCATGATACGATTATAGTCATGCGTGATGTTTTATTGAAAAATTCCTGCTTTCCATACAGAGACATGAAAACACTCATAACGTTACTCAACAATAAACTTTCCTTGTCCCACGATGCCGCTTCCTTCAAGGATTTTAAAGAAATACATGCCCTTGCACATTCCGTCTCTTGAAATTTTAATTTCTTTCTCATTAATGTTTTGCATGCGAAATACTTCTTTTCCCAGAATATCATAAATGCTCAAAGTGGCATTATATGCAGGCTTGGTAAACTGAAGTGTTGTGTTTTCTGAAAAAGGATTGGGGTAAACAATAATTGTGCTTTCTTCATTTTCTATTTCATGTATTGAAGCAGTATTACCGCAGGTATCAATATAATTATCGCCGATCCATTTGGCAAATAGATATATTGAATCACTATTTATTTTCTTAAAGCCACCACCAATATATAAATCATTATGAAAAACTTCGATAGTTTCAATAATATTATCAAAATTATCACCAAATCCACACCAATTTATACCGTCCCATTTTGCAATATATTTTGCTGGAACTCCCCCAGCATAAGAAAATTGGCCCACAACATAGAGTTCATCATTAAAAACTGCCATGTCCAAAATCTGTCCACCGCTAACACCTCCACCTACCTCACACCAATGACAACCATCCCACCTCTGAATACAGTTGTCCACATTACCTGTACTCTTGGTAAAATAACCACCGACATATAAATCTTCTTTGTATTCAATTATTGAGTTAACCCAACCATTTCCAAGTATTCCATTTTCCATGTTGGACCATTTCTGACCATCCCAAAATGCAATTTCTTCAACTCCGTGTGGAAGATCAAAATTACCACCAATATATAATGTATCATGCCATATATAAGCACTTGTTATTGAGTTGTCATTATCGTTTAAAGCATTATCCCAGCCAGAACGGCACACATTACCATTCCAACTAATTAAAGCGTAATTTGTATCACTATTCTGAATGTATTGTAATAATCCACCGATCAATAATGTCGTATCAAGTTGATAAAGGAGTTGAATATTGCCATTAATCCCACCGCCACAAGGAATCCAGCTATTATTTTCAAAATAAAAAACCCCACAATGTTGATAACTTGGAACACAATCAAGAAATCCACCAATGTAGATAATATTATTAAACTTGGCTATTTCAACTACTATCTGTCCGAGCATGTTTTCATTTGACAATGTGTCGAATGATGTTCCATTGTATGAAACAATTGAATATGCCTTCATGTAATTCACATGATTGAAACTACCGCCAATAAACAACTTATCTTCAATAGTATCATTAAATAAAACACGTATATCTGTTACATTAGGATTTGCAAAATTTCCAACTGATACCCAATTTTGACTATAGGCATTTATGCCAGTGTAACTAAAGAATATAATAAATAAAAAATATCTCATAATTACTCTACAATTAGAATTGACCTTGCGTAAATATTGGGTTGCAGACATTCAATAATATAAGCACCACTGCTAAAATTTTCAATGTTTATAGAAAATTCATTATTAAAATATGTGTTTGTAAAACAGATATTCCCGTAAATATCAAGTATTCTAACATCCCATTTTTTTCTGTTACTTGGTAATAACTGAACTTGCAGAGATTGTGAACATGGATTCGGATATATACGCATATTATAATCAGCTTTAATTTCATAAATATCAAGAGAATTAGAGTACCAACAGCTAGTTATGAAACTATCATAATAGCTGGGTGTTTGATCTTCTCTGTAATATGACAAAGGATTCAAAGTATATTGCTGTGTAGGATAATCAGTAGACCCGGTTGTTCCAGCAAAATACAATTTATTGTTTGTACCGGTAATGCATTTTGAAGCATCATTCATAGAGCCGCCAATATAGGTTCCGTATCTCTTTTCATTATTATTGTTATATCCAATTAAATAGGTATCAAACATTGCATTATAAGTACAATTTATTGAACCTGATGCTGTCATTGTACCACAATCAGTGCTATTTGTAGCACCAATTATAAAAGTGTTGTTATAAGTATCCGTATATAAATCACATGAATACAGTATTGGAGGATCATAAATAGTATAATCTATTTCTGTATTTTGCCCGCCAATATATGTTGACCATTGAAGTTCATTGTTTTGTGCAAACCTAAACATTACCATATCTGTTGCTCCGCTTAGTGAGCCATTATTTATTTGCCGTTTTGCGGTATTGCCCGGATCATAAATCCTTAATTTGTGAGAGATATCCGGTGGGGTATTTGAATTATAATCTGGGTCTGATTCAGATTCTGTTATACCAAGGATATAACAATCTCCACTACTATTTGTTGAAATATCAGTTAAACAATCCTCACTGGACCCACCAATATAGGTTGAATGAATAAGAGATCCATTTATATCGAACTTTGCCATAAAACCATCATTTCCTCCTGCTTTATATCCCTGAAAATATCCAATACCAGATGTACAAAGAGGAAATCCGCTATTTGCTGCAATGCAATAATCTATATCAGGCAAAGAACTAGTTGCGCCCACTATATAAATGTTATCTACATTAATAGCGATATCCATAGCATAATCATTCCGATTTCCTCCAAATATTGAACTCCATAAAATCACGTTATTATTACTAAATTTTGCGACAAAGGCATCATCAAGGTCATTTGTACTTAAATATTGATGCGTATCTTGATAGTAAGCTGTTCCATATTGTTGTAATGGAAAAGCATTAACAGGCGGATTCCCATTTACACATTCAGCTACGTCAATTACATTTGTGTAACCTGTAATATATACATTAGAGTTGTCATCAAGTTTACCTGAAAATATTTTTGTTGTACCAGGCCCACCAAAACAAGTTATTCTTTCCCTTAGACCATTCAAATTTAATTTAACAATGATTCCCATGATATCATCATTCGGATTGTTTTGCCAATAACTACCATCATTGGGGTTCGATTGTGGATAAACAGGAAATGTAGTGCCTTGGCACAAGCCAGTAGTCAAAATACACTGATTGTTTACATCAATCGAAAAACATTCATCTTCCATGTTGCCTCCCAAGTACGTAGAGTAGTTTAATTCATAACCTGATGTATTAAATTTTGATATAAAGGCATCCCAAGAACCTGATGAAGAAGGCTGAAAACCATTAACAATTGGGAAATCATTTCCGTAAACCGAACCTGTGACATAAAGATATCCTAAATAGATTTTCGAGTCATTGACGTATGACATACCTACATTACTTTGATTTCCAAAATATGTGGACCATTCACTTCCTGTTAAGCTTTGTACAAATTGATTATGGCCCTCATCCACCAGTATCACCAACACTTTTGCACTATCATAAGCACCTATATTAAATTTATAAGCACTGTCTGCACCATTAGTTTGCCATTGGGCCGTCCAGTTTGATATACTATCAATAACATTATTGCTGTCAATTTGGTAAGCATGCGGCTGTTCGAAAGTCAAACTTCCAATAGGGCTATTTATTGTTAAAGCATTAGTCAAGCTATCAATACTGCATAATGAAGCCCCACAAAATCGCAATTGTATATCCGATATCTTACCGCCGGGTTTGATTACAAAATACATTTTTATACCATTTTGGTTGCTGCTATACATGAGGTCAATACCGGGATATAAATCTGTTGTGACCAAACGTTTATTACCATGTACTTTTGTTATTCCTTCCGGACAATGTCCCAAGTAGTAGTTATTATAATCCGTGGTCTCTTCCATCGGATAAGTTTTTACACTTGTATTAACCTTATCAAAATTTAAATCTATTCTGTGTAATGTATCGGCAATACTGTCATTTCCATCAATGTGTGCAAAAACAAAACTACAACTGTTATCTTTAAAATAAAACGCAGGAGATGAGCCCTGGTTATAATACTTTATTTCCGGCACCAAAGAATCGTTTGTTCCCAGCAACTGGCCTTTGTTGCAATAATATGAAAAACTGCCTGCAGGTGATTCATTGTAATAATCCGTAGGTGTAATCACATATTTTTCCACATATTTAATTGTTAGATATTCATAGTTGCCGGCAGCACCTTGCGGCACACGGCTTTCGCCTGTAACAATTACATTCCCATCGGTATCAATGGCAATATTTGTTGCTCTATCATCCAGATGTGCATCACCATCACTTTGTATGGTCCACAGTAAATTACCCGAGGCATCATATTTCATGGTCAAGTAATTTGTGCTATCACTCTCCGTGCCGCACGATCCTGCAATATAAATATTTCCTGTTGCATCTATAGCCATTGCGGCAGCCTCGTCGTCTTTGTCTAATGTATCATTATAGGTCTGAGTCCATTGTAAAGCACCGCTGCTGTTGTATTTTAAGGTTACGATGTTTTTACCCTCGCTACTTGTACTTGATGTGCCCGTAACATATACATTACTATTTGCATCAACTTTAATACCTGCAGCAATATCATTTAAATTGTATCCATTGTAGGTGTGTTCCCAAGCGAGGCTTAAATTAGAATTAAGTTTAATAATATCGTAATTATATCC
>CAZVKJ010000025.1:0-54285 GCA_964626855.1 uncultured Bacteroidales bacterium
CCTTATTTACAAAGAATTTCAAAGAACGGTTTATTTTAATATCAAAACACTAGTGTGTAAATATAATATATTTAATTTCCCAAAAGCAAGCATTTCATAAAATTTTTCATATATTTATTTATAGACAATATTATTATGTTGTTTAAAAATATTTTTTAAACAATATGTTTCCATGCTTTTACTAATCATAAAGCATCTTTTGGCGTTTAGTACAAAATTCTGTATTTTACCCGGATGCTTTTTCAGAAAGTGTGCAAATGATTGTTTTTACACAATAATCCGGTCTTCATCGTACAAGGCATACGTATCCCGCAAAAAAAACTCCCGGAGCTTTTAAACCCCGGGAGATATCCCCTTTTTAAACAGATTCCCGGCCAATGCAACGGCTCAGCAATCTCTATACTGCATCAGGCACCGGTTCCGTTTTCTTTGCTTTTCCTCTGTGGTTGACGATAGCACGGGCATTTTTGTAAGTTTCTTTAAAACCCGCATATTCATCCGGTAATATCCGGATCAGGCAATCAAGCTCGTTTTTCATCAGGTCGCAGATTTCAGTAATAGTGGTTTCGAGTTTGTGGGTGCAGGTTTTTCTGATTTCAAGTGCTTCCCTGGGAACATGACAGATCATTTCAAATTCATGTGTTTCAGCAAGCAGGTTTTCCAGGCTCGCGGCATTCACTCCAAAACCTGAAATTTCCGAAGCATGTTCAGAGGCCTTTGCATGAATGTTATACCCTGTTTTTACAAGTATTTCATTCGTCATTTTTGCCAGGGCCGAAAAACTAAAGTGCATTGCATTTTCAAGGTCTACGTTCGCCGTGTGATGCGCAAAAGCCCTGAGTCCCTGCGCCACAGTAAATGCAATCTGCACAAGTTTATCCCTGCTTTGGTTTTTTGTCGCTGTAATGCCCGTGATCACACTGATTTGTTCCTTTATGGTTGAATCAACTTCAGCCATTTTTTCCTTTAAACTCAAAAATACATCATTTAAAGCAGGAACAGAGGCAATTAAATCTGAATGTTTTTCGCATATTGATATCGTAACCTTGACCATATCAACAGCATTTTCAAGTTTTTTATTCATGGTGATTTGAATTTAAAATAACTAATATACCTGTGTCTTTTTTTTCAGGATTAGTAAATTTTAATTCATATGCTGATGATTAGTTTATTTCAATTTGGCAACGGGATGCCCCATTTTTTCAACAATCATACCAAAAAATATTTCTACCCAATGCGTTCCTTTTCTCCTTCTTCTGATCATCATAAATCACAGCCATAAGTTGTATGCTGATATGCGAATATTCTATTAAATGTCACCGGCCTTTTATGATAAGCACATAACCTTCTAAAACATAATGTCAATGAGCTAATATCAGTCTTCTTTTTCATTTGATAATGCGCCAATGACCTAAGATGTAAATCCAATTAGCTAAAATATGCCTGCAATCTCTTTTGCCGGGCCGCCACCAGGTTTTTACATGCAGCCAATCGTCTATGATAAGGAGTCAGATTCTATTGATAAGGAAACAATGGGCTTTTACCAGCCGCCAGTGCTCATTAACAAGCCGCCAATGGCCTTTGCCAAACCGCCAGCACTCATTGACAAAGCACCAATGGACTTAAATAAATTGCTTGTCCTCTTTAGCAAGTTTACTATGACTTTTGATGTGTTGCCAGCGCTCATTAATATGGTGCCAATGTGAAAATCTATTAAGTTACAAATACATCAAGGTATAATTTTAAAAAATCAAAATGTTGATACAATTTTTATATTTTTGAATGGCTAAATATCATAAGTTGATGGACAAAAACCATGATGCCTTCCTGATTTTTTTTCTGATAGTGTTGATCTGTGGCATTTCCTGCAAAGTTTATTCGGAGGAGCCTGATATTGACAGTCTTAAAATAGAGTTGACAAAGAGCAAAGCTGCCAGCAAACTGGAAATTCTTCATCAGCTGACACACGAACTCCGGTACAACGATCCTGATGAAGCAATGAAGTATTCCCGCATGGCTTACGAATTGGCATTATCGGATCATGATTCTGTAAACATGGCCCTGTCTTTAAAAAATATGGGAATAGAAAATTATTATATGGGCGAAAGTGATTCGGCCTTAAACAATTATCATGAAGCTCTTAGTATATATTTATCATTAAAGAATGAAAGAGGTATTTCAGGCTGCTTAAATAATATAGGTATTATTTATATGGAAACGGGCTTATACGATAAAGCCCTTGGGTATTATAAGAAAAGCGCCAGAATTGATTATTCTCTTGGCGATGAAGAAGGCCTGGCAAGTACCTTAAGCAATATCGGAGAGATTTATCATTTGCAGGGCAATTATGATAAAGCGCTTTCCTTTTATGAAAAATCTCTTTACCTCGAAGTAAAACATAAGAATTATAATGGTATAGGTGAGAGCCTTATGAACATTGGCGCTATTTACGAGGAAAACGGATTGTTCAGCGAAAGTATGCAGGCTTATGAAAAGGCGCTGGATATTTTCGGAGTTCTGGGAAATAAAAGCCGGACGGCACAGGTTTATCATAATTTGGGTCAGCTCTATTATTCGCTGAATGATATTTATCATGCATATACATGTGCCTGTCCTGCAATGAAATTATGGAAAGAGCTTGATAACCGGCAGGGGCTTGCTTCCACCACCAACCTGCTGGCCATCATTTATGAAGCTGCAGGGGATGAAGATAAGGCCAACGAATACCTGTTCAGGGCCATTATGCTGGATTTGGAGTTGGGCAATCAGAAAAAAGTATCGATAGTACTTACAAATAAAGGGAAAATGTTGTTTAAAGAAAAAGAATATTCTGAAGCAGTCAACTTTTTCCTGAACAGCCTGGAAATCTCGCGCGACATTGGCGCCTGGCCCGAAATACTTGATAATTATGAATATCTGTCTGCATCCTACTTCCAGTTAAAAGATTCCATTCAGGGTAGGTTTTACGACGATCTGTTCAGGATTTTGGCAGATTCAATAAAAAACGAATCAAAAAAAATTACATCTGCTGAACAGCGGAAAAGCCAGTCATTTATTTCGGCAGGCTTCATTAATAAAAGCAACGATTCAACATATTCTTTTCTGCATAATCACTTTTCATATATAATTTTTTCAATTTCATTTATTGTTATTACCATTGTTTTCATATTTTTACTGATTCAAAAAAGGAATTAAAATAATAAAAGGAGGATATATGTCTGAACAAGAACAAACCACAAAGAGTTTACCCGAAAATGCATACCGCGAGTTGAAACCGGGAGAGGAATACCAACCGGTGATGTCTCCTAAAATTAACTTTCCTGAAGTAACCTGGTGGTCAATAGGTATGGGTTTGTTGATGGCTGTTATTTTTTCAGCCGCAGCAGCCTATTCCGGATTGAAGATCGGGCAGGTGTTTGAAGCAGCCATTCCCATCTCAATTATTGCCGTTGGCGCATCTGCAGCAGCGAGGCGTAAAGATGCCCTGGGTCAGAATGTGATTATTCAGTCTATAGGTGCATGCTCGGGCGTTATTGTTGCCGGGGCCGTATTTACCATACCCGGGCTTTATATTTTGCAGGCAAAATATCCTGAAATACAAGTGAATTTCTGGCAAATATTCTTTTCATCATTACTTGGCGGGTTTCTTGGCATCCTTTTCCTGATACCGTTTCGTAAATACTTTGTAAAAGATATGCATGGCAAACTTCCTTTCCCGGAAGCCACCGCAACTACCGAAATCCTGATGACCGGCGAAAAAGGCGGAAAACAAGCAAGATTGCTGATTGTGAGCGGGTTGATCGGCGGGGTGTTTGATTTTTGCTTTTCTGCATTGCGGCTGTGGAGCGAAGAATTTACTTCACGAATAATTCCTATTGGCGAAACTCTGGCTGATAAGGTAAAGATGGTTTTTAAATTTAATGTAAGCGCCTTAATATTCAGCTTTGGATACCTTGTCGGGCTTCGTTTTTCACTTATTATCACCGTGGGGTCTTTGCTTTCGTGGTTCGTATTAATTCCCCTGGTAAACGAAATCGGCGCTTTGGTTGCACAGGCAGGGGGCGGCGTAAACCCCTTCGATGCTATGACCGCCGAAGATATTTTTAAAGCCTATGTTCGTCCTATCGGTATCGGCGCTATTGCCATGGCAGGTATAATCGGGATCATTAAATCTTCAGGTGTGATAGGCGGAGCGGTTAAACTGGCATTTGGTGTCGGGAAAAAGAGCCAGGCTGGTGTTAAAGTCGAACGCACGCAGAAAGACCTGAAAATGTCGTTTATCATGCTCTTTATCTTTCTCACGCTTATTGCCGTATTTGTGTTTTTGTTGTTTGGCGTTAAAATCACTCTGGTTCAGGCTATTGTCGCATTGCTAACCGTACTTATAATTTCATTTTTATTTACAACCGTGGCTGCAAATGCTATTGCCATTGTCGGTACAAACCCCGTATCGGGGATGACGCTGATGACCTTAATTTTATCATCAGTGGTTTTGGTATCAGTCGGGCTGAAAGGATGGCAGGGCATGGTGAGTTCACTGGTTATCGGTGGTATTGTTTGTACGGCACTTTCTATGGCAGGAGGTTTTATTACCGATCTGAAAGTGGGTTACTGGCTTGGGACTACTCCTGCCAAGCAGCAATCATTTAAATTTCTTGGGACATTATTGTCAGCCGCGACAGTTGGAATTGTAATCTTTATTCTCAATGATGCATATGGTTTTGTTGAAACCGCGAAGCATACAAAGCCGATGGTTGCGCCACAAGCCAATGCCATGGCTGCTATCATTGAGCCATTGATGTCGGGGTCAGGTGTAAGCTGGGTATTACTTGGTGTAGGTGCTGTTATTTCATTGCTTGTCAATTGGCTGAAGGTGTCGCCCCTGGCTTTTGCGCTGGGAATGTTTATTCCATTGCCACTTAACACACCTCTTGTTGTTGGCGGGTTGCTGAATCATTGGTTTACCAAGTCAACCAAGAACGAAAAATTAGCCAATGCCAGAATAAACAGGGGGATCCTTATTTCTTCCGGTTTTATTGCCGGAGCTGCAATTTTCGGTGTTATCGGCGCATTGATCATTTTCTTTACTGATAATCCTAATGCCGTTAACCTGAAAGTTTGGGAGGATGATGCCGGTACAGGTGCACAAATTACAGCGCTGGTGGCCTTTATTGTTCTGATCGCTTATTTTGTGTGGGATTCATTCAGAGCCAAGGAAAATGATTAGAGCTTTTTTTTAACCACAGAGGTAACAGAGGGAAAACGGAGATTCACTGAGTGATATGGAAGACAATCAGATTACTGAAAGAATATTGAACTTCGCGTTTAAAGTTCATACAAATCTGGGACCCGGATTGCTTGAATCATCCTATAAGGAATGTCTGTTTTATGAATTAAAAAAGGCAGGGTTGTTTGTTGAGAAAGAAAAACCTTTGCCGTTGATTTATGAAGAAGTTAAATTGGAATGTGGTTATAGGATTGATTTACTTGTAGAAAATAAAATTGTTGTTGAAGTCAAATCTGTTGATCAGTTGAATGATATTCATACTGCACAGGTATTGACTTACTTGAAACTTTCAGGATGCAAAATAGGATTATTAATGAATTTCAATGTGTTAAAATTAAAAAGCGGTATTAAAAGATTAATCAATGGATATTAAACACTGTGTACTCTGTGTTAAAACTCCGTGGCTCTCTGTGGTTTAAAAAATAAATTAACCAAAGAGGTAAACAGAGAAAAAAAAGACGTACACAGAATAGAAAAATAGAATCTATTTAAAAATAATAAATACGGTAACACTTTGTAAAAACAATATTGTTCTGTGTTAAAATAAAATGATTATGAAAGAAAAAGTTTTAGAACGGTTTTTACGATATATAAAAATCGACACACAATCAAATGAAAACTCGGAAACAACGCCGAGTACTGAAAAACAGTTTGCCCTGGCAAAAATATTAAAGCAGGAATTGGAAGAATTAGGGCTTCAGGACATTTCGCTGGATGATAAATGTTATCTTATGGCAACATTACCGGCCAACACGGATGCAAAAATCCCAACTATCGGTTTTATTGCCCATATGGATACAAGCCCGGATATGCCCGGCAGTGTTGAAAAGCCAAATTTTGTATATAATTACAATGGTGACGATATTGTGATCAACAAAGAGAAAAATCTGGTGCTGACCACAAAAGAATTTCCGGAACTGAATGATTATATCGGAAAAACCATTATTACAACGGATGGCACTACGCTGCTTGGCGCCGATGACAAAGCCGGCATTGCAGAGATCATAACCGCGGTAGAATTCCTGGTTCATAATCCTCAGATTAAACACGGTACGATTAAAGTCGGTTTTACACCTGATGAAGAGATAGGCCGTGGTGTCGATCATTTTGATGTGAAAAAATTCAATGCCGATTTTGGATATACATTAGATGGCGGAGGTATTGGAGAGCTTGAATATGAGAATTTTAACGCAGCTGGCGCAAAAGTTTTTATACAGGGGCGCAATATACACCCGGGTTATGCCAAGGATAAAATGATCAATGCCATGTTGGTGGCTATGGAATTTAATGCCATGCTGCCGGTAAACCAACGTCCTGAATTTACTGAAAACTACGATGGCTTTTTCCATATCGTAAGGATGGAGGGTACTGTTGAAAATGCCATGCTACAATATATTATACGCGATCACGATAAAGTGAAATTCGAGAACAAGAAAAAACTTTTTACCGATTGTGTTGATTTTCTGAAGAATCGCTATGGCGCAGATGTGCTAAAACTTGAAATGAAGGACCAGTACTATAATATGAAGGAGCAGGTATTGCCTGTTTTTCATATTGTTGAAACAGCACAAAAAGCAATGGAGCTTGTTGGCGTAAAACCCAAAGTAGTCCCTATTCGTGGCGGTACCGACGGGGCACGCTTATCATACATGGGATTGCCCTGCCCGAATATTTTTGCCGGAGGGCATAATTTTCACGGTAAATTTGAATATGTGCCTGTTGAATCTATGGTAAAGGCTACGGAAGTAATATTGAAAATTATTGAATTGTACACTGTTAGCAAATTATCTTCTTAAAAGAGAATTTCATTATTAGGTTCCTTGTGTTAATAAAAATATTAACAATATTTGATTTAACATTTTTTATTAATAAAAATCACAATAAATTAAGACGGGATTGTCATTTTTATTAATTTTATAAATTTAATGAAATTTGCTTCATGAATAAACCATTAGAAAATATTTTAAAACAATTAGGATTAGTTAAGCATAATTCCGTTTTTTTTAGAAATGAAAAAGATGGAAATGTTTTTAATGGTTTTTCTAATGAATTGCAAAAAAAAATAGACATCATTAAACCGGATGCTTTTTTTGTTTTCAACCAACAACCTTTCTTATTATTTTTCGATTTAACCCAAAATACCCAAAACGAAAAAGATATTCATAAACAAGTATGGTCTTTTGACCATTCTCCGATTATTTTTATTATTAAAAAAAATGAAGTAAAAATATATAACGCTTTTAATTACAATAAGGAAAATGAATGTTTAGAAGAGATTATTCTCACTGAAGAAGAAAGAAACGAGAAGTTTTCATTTTGGAATTTGCAAAGTGGATTTATCTGGAAAAATTGGTTTCAAAAAAAATTTATAGAAAATAAAAGAAACAACAATACGCATAAAAGAGCCAATCAAAAACTTTTTGAAAATATAAAACAAGTCAGAAGGGCTTTAACAGATAGTAAAACTGAAAAATATCTATCTGATGATGAGGCTAATACATTAATTTTAAGATTAATATTTATCCGCTATCTGATTGACAGAGGGGTAAATATAGATGAAAATTATATTAGTGGAAAAAATACAATTGAAAAGCGTTTAAGTTTTTGTAATTTGATTGAAATCCCTTTACGCTTGAATCAATTATTTGATAAGCTTAATGAAAAATTCAATGGGGTATTATTTAAAAATATTGATAAAACGCTTACAGAATCTCAATCAAAACAATTAGCACAAATTTTTTTAGGAGAAAAGCCCGAAAAAGGCTCTTTGTTTTATGGTACTGAGTTTTATTTTGAAATATTTGATTTTTCTATCATTCCCGTTGAAGTCATTTCAGGAATTTACGAATCTTTGATTGATGAAGAAACCAGAAACCTAGATTCAGCAGTTTACACTCCATCTTTTTTGGTAGAATATATTCTTAATGATACAGTAGAAAAATACCTTAAAGACAACAACACTTCAGAGTGTAAAATTTTTGATCCCTCAGTAGGATCGGGGATTTTTCTGGTTCAATCATTAAGAAAGATGATTGACAAAGAAATAAAGCTCAATAAAAGCCTCAATAATGAACAGCGGAGTGTGCGCATCAGAGAAATTGCCAAAAACAATCTTTTTGGTATTGATATTAATTTGCAGGCATTAAAAGTAACCTGCTTTTCTATTTACATCGCTTTATTAGATTATCAGGAGCCTAAGGAAATTGACAAATACAAGTTTCCAAATCTCATTGATGAAAACTTATTTGAAGCTAATTTCTTTGATGAAGATAAATCATACAATGAAATTATCAAAAAGCAGAATCTTAATTTTATTTTAGGAAATCCGCCATGGAAAAGCGATAAAGATGAAACTCATTTAAAATGGCTTAAAAAGTATAAAAAAGTTACTGGCAGGTTTGAAATAGCACAATCTTTTTTATTGCGTTCAAAAGATTTTATGCAAGCACAGACACAATCTGCATTAATTGTAACAAGTACTATTTTCTACAACATAGCAAAAACAACAAAAGAATTTAAAAATGAATTTCTTACAACTTTTTGCATTAATAAGTTTTTTGATTTGTCTCCGGTTAGAAGGTTGATTTTTGAAGAAAAAAATAGTCCGGCAAGTATTGTATTTTATCACCTTTCTAAAGAAAAAGAATATCTAAGTAATATCATTGATCATCAATCTATAAAATCAAACCGTTTTCTGAAACACTATAAAATGTTAGTGATAGAAAAATATGATCAAAAAGAGATTTTGCAGCGTCATTTTATTGAAAACGATTGGATGTTTAAAGTGGCTTTGTATGGTAATACACTGGACTTTCATTTTTTAAAAAGGCTAAATAGAAATAAAATCGCATTGAATTTTTTAAAAAACAATAATGCAAACAAAGGACTTGGTGTTATAAAAATAAGCGAGAAATCAAAAACAGAACCGAAGTATTACCCTAATTTAATTGGTTATCAAATCATTGAAAATGATCAAGTGAAACTTGATTATACTCCTGATAGTAACATCTTTTTAAAAAAAGAAGATGTCTATTTCATAAGAGGTAGAAAAGAAGAATTGTTTTCTAAATGTAAAGTTTTATTAAAAGAGCAGTGTACTGATGAATCTTTTTTAAGTGTATCTTTTCAGAATTCAGAAAGTGTATATGTAAATGGAGTTTCCGGAATTTCATTTAAAGATGAAAAGATAACAAAACTCTTTTATTCGGTTTTTTTAAGTAATATAACAAGCTATTACTTATTTTTAATATCCTGTGCTTGGGGCATAGCAACTAGACCAGCAGTGAGATTTAAAGATGAATTTTTATCATTTCCATTTATTGAGCCAAATGAAGAAAAGAAAAAAGAGTTAATTGATTTAGTTAATAAATTTTTACAACCATTTATAGAACATTATAAGCAGTTTAGTTTAGGAGAACCTCAAAGAGATGAAAATACTTTTAATAAAATAAATGAAATAATCAACGAGCTTTATGAGGTAAAAGGCTACGAGTTAGATTTAATAGATTATGTTTTAAATGTATCACGTTATCAGTTTCAAGAAAGCAAACAAGAAAAATTCACCAGAGCAATTCATACTGATTTACCTTTTCTTGAAAAGTATGCAGATGTTTATTTAAAAGAATTTGCAAAGATTTATCCCGATGAAAATCTTCAGATTGAAGTGTATCCCCTGGAACATTTTATTGCCATGAATTTTGTATTTCATAAAGAAAAACAAAAAGACAAGAAAAATATAATTTTCCCTGCTGATAAAAAAGATGAAGCTGCAATACTTAAAAGGTTAGCTAATAATTTGAGTATTTCTCAAATTACAAATTCTGAGGACTCAAGTAAAAATTTATTCATACAAAAAGACATCAAAGGATTTGAAAAAAACTCATTTTATATCATCAAACCAAACGAATATAAATGCTGGCATCGGGCAATGGCTTGGTATGATGTGGCTGAGTTTAAAGAAGCCATAGAAAAAGCTGAAATAAACCATTTAAAAAACGAAACAGATGGTTTCTAATGCTTCTTCATTTATAAATGGCAGAACCAATGCCCTATCAATTACAGATAATAGAATTAAACAAATTCTTTGGTATATTATAGAATGCTATCATATATTAATTGATGATAACAAAACATATTCTCAGATTTGGGTAAAACAAAATACCACATTAAATTTTGAAGATTACTTGAAATTTGAATTTATTTACAATTATTTGATACCCAATAAGATTTTGTTAAAAGATAAGCTTTCTGAACTAGAAGAAATAAACTTTGCAGCCGAAACTCAGAAAAGATATATTGATACTGATGGCAAGCAGAAACCTGATAAAATTGACATTTGTATTAATAAATTGGGTTTACAAAAAGTATGGAATGATGCTGATGAAAACATTTATTTTGTTATTGAATGTAAAAGGATTAAACAATTATCCGACACCAAAGAATATGTTTTGGATATAGAAAAGTTTTGTAATAGAAACTATTCAAATTTAAGATTACCATTTGAAGGTCAGATTGCTTTTATCGAAAACCAAAAGTTATCACATGCAAATGTTACCAAAGAGATAAATAACTGTTTGAAAAAATCATCTACTATTACTACTGAATCATATCTTTCAATCCTCAAGTTGCACAGTATTATTGACTGTTCTTATCACTCATCACACAAAAAGAACTTCAGTGAAAATGATCATTTTTCAATCTATCATTTGTTGTTAAACTATTCTGGAATCGTTTTGGCTTAATGAAATAGAATGAAACTCAAAAGAGAACTTTTTATGATTTTAATGAAATAACCTTAGATTGGTTGGCTAAGTAATGGTTATTACAGCAACAATTCATTCTATTTTAGGGATCCTTTATGTAGTATCTAAAACATCCTTTCCCTCTTCAGCAGATAAGAAAGCAACACATGATAAAACCCTTCTTTGATGTCGGCTTCCACCAGGTCAATATGATACTGGCTGCAGCGAAGCTTTAGTTCATTGCGGAAGTTGTTGATGGCTTCAAGATATTTACCTTTTATTTCATAGGGATTCAATTTGATTTCCTCCCCGTTTTCCATATCAACAAACTTGTATGGACGATTATCAAAGTCGAAGTCAAGCTCTTTATTTTTATCAGTTACATGAAAAAGTATGATTTCGTGTTTATTATGCTTTAAATGTTGCAGGGCGGCAAAAAGTTCATCCGTATGAGCATTACTTTCCATCATATCACTGAATATTACCACCAGTGAGCGCTTATGTATTAATTCGGCTATCTGGTGAAGTGCCTCTGCTGCAAAGGTTTTCTTATGTTGTCCGTCAACATAAGTGTGTAAAAGTTCCTCCAGGTTTAGATAAACCAATTTCTGGTGGGCTGCATTTAAACGGGCCGAAGTATGTTTTTCAATAGTGTCGGAAAAAATGCTCAGTCCCACTGCATCGCGCTGCATGCGCAACAGATATATCAGTGCGGCAGCAGCATAAACTGAAAAAGTGATCTTGTTGGGTTTGTCCGGAGATACATCTTTAATAACCGGGTAATACATCGATGATGAGTTGTCGATGATGATCTGGCAGCGTAAATTCGTTTCTTCTTCAAAACGTTTGATAAAAAGCTTGTCCGACCGGCCATATAATTTCCAGTCGATGTGCCGTATTGATTCTCCCTGGTTATAAGGACGGTGTTCGGAAAATTCAACAGAAAATCCGTGAAACGGGCTTTTGTGCAGTCCTGTAATGAAACCTTCCACAACTTGTTTGGCAACAAACTCAAGATTGCCAAAGGCCTGTATCAATTTTTGATCAATAGGTACGGGCATGGGCTTGCCTCTTGTAATTAAAGTAAACTGTTAAGTTTGTTTACGATAATTGATTTTGATGTGGTGCCAACAATTTTATCCACCTCTTCGCCTTTTTTATAAAACAAAAGAGTAGGTATGTTGCGTATTTTTAATTTGGTGGTGATGCCGGGGTTTTCATCAACATTTACTTTGCCGATAATTGCTTTACCGTCAAATTCGCTGTAGATTTCATCAACAATGGTGCTTATCATTCTGCATGGGCCGCACCATTCTGCCCAAAAATCAAGCATTACTGGTTTGTCGGATTCAATGACCATTTGGTTGAAGTTGCCGTCGGTAATTTCATGTGCCATAAAATATCTTATTTGGTTTTTACAAAAATAATGACTTTATCAATTCAGTTTATATCTTATTCCGTAAATAGTTTCAATTTCCTTCAGAAAGCCATCGCAGCTTATTTTACGCTTTCTCGATAACATGTCTACAGTAATTTTTTCTTCTTCATCAACCACCTGCATTTTTAACTGGACATTACCAGGATATTCTTTGATCAGATTCCGGATTCGTTCAATGTATTCGGCATTTATCACATCCAGGTTGATATAAAGTGTTAGTTGTTTGGCTCTTTTTTCGAGAAGACTGTAAAGCGGTTCAACAGATTGGATTTTTATTTCATATTCAATAACGTAATTTGGGTCTTTTTCTTTTTCTTTATCCCAGTTTCTTTTATCGACTTTTCCCTGGACAAAAATGCACTTACCTATTTCAAGCAGATGTTTGAATTTGTCATAGTTTTCGGACCACAGACTTAACCTTGTAGTTCCTGTGTAATCTTCCATCTCGAAGTAGCCGAAAGGCTTATTGTTCTTGTTCAATTTGTGCCATGCCTGTGTGATCATGCCTCCAAAGCGAATATCCCTGCCGGCAAAAGCACTGAGGTTTTCACATTTATCGAGTGTAAAATTGGTAAAATGCTTTAGCTCAATGTGGAAATTATCAAGAGGGTGCCCCGACATGTAAAAACCGATCACCTCCTTTTCATGATTAAGCATTTCGACGGTGCTCCAGGGCTCACAAACAGGTAGTTCGGGGTCTGGAATTTCAGATTCAGGACTGTCGCCAAACAACGATTGCTGCATTGAGTTTTGTTTGCTTTGGTTGAGGGCGATATGCCGGATGATTTTTTCCAGAAATGAAATTTCTTCATTGGGCAATTTGTAGAAAAATTGTGCCCTGTGTATATCCAGACTGTCGAAAGCTCCCGCCATAGCTAGGGCTTCTACACTTTTTTTATTTACTGTGCGCAGGTTGACACGATTGAGAAAATCAAAGATATTTTTATAAGGCCCGTCTTTGTCACGCTCGGAAATGATGGAGTCAACAGCGGCATTGCCCAATCCTTTAATAGCGGCCATCCCAAACCGAATCTCGCCTTTGCTGTTCACGACAAAACGCATCTGGCTTTCATTGACATCGGGCCCGAGAACTTTTATGTTTAGTTTTTTACATTCATCGATCAGAAAAGTAATTTCTTCAATGTTCGATAAATTGCGGCTGAGAACTGCAGCCATAAACTCATTCTGATAATGCGCTTTAAGATAAGCCATGCGGTAGGCTGTAATAGCATAACAGGCCGAATGCGATTTGTTGAACGCATATTCAGCAAAAGATACCCAGTCGGACCATATTTTTTTTGCAACACTTTCTGAAATGCCATTCTCCGTACATCCTGCATGGTACTTTTCTTTTAATGAGTTCATCAGAACTATGTTTTTCTTTCCCATGGCTTTCCGTAACTGATCGGCCTGGCCTCGTGTAAAGTTGGCCAGCTTGCGTGATAATTCCATCACCTGTTCCTGGTATACCGTGATGCCGTATGTATCTTTTAGGCTTTCTTCCATCAGCGGGTGATCGTAGGAAATTTGTTCCTTTCCATGTTTTCGCCTGATATAACTCGGGATATGTTCCATAGGGCCCGGGCGGTACAAAGCATTCATGGCGATAAGGTCTTCAAAACGGTTGGGCTTTAGTTCGCGAAGGTGTTTTTTCATTCCATCTGACTCAAACTGAAAGATGGCGGTAGTATTTCCATTGCTGAACAACTCGTAAGCATCTTTATCATCAAGAGGTAAGGAGTTAAGGTCAATTTCTATTCCTTTAGAGAATTTTATGTTTTCGAGTGTGTCTTTGATAATGGATAACGTCTTGAGGCCAAGAAAATCCATTTTCAGCAACCCGACGGATTCTACATGTGAACCTTCATACTGAGTCACCATTAACTCGGAGTCTTTCTGTGTGCAAAGCGGTATATGTTCAATCAGGTCATTTTTACCGATGATGATACCGCAGGCATGAATGCCCGTGTGCCGCACTGAACCTTCGAGTTGTTCGGCATATTTTATCGTTTTGGCAATAAGTGGATTGGAGGATTCTTTGGCTTGTTTGAGTTCACTGGTCATCTCTATGGCTTCCTTCAGGTTTTTGGCACGTGGAGGAACCAGTTTTGCCAGCTTGTCGGCTTCGGATAAAGGAAGATTTTCTACGCGGGCAACATCCCTGATGGCCATTTTTGATGCCATAGTTCCAAAAGTAACGATCTGGGCAACTTTTGATTTTCCGTATTTTTCCACTACCCATTTGATTACTTTGTCGCGGCCATCTTCATCAAAATCAATATCCATATCAGGCATACTGATGCGGTCGGGATTTAAAAATCTCTCGAAAAGCAGGCCATACCGCATCGGTTCGATATCAGTGATGAAAAGACAATAAGCCACAACAGAACCTGCTGCCGAACCTCGGCCGGGGCCGACAGAAACACCCATTTCACGAGCGGCTTTGATGAAATCATTCACAATAAGAAAATATCCGGGAAACTTCATCCACTTGATAACAGAAAGCTCAAATTCAATACGTTCTTTTATTTCATCCGTGATCTCGGGGTAACGTTTTCCTGCACCTTCATAAGTCAGGTATTCCAGGTAGTCGTAAGTACTATTGTAGCCTTCAGGAAGCGGGAAATCAGGTAAAATAGGCTCCTTGTTAAGTTTAAAGGAGCTTATTTTTTCTGCAATTTCATTGGTGTTTTCCAATGCCTCAGGAATGTCCGAAAATAATTCGAGCATTTCCTCCGGAGATTTCAGGTACTCCATTTTGGTATATTTCAACCTGTTCGCGTCGCTGATAAGTTTGCCCGTATTGATACAGAGTAAATGATCATGGGCTTCGGCATCTTTTGCATTGATAAAATGGACGTCGTTGGTAGCAATAAGTTTTACATTATATTTTTTTGAGAGCCTGATTAATTCCTGATTTACAATTTCCTGCTGGGCATATACTTCTTCATCAATTTTTGCATCACCGGATTTGTGACGCATCAGCTCAAGGTAAAAATCATCGCCAAACAGCTTGATAAAATCCTGAATTTTTTGTTCGGCTTTTTCAAGGTCATTTTTCAGGATATAGTATGGTATTTCTCCTGCAATACAAGCTGTTGAAGCAATCAGCCCTTCATGATAAAGCGATAAAAGTTCCCAGTCGATTCGCGGTTTATAATAAAAACCCTCAAGCCAGGCGAGCGATATAAGCTTACATAAATTTTTGTACCCGGTTTCATTTTTAGCAAGCAAAATCAGGTGAAAACCCGACCTGTCGTCCGAATCAGATTTGTCGGCACGCCCCTTGGCGGCTACATAGGTCTCACAGCCAAGAATTGGTTTAATCTCTTTTTTTTCAGCTACATTGAAAAATTCTTTAACGCCAAACATATTTCCATGGTCGGTAATGGCGAGCGAGGTCATGCCCAGCTCTTTTGCCCTCAAAATTAATTTTTCAATTTCCGAAGCTCCATCAAGGATGGAATATTGTGTGTGAACATGTAAATGCGTAAAATTGACCATAATAACAAAAAATTGAGCAACAATAATCCATTTGTAAAATTACTGAATACGGAGGAAATTTGGGAGATTGTTGATAAATTTAAATAAGGTGGCAGGCAAAAGTCGTTAAGTGAATAGATTTAATGGACATAATCTGTAAACTTCAAAAAGTAAAAATTATTGGTTAAAAACTTTTTGATCCGAAAAAGATGGATAGCGGTGTGTTAAAATTTCCAAATGGAAATTAGATTATTCCCATGTCTACCACGATGTGATGCGCCCAGGCTGGCTTATGGCTGGGGCAAATAAATTGATTTTTAAGCTAATATGAATTTTATATACAGCCAGGATTGTTTATTTGTAAAAATGTAACTATTCAGCCCATTGAAATAAAAGGGAACAAAGAGATTCCTCATTTCGCTTCACTCCATTCGGAATGACATTGTGGTTTGTTATTGGGGAGGAGGAAGGCAGCGGAGCGCATGGCGCTCCGCTGCCTTCCTCCTCCTGTACCCACCAAAATTGACATGTCATTCCGAACAACGTGAGGAATCTCTTTTTAACTCGCGAGATAAAATAAAACATGCTGAATAACAATAATATCAAACCGTATAGAACCTTATTATGATAGTTACTTTAGGATGAATAGTTACGAAAAAAGAAAAAACCTCTACGGTTTGAATATTTTGTGTTGATGTTTAAATAATGTTTCTGATATAATGCCGACACTTTTACCCACGGGCAGGCGTACAAAATTATGATAGATGTATTGAAAGTGCTAATTGGCGTTTCCTTACAAACACTAAATAGCAAATAATAAGGCATATAAATCATGCAATGTTATGAAAACTTTATAATGTGTGATGCAATATGCACATTATGAGTTGCATATTAATGAAAATATTCAGCTTCAATTTGTAACTGATTTGATATCAAAAATTTCGTAAAGACAAAGCACTTTATAATGGATTTATTATTTAGAATTGAAATTGTAAATATCAGTCATATAATTCTTTAAATAGAAAATTTTTTCAAATTGCGAAAGACTTTATAAAATTTTATCACTTTTCTGTTTGATATTGATTTTTTTATACTTTTGTGTCGCTTTTTAACATTTTAGGTGGGTTCATTGAAATAGTTTTATCATTTACACTTTTTGAGAAACAATCAAAATAATTAATGAAATCATCAAATACGCATTACCTAAATAAAGTAAAATTGATTTTCAACAGTAAATTATTATAAAGATTCATGAATGCAAAACTAATTTTGTGCCTGATTGTATTTGTCCCGTTAATTGGGGCTTTTATACTTCCATTTTTTAGTTCTATATCAAAAAAATTCAGGAATATTGCAGCATTGCTTTTTGTTGCAACCTCCCTGGTTTTATCGTTTGTAGCGTTGCCAAGTTCCATTGGTGACTCCCCGTTGCAATTTAATCTCGAATTTCCATTAAATTTCAATTTTGGATTTTTGGCTGACGGGCTGGCTGTTTTTATGGCGATTGCATCAACCCTTATCGGGGCAATAATTGTATTTTATTCTTTTGATTACATTGACCATTATAAAAACCAGAACGAATATTACCTCATGGTTGTGTTGTTCCTGGGTGCTATGATGGGAATTGTTTATACAACAAATTTAATTTTCCTTTTTGTTTTCTGGGAAATCTCAAGTATTGCCTGCTGGAGATTGATCGGGTTCTATCGTGAAAAAGAGCATATCCTGAGAGCTGATAAAGCTTTTCTGGTAACGGTTTTCGGAGCGCTGGTCATGCTGATTGGCTTTATCATTATTTATTTCCAGACAGGAACACTTGATATGGTTGCCTTACGTGGGACAAAAATTTCAAACTGGGCAATGTTATTCATTCTTTTCGGGATATTTTCAAAATCAGCAACATTGCCGTTGCATACCTGGCTGCCTGATGCCGGTGTTGCGCCTTCCCCTGTTACATCGCTGCTCCACGCTGCCGTACTTGTGAAAATCGGGGTTTATGTTTTTGCACGTCTTTTCCTCATCACGTTTAATATTGATGTAATGTGGCATACGGTAATTCCTATCGTTGTTGCAGTAAGTGCACTGGTTTCGGCAGGTGCGGCCATGGTTGAAACCGATATGAAGCGTATTATTGCATATTCTACAGTAAGCCAGATCGCTTTTATCTTCCTGGGATTATCCACAGGCAGTATTATCGGTGCAACAGGTGCCTTATTGTACATCCTCATGCACGGGCTTGCCAAAGGGGGCTTATTCCTTTGTGCCGGTATCATTGAACAGAAAACACATACAAAAGATATTAATAAACTGGGAGGTTTGGTAACAACGATGCCTGCCACAGCCATAGCATTTGCAGTTTGTGCATTTTCAGTTATGGGCATACCTCCCCTGGGTGGCTTCTTCAGCAAGTTTATGGTAATCAATGGCGCCGTCGATGCTCATCAATCCTGGATTGCCTTAACATTTATAATTGGTGCTATTATGACCATGATTTACTTAATGAGATTATTTGTTAAAATTTTCTTCGGCGAAAATCATTATCCTGATGTTAAAGAAGGCTCATTTGGTATGGTGTTCAGTGTTGTATTATTAGCAATTCTTTCACTTCTCGGTGGTCTTTTAATATACTATCCGGCAGATTTTGTAAATATGATTGCAAAACAAATGGCTATTCTCTATTAATAATTAATGAATAAGAAAAAAAATTAATATGTTTGGTCTTAATTCTTTACAAACTTCACTGTTTTATCCGGTAATTATACCTGTAATAACCGCGTTGCTGGTTTTTGCAATTCCTAAAAAGGATTTCTGGATCAAAAGCCTTATCAGCTTTGCAGGGGTCACGGTTACATTAATACTGGCAATATTGTTATTCGGTAAGAATGAATCATTTTCACTTCCATGGACCGGATTCGGACTTAATTTTTCTTTCAGGCTTTATCACTTCAGCAGTTTTATTTTACTTGCCACAGCCGGATTTGCATTCTTGATTGTGATGTACTCATTGGTTTTTATGAACGGCAGGGAACACCTGAAAAAGTTCTATGCTTTTGTTCTTATAACCGTTGCCATGGTAAACGGAGCTGTACTGGCAAATAACCTTCTTCTCATGTTGTTCTTCTGGGAAGGGTTGCTTGCAACAACATTCGTACTTATTCTTACCGGCGGTAAACATACTTTTGCCACTGCCGTAAAAGCTTTGGTACTGGTAGGTGTATCTGACCTGTTGATGACCCTGGGTATTCTGATGATTGGCCGGTATGCAGGAACTTTTGAAATAGATCAGATAAACATGCCCATGAATGTTTGGGGAAGTTTTGCATTTATTCTTGTTATGATCGGCGCTACGGCAAAAGCCGGGGCGATGCCTTTTCACAGCTGGATTCCCGATGCTGCACTTGATGCACCACTGCCTTTCATGGCCTTCCTCCCCGCTGCCCTTGAAAAGTTATTGGGGATTTATTTCCTGGCGAGAATTTGTCTTGATCTGTTCCAGTTTGTACCGGGCTCAACCATGAGCATTATCCTGATGTCACTGGGTGCGATCACTATTCTGCTTGCGGTAATGATGGCACTGGTACAGAAAGATTATAAAAAACTTTTATCATACCACGCTATCAGCCAGGTCGGCTACATGATCCTCGGTATCGGAACCGCAATTCCTGTTGGTATTATTGGAGGTATCTTCCATATGATTAACCACGCCATGTATAAAAGTTGTTTGTTTTTAACCGGCGGCTCGGTTGAAAAACAGGTCGGTACTACCAATCTTGAAGATTTAGGCGGATTAGGCCGAAAAATGCCGGTTACGTTTTTCTGTTTTATCGTTGCTGCAGCAGCCATCTCCGGTGTGCCGCCATTTAATGGTTTTTTCTCCAAGGAACTTATTTTTGATGGGGCCCTCGAAGCCGGTAAAATATTCTATATAGCAGCATTGCTTGGAGCTTTCTTTACAGCCGCTTCATTCCTGAAATTAGGCCATGCTGCATTCCTTGGCAAACCACAAAAAGATATCAGCCATGTAAAAGAGGCAAGCCTTCCCATACTTATCCCAATGATTGTACTTGCTACATTGTGTATTCTTTTTGGGGTATATAACCCACTGCCGTTAAAAGGTCTTATACAGCCAATTCTTGGAGCCAGGCTCGAAGGCCACGATTACTCCGGATTACCTCACAGCTGGACCCTCGTGACAATTTCTGTAGTTGTGCTTTTACTTGCCCTGTTCAACCATATGTATGGCGTACGCAAAACCAAGAAGGGATTGGGCGCTGTGGATCATATTCATTATGCCCCCGGCCTTGCCCAAATATACGTCATGGCTGAAAAAAGATATTTCGATCCATATAATATCGGGATGTTTTTTGTAAATATCTTTTCAAAGATTTTATTTGCTATCGACAGGGTGATTGATTGGTTTTATAATACTTTCTGTGTGTGGATAGCAACCATCTCATCGAAAATTTTAAAGAAAATGTATTCCGGTAATTTTGCAGCTTCTGTTGCATGGTCATTGGCTGGAATAGTTATAATAATAGTAACCATAATGATTTTAATCTAGGAGAAATATAGATGCCAACATTGTTTGTATTAATACCTTTTATTGGAATCGTACTGCTGAATCTGCTGTACTCGCAGAAAGTAAAAAACCTGGCCTATGGAGCGGTATTGCTCGTTACTCTTATCCAGCTATTTATGGCAGGCAGTTTGATTTTCGAATGTGCCACGAACTTTTTTTCATCTGTTGAAATAAAGTATTTTGTGCATTTATCAATTGATTTGTATGCTGCAATAGTCCTTTTTACCATCGGGCTGATTTCTCTTATTGCTCTGATAATAAGAAGGTATGCCGACAAAGATGAAATTTTTAATTTTTCACAGTTAATTCTTATCATTATGATAGGAATGAATGGTACTGTTATGGTTACCGACATCTTCTCGTTATACGTATTTCTTGAAGTAACCTCTGTGGCATCCTTTGTTTTAATTGCAAAGAAAAAAGAATTATTGGCGCTTAACGGATCATTCAAATATTTGTTGATGTCGAGTATTGCTACCATTATGATTCTCAGTGCTGTGGCCATATTGTTTATGACTTATGGGACTTTGAGTTATGCTGAGTTGGGGACACAATTAAATGCTGCTGCCGATTCATTATCATTACAGGTGATTTTAGCAATAATTTGTCTTGTCACGGGATTGTCCATCAAAGCCGGACTGGTACCGTTTCATATGTGGGTGCCAGATGCATATTCCCAGTCAAATTCGGCAGTTTCTATCCTGCTTGCCGGTATCGTGACCAAAGCCGGTGGCATTTATGCCATTCTTCGCCTGTTAATGGTTGTATTCCCGCATATCGCATTAATTAGCAATGTTTTTGCTTTCATCGGTATTATTACCATTGTTGCCGGAGCATTGTTAGCCCTCACCCAAAATGAGTTTAAAAAGATGCTGGCATACTCGAGTATCAGCCAGGTTGGATATATTATCATAGGAGCTTGCTGCGGAACGCCTCTGGGATTTTTGGGCGCTTTCCTGCATTTCTTCAATCATGCAACATTTAAATCTCTGTTGTTTGTTAATTCGGCTGCTATTGAAAGCCGGACAGGCATTAAAGAACTCGATAAACTGGAAGGTTTGGGCGGGCGAATGAAAGTAACAGCAGGAACATCTGCAGTGGCATTTTTATCTACAGCAGGAATACCACCTCTGTCAGGCTTTTGGAGTAAAGTTATAATAATCATTGCTTTATGGCAAGTGGGCTATATCCCTTATGCTATCATAGCGCTCCTTGCCAGTATTTTAACACTCGCGTATTTTCTCATTCTCCAGAGAAAGGTATTCTTTGGTAAACAGTCGGCTGAATTTGATCATGTAAAAGAAGCAAACGGAGGATTTATCAGCGCTTCAATGATACTGGCCATTATTACGGTATTGGTTGGTATTGCTTTTCCGTTTGTATTGAATTTTTTGAAAATAAAAGGATTATTTTAAGACATAAATACCAGATATGAACGACATAGTTTTGTATATTCTCTTGGGCTTGTTGGTGGTTTCGGCAGTGCTTACTGCGATGATAAAAAACACATTAAAGGCTGTTATTGCTCTTGCTCTTGCCAGCGCAATCCTAACGGTGATTATGTTTATGATGAAAGCGCCTTTGGCTGCAGTTTTTGAACTTTCGGTCTGTGCCGGATTGGTAACAGCCATTTTCGTGAGTACCATAAGCCTTACGGATAGTCCTGACCCTGATGAGCAGCAGGTTATGCGCGAAAAGAAAAGATTAACCCGGTATATTTTTCTGCCAATCATCATTATTATTGTTGCAGGAATACTGTTAATTGCCCAGCCCGCATTGAACTTTTCTTTTGCAGCCCCACCCGCAGTACAAAGCACAGTGCAGGATACCATCTGGCATACAAGAAATTTAGATATTGCAGGGCAGATCATTGTGATTTTGGCCGGCGTATTTGGAGTAGTTATTCTATTTAAAGAAAGATTAAAAAAATAAAACATGTTATCAATAATTTTCCTGACTGTAATATTGTTGTATATAATCGGGTTTTATTACCTCGTTACAACAAGAAATCTGATCCGCATTCTCATTGCAATGGAAGTACTGACAAAAGGGCTTACACTTACACTGATTTATGTGGGAAAGGTCACCGGACAAATGGCAACAGCCCAGAGTATGGTAATAACCCTGATCATTATCGAAGTTGTTGTGCTGGCTGTGGCTGCCGGAATAATTATTAATATTTTCAATCACACTGATTCACTGGATGTAAGAAAAATATCCAGAAAAAAAGAATAGAAAGGTTTAGAAAATGGAAAATATACTTCTTTCACCCCCTATCGCGTTTACGCTAATTCTTATTGTTGTAATTCTGCTTGCAGCAGTTTCAAAATTTATGGCGCCCAAGGGTACCGAAACTGCTGGTAAATATGAATCTTATGCCGGTGGCGAAGATTATAAGTTGCATAAAGTACAGCCCGATTACAGCCAGTTTTTTCCCTTTGCTTTTTTCTTTACGATAATGCACGTTGTAGTTCTTATCGTTGCTACTGTTCCAAAGGAAGCAGCTTTAATGTCATTCATATACATTTTTGCCGCGATTCTGGCGTTATTAATATTATTCAGAAAGTAATCTATTGTATTGTTTAAAAAATATATAGCAAATGGTTTTAGATAAAACTGTTAATTGGGCACGGAGAAAATCACCCTGGATTTTACATTACAATTCAGGGTCATGCAATGCTTGCGATATTGAAATACTTGCAGCTCTGACACCCAGATACGATGTTGAAAGGTTGGGAGTACTTTTAAAAGCAGTTCCACGCCATGCTGACGTATTGGTTTGTACCGGTCCGGTAACTGAACAGAGTGCAAAACGAATTAAACGCATTTATGAGCAGATGGCCGAACCGAAATTTGTTGTTGCCGTGGGTACATGCGCATGTTCTGGCGGTGTATTCCAGGGTTGTTATTGCGTAAAAGGCGGCATCGATGCAGTTGTTCCTGTATCTGCATATATTCCGGGTTGTTCAGTCAGACCGGAAGCAGTAATAGATGGCGTTGTTAAACTTGTAACCAGTCTAAAAAAATAATCAGCCAATATGAGCAACGAAGAAAAACTTGTATCTGAACTGACACAGAAATTTCCTTTTCTGAGTGAAAAATGTGTTATTGTAAGGCCCAGACGTATAACCGTTGAAGTAGACAGGGATAAAGCCATTGATGTGTTTAAATATCTTTGTGCCGAACAGGGTTTTGATTTCTTGTCAACCATCATTGGCCTTGATTCAGGAGACAATCTTGAATTCATTTATCCGGTAAATAACATTCATGGGATGTTGGTTAATGTGAAGATTTTTGCTCCCAAAACAGATCCCGTCATCAAGTCAACACTTGAAGTTTATGCCGGAGCTACCTATTACGAAAAGGAACTGGAAGGAATGTTTGGTGTTAAAGTCGACGGTTTACCTGCCGGCAGACATTATCCGTTGCCTGAAGACTGGCCACAGGATGAACATCCTCTGTTAAAGAACTGGAAACCTAAAGATAAAGAATTAAAGTAGAGAAAAATATGCCAAAAAGAATTGAAATTCCATTAGGTCCTCAGCATCCCGCGTTAAAAGAGCCCGAAAATTTTACGCTATACCTCGAAGGTGAAAGGGTCGCTGCGAGCAACGTTACGCTTGGTTATAACCATCGCGGAATGGAAAAAGCCTGCGAAATGAGGTCGTATATTCAATGTCTTTACTTAATTGAACGGACATGCGGTATATGCTCTCACTCCCATACTACGGCTTTCATAACAGCTTCTGAAGAAGTAGCACAAGTAGAAATTCCTAAACGTGCAAAATATATCAGGGTACTTATCGGGGAACTCGAACGTGTTCACAGCCATTTACTCTGGGTTGGTGTCGCAGGCCACGAAATAGGCTTCGACAGCTTGTTTATGTATAGCTGGCGCGACAGGGAAGTTGTGATGGATATCCTCGCTATGCTTACCGGCGGCCGCGTTCAATACAGTATAAATACATTTGGTGGGGTACGCAGAGATGTTACACCCGCTCAGAAAGAACAAGTCCTGAAAGCAATTGATATTCTCGAAGAACGTACAAAATACTACATCGATATTGCTTTAACGGAAACAACCATGATGGGCCGTTTGAAAAATGTCGGCGGACTGACACACGAAATTGCCATGAAATATCATGCATCCGGCCCTCTGGCCAGAGCATCGGCAGTTACACGAGATGTAAGAAAAGATGATCCGTACCTGGTTTATGACGAACTCGATTTTAATGTCATTACCAATGATGGTTGCGATGTGTTTAGCAGAGTGGTTGTCAGAGCGCTGGAACTCATGGAATCATACAAGATCATCCGGCAGGTTTTGAAAAATATGCCCGACGGTGACCTTACCGTGAAAGTAGCCAGGAAAGTGCCTGCCAACGAAGCTACCGTTCGTTACGAAGCTCCGCGCGGTGAAGATATTCACTATGTCAGAGGCAACGGCACAGAAAAACCTGAACGAGTCAAACTCAGGGCTCCTACACTTGCCAACCTCGCTTCGATAACGTATATGCTCGATGGCGGATATTTAGCCGATGTTCCAATTGTAATTGCGGCAATAGATCCATGTTTCTCCTGTACCGACAGGGCAATAAACGTCAAACAGATTGACAACGGCCGCGAAGGTACCCTTGATTGGAACAAATTACGCGAATACAGCATCGAATGGTACAAACAACGTGGATTTGATGCACACAAGATAAAATTATCCATCTGATTGAAATAAACTAAGTCTTAATATATGCTTTGGTCATTGTTTTTTATATTCATTTTTCCAGGTGTCTTCTTCCTCAGTACATACGGACTGATACTTGAATACCTGGATCGTAAGTTATATGCACGTTTCCAGAATCGTGTCGGACCTCCATGGTTTCAGCCTCTGGCTGACTTTGTTAAACTTATGGGTAAGGAAGGTATTATTCCAACACATGCCGACAAAGGAATGTTTAAATTATTACCGGCTTTTGCGATGGCAGCAGTTTCGGTTGTAATTCTTTATGTTCCTATGTGGGGCACCAATGCACTGTATTCTTTTAATGGAGATTTGATCGTTGTTTTATACCTGCTGACAATCCCTACCTTGACTTTCTTCCTTGCCGGCTGGTACTCCACATCATTATATGCAACCATCGGAGCCGTACGTACCATTACCCAACTTTTTGCTTACGAAGTTCCACTCTTCATGTCGCTTCTTGCTCCGGCTATCCTTGCCAACACATGGTCTATCAGTGGTGTTGCAGAGTTTTATAGTAATAATCCATGGCTGGCATTAGCCAACATACCTGGTTTAATTGTCGCCATAATAGCGGTGCAAGGCAAACTGGAAAGAGCTCCTTTTGATATTCCAGATGCTGAAACCGAAATCGTTGCAGGTCCGTTTACCGAATATAGCGGACGTTTCCTTGCCATATTCAGAATGGCTATCGATTTTGAACTTGTTGTTACATCATCAATTATTGCAGCCGTATTTATTCCAATCTGGGTTGTAAACCCCTGGCTGGGAATACTGATTTACATCGCCAAAACAATCTTTATTATCTTCATTATGGCCCTTATGCGGGCGCTAATGGCAAGGATCAGGATTGAACAGATGGTGAATTTTTGCTGGAAATTCCTTGCACCTCTGGCCATCCTGCAGATTTTAATTGATATAATCATTAAAGTACTCGTATAACATGCCAAACAAAATAAAAGGACCCGGAAAAATGTTATCCATGGTTTTTGGATCTCAATTCAAAAAACCGAATACCGTATTGTATCCGTTTGTGAAACCCGAAGTTGTTGACCGGTTCAGGGCTAAACTAAAATTTGATCAGGAAAAATGCATCGGCTGCAAAATTTGTATGCGCGATTGCCCTTCATTTGCCATTGAGATTTTTAAAGTTTCTGAAACTGAAAAGATTTTTCAGGCTGTGGTTCGCCTCGATCGTTGCATTTATTGCGGACAGTGTGTGGATTCATGCCCAAAAGATGCCTTAGTACAGACCAAAAACTTTGAACTGGCTCATTTCAACCGGGAATCATTAAAAGTTGAAATATAATCAGACAGCATTTGCCGTTTGAACAATAAACTGATTTTTTACCGCAAAGAGATTTTAAATTTCTTTGCGGTTGTTGTTTTAAGACACTCCTATTTACCATAAATTTTAGTTCTGTGAAAATATCCCTGAAAAATGCTGACCAAAAGTGGAAAGATGATATTCATCCCGATCTTGTTTCCCTCGCTGAAAAACTAAAAAAATCTAAAAGACTTGTTGTCCTCGGTGTGGGTTCAGAACTGATGCAGGACGACAAAGCAGGCCCGGATGTCACCGTTTGCCTTGAGAAAAAATATGGCACTGACCATCCTAAAGTCAGGATATTTACCGGATACACCACACCCGAAAATTTCACCAAAGATATTGCAGACTTCCAGCCCGAGCACGTAATCATTGTTGACGCTGCCAACCTCAATCTTGCTTATGGCGAACTGACCGACCTGCCTATTGACAGGATAACCGATTTTTCACTCGGAACCCATAAACTATCGCTGATCATGATGATCAGGTATCTTGCAGAAACGGTTAATCCAGCGTTCAGCGTCCTTGCCATCCAATATAAAAGCGTTGTTTTCGGTGAAAAAATGACAAAAGAAATGAGAGCCGGCGTGAAAAAGGCTACTGCATTTCTTTGTGATATCATTGATCATTTATGAATCGATGAAGATCGATTTAATTTGCATTTCTTTACCACCAATTATCTCAAAATCGGTTGACTGGCATGTTGGGCACACAGATGCCCAGTTGTGAATTTCAAAAATGGTCTTGCATTTATCACACCTAGAAGTTCCGGGAATTTCAGTGATCACCACATCGGTATGCTCCATCACGGTATCTTTCACAGCAAGTTCAAGCGCGAATTGCAGGCTGTCAATAACGATTCCTGATAAGCGCCCGACCTCAATTTCTATACGGTTGATTTTCGTTACCTGATGGTCGCGGGCAAATTCTTCGGCAAATTCTATGATGTTGGTTGCAATGGAAAGTTCGTGCATAATCGTTCACTTGATAAATTCCGCAAAAGCCTTACAATTGCTGTTTTTCAGCACTATTGTGACGTTCCGTATCATTCATTTCTTTAAATAATTTTAATGTTTCCACTGCCTTTTCTTCACTGATAATTTGAATGGCAAACCCGGTGTGGACAAGCACATAGTCGCCTGTTTTCACATCATCAAGCAGTTGAATGGAAGCCTCATATTCCGTACCTCCTACCGAAACAACAGCCATGTCGCCATTGATGGAAACTATTTTTGAAGGAATGCCCAAACACATAAACGCAAATATTTTTTTAGAAAATGATATACAAAAGTACGAAAAAAACCCGAATTCAACGGGGATCCATAGCAATTGATTTTAGCATACGCTTCTGTTTTATTACGATAACAGGCATTTCAATCGGATTGGATGAAAACTCATATTACTTGTTTTTCATTAAGCAAAGCATAGATAAAAAAAATAGAGCAATATATTGACCTTTCTAAGATTAAAAATTGTCGTGTAAATAATATAAGCTGAAGTGTCAATGGCACGGTTGTAATTGACAGGCATGAATTAAGCTTTTCAACATCAGCCAGAGGAGGAGCCACCTTTAATAATGGAATTTTACAATTCAGATTGTGATAACATAACATTTGCAGGAGAAGTCCAATTTTTTGAAAAATGGGAGGTTATTGTCAATAATCAACTTATTTATAATAAATGGCGGTAGTTCACTGTTATAATTGTACATCGGTTCCGGCCACTTTAATAATAAACACACATGAAAAAAGTAAAACCCCTGCTTTTGTTGTTTGCAGTATTTTATATGCCTTGTTTAAGTGCACAAAATAGCGATAACACAGGCTGTACTTCTATTGATTTCCATAAGTATATTTCGGTTTCTGAACTTCAGTACCCTGATAGTAACACCTGGTGCCTCGATTTGAACGGGGCGGCATCTTCAAAGGTTCTTGCGGATTTTTTTATGAACTATCCCTATAAAGAAAAGATAACCATAATTAATCTGAATGGTTATTCCGGAACTGTAGTACCCTCATCGATTAAAGTTTTTAGCCGTCTGAAGACCTTTTCGGTTACCGACTGCCCGGCTTTGAACTTTAAAAGATTGTTTCAATGCTTAGCCGGTATGTCGTCAGTTACAGAACTGATACTTGATGACAATGAATCGGCAAATATCCCGTCTAATATAAAGACATTAAACAGCCTGACCTCAATTACCATCACTGATTACGACTTTATTGACGGGAATAGACTGATGAAAAATATTTCACAAATCTCTTCCTTACAAAACCTTACGTTATCTTCCATCATCCGTCTTGAACTGGATACTGATGCTGCTCTGCCTGAGAACATTCAGCAACTCAACCTGTCGGATAACTGGCTCCCGGATTTACCGGATATGATAAACAACTTAAAAAAATTACGGATTCTTGATGTATCGGATAATAATTTTGGTGACATAGACCAACTGATAAGAAAAATTGACAGTCTGCCATTAAATGAATTATCAATAACCTGTTTTAAGAAAACAGATTCGGTGAAACTCAGTAAAAGACTTAATAAAGTTACTCTGAAAGTAGCATTATACCGCGAACCTGAGCCGGTGTTTTCTGACAAAAAAAGTGCTGAGCCCCGGGTATTACCTGCGGCAATTACTAAATTTTACAATAATAGAATTATTCCGGTAGCCCGGAATACAAGCTCCATAACAAAAATATATACGGTTGATCCTCAACAGGAAAGAAAACTTTATTTTAATTCCGGCACCACCATCGATATTCCGGCCAATGCTTTTGTCGATTCACTGGGCCGCCCGGTTACAGGGAACATTGATGTTTATTACCGTGAATATTATGACGTGGTTGATATTGTTACAGGAGGCGTCCCCATGACATACGACAGCGCGGGGCAGAGAAACTTTTTCAGGACAGCGGGAATGTTCGAGATATATGCACTCAGGAACAATGAAATGTTGAAACTGGAACAAGGGAAGAAAATTTCCCTTGATCTGGCAACTATTGATACTTCGGCAGGATTCAACCTGTATCGCTTAAATCAACAAACCGGGAACTGGGATTTTACAGAACCACTTCAAAATAAAGTTTCAGTCAAAAAACGGGTGTATTCCATGGCATATAAAAATTGCATGAATTTGTTCAAATATGATTTTGATACAACCAGATTTGCAGAAAGGTATAATGATTCAACCTATTCAAGAGTCTATAAGATAGCACCGGGATATTTCCAGGGGAAAAAATTATTGTTACGTAACTATTTCAGAATTAAAAGACTGTATGGTTATATCAAAGATAAAGAATTGGGGAAGCTGCCATATTTTATCATGAACTTCAAGCACTATAATTCATGTCCGGAATTTAGTGTATACCGAAACTATATATGGGTTTATTCAGGATCATTATCCAAGAAAGAATTTTCAAAAAAATTTATATACAGGAAGAAATGGACTGATATGAGGATTACATATGATAAACCAGCAAATGTATTCAATATCGAATTTAAATCGCCGCATGAAGTTGTTGAAATGCAGGCTATGCCCGTAAAATCAAACTATACCATGGATACTAAAAAATATATACCCTTGTATTCCAGGCTTGATAAAAAGTATTCCTCATCACTCAGGAAGGTTGAAGCCCGTTTTGACAAATTCATTGTCAGAAAAATGGCGCGGTCGCAGAAATTTCAGTGGAGCAGGATACGGTCAGGGATGAGCCCTGAAGAAAAACTTATGAGTAAAGAGGAATGGCTTGATTATGCCCGGAAGATGTCTGAGGCTGAAAAAAATAATCTTGATGACTTCAGTGCTGGATATGAAACTATTACCCGCAGCCTGAGTATTGACGGTTTTGGTATCTGGAACTGCGACCAGATATTAAGGCTGAAAAATCCTGTGAATGTTCTTGCGCATTTTAAAAATCAGTACGACCAGAACATGAAAATCGCCACGGTTAATGTGATTGATTCCGGGATAAAAGGTGTGCTTTCATATTATTATAAAAACGGGCTTACTAAAATTGCTTTCGATCCTTATTCCGAAACAGCCATTTTTTTAATATGCAATGATGGTTCTATAGGCCTTATTGATAAAGAAACCGTTAAAAATACCTGGGCAGGCAATGCCGATAAAACCGATTTTACTTTTAAGGCATATGAAACAAATGCTGATGACATGACCACAAGTGAAATCAGAAAAATGCTGGGCTTATAATGACCTGAGATGTCAGCATTAAAAGTTAGTGTGGCAGGTTTACAGCATCATTTGTAATGATTTGTTTTGTAAAAAATGCTTTATCTTAAATGATTTTAGGGTATTAGGTCTTTCCTGGCTTTATACCTGTTTATAGAAAAACCTTGTTCAGGATGTTGAATCAGGGTTTGGTTAATTCTGAATGTATATGGATTTTATTTATAGTACCGGGCTCAAATTGAAAAACTTGTCTTGTTGTTTTAATATTTTGTCTATTTTTGCACGAAATTTTAAAAAAGCAAACATTTATGGCTACTACGGCTGATATCAGAAATGGTTTATGCATAGAGTTCAACAATGATTTATTTGTTGTGGTTGAATTCCAGCATGTTAAACCAGGAAAAGGCGGCGCTTTTATACGTACAAAATTAAAAAGCCTGACAACCGGTAAAGTAATATCAAACACCTTCAACTCGGGAACAAAAATAGATGTAACCCGTGTTGAAAGAAGACCTTACCAGTTTTTATATAAAGATGATTCCGGTTACAATTTCATGCACGTAGAAAACTTTGAACAGGTTTGTATTATTGAAGAACTTATTGATTCATATGACCTGTTAAAAGAAGGCCAGCAGGTTGAGATTATGTTCCATGCCGATACTGAACGTCCCCTTTCATGTGAATTACCTGCTTTTGTTGAGTTAGAAGTGGTTTACACCGAGCCGGGCTTAAGAGGCGATACGGCAACCAATACCCTTAAACATGCTACTATGGAAACCGGTGCTATTGTTGATGTTCCATTGTTTATCAATATTGGTGAAAAAATTAAAGTTGATACGAGAACTCATTCTTATTCAGAGAGAGTAAAATCATAATTGACAGGTAGTAGGTACGGTTTAACATTAACATTATGAAATTTGAGCACAGTTTTTCTTTAAAAGATATTGCTGAATTTTTAAACGCAAAGTTTGTAGGTAAAGATGATCATGAAATTTCAGGTATTAATGAAATTCATATGGTTGAAAATGGCGATATCACATTTGTAGATTTTCACAAGTATTATGATAAAGCGCTGAATTCTAAAGCCTCCACGGTTATTATAAATAAAGATGTTACCCCGCCGGAAGGCAAAGCTTTGATCATTTCTGACGATCCTTTCCGCGATTATAATAAAATCGTGACCCGTTTTAGAAAATTCGAGCCTTGTCCCCGCCAGATAAGCGAAACCGCCGAAGTAGGAGAAGGGACAATTATTCAGCCAGGCGTTTTTATAGGCAATTATGTAAAGATCGGAAAGAACTGTATTATTCATTCCAATACAAGCATATACGATCATACAATTATTGGCGATAATGTTATTATACAGTCCAATGCAGTTATTGGCGGAGATGCATATTATTTTAAACGCCGCCCGACACATTATGATAAAATGCAGTCGTGCGGAAGGACAATTATTGAGGACGATGTGGAAATAGGAGCTTTGTGTGCTGTTGATAAAGGTGTATCGGGTGATACAATTGTCGGCAAAGGAACTAAACTTGACAATCACGTTCAGATTGGGCACGATACACATATTGGTAAAAACTGCCTCATAGGAGCACATTCTGCCATTGCCGGCGTTTCGATAATTGAGGATGATGTTTGTATTTGGGCACAGGTCCTTATAAATAAGGATATCGTAATTGGTAAAGGTGCCGTGTTGCTTGCAAGCTCAGGCGTAGATAAATCACTTGAAGGCGGAAAAGTCTATTTTGGATCTCCGGCTATTGAAGCTCGTAAAAAATGGCGTGAGATTGTCGCCTTGAAAAAATTAGCCGAGAGTTTTAAATAATTTGATTCTTTTGTAAAAAATGATTAGCTTTGGTTTGCTTTAAAACCAAAGCTATTTTTTTATTATGGACGAAAAAAAATTCAGTAAATACTCAAACATCCGGATCAATTATAAATTATGGATGTCGTCTGAAACCGGCGATGCCATCATTGATGATGATAAATGGCAATTACTTATTTCTATTCAGCGGCTGGGTTCGCTGAAAGCCGCGGCTGATAGAGAAAAAATAAGCTACCGTAAAGCTTGGGGCGACATCAGGAAAGTTGAATCTGTTTTAGGATTTCAACTTGTGGAAAAACACAGAGGCGGGAAATCTGGTGGGGTAACCATCCTTTCGGATGAAGGAACACGCTTAATAGATGCGTATGTGAATTTTCGGACCGAGTTTCAGCAAAATGTTGATGAAACAATCAGGAAATTTAAAAAGGAACTTAAACAGGTCTGAATAAAAAACAATGAAGATTTTTGTAGCAATTGACGATACCGATAATTCCGAGAGCAAAGGCACCGGATTCAGATCACGGGAATTAGCCGGAATTATTGAGAAAAATAATCTCGGAAAAGTACATGGCGTAACACGGCATCAGCTTTATGTGCATGAGCAGATTCCTTATACTTCGCATAATAGCTCGGCATGTATTGCTTTGGTGTCAGAAGCAAATAACATCAGGAAAATCATTGAAATCTCAGCGGCATATTTAATGGAAAATGCTGCTGAAGGCTCTGATGCCGGGCTCTGTATCTGTACTGAACATCATGTCAATGATGAACTGATTTCTTATGCAAAAAGTGCAAAAACAGAGATTCTGACCATGTCTCATGCCCGTGACCTGGCCGCAAAGTACAATATTTTTCTGGAAGGCTATACCGGAACTAAGCAGGGTATCATTGGCTCATTGGCAGCGGTGGGGCTTCATGCCAACGGGAACGATGGCCGTTTTCTCTTAGTTAAGGGAATGCGGGAAAAATTCGGAATATATACAGCAAAAGAAATTCTAACCCTTACCGGTGTTGAAAAAATTCAGACTATTGATAACGAATTATTATGTAATTTTGAAAATATATTGTTGACCGAATGGTGGAGGCCTGTATTAAAGAATAATATGGCTGTTCTTTATGTTGAAAAATCAAATGAAATAACCCATGAATACACAGTTGTCTCAAAAGACTATATCAAAAGCATATCCAACTAAAACGCTTCAGAGCATACTTGAAATAATATTGCTTATCGGCATCGGAGCCGTGGGGGTATTGCTTCATGCAAAATTCAGGATGCCTCTTCGAATGCCCGGGCATTGGGGTATAGTATTTATGGCATTGCTTTTTTCAGGCAGGCTGTTCTCGAAAAAACCATATGCGGCATCTCTTTCAAGTATCGGAGCTGTTTCCATGCTGCTATTGCCTTTGGGTTTTAAAGACCCATTAATGCCTGTTTTATATGTATTCCCCGGATATATAGTGGATTTTTTGTATTATTTCTTTAAAAACAGAAGCCATAAGGTGATATTTTTTGCCTTAACTACTGGTCTGGCATACATGACAATACCCGTTTTGCGTATTATCATAACTGTTTTTACAGGTTACATATACGGTTCTTTTATTACAGGCTACTTTTATCCAATCATCATGCATTTCATTTTTGGAGCTACAGGCGGCTTGATTGCAATGGGAGCCTGTAAACTGATCAGAAACAAAAAATAATCATTATGCCCATGCATTTTCATGGTAAAAATTGTATCCCGTGTTATGCAAATAAATGCATAACCGGAAAATGGTTTCTGCTTTATTTGATAGCTTGTATTTCGATTGGCTTTATTTCTTCATGCAATAAAAAGGAGGCTATGCCGCCAACCATACAACTTGATGCTGCTGCAGATTATTTGTCAAAAGATTGCATACTTGCTCCAGGAACAAATTTTAAGGTGAGAATCCTGGCGGAAATGGGTGATGCAAACATTACGAATTTTGTAATTAAAAACACACATGGCAGTGAAACGGTAAGTTATTTTGATACCGGCGTTAACAACGAAACGATCAATATTTCAAAGGTTCTTACGAAAAGTGTTTTCGATAGTGAAACCTGGACTTTTATGGTTATCGATAAAAATGGTAAAAATGCATCGGTAAGTTTTACAGTATATAATGATACATCTTCAGGATACCAGGATATAAGAGTGTTTAACGACCTTATTTTGGGTGCGCAATACTGTCAGGCAACCGGCAGCTTTTTAAGCCTCAATAGCGGAAATATCTGGTTTCTGAATGATGCTTTCACACTTCAGGATTCCATTGAGATGCTATATTATTATGATTCAACCGGCGATGCGAATACTATTGCATCCCCGGGTGCAAATATTGGCTCTTTTATTTATCCTGGCAGTATCAGCCCAATTTACTGGACTGTCCGCCATGAGACACGCTTTTATAAAACAGCGTATTCAGCATCAGATTTTTATAATGTTCAGAACGATAGCTTACTCCTTGTTGCTTATGATGAAATAAACGGGAAACGTAAGGCAAAAAACCTGGTAACCGGAGATGTTTATGCCTTTAAAACAGCACATATTAAATATGGAATGTTCGTAATTGAAAATGTTGCGGGTACTGATTCCGGAACTGTTCAAATATCTTTAAAAATTCAGAAGTAATGAAGAAGCTGATACTGATTATTTTGAGCCTTTTTCCGGTTATTTCTGTAAGTGCACAAAGCAGGATTACAGGTACAGTTATAGATGATTTTACAGGAAATATTCTTCCGGGGGCATCCGTTACACTTGTTGATTCTAATTTGCAAACGGTTAGCGATGTGGAGGGAATTTATTATTTCAAGGGGCTTCATGCCGGAAAATACAAAGTAGCCGTAAGCTATATCGGGTTTAAGAGTGATACGGTGTTAATTAATCTGGGCAGGAAAAACGACCGGTATATAATAAATAAATTAATAAAAGCAGTCATAGATATTTCAGAAGTTACTGTTGCTGCATCTCGCACTGATAAGGGGTTTCGTGTTCCGGCAACAATAGACGTCATTTCAAAAAAACAAATACAGGAATTGCCGTTAATTACTGCTGATGATGCATTGTTATTGGTTCCGGGCGTTAATGCTTCCAGAAATTATGGCATTTACAATAAAACGGGCGATGTTACATTACGTGGCCTGAACCGAAATATCCACAGTCTGATATTACTTGATGGCGCACCTTACAGCCTCTTTGACGGTAGCGCCAACCTCTGGAATAAATTATATCCTGATAAAATTGATGATATTGAAGTTGTCAAAAGCTCCAATTCAGCTTTGTACGGCAGTAATGCTATGGCAGGAGTAGTTAGTATTAATACCCGCAAACCACAGAAGCCTTTTGAAGCTATTGCAAAACTGTTTTTTGGAACCTATAATACCCAGGGAGGAAGTTTGTCATTGGGCGGTTATAAAGGGAGTATTGATAAGGGATTCTATTGGAAAACAAACGGGTTTTTCAGAAAAAGTGCGGGATATATTATGGCGCCTGATTCTATAAGGGATACTAATGATGTTAAAACCTACCTGATGGAATATAATGCTTCACTGAAAGCAGGTTATAATTTCGGTAAAGGACATAATATTGAAGCAGAATATGAGTATTCTTTTGATAAACGGGGGAATGGCAATAAGTTTTTTGAAGAACAGGGAAGTTATAATCATTATAAGACACAATTTGTTCGATTGGCATATAATAAGGTAAATGATAAATCCGAAATTCATTTAAATGCTTTTTATAAAAGGGAACACTATATTAAACAGAACGAATCTGTAAAAAATACCGGGCTGTATTCATTCTATAATACGTATACCAATACAAATGATGAAGGCCTCTGGTGTAGTTATTCAACACATAAAATAAAACATAATGCTTTAACGGTAGGAGCTGATTTTAAAAGCGGTGCGTCATTATCAAATGATATTTATCATACATCTGTTGATACAATAGAAAATAATGGAAGAATGACTTTTTACGGGGTTTTTATTCAGGATCAGCTTTCTTTGTTAAAGGATAAATTGGTTATTCTTGCTGCCCTCAGAGCCGATTTAGTTCATTTTTACGGAGGCGAATTCCATATTTATTCTCCCACCCTGGCAACGGAATTTCTGTATGATTACCAGAGGAATTTTGATGCGAAAACATGGTTTGCCCTAAGCCCGAAAGCAGGAATAAAGTATATTTTTAATGAAAACTATAATGTTTACGCATCGTATTCATGGGGCTTCAGACCGCCTAATGTAAGCGACCTGACAAGAACCGGTGACGTGAACAAAGGTTTCAAACTTGCCAATCCCGATTTAAAACCCGAGCGTATTCAAAGTGTTGAACTTGGAGCCGGAATAAGGCCATTAAAATGGTTGATCATGCAACCTGTTTTGTTTTACTCTGTTGGTAACGATTTTCAGTATTTTGTTGCCACTGGGGATTCGGTTTATACATCAGGAACAAAAATGAAACCTGTAATTAAACGACAGAATGTGGGAAGGGTTGATATTGCCGGTTTTGAGTATAAAATGATAATGAATTTTACAAAAAACTTAAGTTTTGTTGCTTGCTATTCATATAATTATTCAGTAATTGGAAAGTATACAGCAAATTCTGCAACGGCCAGGGATCTTACCGGTAAATATTTGATTGAGGTTCCTAAAAATCTGGCCAGTGGGGTTTTTACCTGGAATAACAGGATTGTAAATACATCGATTGCGGCAAAGTTTATTGATAAAGAATGGGTTGATGATGAAAATACCGTTGAAATGGATTCGTATATGACCTTTGATATTAAAGTGCAAAGATTGTTTTATAACAAAATAAATGTTGCCCTAACATGCCAGAATTTGCTGGACAAAAGATTTGTGGACAGCAAGGGTTATCTTTCGCCGGGAAGATATTTTCTTGCGGAGGTAACATTTAATTGGTAGCAGGTTTAATTTCTTTATAATAAATAAAGCAGGTGTTTATACATGTGACCTGCCTTTTTATTACTTTTGCAGACTGAATTTAATTATGATATAAATGAATTTTGATGTTATCGTTATAGGCTCCGGTCCGGGAGGTTATGTTGCAGCCATCAGGGCTTCACAATTAGGACTTCATGTTGCCGTTGTTGAAAAGGCGGAATTAGGCGGCATTTGCCTGAACTGGGGATGCATCCCGACAAAGGCGCTGCTGAAATCAGCTCAGGTGTTTCATTATTCAAAACATGCTGCAGATTATGGTATTAAAATTTCCGGCGAAGTGATGCCGGATTTTGAAGCTATCGTAAAACGCTCCAGAGGTGTGGCCGAAAACATGAGTAAGGGAATTCAATTCCTGTTTAAAAAAAACAAAATTGAAGTTATCAGTGGTCACGGAAAAATATTGCCCGGGAAAAAGGTTGAAGTCACCGACACAGCAGGATCGAAAAGTATTTACGAGGCACAGCATATCATCATTGCAACGGGTTCACGTGCCCGCGAATTACCCAATTTAAAGATTGATGGTAAGAAAATAATCGGGTATCGCCAGGCTATGACGTTGGAAAAACAACCACAATCGCTGGTAGTAGTTGGCTCTGGCGCCATAGGATCCGAATTCGCCCACTTTTATAATACCATCGGAACAAAAGTTACCCTTGTTGAAATGCTTCCTAATATTGTTCCCGTTGAAGATGAAGAAGTATCAAAACAGTTGGAACGCTCTTTTAAAAAGAACGGAATGAAAGTTTATACATCATCTGTTGTTGAAAGTGTAGAAACAGGAGATCCAATTTGCAAAGTAACAATAAAAACACCTAAGGGAAACGAGGTCGTTGAGGCAGAAGTAGTTCTGTCTGCCGTTGGTGTCAGCACCAATATTGAAAACATAGGCCTTGAAGAAGCCGGAATTATTACAGAGCGCGGAAAAGTTATTGTGGATGATTATTATCGCACCAATGTTGATGGTATTTATGCCATTGGTGACATAGTAAAAGGTCCGGCTCTGGCTCATGTAGCCTCCAGGGAGGGAATAGTGTGTGTGGAAAAAATAGCCGGAAAAACAGTTGAACCTATTGATTATAATAATATTCCCGGATGCACTTACACCTATCCTGAGATCGCCTCTGTTGGATACACAGAGAAAGCTGCTGTGGAAGCCGGCTTCGAAATCAAAACAGGGAAATTCCCATTTACAGCTTCGGGTAAAGCCAGCGCCTCCGGATTCCGGGATGGGTTTGTTAAAGTAATATTCGACAACAAATCAGGACAATGGCTGGGTGCACATTTTATTGGTGAAAATGTAACGGAAATGATTGCTGAAGTTGTGGTGGCAAGGACGTTAAAATCGACAGACCATGACATACTTGCTTCAATTCATCCGCATCCGACCATGTCGGAAGCTGTTATGGAGGCTGTTGCAGCAGCATACGGTGAAGTTATTCATATATAATCTGCAATAAAGTGTGCGGTATATCGGGCGTAATTGCCTTTAACGATTCCGGGCGGAATTATCTGAATAATATCCGTCAGGCCGTAACGGCAATGAAAACCCGCGGACCCGACCGTGATGGCGTGTATTTTAGCGACAATGTGGCTTTTGGACACAACCGCCTTTCAATTATCGATGTGTCGGAAGCTGCCTCTCAACCATTCTCGGATAGCTCGGGTCGGTACACGATAGTTTTTAACGGCGAGTTTTTCAATTTTAAAAAGTACCGCGATCAGCTTGTTTCGCAGGGCGTTTCTTTAAAATCCAATAGCGATACCGAAGTTCTTTTAAACTTATACATGGCAGAAGGCCCGGCATGCCTTAATAAAATAAATGGTTTTTTTGCCTTTGCCATTCATGATAAAATTGATGACTCCGTATTTATCGCCCGCGACAGGATGGGCGTTAAGCCGTTGCATATTTATCATGATCAGGACAAATTGTGTTTTGCCTCAGAAATGAAGGCGCTTTTAGCAATGGGAATCCGGAAAGAGCTTGATATGGAATCCTTGTTGGGATATATGCAAATGAATTATATTCCAGCAAATTATACCATGTTCAGGAATGTAGTTAAGCTTACGCCGGGAAACTATTTAATGATTAAAAACGGCTCGGTTGAACAAAAGCAGTATTATTCAATTCCTTATACATCCGGATTGCCCCGGCATTCTGATAATTATGATATTGCTTGTGGTACGATAAAAAAACTTCTGTTTGATTCCGTAGAAAGAAGAATGATTTCGGATGTGCCGCTGGGGGCTTTTCTTAGCGGCGGGGTTGACTCATCTGTTGTTGTGGCGCTGGCTTCGCAGATGACGAAACATTTGAATACATTCTCTATAGGATTCAAAGACGAACCATTTTTTGACGAAACACGTTATGCACAACTGGTAGCCGATAAATTTCAAACCAATCACACCGTATTTTCTCTTACCAACGACGATCTTTTTTCAGTCCTTTTCCCGGTGCTTGATTATATTGATGATCCTTTTGCTGATTCTTCTGCAATTGCTGTTTATTTACTTAGCAGGCATACACGTCAGCATGTTACGGTGGCCTTGTCGGGCGATGGCGCCGACGAGCTTTTCGGCGGTTATCTGAAACATTCCGGCGAGCTTAAAATAAGGCAGGCCAAAGGCCTTGAGAGGCTTTTGAAATATTTTACTCCGTTAATAGGCATTTTGCCCCAATCACGCAATTCTTCCTTGTCAAATAAATTCAGGCAAATTGCGAAATATGCCAACGGATTGAATCTTTCTGAAAAAGAAAGGTATTGGCGTTGGTGTTCATTCATCTCTGAAAAGGATGCCGGGCAATTACTTACAGGGAAAATTGATATAGAACAATATCTTATCAGGAAAAAATATATAACAGAACCTTTATCACCTCATGGCAACATGAATGATTTGTTTTTGGCCGACATGAAACATGTATTGGTGAACGACATGTTGGTTAAAGTTGATCTGATGTCAATGGCAAATTCCCTTGAGGTGCGAACTCCTTTTCTCGATTATGAATTGGTCAACTATGTATTTTCTTTACCTGATCACTATAAGGTTCAGGGCAACCTGAGAAAGAAAATCCTGCAGGATGCATTTAAAAATATTTTACCTCAGGAAATTTACCATCGCCCGAAACATGGCTTTGAGGTTCCTTTGTTGAAATGGTTTCGTAATGAATTATTTACATTAATTAATGAAGATTTATTAAGGGATGATTTTATTGTAGAACAGGGTATTTTTAATGTAACTGAAACAAAAAAACTTAAATATCGTTTACAATCAAATAATCCCGGAGATGTACACGCACAGATATGGGGTTTATTGGTTTTTCAATATTGGTGGAAAAAGTACTTTATAAACTGAAAGGAAGAGATGCCAAGAGTACTAAGAATTATCAACAGGTTTAACCTTGGAGGGCCGACCTATAATGCTGCTTATTTAACAAGGTACATGTCTCCTGAATTCCACACGATTTTAGTCGGTGGGATGATTGAAGAAACAGAGGAAAATTCGGAATTCATTATTAGGAATCTCGGCCTGGTTCCTATGACACTAACGGAAATGCACCGCTCACTGAATCCGGTAAATGATTCAATGGCTTTACGTAAAATCTCAGAAATCATTGAAGATTTTAAGCCAGATATAGTTCATACCCATGCATCAAAAGCAGGAGCCTTGGGCAGAAGAGCCGCGCATAAAATGGAAGTCCCTATTATCATACATACATTTCATGGCCATGTGTTTGATGCATATTTCAGCGGTATTAAATCATTGATTTATCAAAATATTGAGCGTTCACTGGCCAGGATTTCAACAAAGATTATCGCCCTTAGTGAAAACCAAAAACAGGACCTTGTAGAAAAATACCGCATTTGTCCCGAAGAAAAAATCAGAATTATTCCCTTAGGCTTTGACCTTAAAAGGTTCTGTGAAAATACTGATGAGAAAAGAAAAAAATTCCGCAGCGATTATTTGCTTGATGATGATGAAATAGCGATAGGAATTATCGGAAGAATTGTTCCTATAAAAAACCATAGTCTCTTTCTTGAAGGAATAAAATATGTTTCGGAAAAATCCGGGAAAAAAATCAGGGCTTTTATTGTTGGCGATGGAGAAGATAAATGTAAGGTTGGAGAAAAGTGTCATGATCTCAAACTTGGATGTGTGGATTTTACGGCTGAAAAAAGAAAAGCTCCAGTAACGTTTACCTCATGGATTAAAGACATAGATTGTGTTAATGCAGGCATGGATATTATTGCCCTTACTTCATTAAATGAAGGCACACCGGTAAGCCTGATTGAGGCCCAGGCAGCAGGAAAGCCAATAATTTCAACAAATGTGGGAGGTGTCGGTAATATTGTTGTTCCCGGAAAAACAGCTTTGCTGTCAGATTTTAATATCAAAGGAGACTTTCAGAAAAAACTTCTTCAACTGGTTCAGGATGAAGATTTGCGGAACAGTTTAAGTTCGAAAGGATGGGAGTTTGTAAATAAAAATTTCTCTTATGACCGCCTGGTTCAGGATATGAAGGATTTGTATTACGAATTACTTTCAAAATAATGTTAAATCAGAATTTTTGATTAAACTTTATTATATTTGAAAAAAATTGCAATGAAGCGTTATTTTTATTTACTTATTCTCGTTTTATTTGTGTCGGGATGCAGGGTTTTTGCTCCTTACCAGATGCTCCGGCAGGGTAAATATCCGATATCTGAATTTCCTGATTCTTTAAAAAACAAAGAATACGTGATTGCACCTAACGATCAGCTTGATATAAAAATTTATGCAAAAGATGGGGAGCGAATAATAAATCCTGTTGGAAACGTTGGAATACCAACGGGTACAGGATTAAGTTATATTGTGGAGTATGATGGACAAATTAAATTGCCTATTTTAAACAGGACACATATCGCCGGCAAAACGCTTCGTGAGGGAGAAAAGATGCTGGAGGAATTATATGCTCCCTACTTTAACAATCCATTTGTCCAATTAAAAGTAATCAATAGCAGGGTTATAATTTTTCCAGGCGGACAGGGGGGGCAATCCATGGTGCTTACCCTGGAAAACACCAATACCACCTTACTTGAAGCACTTGCAAAAGCAGGCGGAATTAAAGATGGTAAAGCGCATAGAATTAAGCTGATACGTGGCGATTTAAAAAACCCACAAATATATATTATAGACCTTTCGACAATTGATGGTATGACAAAGGCAAATCTGGTCTTACAGGCCAATGATATAATCTATGTGCAGCCACGGAATAAAGTTGCCCAAAGAGTTTTGGAGAATGTTACTCCTTATCTGACATTATTTTCAACACTATTAACGATTTATGCAATTTTTGTAAAATAAAAATGGATAAGAAGAAAAAGATATCGCCAATTAATGATGAGATTGATCTGAAACTATTCTTTTATATTTTCAGGCGAAACTTTTATTTCCCGTTGATTTTTTTAATAGCAGGTGTCGTGGGCGCTTTTATGTATTTAAGGTACACCCTGCCAAGTTATCAGGCAAGTTCTATCATTCAGATCGACAGAAATGAAGAAGCCAGCAGTATTTTTGCTGTTCAGGGTTTTCAGAGTAATGATGATAATTTCTTAGCCAAGAAAATTGAGCTTATCAAATCTTCAACTTTTATTCAGCGTGTTGCCGACCAGCTACCTTTATCGGTTTCATATTTTAATAAAGGCACTGTTCTGGATTATGAACAATATAAAAGTTCTCCTTATAATGTTATTGTAAAGGTTAGAAACCCGGCAATATACGGCTGTCCGATACACGTTAATTTCCCCAAAAACTCTAAAATTGTTGTCGGGTATAAACTTAGCAATGGTACTGAGCGCCATAAGGAGGTTTTTATAAATGAAACAGCAGTATTTCAGGATATTGATATAACATTTACCTCTGTGAATTATAAGAATGTTAAGGAAAATTCTGATTTTCTGTCAGATAATAAATATTATTTTGTTGTAAATGGTCCGAATACTATTATACCCGAGATAGTTTCCAAACTTGATGTCAGGGTACTGAACCAGGCCGCAAACACAATAATGATTAGGTATACTGATCATTGTGCTGAAAAAGCAACCGATATAGTCAATATAATAGGACAGGAATTTCAAAGCTATGATGTTGAGAAGCAGGCCGAAAGCGCTGATAAAATGCTGAAGTACATTGATGACAGAATGGGAATCATCTATGATACCCTGGTAAAATCTCAGAGTGATATTATTGGATTTAAAAAAGTATATAATATTGACTCTGCAAAAGATAAGTCATTACCCACCCTGACATCAAGGCTTAACGACTATCAAAATCAAATTGTCGAACTGGAGCTGCAATCAAATAAATTAAATGAAATTGAAAAAAATATTCGTGAAGCTGATAATTCAGATTTCACCCGTATTGTTGTTTTAACATCGGGAAGCGAATTTCAGGGGTCTATCTCGTCAATGTTGACTACACTTCAGGGCTTAATCTTGAATCGTGAAAAATTACTGTATAATCTTACAGAAAATAGTGGTCCCATAAAAGAGATAGATTACCAGATTGATATACAGAAAAAGTTGATTACCGAGAGTATCAGTTATTTAAACACAAATATTAAAAAAAGGAAGGATGAAATTGGTGATAAAATAGCAATGTATGAAACTTTGCTTCAAAATGATGAGATTAGTTATAATTCACTTGACCTGGCAAATCTTGAGCGTATTTATGGTATTAATGCACGGTATTACAATCAGTTGATAGATAAAAAAGCAGAGTTTTCTCTTGCAAAAGCAGGATACGTTTCTCAGAATGTTATATTACAAAAATCTATTGTGCCAACCCAACCAATTTCTCCAATAAAGAAAGATGCCTATTTATACACCATACTTGCCTCTTTGCTTTTGGGAATTGGAATCATTCTTGGGAAATATCTGTTGTTTAATAATATTCTCACTGTTAATGATATTACAAAATACTCTGATTTACCTGTCATTGGAATTGTTCCGAAGTTTTCTTCCAAAATCCCCAAATCACAGCTAATTGTTGATGAACACCCAAGATCATTTGTTGCAGAAGCATTAAGGTCAATTCGTACCAATCTGCATTTTTTGAAAAATGATACCGGCCCCAAAGTTATTGCCATTTCTTCTACTGTGTCCGGTGAGGGAAAAACCTTTGTCTCTATTAATCTTGCAGGCATCATTGCTTTTTCGGACCATAATGTACTTGTAATTGATATGGATTTAAGAAAGCCTAAAATTCATACAGGTTTTGGCGTTGATAATAAAAGGGGGATAAGTACGATTCTTACTCATAAAACTGATGTTGATGATTGTATTAATCATAGTACTGTTCCTAACCTGGATTTCATTACAGCAGGCCCTGTGCCCCCAAATCCATCGGAATTAATCTTTAGCAGCGAAACCGACCTGGTTCTGAGGTATCTTAAAACCAAATATGACTATATCATCATTGATAATCCCCCCGTAGGCCTTGTTACTGACGGAATAAAGGCGCTTGCAATGGCAGATTATCCGATATATATTTTAAAAGCAAATTACTCTAAAAAGTTCTATATTCTTGATCTTGAGCGCATGCTGGAGGATAGTAAGATTCCGAAAATTTCCATCATTTTAAATGCCGTTGAACCAATCAATAACACTTACCGCTACGGTAAAAAATACGGGTCAGGCAAAAGCTCTTATGGCTATGGCTATGGCTATGGATACGGCTATGGATACGGCTATGGGTACGGCTACGATAATATGTCTGATGAGTTCTCGGGGAAAAATACAAGTTCATCATCAGGCAATACTTTAATAGAAAAAATCCTTCGTTTTTTTAAAATATCAAGCAGCAGGGGATGAAGAAAATACCAACATTAATACCGGATGTTTTTGTGATTGAGCCGGATGTGTTCGCAGATAGCAGAGGCTATTTTTTTGAGTCTTTTAATCAAAAAAAATATTCTGAATTAGGAATAAACTTAAATTTTGTTCAGGACAACGAATCATTATCTGCAAAAAATGTTCTTAGGGGCCTGCATTTTCAGCATCCGCCCTTCGAACAGGGAAAGTTGGTCAGGGTTATAAAAGGTGGCGTGAGAGATGTTGCCGTTGATATAAGAAAGAACTCACCTTATTATGGAAAATGGGTGTCATGCGAACTTACCGAAAAAAATAAACTCATGATGTGGGTTCCGCCGGGATTTGCCCACGGGTTTATTACACTTGAAGATGCTACTATATTTTCATATAAATGTACCGGTTTATATAAGAAAGAAGCCGAAGATGTCATTTTATGGAATGATCCCGATATAAACATCGACTGGAAAATCCGGGAACCATTATTGTCTGAGCGCGATAAAAACGGAGTACCTTTTAAGATTTTTAAATCATCTTTCATTTATCCATGATTTTTTGTACCTTTGCCGGTTCAAAAATTTATTGATAAAGAAGTTAATGTATTCATTTATAGCTTATATTTCTTTTTTTGTCGTGTCGTTGGTTTTTTCCATCCTGATTAACCGCATACTTGTTAAATTTTCCAAAAACTTAGGCACCAGAAGTAAAACCGATAATCTTGTTCGCTGGAATACCGGCGCAAAACCTTCGTTTGGAGGAATTTCTTTTTTTATTATATTTTTACTTTCCATAGCGGCTTTATCTTTCTTTTTTCAGGATAATGCCTTATTCCATAATTATAAATTAATGGGCATTATTGTGGCTACTGCCCTGGGCTTTATTACAGGCCTTTTTGACGATGCTTTCAACACTAAGGTTTATGTTAAACTATTTTCACAAATCCTTTGTGGTGTAATACTGATTTCAACCGGTACTTATATCACTTTTTTTGAAAACACGTATTTAAATTATTTGTTGACGATTTTCTGGGTTGTGGGGATGATGAATTCAATAAATATGTTGGATAACATGGACGGAATCTCTACTGTGGTTTCACTGTTTATCTTCATCGGGATATTGATCGAAAATGTATTAGTCCGCAGAATGGGTATTCATGTGGGTATCATTATTCTTGGAATTAATTCAGCGCTGATCGGTTTTTTGGTATACAACTGGCCGCCATCAAAAATGTTTATGGGAGATACAGGAAGCCAGTTTTTAGGAGTGCTGTTGGCGGCATTTAGTATAATTTTTATCTGGAATTATAAGGAAAATGACCTTAGCGAGATACCTGTCAAACAATTTTGTGCCATACTGTTGTTTTTTGCACTTCCACTAATCGATACCACCACGGTTTCTATAAAAAGAATTTTAAGAGGAAGCTCTCCTTTCGTTGGAGGAAGGGATCATACAACCCATCATTTATCCTACCTCGGGCTTTCTGAAAAAAAGGTTGCGTGGGTTTTTGCCGTATTGTCATTTATATCAATGGCCCTCGGGATTTTATGTTTAAATATAACTACGTGGAAGTCTGTTTATACCATAGGGTTTATTTCATATTTCATTGTACTTTTTTCAATCCTTTTCTATATTGCCAATATAAATAAAGAGCGTAGCTTAAAATGATAAAAAGGATTGCTGTTGCGTTGATCGCATCCATGTTTTTTTTCCTGTTTTTGAAATTATTTATTTTTTCTCAGAAGCAATCGGGTAGTAATGGCTCGGATGAAAAATACTATGAAGCCGGCAAAAGGTTTTATAAGATTTTTAGCATAAAAATACCCGAAAGCCTTGACTTAGCCGGCGAAACGGTTCCGCTTGATAAATATTATGTTCGTGAAGGCCTTGACCGTGAGCTTCTTGTAAACTCATACTGGCAGTCTAATACCTTATTATTATTGAAAAGATCTTTTCGCTATTTCCCTGTTATTGATTCAGTTTTGGCTGCCAATCGCGTACCCGTTGATTTCAAATATCTTGCACTGATTGAAAGTGGTTTGGAAAATGTTGTGTCTCCTGCCGGGGCAAGCGGTTTCTGGCAATTCCTGAAATCCACCGGGATGAGTTATGGCCTTGAAATTAATCAGGAGTTAGATGAACGCCTGAACCTTGAAAAATCCACTGTTGCGGCATGCCGGTATTTAAAAGAAGCCTATGCTCATTATAAAAGCTGGACCTTGGCAGCAGCTTCATACAATATGGGAATGAGCGGTCTTGATGCTGCCCTGGCAAATCAAAAAGTTGACAATTATTACGATCTCTATTTAAACCGGGAAACCCAGCGTTATGTATACAGGATTCTCGCTATTAAGCTTATTTATCAAGCGCCTGCATATTATGGATTTTATCTTCGCAAGCTCGACCTGTATCCACCGATACCTCAGTATTCAGTAATTGTTGATTCTGCTGTAAGTAATTGGACGGATTTTGCCCGTCAACATAATTCCAATTACAGGATGCTAAAAGAACTTAATCCCTGGATAATTAAATATACCCTTACTAATAAAGAGAGAAAAAAGTATAAGGTATTTTTCCCAAAGCCCGGATATGAAAAATATTCCAAATTATTTTCTGTCATTAATGATGATGAATACCTTTTTAATGATACCTTAAAAATCCAACAGATACACTGATTGCTATTCCTGAAAATGCCTGAACTAATTCAAGATACCGTTAAAACAGACGAGCTGTTTTTTGAAGATGAATCAAATCTTACCATTTATGGCGCCCGTGTTCACAATCTTCGAAATATTGACCTGGTCATACCCAGAAATAAATTGGTTGTTATAACCGGATTAAGCGGAAGCGGTAAGTCTTCGCTCGCTTTTGACACTATTTATGCCGAGGGCCAGAGGCGTTACCTTGAGACTTTTTCTAACTATATCAGGCAGTTTATCGGTAATATGGAGCGCCCTGATGTAGATAAAATAACCGGCCTTTGCCCCGTAATTTCCATAGAACAGAAATCATCAAACAGAAATCCCCGCTCAACAGTTGGAACCATTACCGAAATATATGACTTTTTAAGACTCTTGTACGCCAGGGTTTCTGACGCCTACTCATATGTAACCGGCGAAAAAATGGTTCGTTATAGTGAGCAGCAGATCATCGAGCTTATTTTACAAAAATATGTAAATAAGAATATTATGCTGCTTGCACCCAAAGTAAAAGGGCGCAAAGGGCATTACCGCGAGTTGTTTGAACAAATCCGAAAGCAGGGATTTGTAAAAGTCCGTATTGATGGTTCAGTTAAAGAAATCAGCCATGGCATGCAAGTCGACCGCTATAAAATGCATGATATTGAAGTTGTAATAGATGCGATTTCTATTAAAGAAGAAAACAGGCTTCGATTATCACAATCTGTTCAAACAGCCTTGCATCACGGGAAGAATTCATTAATGGTCATGGAGTTTGAATCAGATTCCGTGCAGCATTTCAGCAGGATGTTGATGTGTCCTGTCAGCGGAGTGTCATATGATGAACCCGAGCCGAATACGTTTTCTTTTAATTCTCCTTATGGCGCATGTCCCAAATGCACCGGACTCGGCGAAATACTTCAGGTAGATCTGAATAAAATCATTCCCGATTTTTCAAAAAACATTCATGACGGGGGAATTGTCCCAATTGGCGTTTATAAAAGCAACTGGATCTTTCATCAGCTTGAAGCTATCGGAAAAAGGTATGATTTCACGCTTGAAACGCCACTGAGCAACTTTTCCGAAAAAGCCATCAATATTATTCTTTATGGTACCGATGAACTTTTTTCAGTAAAAAATGAATACCTCGGCGTTACCTCACCTTATAAAATGAATTTTGAAGGCATTATTAATTTCATTGTAAATCAAAATAATGAAGCATCTTCGGCGGGAATAAAAAAATGGGCGGGAAGTTTTATGAATAAAATCACGTGCCCGGAATGTGCCGGGGCACGCCTGAAAAAAGAATCGCTTTGCTTTAAAATTAATAATAAATCCATTGCCGAACTGGCAGGAATGGATTTATTTGGATTGCAAAAATGGCTGAATGACGCTGAAAGTTATTTTGAGCCATCAAAATACCTTATCGCGTATGAAATACTTCGCGAGATTAAGAACAGGCTGAGTTTTTTGCTTGAAGTAGGTCTTAATTATCTGACACTTAACCGTCCTGCCGCTTCGCTTTCGGGTGGAGAAGCCCAGCGTATCAGGCTGGCAACCCAGATAAGTTCCCAGTTGGTAAATGTTTTATATATTCTCGATGAACCCAGTATCGGGCTGCACCAGCGTGATAATCACCGGCTTATCACTGCCTTAAAAGAATTGCGTGATATCGGTAATTCAGTCATAGTTGTTGAACACGACAAAGACACCATGCTGGCTGCTGACCATTTGATTGACATTGGCCCCGGAGGAGGTATTAATGGCGGATATATTGTTGCACAGGGCACTCCCGAAGAAGTGATGAAGACGTCAGGCCTTACGGCACTTTACCTGAATGATATTCACCAGATTAAAATTCCGCTCCAAAGACGCCCAACCAATGGGCCTGAATTAAAAATTATTGGTGCCTCCGGAAATAATCTCAAGGATATTACTGTCGCTTTCCCCCTTGGAACATTTATTTGTGTTACAGGCGTATCCGGAAGCGGAAAATCAACTCTGATCAATCAGACTTTATATCCCGTGTTAAGCCGGCATTTTTACCGCTCCGAAATAAAGGCTTTGGAATATAAGAAAATGGAAGGTATTAAATTTCTTGACAAAGTCATTGAGATAGACCAATCGCCCATAGGACGCACACCACGTTCCAATCCGGCAACTTATACAGGCGTGTTTGATGATATCAGGAAATTGTTTGCACAAATCCCCGAATCAAAAATTCGTGGGTATTTACCCGGGAGATTTTCATTCAATGTAAAAGGAGGTCGCTGCGAAACATGTGGCGGGGCCGGAATGAAAATGATCGAAATGAATTTTTTACCAGATGTCTATGTTTCATGCGAAAGCTGTAATGGTAAACGATATAACAGGGAAACGCTGGAAATAAAATACAAAGGAAAATCTATCAGTGATGTGCTGGAAATGAACATCGACAATGCCGTTGAGTTTTTTTCACAGATACCCTCAATTATTCAGAAAATTAAAACCCTTCAGGAAGTCGGCCTTGGTTATATTAAACTTGGCCAGCAATCCACCACATTATCGGGAGGCGAAGCACAGCGAGTGAAACTGGCCACCGAATTATCAAAAAAGGATACCGGACGAACACTGTATATCTTAGATGAACCAACAACAGGGCTCCATTTTGAGGATATAAATGTTTTGCTGAAAGTTTTGGATAAACTGGTTGATAAAGGAAATACGGTGATCGTAATTGAACATAATATGGATGTGATTAAAATGGCCGATTATATCATTGATTTAGGGCCAGAGGGCGGAGACAGGGGAGGGCGTATAATCTGTGAAGGATCTCCGGAGTCGATCATAAATTGCAGCGAAAGTTATACTGCCGAATTTTTAAAACCATATCTTCTGAAACACTAAAATGTATATTAAGTAGTTATATTAAAAAAGTTTGTTATGCAAAGTTTGAATGAAAAAGAAGAAGAACAGATAATGGATGCCTTCAAGCAAAAGGATTGGCAGGAAATTAAGATCAATGATTCATGGCAGATTTTTAAGGTCATGTCAGAGTTTGTCGATGGATTTGAAAAACTTACCAAAATAGGCCCCTGTGTTACAATTTTCGGTTCAGCCCGTACGCCATCCGATCATAAATATTATGAACTTGCCCAGGATATAGCTTACAAATTAACAAAAGCCGGTTTTGGCGTTATTACCGGGGGAGGTCCGGGCATCATGGAAGCCGGAAACAGGGGGGCGCATATTGGCCAGGGAAGGTCTGTTGGTTTGAATATCGAATTGCCATTTGAACAACATGCCAATGATTTCATCGATAAGGATAAAAGCCTGTCATTCGATTATTTCTTTGTGCGAAAAGTAATGTTTGTAAAGTATGCCCAGGGCTTTATCGTGATGCCCGGCGGATTCGGAACTCTTGATGAATTCTTTGAAGCTGTTACACTTATTCAAACCAAAAAGCAGGTGAATTTCCCGGTTGTGCTCGTTGGTAAAGAATATTGGCAGGGCCTGATCGATTGGTTAAAAGATAAAGTATTGAGCGAACATAACATTAACCAAAACGACCTTAAGATTTTTGACCTTGTTGATACAGCCGATGAAGCCGTGAAATGTATTGAAGATTTCTACAAGAAATACTCCATTAAACCTAACTTCTGATAAACAGGTATTATCTGGCAATAATGAATTTTCTGCAGCCAAGGTTTTTCAGTATATGCTGTTGTGTATACACCTCAGCCTGGCATGCATAAAAACCATCCGGAAATCCGGTTAAATAAACAACAACTTCATTAGCACAGGGTTGTTCTTTTGAACATATTTTTTTTCCGACAATGTCGTAAAAATTCAAATGAAGAAGGGAACCGTCAGGTTCATTCAAATTGAACTTTATGGTAAGAAAAGAGTTTGCGGGATTTGGATATATGTCAAAGCCTATAAAATTATCGGGAGTAATTTCCGTAATATTGCTAAAAGGATGTGGTTTTGTGCCATAGTAAAAGGTAAGTCCCCCTGAAAAATTTCCAATTACAATATCTTTATAACCATCGTTATTAAAATCATAAACGGCTACGCCTGAACGGATTCCGTCATTAATAGGGGCTGTGACGGAATCCTTATCAATGAAAATTAAAATAGAGTCTGATGCCGTAAATTTCCCGGCCAAATTTGACTCTATATCTTTGAAATAGTTTATATTACCCTTTTCTGACCCGGTGAAAAGTTTTATTTTATTTGAGTCCTTGAAAAAACACGGCGCGCTGTAACCCCAGTTTGATAAATTAAAATCGGCAGTACAAACTTTCCCGAGACTATCGGTGATTTTTGTAAAAACAGGATTATTGGCCGATCCGGTGTTTTGATAATAGCTGATGGTGCCATTTTTTTTGCCGACGGCAAGGTCGGGCAACAGGTCATTGTTCAGGTCAAAAAGTTGTGGCGAACTGAAATCTCCTGCATTTATACCCTGATAATTATAAACCGGTGGGGCGTAAACCGGAATATTTCCAATTCCGGCAACATTTTCAAAATATATAAGTTTCCCATCGGAATTACCACAAATCATATCGACATCACCATCGTTGTCCAGGTCTCCAAAAGTTGGAATAAGGCCAATTAGTTTCAATTGTGAGAGATTTGCATAATCACTGCTCCTGACTGTAAATGCCGGATTTGTTGCAGTACCTGTATTTTCAAGTAAAAGTAGCTTCGATATAAAATCAGCATGCAAGTACCCAAGCTGGTAATATGAAGAATCCAGGTAACCATAATTGCCGACTATAATATCAGCTAATCCGTCACTGTTATAATCATATAAAACAGGGTAGGCGCCACTTCCGGCATCAATCATGTCATGCTGGAGAAAATCGGGCATGGCAAAACTAAAGACAGGATTTGTATTAGTGCCGGTGTTTTTATAAAGCCAAATGCTTTTTTTATTTTCTGCTAAAGCCGTTACAGAAGTGAACGGAGATACCAGCAAATCATTATTTCCATCATTGTTCAGATCAACGTAACTTGCAACAGGAAATGAATTAAAATTAACAGGAGTTGTGTTTGAAGGAAATAAAGTGTCCTGGCTGGTCATATGCGCCGAATCAGTGGTGCCGCCATTTGTAAGTTTGATAATATTAAAATAGTCAACATCTCCAAGAATGAGGTCGGTGAGCCCGTCGTTATTAAAATCCCCGGCAAGCATAGTTGATCCCGTGTGACGTGAGGCTTTGCTCGGGGCTACAGTATCATCCCGCCAGGGGCAGCTGATGTTGAGGTTCAGCGTATTGTCCATTGCTCCCTCAGAGAAATCGCCCCAGCAGTGATATCTTAATTCATAAATCAGTGTGTCGTTGTTGCCATAGAGTTCCTGCGACATATTTTTATGCATTTCAACAAAAGTACCTAACCCGAAAAAGCAAAGTATATCAAGGTCGCCATCACCATCAATATCATAAATTGCAGGATAATCATCATAAGTAACGCTGATGTTTGATGTGCTGCCGCCCATATCAGAGTTCAGCATCGGATATAATAGCTGAAAATTTAATGTCGTATCCGAAATGTTCCTGTATACTTTTATACCACCGGGCGTATAGGAAAATATATCGTTTTTTCCATCGCCATTGTAATCAATGAAATGAACCCATCCGGTGAATTCCGGAAAAAATTTCTGGTAATATGGGTCGTAAGTATAATTAATACTATCAGCAGCTCCGTTATTAATAAAAGTAAGCAGTTTGTTACCTGTTTTATCAAATGAAACCAGATCGTTTACCCCGTCATGATTCAGGTCGATTTCTGAAAAGTGGCATGAATTCATACCTCCTGCCCAGGCATAAGTATGCAGCAAGCCGTTGCTGTCTTTCACCGGTATTAAAAAATCTTTTTTAAAGCCATAATCACATAAGGTCTGTGCTTCTGTTAATTTTATGGCAACAAACATCAGAAAAAATAAAAAATATGTATTTGGTTTTTTCATATATGTTTTATTTCAAAATGTTGAAAAGTCTTAAATAACAAAGGTAATAAATTATTTTTCATGATATATTGCCTGATATAACAGTAAATTTTTCGCAAAGTTTTTTATTTATAATTGGTTATATTCAAAGGATATTCTATCTTTGCACGTTCAAAAAAAAAGCTATATAATAAAAACGTTGTAAGATATGCAAAACAAAGGAGTTTTCAGGTTTTTGGCGATTTT
>CAZVKJ010000026.1:0-53021 GCA_964626855.1 uncultured Bacteroidales bacterium
CGCAAGCCTCAAACTTGACGTTTTCTTTTTACAAACAGGAGTTTTCTTATTGACATTATTTACGGCTGATTTCATTATACTTTACATCTTCTTCCCGATATAAAACATATAGCCATAGTATGCTTTATATCTGTCATACAACTCTGCTTCATATTGCATGGATGCAACAAATTCCTTTATGGAATTGTTACCGGCATATTTTTTCAGAAAAGATTGCCGTCTCAGTGTTTGCCAATTATAATAATCAGTCCAGATAGTTTCGGGCATGATATATGTGGCAACAGGAAGATAGCCTGCTTTTTGCATTTGGGCAACCTTGTTCGGGATGGTATCTATTTCGGGATAGATTTTTTGCCAAAAATCCTGGATCTCGGCAGGCCGCTCTTCGCTAAACCAGGTATTTTCTGTAACTGCGATATATCCCCCCTGTTTCAGAAATTTTCGCCACTCATTTAATCCCCGCTCAAATCCAATGTTATAAATTGAGCCTTCCGACCAAATCAAGTCAAATTCTTCTTCCTGAAACGGAAGATTTTCCATACTGCCGACAATGCCTTTCAATCTATCCTGAAGATTTTTAATCCTGGCATTTTGGTTGAACTGATTTATAAAACCCGGCCAGGAATCAACACCAATAATCTCACACGTTGTATTTTCTCCTAATACCATTGTTTGGCCACCTGTTCCACAACCGATATCGGCAATTTTGGACTTTCCGGTAAGGCCGCCAATAAAACTCAATGCTTTAAGCGTTTCTTCGCGGCTCCCTGGCCCCTGACGTTCCGTATCTGAAAAAAAATCATAAATAATATTCAGGTCAAATTCATGAATTGTATGTTTTTCGTTATTCATTTTCTTTTATTTTGTTGCATACACGAAAAGTATCACAGTACTTTCATCATGGCATGCAGATTAAAACTTAAATTAAGTTAATTGAAAGTTGCTCTCAAAAGGGATTACCCGAGAACAGACCAGGATACAATCTATACAAAAAGTACAAATCGTTTACAGAACAATATCCGAATTAAAAATAAACATCCAATTGTTTTACTGTGTGCAAAGGTATAAAAAGTAATTCCAATTGTATTTATTTTTAGTCCAAAGACAAAAAATAAATTGTCCGCCACTGGCGGATTAATGCCGGTGCTACATGAAAAAGGTAACTATTCACCATAAAGTAACAATCATAATTAGGTTATATACGGTTTGATATTCTTTTTATTCATCATGTTTTATCCTGTATTACACATTTGAGATTGAGGCTGTCTCAAAAGTACTTTGTGCAAACCTTTGTGCAAACCTTTGTGCTTCTTGGTGGTAAATATATGGAGTTGAACCACAAAGGGACAAAGTGCACCTAAGGCTAAATACGCATTAATTCTGACTTTTGAGACAGCCTCCAAAAGGTCAAGAAAATATGATGCAAACCCTGCCTTGCCAATCGGTATAAGCCATGATAAAACAGAAAAGGCCTGCACTCACGCACAGGCCCATTCTCCGAATTCAAACTTCTAATCCGACGCGGCCGACTGACTGCTGTTCAACCGCGGCTGATCGCTTGCAGATTATTTTGTTTCCGGCAACCAGAAACCTTTAAAAATATTTTCCTTGCTGAAAAACTTACGCGCTGTCTCTTCCAGTTGCGCAGGAGTAATTTTGCTCAGCCTTTCTTCAACCGTCAGAATCCTTTCCGGGTCGGTACCGTTGAGATAAGCCGACTGCAGATTGTTAAGCCAGTAATTGTTTTTCTTAACATTGACCCTGTAGGTTTCAATAGCCGGTTCGCGAACGCGCTGCCAGTCCTTTTCAGTGATGTTACCCGGAATGGTCGTTTCCTGCAGCAGCCTCATAAAGGCTTCATCCACCTTGGTGATGTTATCGGGGCTGCACGGGAAATAGGTCTGAACAAGATATTCTTCCTTAGGATATTTGGATAAGGTGCCATAGCAGCCTCCGCTGTATATAGCGCCCATTTTTTCGCGTATGGTGTCGATGATCCTGATGTTGATGATGCCGTTGAGCTGGGCCAGCTTAAAGTTATCTTCCGCATCAAAAGGCAGTTCTTTTGAAAGATAATGCAGCAGCATAGCTTTGGGTTCTTTGCCCTTATGCAGCGTAAAACTGTTGTTTCCCGGCTTAATATTCATGCCCATGCTCTTGTATCCGGCTTTTGATGTTCCGGCAGGTATTCCGCCAATGTATTTTTCAATCAGAGGCTTTATCTTATCTTCGGTAAATGTTCCAACAAAGGTGTAATACATTCCGCTGGGGTTGCCGATCCTGTCCTTGTAAAATGCAATGGCATTATCCACATTGATATTATCAAAATCGGCAGGGCTGTATATCTCATGAGCCCTGGGATTTCCCTGATATAAGGTATTGAATACCGTATCGACAAAAAGATTTTCGGGGTTTTGCTTTAACAGTGAAAGCTCCTGCTTTGAACGCGTGATATATGATTTGAATGCTTCCATATCTTTGCGCGGCTGGGTGCATTTGAGGTAAATCAGCTGGAACATGGTTTCCATATCCTTAACGGTGCTGTTGCCCGAAACAAATTCCGTATAGTCATCAACCACAGGATACACTCTTACCACTTTACCTGTCAGGAATTTATCCAGGTCGGTCTTTGAAAATTCGCCGTAACCCATTTCATCAACGACATTATTGCTGAACTGTCCGCTCTGGTAATCTTTGCCTTCATAAACACTGTATCCGCCGAATTTTGAGCCTTTGAAGAGTATTTCATCGTTTTTGAAATCGGTAGGTTTCAGGCAAACGACAGCTCCGTTACTCAAAGTATAGGTAGTAGTGCCCAGCTTGTCATTCTTTACGGTGTTCACAATTTTTCCGGCTACCGGTTCGCTCTTGAGCAATGTGGAAGCAATCTGCTTTTCCTGGTAAGGAGTGATATTGCTCTTCATGGCTTCATCAATCCAGCTTTTCAATTCCTGGTTCGTTGGCAGCTTATCGGAGGTTTTGGTCGTTACATAACTAAAATATTTATCGTCGATATTGATCAGCTTTCTTGCTTCGTCAAGGTCTTTGAGCAGTATGGCGTCAATATGGTTTTTAACAAAATTGTATTCCCATTCAATTCCCGGTATGGGTTCCTGTTCAAGAAAATTGTTGACATATTCATTGATCAGCCGGTTCGATTCGGTTTTATCGCGTTCATTGTAAAGTTTTTCGTATCTCGAAAGTACATCAGCTTTTGCTCTTGACAGTTCCTGGTCTGTAAACCCGAATTTTTTTGCCCGTAAGCTTTCGATAACAAGCGTCTGTATGGCCGCTTTTATTCCTTCCGGACTGCAGATGGCTCCTGCATTATAGCTTTCATAATTTCTGGCCCAGCCACCCACGTAATTATAGGCATAAATGAATGGCGGATTTGCCGAACTGACTAGTTCGTCGAGCCTGGCTGAAATCATGGTCGTCAATAACTGCCTTTTGATATCATTTAAATAATCCCCTTCGGTAACGGAAGCCTTTTTCTCGTGGGTGCTACCCAAAATATTTACAAAGGTCATATCGGCTTCGGGGTCGCTGACAACAACAGCATTGTTTTCGGCAAATGGTTTAATTTCAAACAATACAGGGCGCTTGCGTGAGGGTTCGGGATTTTTAAGATCGCCAAATTTTGCTTTGATCAGCTCTTCGGCTTTTTCAACAGGCATGTCGCCGACAACAATCACAGCCTGTAAACTGGGGCGGTACCACTCGGTATAAAACCGGCGCAGTGTGCTGTAATCGAATTTCTCAATGATGGAGTCTTTACCAATGGGAAGGCGGTTTCCATATTTTGAACCATTGAGCATCAATGGTAACCATTTCTTCATCATGCGGTCGTCAGCGCCTTTGCCAAGACGGCTTTCCGATAAAATGACGCCACGTTCCTTATCAATTTCTTCGTTGGTCAGTAAAGCACCCTGGGCCCAGTCGGCAATGACGGTAAAAGCTTTGTCAACTTTTTCGGGGTCGTCGGTCGGGACAGGAAGTATATAAACGGTCTGGTCGAAGCCTGTATAGGCATTAAGGTCATTTCCAAAGCTTACGCCGATACTTTGTAAATAATGAACAAGTTCGTTGCCTGGAAAATGTTTCAATCCGTTAAAGTTCATATGTTCAATAAAATGGGCTAAACCTTGCTGGTCGTTGTCTTCGAGGATAGCACCGGCATTAACGGCAAGCCTCAGTTCAACCTTTTTCTCCGGCTTGGCATTGTACCTGATATAATACATCAGGCCATTGGGCAGGGTGCCGATTTTCACCTGCTGCGAAACAGGGATCTTTGTTGTCAGATCCTGCGCGCTTAATTGAAATCCTGCAGTCAGCAGAACACTCAGAATGAGAAGTCCTAATTTTTTCATTTTGTTTTGATTAATTTATTTAGGGTTTATAAACGTGTTTTATCAAAAATTCTGAATTGACAAGCTGTAGACATGCGCTAATATTTTTTGTTACAAATTTTTCGGATAACATAAAAAATATTTTCTGATGGTCTTTGACAGGATATTAATATTCAGCTGGTCGGAGCTTTCGGTAATATCCATCACCGTGTTGTCTTTATATAAAATATGTATGCGGTCGAAATACGGGTTGTAAGCATTGTTGGCCACCTCGCCCGTAAAAACAAAATATGGCGCGTCATCGGCGCTGATGCCATAGGCTTTGGTAACTTTCTGCCTTAAACCGTCAATATACAGTTCATCAAAGGGCTTATCACTGATCTCAATCCTGAACAGGTTACGGTTGATCAGCTTCCGGCTGAGCAATGCCAGCACCTTGTCTTTTGCCTTTGTCCACATTTTAATAGCTAAAAACACATCGTGATCATCCAGTTCGGCAAAACATTCGAGCAGCCCGGGATCAGAAACAAAATCCCCTGGGCTAAAACTATTTTTCAGGAACACCTCCAGCGCCGGAGTGGCAAAAACCGATTCGCCCTGCTCACTGAGAAACTTTGCACGCCGGAGTATGTTGATCAGCAGATGCTCCGCCGACAGTACCGTTTTATGCAGGTAAACCTGCCAATACATCAGGCGACGGGCAACAATGAATTTCTCAACGGAATATATACCTTTAACATCAACCACCAGCTCGTCATCAAATACATTGAGCATCTTGATAATACGGTCGGTCCCAATCACGCCTTCCGAAACGCCGGTAAAAAAACTGTCGCGCATCAGATAGTCAAGCCTGTCAACATCAAGCTGCCCCGACACCAGCTGGTGCAAAAACTTCTTGGAACAGGTATTGGAAAATATCTCTTTCGCCATCTCCAGCTGGCCGTTAAAAATCCGGTTCAGCTTTTCAATAAACAACAACGAAAGGCTTTCATGGTCAAGCTTTTCAACTATGGTATGCTCCAGGGCATGCGAAAAAGGCCCGTGGCCTATATCGTGCAGTAATATGGCGACATAAAGCCCCTGTATCTCATCAGCCGTAATCTCTATTTCCCTGATCTTAAGCATATCAACAGCCAGCGACATCAGGTGCATCGCCCCTATGGCATGTTGAAAACGGGTATGAATAGCGCCCGGATACACCATATAGGTCAGCCCTAACTGCTTGATATGCCTTAAACGCTGAAAATAGTGGTGCTCAATGATATCAAAAATCAATTCGTTGGGCACTGTAATAAAACCATGTACCGGATCGTTTATTATTTTTCTTTTGTTAGGAACCACAGATTACAGGCATTTTTTAGTACTTTTGTATTACAAAATCGTCATCAATATTACAATTTTTTTTAACACAAGCTAATAATACAAATCAGAATTATGAATAATATCAGGATACTTTGGGTAGATGATGAAATTGATTTACTGAAACCGCATATCCTGTTTTTACAGGAAAAGGGTTACAGCGTGTTCACCTCAAACAATGGCGACGAAGCTCTTGATGAAATAAACCAGAATGATTTCGACATTATTTTTCTTGATGAGAATATGCCAGGTATATCGGGACTGGAAACGCTTTCGCAGATACGGAACAACCATCCCAATTTGCCGGTAGTCATGATCACGCGTAACGAGCAGGAGCACACCATGGAAGATGCCATCGGCGCCAATATTTCCGATTACCTTATCAAGCCGGTGAACCCGCACCAGATCATCCTGTGTTTAAAAAAGAACCTCGAAAACAAGCGTATCGTCAGTGAAAAGACCACCCAAGCTTACCAGCAGCAGTTCCGCCATATCGGCATGGACATCTCTAACCGCCTGTCGCACCGCGAATGGATGGAAGTATACAAAAAGATGACTTTCTGGGAACTGGAACTCGAAAAGTCCAACGACGAATCTATGAATGAAGTCTTACAACTTCAAAAGTCGGAGGCAAATACCATGTTTGCTAAATTTTACGAAGGAAATTATATCAAATGGCTGAATGGCAAAGAGCCGGATATGCCCGTATTATCGCATAACGTTTTCAAGGAAAAGATCTTTCCGGCGCTCAGTCAGCCCGAACCGCTGTTCGTCATTGTTATTGATAACCTGAGGTACGACCAGTGGAAGGTCATCCAGCCGGTTATTGAAGAGTTTTACCGTGTGCAGAAAGATGAATTGTATTACAGCATTATTCCATCGGCAACACAATATGCACGAAATGCATTATTTGCCGGCCTGCTGCCCACTGAGATCGAAAGAAAGTACCCAAAATACTGGATTTACGAAGAAGATGAAGGAACCAAAAACCAGTACGAGAATGAACTGCTTGGCGAACTGTTAAAGCGTTATGGCAAAGACATCAGGTACAACTATTCCAAGATTTTGAACATTGCTGCCGGAAAAAAATACGTTGAAAATCTTCCGAACCTGATGAATAACAAGATGAATGTGCTGGTTTACAACTTTGTGGACATGCTGTCGCACGCGCGTACCGACATGGAGATCATCCGCGAGCTTGCCGACGATGAAGCCGCTTACCGCTCCATCACTTTGTCGTGGCTTAAGCACTCGCCCCTGCTCGATGTAATAAAATATATCTCCGAACAAAAAATCAACCTGCTGATCACTACCGACCACGGCAGTGTAAAAGTTCAAAACCCTGTTAAGATTGTTGGAGATAAAAATACCAACACCAACCTCAGGTATAAATATGGTAAAGCTCTTGATTTTGAGAGAAAACGCGTTTACGAGGTGAGAAACCCGCAGGATATATTCCTGCCAAGGATCAACGTGAGCACCTCCTGGGTGTTTTGCCACGAAAGCGACTTTTTTGCTTACCCGAATAATTACCACTATTACGTAAATTATTACAAGAATACCTTCCAGCATGGAGGCATTTCCATGGAAGAAATCCTCATTCCTGTTATTTTGCTCAACCCCAAATAGCATGAAGCACCGAATAATCTGCAACGATATCAGTGAATTACCGAACATTGCAGCCGCCATACTGGAAGCTTTCCCCGATAAAAGGGTCTTTATCTTTAAAGGTGAACTGGGAGCCGGTAAAACCACCCTGATCAAAGCTATTTGCAAAAAGCTGAACGTCACTGGCCCGACCAACAGCCCGTCCTTTGCCCTTGTCAATGAATATTCCACACAGGATGACCGGATGATTTACCATTTTGACTTTTACAGGATCACCGATGTTTCGGAAATTTTTGACATAGGTTACGAAGAATATTTTTACAGCGGCCATTATTGTTTTATTGAATGGCCGGAAATTTCCGAACAACTATTGCCGCCTGATTATGTGGAAATTAATATCGGTCTGGACGAGAACAAACTGTCGCGGATTGTTTCTTTTTAGAAAAAAACCTTCGGGGTAAAAGATTTATTTGTATCTTTATAGATCAAAACAGATCAAAATCTCCCGTATGAACTCGAAAAAAAACTTTGTTCAGTTTGCAAGTTCCGAACAAATGTTGCCTCAGCCCGAAATGCTTGAAATTAAAAAACATAAGAGGCAGATGATTGTAGGCATTCCCAAAGAAATTGCTTTCCAGGAAAACAGAATCGGGCTGGTGCCGGAAGATGTAAGTGTTATTGTAAACAACGGGCACCGGGTGATCATGGAATCCAATGCCGGAAAATCGGCACATTTTCCTGATAGCGAGTATATTGAAGCCGGAGCTACCATTGTTTTCTCATCTGCTGAAGTATACCAGGCCGACCTGATCATAAAGGTTGCCCCGCCGGTGATTTCCGAAATTGAAAAATTCAGACCCAGAACGACCCTCTTTTCTGCACTGAACATGCACGGCCAGCATGAAGAGTATTTCAAACATCTGTTATCTAAAAAGATGACAGCCATATCATACGAACATATAAAAGATAAAAGTAATTCCTTTCCGGTTATCCGTTCGATGAGCGAAATAGTCGGCAATACTTCGGTATTTATCGCTGCTGAATATCTGAGCAGTATTGAATACGGTAAAGGCAAGAGTCTTGGCGGCTTCCCGGGGTTAGCTCCTGCAGAAATCGTGATCATTGGCGCAGGCACGGTCGGCGAGTATGCTGCCCGCGCCGCCCTCGGTATGGGCGCCTTCGTAAAAATCTTTGACAATTCAATCTTCAAACTCCGCAGCATACAGAATAAACTTGGAGAACGGCTTTATACCTCCGTAATCCAGCAGAAGATACTCGCAAAAAACCTGCGTACAGCCGATGTGGTTATTGGTGCTCTCAACCCGGTTAACGGCCGCACACCCTGCGTGATCACCGAAGATATGGTAAAAGAAATGCCCTACGGGTCAGTAATCATCGATGTCAGCATAGATAACGGTGGTTGCTCCGAAACATCTCACTTTACCAACCACACACAACCGGTATATAAAAAATTTGGCGTTACCCATTTCGGGGTTCCCAACATTGCCTCAAAGGTTCCTCATACAGCATCCAATGCATTAAGCAACTTCTTCGCCCCGGTTATTCTCCAGATAGCCGAAGAAGGCGGCATCGAAAATTATCTGAGAAACGAAAAAGGTGTCCGCCTGGGTGCATATATGTTCAATGGTATTCTCACAAGCAAGTATATCAGTGATTTATTTCATATCCCCTTCCAGGAAATAGATTTATTAATGTTGCCATTGCACTGATTTTAATGTGTTTGCTAAAATTACGCCTTTATCTTGTTAATAACATCGTTTAAAACAAGATTATTTTTATTTGCCCAATAATAATTTTTATTAATTTTGCCGGTTGATATGGTTAAACAAAACACTGTTGCATCGCCGGTAAGCCTCACAGGCAAGGGTTTGCACACCGGCAATAATGTTACGATCACTTTCAGGCCGGCACCGGAAAATCATGGCTATATCTTCAAACGTACTGATTTGGAAAACCAACCATTGGTTCATGCCAGGCTCAGTAATGTTAAAGACACCTCACGCGGTACCAGTATAGAAGAAAACGGTGTCAGTGTTTGTACCATCGAACACGTTTTAGCCGCTTTATCCGGTTTATCAATTGATAATGTGCTGATTGAGATTAGCAGTGCGGAAACCCCCATACTTGACGGCAGTTCATCAAGTTATGTCGAAACCCTGAAAAAAGCCGGTATTAAAGAACAAAATGCACCAAAAAGCATTTTAACCATAAATAGCCGCATTGAGTATACTGATCCCAAAAATAAAGTTGAGATTATTGCTGTTCCAAGTGACAAGTTTAAAATCACTGCTTACATCGATTATGATTCTGATGTTCCCGGGAAACAATTTGCCACGCTGAACGATATTTCAGAGTTTGAAAAAGAGATATCACCAAGCCGCACTTTTGTATTCCTTCATGAACTGGAATATTTAATCAACAATAACCTTATCAAAGGCGGCGCCCTCGACAACGCGATAGTTTTTGTTAACCGCGCCATCGACCCGGAACAACTTGAAAGGCTGAAAGTAATTTTTAACAAACCCGATATCACTGTACTTAAAGAAGGTATTCTGAATAATCTCGAATTACATTTTCAAAATGAACCTGCCCGCCACAAACTTCTCGATATAGTCGGTGATATGGCTTTGCTCGGCGGAACATTACAGGCACATATCATTGCCAAACGTCCCGGGCATTTTTCAAACATTGAATTCGCCAAAAAAATAGCTTCTATGGTAGAAAAAAAAAACAACTTATTGAACAAAATGCCTGTTGATCTGCCTGACATTTCGAAGCCCCCATTGTACGATAACATTCAGATTCAAAAGATTTTACCCCACCGGCCTCCATTTCTTTTGATTGACAAAATCCTTGAAATGGATGAAACCACCATCGTGGGTGTAAAAAATGTGACCATTAATGAGGACTTTTTTGTCGGCCATTTTCCCGGTAAACCCGTAATGCCCGGAGTATTGCAGATTGAAGCCATGGCACAGTGCGGAGGTATTTTTGCATTAAATACCGTTCCGGATCCAGAAAATTACCTGACCTACTTTCTCAAAATCGACAATGCACGGTTTAAGCGGATGGTAGTTCCGGGAGATGCCCTGGTATTTAAACTTCAACTAATTGAACCTATACGCAGAGGAATATGTCATATGCATGGTTCAGCATTTGTAAATAACCAACTGGTAATGGAAGCTGAACTTCTTGCCCAGATTGTCAAAACCAATAAAGCATGAACCAGCCTCTTTCGTTCGTTCATCCCCAGGCCAAAATTGCCAGTAATGTCGTCATTGAACCTTTTGTTACCATCGATAAAAATGTTGAAATCGGCGAAGGCACATGGATAGGTCCCAACGCAACCATTCTTGAAGGAGCCAGGATAGGCAAAAACTGCAAGATTTTTCCGGGAGCCGTCATCTCCGCCATTCCACAGGACATGAAGTATGCTGGCGAAGATACTATTGTGAAAATTGGCGATAATGTTACGATACGCGAGTTTGTGACCATAAATAAAGGCACCAGGGCAAGCAATGAAACCGTCGTCGGGAACAATTGCCTGATCATGGCTTATGTACATATCGCCCACGACTGCATTATCGGCAACAATGTGATATTAGCCAATACCGTAGGGCTGGCCGGCCACATAAAAATTGATGACTGGGCCATCGTCGGCGGCATGGTTGCCGTTCACCAGTTTGTCAGCATCGGAGCACATTCGTTGATTTCGGGCGGATCATTGGTTGGAAAAGATGTTCCGCCATACTGCAAAGCAGCGCGCGAACCTCTTGCATACTCCGGCATCAATTCCATCGGGCTGCGTCGAAGGGGATTCTCCTCAGAAAAAATCAAAGAAATTCAGGATATTTACCGGATTATTTTCGTAAATAAATTTAATGTTTCACAGGCATTGGAGTTTATTGAAGCAGAAATGCCTGCCACACCCGAACGTGATGAAATAATATATTTTATCCAGAGTTCCAAACGCGGCATTATGAAAGGATATAAGCGTAACGGATACTCAAAGGAAAAACGTGACGTGGTATAATGATCCCGGAACCGCTTCAAAAAGAGGTTTTAACAAAAAATATTTTCTCATATCAAAAAAAAGTTGCATCTTTGCACCCCAATTTTAACAATATACATTATTAATTAACAAATTACAATCATGCCAACAAGAATCAGATTACAACGTCATGGCAAAAAAGGTCGCCCTTTTTACCATATTGTAATTGCGGATGGTCGTGCACCACGTGATGGAAAATTCATTGAGAGCATTGGCACCTACAACCCTCTTGCAATACCAGCAGAAATCCAGATCGACTTCGAAAAAGCACTTACATGGCTTAAAAACGGAGCTACACCTTCAGAAACGGCAAAAGCCATTCTGGCCTATAAAGGAATTCTTTACAAAAACCACCTTTTAAAAGGTGTTGCCAAAGGCGCTATGACAGCAGAACAGGCTGAAGCAAAGTTTCAGGTCTGGTTACAGGAAAAAGAAGCCAAAGTATTGAACAAGAAGAACAAACAAATCCTCAGCAAAAAAGAGGAAGAGAAAAAACGCCACGAAGCTGAATCAAAAGTAAATATGGCCGTTGCAGAAGCTGTTGCCAAAAAAAGAGCAAAACAGCAGGAAGCAGAATCGGAAGCACAAGCAGTTGCTCCGGAAGTACCTGCCGGCGAAAATACCGAAGCTCCGGCTGCAAGCGAACAACAAGCCGAATAATTTACTTTGCCCTAAGTGGAAAAAGAACAATTTTCCCTTCTTGGTAAGATCATCAAAACATTCGGTTACAAAGGTGAACTTACAGTCTGTATAGAAGACGGCTTTTGTAAAAAAATAAAAAAAACGGAATTCGTATTTGTTGAAATCCAACATGAACGGGTTCCGTTCTTTATTATTTCTATTGAAAATCAATACAATAATATTTTTACTCTTCGTCTCGAAGATGTTGACTCATTAGAAAAAGCCCAGAAACTTGCCGGATGCCGGTTATTTACCACCGAAACGGCAAAACATAAAAATTCTTCAAAAAATGTCGATTTAAAAAGCCTTGAAGGGTTTGATGTTTACGATGACAAACATGGCAAAATAGGTAAAATCAACCAGGTGCTTGAGCTTCCGCAACAATATATTTTGCAGATATTCCATCATGATAAGGAAATATTGGTTCCTTTTAACGAAAATATTGTAAAAGACATCAACATTCCGGAAAAGGCTATATATATCAGCACACCCGAAGGCCTTATCGATTTTTACCTGAAATGAAACCGGCTTTTCAGTTTAAGCAGTTTAGTGTTTTCGATGATAAATGCGGCATGAAGCTCAGTACTGACGCTGTGCTACTCGGCGCCATAGCACAACCAGGCAATGCGGCAAAAATACTAGATATTGGAACAGGCTGCGGAATACTCGCATTGATGATGGCACAAAAATGTGATGCAGCAATTGATGCTGTGGAAATTGATAGGGATGCATACCTTCAGGCAAAACAAAACTTTCAGAATAGCAAGTGGGCCGCCCGGCTTAAAATATTTAATACTTCTGTCCAAAATTTTACTGAGACCTCCGCTAAAAAATATGATTGCATTATCTGCAACCCACCATATTTTCACGGGATGTTGAAAAGCCCATACCATAATATAAATAGTGCAAAACATAATTCCACTCTTGATTTTCATGAACTTAGCCATTGTGTCCGGGCACTATTGTATGAAGATGGATTGTTTTGGGCTATCTGCCCGGTTTCTGAGAAAAAGCGCTTTCTGGAGGCAATGTCAGTATCAGGCTTGTTTTGCCAAAAATTATTTCTTATTTCGGATAAACCCGGAAAAGTGTCAAACCGCTTTATTGCCTGCCTTTCTTTTCAAACTCCGTTTATAACTGAGTATGCTGAAATAATGCTGAAAAATCATGATGGTATTCCTTCAGAGACACTCCGGGAAATCACAAAAGATTTTTACCTTGATTTTTAATTGGGAATGATATTTGTTATTTTTGAGCCTCTTAAAAAATTAATTATGAAAAAGTTATTTGCATTTTTCCTGGTATTAACCAGTGTTTTTTACCTTGATCAAAAGGTATCGGCGCAAAAAGTTTATTCCTGTGACAGCAAGTATGATGCAGATGTAAAGGTTTATGTTGCCGATAGTAAATACGATGCAGATTTATGCGTATACAAATGCACCAGTAAATATGACGCTGAAGGCAATGAAGGCTTATGGTTTTTTGAAGACAGCAAATACGATGCAAAAAAGAAGATTTATTTTGTCGACAGCAAGTACGACGCCGACCTGATCATATATTTTGTCGACAGTAAGTATGATGCGGGATGGAGAAATAATTCGAAAAAACAATTGATGTACTAATAATATAAGACATTTGCAAAGACTCGTACATCATTTCTTTTAGCATATAAAAAAGAATATCATAAGGAATTCTTATTAAACAATGACTTACTTTTCAGCGACCACAAGCATTTCAAAATCTTCGGTGGTCAGTTTATCATTTCTTGAAAATGCGCCAATCCTGGCTCCAAAAATGTCATTTGTTTTAAAACCCAATGATTTTAGCAACCAGTTAATTTCGCTCGGTATATAATATCTTTCGTTGCAATCAAGTACTAACTTTTTACCGGAGTCGTCCTCTACTTCGGTGATATTATGATCTCTGAATGTCATCAGGTCAAATGAATTACTTCTGTAAGTAGCATTGCCATCTGCAGAAACTTCGGCACAAAACTTCTCAACAGAATGATATAAAGGGAAGAGGCCGTTAAGGGTAGTAAATATAAATGTTGCTTTTTCTTTCAAAGAATTGGTAACACTTTTTAAAATCCCGAAATTCATCTCATCGGTTTCCATTAAGGGGAATCCGCCCTCACAAAGCATTATTGCAACATCAAATTCTTTGTAAAAAGGCAGATTTCTGGCATCATGTTTCTGAAAATCGATCTGCACATTTTGCTGTAATGCTTTCTCACGTGCCCGTTCAAGCTGTGCCCCGGATAAATCGACACCAGTAAGATTATATCCCCGTTTCGACAGTTCAATTGCATGCCTTCCTGTTCCACAGCCCACATCCAATATTTTCAATGATTTATTAAAACCCAGTTCTTTCTCAATAAAATCGCATTCGCCCAGTGTGCCTTGAGTAAAACACTCCTTATCATATTTGAGACTATAGTTCTCAAAAAGACTTTCGTACCATTGTTTCATAATTATAAATCTTTATTTAATAATGATTAAAACAATCATACATATTGCTTTAGCTAATTCCGGTTTTAACTGAATAGCTTTTCCGAGAATTCTTTAAAATCCAATCCGCCAAAATCTCCCGAGCTCATCATCAGAAGGTTTTTATTTCCCCATTTCTGATTTATAATATAATCAACCAGATTATCTTTTCTGGTATAAACAAGGAGATCATCCCGTCCAAAAGAAGCCCGGACAAGCTCTTCCGGTATAGGAGGCATTTTTTTTATCTCAAGGGCATGGGCGCTGTAAAAAACAATAGCTTCATCAGCATTTTTCATACAATCATGATACTGTTTCAAAAATTCGCCGTTAAGGCTGCTGTATGTATGGAGTTCCATGCATGCCACAAGCTTTCTGTCTGGATATTGTTCCTTTACTGCATCAATTGTGGCTTTCAGTTTTGAAGGAGAGTGGGCAAAATCCTTATAAAATGCTGAATGACCATTTTTTGCAATAAGTTCAAGACGTTTGGCGGCACCTTTAAATGTTGAAACAGCATTTAAAAAATCAGGTGTGCCAATACCAAGGCTTTCACAAACCAGGCGGGCTCCATTTAAATTCATAAGGTTGTGTTGGCCGAATATATTTAACTCGGTGGGCTTATCGCCGAATACAACTGAAGTAATTCCTTTGTTTATAGTGTATTCCGGGATGCCATAAGGCAAAAGGCTGATATCCTTACGGTGCTTGGAGCATACATGTTCCAGTTCACTATCGTTTTGACAGTATATCAGGCTTCCTCCCGGCTCAATGAGATCGATGAATTTTTTAAATTGCTCTACATAAATTTCAAAAGTCGGGAAAACATTAATGTGATCCCATGCAATACCGCTGAGCAAGGCTATATGCGGCTTGTACAGGTGAAATTTCGGACGCCGGTCAAGAGTTGACGTCAGGTACTCGTCACCTTCAAGGACTATGACAGGTGCATTTGAAAGGCGGAACATGGTTTCAAAGCCCTCAAGCTGTGCGCCCACCATGTAATCAAAGTCCCTGCCCAATTCGCGAAGCACATGCATGATCATGGCCGTAATGGTTGTTTTACCATGGCTTCCGCCAATTACGACCCTGGTTTTGTTTTTTGACTGTTCGTAAATATATTCAGGAAAAGAATAGATTTTAATTCCTGACTCTTTCGCCCTAACCAGCTCCGGATTATCTTCACGGGCATGCATGCCTAATATTACTGCATCAAGCTCCTTATTAATTTTTTCCGGGAACCAGCCGGATTCAGCAGGCAATATTCCTTTATCACGCAGCCTGCTTTTTGCCGGTTCAAAAATCTCATCATCCGACCCTGTAACATGATGTCCGCTTTGCACCATGGCAATAGCCATATTATGCATGACGCTGCCCCCGATAGCAATAAAATGTATGTTCATAGACTAATACTTGAAAACAAAAGGCTGCGTGGTTTTATCATTTAGCCTTTGAAAATAAACCAATAATGAATTAAATAAACTTTTTGATTCTGAGAAGGTTGATCACTGATGTTGTTATCTCCTCAACGCTAAGGTATTTGCAATTATAATATACATCAAAATCATCTTTGTAACTATAACTAGTCTTCGACTTTGATTTTAATAATTCATTTCTTTTGAAATCAATCTGCTCGGAAACTTTTCGTGCTTCCTCCATCGTTTTACATATTCCAGCATCCATTAACTGCTGAATTCGCCATGATATAGGTGCAAAAAGCCGGACATGCAGCCCGAGGGGAAGCTCTCGTGTAACAGCCATTCCTCCGCGACCGACAATAACTACATTTCCTTTATGAGCAAAGTCTAAAATAACCTTATCAATGGTTTTGAGAATTTTCCTGTCGGAATAATAATATTTTTCTGAAAAAGCATTTAAAATTTCATCAATAACACCGCGTTTTTCATCATTAAACACCCTCTTAATTTTCGACTGATCAATGTGTAATTCCTCCGAGGCAGCCATTAATACCTCTTTGCTGATCGTTGTCCAGGGAATAAAATTTTTAGTTTTTTCATATTCAGTATTGAGCCTCTCGATTATCATGGTCGCCACATCCTTTGCCGGGCATCCAAATTCCCTTGAAATAGTGATAAAAGGAAGCTGTACAACTTTTTTCTTCTCATCTTGTTCAAGGTTGAAACGCTCAACCATGTATCTTAAAAGAATATTTTCCATAAAATTACCTCCCACATATTTCTTTGATAATAAAAAGTAAAAATACTACAATTTATAGGATTCTGTCAATATCTTAAATAAAATCTATCCTATACATTTTACCACCTGGCAAATTTCCTATGCCATAATAAAGTGAAAATGATCAATAAAACAAAAACAAATATGGCTATTAAAGAAATAGTATTTCCAATTTTTAAATATGGAGGCTTATAGTTCAGCTCAATTATATGATTCCCTTTTTCTAGCTGCAATCCTATGAAACCAATATTCGCAAGTACCGGACTAACAATTTTACCATCAACCTTTGCCATCCATCCTTTATCAAAAGGTATTGAAAAGAATAATAATTTCGAAGAGTCAGTTTTTATGCTCCCTTTAATACTATTCTGAGATTGCTGGGATATTAATAATGTATCTTTTTGTAAATTTTCAATTGATTTTTTGTAGTCATCCCATGTATAATTTTTCAGGTCAGGAATGGTATCTTTAAGCTTCAACTCAGGTATGCCATTGATTTTATTTATACTGTCATTAACAACAACAGCCAAATAAATCATATAACTTTTTTGCAGTCCCGATAGCTTATGAAAATTCTTTTCACTTATGAATTTATTATATGTAAAACCTAAAGGAATAAAATACTTATTCTTAAATATTTTTACATCATTTACTGCTGCGACAGAATCATACATGGTCTTGAGATAAAAATCTGATTTATGGCTTTTCGTCAATGTATATTTAATACTGGCCATCCCATGTAGAAGCGGGCTGTTCATTAATCCTATGGCCCACCTTGTCTGACTTTCAATCTCACTGTGAATAATCTGCATTTCTTCGAGAAAGCGAATGAAATATTTCTGATTAAATGAATTATATGATGGCGTTCCATAATAGTTCTGAACAAAGGCATCATTATAGCTGGGCTTAGATAAACTCGACGCATAATCTTTGTTTATTCTGAAAAAAGAGCCATTACTCACATTAAGATAATCAACAGCATCAACAGTGAAATCATTATATCCCACCTTTTGCCTAAACTCAGTCTTTGTAATAATCAGCCTGTCATTGACAGTAATGCCTGAAAAATAAATTAACTCAATAACAATCAGTATAAAAAGAATGGATTGAATTACCGGCCTTACTTTTTTATATTTTAAAAGAAAGATCAGCAATGCGTATACAACAAGGAATACAGCAACAATATTTTGTACCTTATGGTTAACAGTTACAATATTATATGGGTAGAATAGGGCTACTAACAGTATAAGTAAACTGATGATAAGTAAAACCAGATTTACTTTATGATTTTTGTCAATAAAACTTAAAGCCTTAATAGAAAACAATAACAGTACAAAGGCGACCAATAATGAATAAAATCTGTAATAATTACCAGAAAAAGCCCAAATCGCATACCGGAAAAAAGGAAAAACAACAGGAATAATAAAAAGCACAATAAAAATAAGATAAAGTATTCTTTTTCTTTTATTAATAGAAATGAACACTTGTGGAACCAAAAGCAAATTTATTAGTCCGCAATAAAATATCGGAGCTTCTAAGTAATTCCTCCATCCTTTGTAATTACTTCCTGTCCCCAGAATATCATTTGAAAAAAACCTTAAAATAGCAGTAAAATAATGACCCGGTCCTTTCATATTTCCTTCAAAACCAAAAACCGGCATCGATGCTAATTTATTATAAAAAGAAGCCCCACCGCCACCACGCGGACTTTCGAGCATTTGTATAATATCGGCAACAACAAAAATAAAACCTATAGCTACGCCCAATGCCCCAAAACCAATAATCTTTGCAAATAGAACTGATATCTTTTTAAAACTAAAATTATTTTCCTCCAGTAACCTGAAGAGAATGTAAAAAAACAAAAACAAACCAAATAAGAGCAAATCAAAAACCTGATTAACCGCAATCAAAGAAACGGCAACCGTGTATAAAATCCATTGATTATTCTGATAGACCCTCTCAAATGAATAAAGTAATAAGGCGAAATAAACAGCCTGAAGGGAAAAAATATTCCAACAACTTCCAAGTACAATGAATCCCGAATAAGCGAATAAAAGACCACCTATTATTACTGCAAAAGGAGAAAGACTGAGTTTCTTCAAAAATAAATAAAAGAACAAACCCGCGCAGATTATTTTTGCAAACTCCATATAGATAATACCATAGGCAAGATATCTGGCTCCAAATAGCAATAGAATGATAGAAAAAGGATCCTTAAAATTTTGAGGAAAAACATTTTGACCCATTCCCTGATAAAACGACCATTTCAGTACTCCAAAATTCTTAAAGTAAGACAATTTATGGAAAAAAGCGGGGTAATTAATATTAATAGAGTCAGAGCCTATATCCTTATACAGGTATAGTTTATTTCCAAAAATAAAATCTTTGAAAACAATAATTCCAATTAAAAGTAATGAACCCAGAAAAATATAAGTACTATATTTTTCCATAAAGGCACCAAAATAATCAGTAGAATTGGACTTAATTGCTAAATTATTCCGATACTGATTTCTGCTCTTTTTCTGAACATGCTGTATGTGCGGAGGCGTTTGTACCTTTTTTACCATTTTTATGTTTGATTTACTTCATTCATACTAAATAATTATCTTTCAGGAACTTCTGATTCCAAAATCATAATATAAAACCAAATTCTTCTTTTCAACATTTATAATTTTTACCCCTGTATTTATAAAAACTCCAGGTTTTCAATACAAATGTAAAAAATATTTTTTTTCATAATAATAAAGCAATCAGACATTTAATTACCTGATTAGGGAATTAACCTCCATTACTAATTAAACTTTATTTTTTCTCATGTAAAAATTATATAAAAAAAACTTTTTAGTAAGTAAAACAATATTTACTTTTGACCAAACTTAACATGAAAGTCATAAATTAAAGTTATGGAATTACCTTTTGCAGAATCGTACAAAATAAAAATGGTTGAAACTATTCGCAGGAGCACGAAAGAAGACCGTTTAAAGTGGATAAAAGAGGCTCGTTATAATCTTTTCAACCTGCGCAGCGATCAGGTATTCATCGACCTGCTCACCGATTCTGGCACGGGTGCTATGAGCGACAAACAGTGGGCAGAAATTATGCTGGGCGATGAAAGCTATGCCGGTGCATCATCATATTTCAAAATGAAAAATGCCATCAAAGACATTTTTGGATTTGATTATTTTCTTCCAACACACCAGGGACGCGCTGCTGAAAATGTTCTTTTTACGGTGTTGGTAAAAGAAGGCATGCTTGTTCCCGGCAACTCGCACTTCGATACAACAAAAGGGCATATAGAATACCGCAAGGCAGAAGCTATAGACTGTACGATTGACGAAGCCTTCGACACCACACTGATACACCCTTTTAAAGGAAATGTTGATCTGAACAAACTTGAAACCGTCTTAAAAAATAATCCGAAGGAAAAAATTCCATTCATCATTATTACCATTACCTGTAACAGTTCGGGAGGCCAACCGGTTTCAATGGCTAATTTAAAAGAGGTGTATGCCATGTCGCGAAAATTCGGCGTCCCTGTCGTTTTTGATTCGGCACGCTTTGCTGAAAACGCCTATTTTATTAAGTCGCGTGAAAAAGGTTACGAAAACAAGAGTATCCGTGAGATCGTAAAAGAAATGTTTTCATATGCCGACGCCATGACCATGAGCAGCAAAAAGGACGCTATCGTGAATATCGGCGGGTTTATCGGCATGAGGGACAAAGAACTTTTCAGGCAGGCTGCGGTTTTCAATATTATGTTTGAAGGCTTTGTCACCTATGGCGGTATGGCTGGGCGCGACATGAATGCCTTAGCCCAGGGATTATATGAAGGAACAGAGTTTGAATATCTTGAAAGCCGTATACGACAAGTGGCTTACCTCGGGCAAAAAGTCAAGGATTATGGAATTCCTTTACAGGAACCATTTGGCGGGCATGCCATATTCATCGATGCGAAAAAATTTCTTTCACATGTCCCGAAAGAAGAATTTCAGGCGCAAACCCTGGCTGTTGAATTATACATAGAAGGCGGCGTACGCGGCGTGGAAATAGGCGCCATCATGGCCGACCGTGATCCGGTTACCCACGAAAACCGTTATCCGGCATTGGAACTTGTGAGACTGGCTATACCCCGGCGCGTATATACCGACAATCATATGGATTATATTGCGGCTTCACTCAGTAATGTCTATGAAAGACGAATGAGTATCAAACGAGGTGTTACTATTACTTACGAAGCACCGATATTACGGCATTTTACAGTTGAGATGGAAAAAATATAGACCAAACGCGGTTTATTTTACCTCATGTATTTTAAGAAATTGTTTCTAAGTATTTTTGCTAAAGAATTATCTGATTTAAACCAGCAAAATATTTAAATACCATTAAGCATTATCTATTGATACGCAATGGTATTATATATAGCTTTTCATAAATGAAAATTCTGGATATAATTATCATAGGTATAGGTTTGGCAATGGATTGCTTTGCTGTTTCTCTTTCCTGTAGTTTGGGAAAATGCAAAATAAAAAAATCATATGCCCTTCGTATTGCATTTTTCTTTGGCTTGTTCCAGGCTTTAATGCCGGTATTGGGATGGCTTTTAGGCTTATCATTTAAAAATCTAATCGCTGCTTTTGACCATTGGATTGCCGTAAGTTTATTAAGCGCCATCGGAATTAAAATGATTATTGAGGCGTTCAAAAATGAAGATCAAAAGGCCATACAGATTACACAGATGTGGGTACTGTTAAGCTTATCCCTGGCGACCAGTATTGACGCCATGGTTGTAGGGATCAGCTTTGCTTTTTTAGATTTTAATATTATACTGACAACAGCTATTATAGGCATAATAACATTCCTTATTACATTACTTGGACTTTATATCGGAAAAAAATTTACTTTTATAAGTGGAAAAAAAGCCGAAATAATGGGCGGTATCGTGTTGATCGGGATTGGAGTTAAAATATTAATTGAACATTTGAGCCAATAAATATGTCACAGATAAGAATCACCAAGGAATTTAAATTTGAGATGGCACACGCCCTGCTGGGATATAACGGCCCTTGCCGTAATATTCACGGGCACTCCTATTACCTTTATGTTACACTTACCGGCGAAACGGTAAAAGATGACCATTCGCCGGTGAACGGTATGGTCATGGATTTTAACGAACTGAAAAACATGGTAAAAACAGAAATCACTGATAAACTTGACCATGCACTTGTTCTTTATGATAAAACCCCTGCCCATATACTTGATTCATTCAAAGATTTCAACAACATCATCCTTCTTCCCTATCAGCCCACATGTGAGAATATGCTGGAAGACTTTGCCTGCCGCCTTCAAAAAATTCTGCCTGCAAATGTCAGGTTGTTCAGCCTGAAACTATGCGAAACCGTTACTTCATCGGCGGAATGGTTTGCAGATGATAATTGTTGAAAAAACATTCCGGGCTCGACTAAAAATCTTTATTATTTGCTCCTCGTAAAAAGAGTCATCCCGGGAAAATATCTATTATGACAGCCCGATAATATTCCCCTCACTGTCAATATCAATATACTCTGCCGCCGGCACTTCCGGTAATCCGGGCATCCTCATGATCTCTCCCGTAATCGGAATAATAAACCCTGCTCCTGCAGCCACTTCAATTTCGCGGACAGTAACCACAAAATCTTTTGGCCTTCCCAGCAGATCGGGATTATCGGATAATGATTTCTGTGTTTTGGCAATGCATACGGCAAGTTTATCCATGCCAAGGCTATAAACTTTCTGCAGGTCTTTCTTAGCTTTGGGAGTATAATCCACGTGTTCGGCGCCATATATTTTTTTACAGATGGTCTCTATTTTCATCTCAACAGGCCATTCAAGATCGTACAAAGGCTCAAATAAAGCGGTACACATATCTGTGACCTTGACAACTGTTTCGGCCAATTCCAAAGCTCCTTCACCGCCTTTGCTCCAGACATCGGCCACACAGACGGCAATATTCAATTCTTTACAACGGTTTTTAATCACCTCGATTTCTTCATCGGTGTCCGTGGCAAACCTGTTTATGGCTACAACAGGGCAAATATTGAACTGGTGCATATTTTCAATATGTTTTTCAAGATTGGGCAAACCTTTTTTCAGTAAATTAATATCCGGTTCTTTTATGGTTTTCAGATCCGCTCCTCCATGATATTTCAGCGCCCTGACCGTTGCAACCAATACGGCAGCGTGCGGCTGCAGGCCCGAATACCTGCATTTGATATCCAGAAACTTCTCCGCGCCAAGATCAAAGCCAAAACCGGCTTCGGTAACAACATAATCAGACAAGGATAAACCCATGCGTGTAGCAATTAAAGAATTTGTGCCCTGGGCAATATTGGCAAACGGGCCTCCATGAATTATGGCAGGCGTGTTTTCAATGGTTTGAACCAGGTTGGGCAATATGGCATCCTTCAGCAATGCAGCCATCGCGCCATTTGCTTTCAGGTCGCGGGCATATACAGCTTTTCTGTCGTAGGTATACCCGATAAAAATATTTCCCATTTTTTCTTTACAATGCTGCAGGTTTTCTGAAAGACACAGGATTGCCATGATCTCTGATGCTGCTATTATATCAAATCCCGTTTCGCGCGGAACACCCGACATTGTTCCCCCGAGGCCGACGATAATTTTCCGCAACGACCGGTCGTTCATGTCCATCACCCTTTTCCACGAAACAGTGCGTGGATCTATTCCTAAATTGTTTTTTTTATTTTGAATATTATTATCAATAATTGCTGCCAGCAGATTATTGGCTTTTTCTATAGCCGAAAAATCGCCGGTAAAATGCAGGTTGATATCTTCCATGGGCAGTACCTGTGAATACCCCCCGCCTGCTGCGCCGCCTTTTACTCCGAATACAGGCCCCATCGAAGGTTCACGAAGCACAACGGTTGTCTTGCGGCCAATACGGTTCAAACCCTGAGCCAGGCCGATGGATACGGTTGTTTTTCCTTCTCCCGCCGGGGTGGGTGAAATGGCCGACACAAGGATCAGCTTGCTTTTCCGGGACTTATCCTTATCAATATATTTCAAAGGAAGTTTTGCCTTGTATCTGCCATAATATTGCAGGTCGTCTTCGGCAACGCCAAGTTTTGCGGCAATTTCGCGAATATGAAGCATAGTGGCTTCATGAGCTATTTCAATATCGGTTTTCATTTTAAGTTGAATTTATACCCATAAAATTAATGATATGTTTTATAACAAGCCCAAATTCATTTAATATATTCTGTAATTTGCACCCTGAAAAATATTATGTAGGTTTGTACAATATTTTAAACATTCGATGAAAGTCACCGGATTTACATTCATAAAAAACGCACTGATCTATGATTACCCGATAGTTGAAGCCATCAGGTCAATATTACCGTTGTGTGATGATTTTATTGTGGCAGTGGGCAAATCTGATGATGAAACCTATGATCTTATTAATAGCATTGATAAGCGAAAAATAAAAATTATTGAGACCATATGGGATGAATCATTGCGTGAAGGCGGCAGGGTTCTGGCCGTTGAAACGGACAAAGCATTTGCAGCCATTCCTGATGACTCCGATTGGGCGTTTTACATACAGGGCGATGAAGTATTGCATGAAAAATATTTTGATGTTGTCAGGGAGGGAATGCTGAAGTACAAGGATAATAAAGAAGTTGACGGTCTGCTGTTTGATTACAAACATTTTTTCGGTTCATATGATTATGTCGGAGCCTCACCTAAATGGTACCGGCACGAGATACGGATAATAAAAAACGACAAGACGATCTATTCTTTCCGTGATGCCCAGGGTTTCCGCAAGAGCGACAACCAGCTGTTACGCGTAAAACCGCTTGCTGCCTGCATGTACCATTATGGCTGGGTAAAGGAGCCATCCGCCATGCAGCGTAAGCAAAAAAACTTCAACAAATATTGGCACGACGACCATTGGATTGATCGGAATATTGATAATACGAAAGAATTTGATTACTCGAAAAACCCTGACTTTTTACTTCCTTTTACTGAAACACACCCTGCTGTAATGGAAAACCGCATCAGCACCAAGAACTGGAAGTTCGATTATGATCCCAGTTATGACCACCGTTCATTTAAAAGCAAAATTAAAGATATGCTTGAAAAAAATTTCGGGCTCGACTTCACGTATAAAAATTACAGGATTATCTAAAATAACCGTAATAGATTTTTCTATAAAATCATTCCCGCCCCTACGGTTTCATTGGTCGTTTCATCAATCATGATAACACTTCCGGTTATCCGGTTGTTTTTATAAATATCGTAAAACAATGGCAGGGCAGTACTGACAGTAACTCTTGCAATATCATTCAACACTATTTCCGTTGCCCCACCTACTTTTTGCAGGGTATTGATATCAATTTTATATTTTATTTCCTTAATAATGCAAGTGGTTTCGCGGGTAGTATGCTTAATAATGTAATTGGTTTCTGGTGAAAGTTTTTTATCGTCAAACCAGCAAAGCATAATATCAAAATCGTGTGAAACTTCGGGAATGTTATCCGCCATAACGATCATATCGCCTCTTTTCACTTCAATATCTTTATCAATTCTGATGGTGACCGACATCGGGGCAAATGCCTCTTCAAGCGCACCATCAAAAGTATCTATGGATTTTATCATTGCCGGAACCCGATCGGGCAACACAACAACATGGTCGCCGGGCCTGAAAACGCCTCCGGCAATTCTCCCGGCATAGCCCTTACAAACTCCTGAGGAATCGTTTCGTCCGCATATAACACACTGAATAGGGAACCGGCCATCAGTAAGGTTTTCATCGTTATTAATCTGAATGGTTTCCAGTAATTCTATCAATGATCCGCTTGTATGCCACGGCATTTTTGACGATGACCGTACGATGTTATCACCATTCAACGCACATACCGGCACGAAATGCACATCCGGCACTTCCAGCTTTGCCGAGAAATTATTGAAGTTTGTTTTGATCAGTTCAAAAATATCTTCACGGTAATCCACGAGGTCCATTTTATTTACGCAGACAACAAGATGCGGGATTTTTAACAGCGAAGCAATCAGTGTATGCCTTTTTGTTTGCTCAACAACACCTTTTCTGGCATCAATCAATATCAGGGCAACATTGGCGGTTGAAGCGCCGCTGATCATATTTCCGGTGTACTGAAAATGGCCCGGAGTATCCGTTATAATAAACTTACGTTTGGGTGTAGCAAAATAACGGTAGGCAACATCAATAGTAATACCTTTATTACGCTCCGCCTGTAACCCGTCGGACAGCAAAGAAAGTTTCATAACCTCGCCACCATGTTCATCGCTTGTAATAGATATTTTGCTGATTCTTTCCTCCAGTACCGATTCCGTATCGTACATCAGGCGTCCGATAATAGTGCTTTTGCCATCATCCACACTTCCCACGGCGGTTAACCGTAAAAGCTCCCTGACCATATTCCCGTTTTCTGACATTTCTGACATGATGTTATAAATTCATTAAAAATACCCTTCTTTCTTGCGATCTTCAAGTGAGTTGTCAGAACGCTGGTCGTCAATGCGGCTTCTTCGCTCTGCATTATGAGTTGCACCAACCTCCTTAATTATTTCGTTCACTGTTTTCGCGGTAGAAAGAATTGCGCCCGTGCAGGTCATATCGCCAATGGTACGAAAACGAACATGAAGATTCTGAACTTTTTCGCCTGTTTTCAGCTTAATAAAATCAGAGTAAGCATATATGACACCATCACGTATAAAACAATCGCGGTTATGAGAAAAATATAAAGACGGAATTTCAATATTTTCCTGCAAAATATAATTCCAGATATCCATCTCTGTCCAGTTGCTCATTGGGAATACCCTGAAATGCTCCGTTGGTTTCTTGCGACAATTAAAGATATTCCAGATTTCGGGGCGTTGATTTTTTGGATCCCATTGGCCATGTTCGTCACGCAGTGAAAATATATGTTCTTTTGAACGCGATTTTTCTTCATCGCGCCGTGCACCGGCCATGGCAGCGTCGATTTTATATTTATCAATAGCATCAAGCAATGTAACCTTCTGGAGGGCATTCCTGCTTGCATAATAGCCTGTTTCTTCCACAACCCTCCCTTTGTCGATAGTTTCCTGAACATAGGCAGTTATCATTTGCATGCCAAGCTTTTCTGTCAGCTTCGCGCAGAAATCAATAGCTTCGGGGAAGTTATGCCCGGTATCAATATGCAATAAGGAAAATGGTATTGGCGCCGGCCAGAAAGCTTTGCGTGCAATGTGCGACATCACGATGGAATCTTTTCCACCGGAAAACAACAGCACAGGATGCCCGAATTGAGCCGCAACCTCCCTTATAATATATATGGTTTCGGATTCTAAGTACTTTATATGATCAAAAGAATATTGCATCGATAATAATTAAACCCGCAAATATAAATAAAGATATAGAAGTTTTTGCTCAAATGTCAATACCCTGACAAAAAATCAGGATAATATTTCATACCTTTGCAATATAGTCATATCAAACAAAGATTTAATTTCCATGAATATATGAAATCAAGACTGTATGCTGTATTATTTTTTTGCATAGCCTTGTCTATCTCGTTAATCTCATGCAAGGTTACAGAACCAAAAAAATCAATGGAAAAAAATGACAGCCTGATGAATAAGACCAATGACAGAGTATCCGCGGCAATACCGCCTGTAATAATCTATAAAACCAAAAATGATTATTATAATAATGTACCCGTAGGCTTGTCGGCAGATAAAACAAGTATTATTTCTTATCCTGATATTCATGATACATATTTTAACGGGGACCTTGCTTACCCAACAAAACTTGCCAACGGCTACCTGCTTGACAACAGGGGCATCGGCCCGAATTCGGCTTTTACGGTTTATTCCTATACCGAATACAGCCAGCTGGAACAAACACCTACACCGGATATATTAATAAGAATGATACTTGATAATGATCCGTTTACTGAATTATACCAGGTTAATTGCAGCAGAGACACGTCAGAAATAAATAAAATAATTATTTCCGGGCTGAAAGAAAATTGCAAAAAATTAAAATAATGATATTAGGCTTGCGTTATATTTTTTACTTTTGACAAAAATTTAATCCTATGAAAAAATTACTTTATTTAAGCGCCATCCTCGCATTTATTGGTGTAGGTAATATTTACGCACAGAAAAAAGCCATCATAAAATTTGAAAAAACCGAAAACGATTTCGGAAAAATTAAGGAAGAAGGCGGAAAGGTAAAATGCAGATTTTCATTTACCAACCAGGGTGATGATACGTTAAAAATCATCAGCGTTAAACCGAGTTGCGGTTGCATTACATCAGACTGGACGAAAACTGTGATTTTACCCAAAAAAACAGGATATGTTGACGCAGAATATGACCCCACCCAGCGCCCGGGGCCATTTAATAAAGGAATAGCTGTAACCACCAATGATCCAACACAGCAAATGATAAACCTGATCATTAAAGGTGAAGTACTTCCCAAACCAAAAGGTGTTGCCGACCTCTTTCCGGTAATCCTTGGCAACCTCCGCATGGAATCTTCACAGTTTAATTTTGGCAACACCAAAACTACTGAAATACGCACCGACACCATAAAAGTGCTCAATGTATGGAATAAAAACATGAACCTGAGCTTTAAAGATGTCCCCGAATATATTTCGGCCAAAGCAATTCCTGAAGTTATTAAGCCTAATAAGGAAGCTTTAATTATTATCAGCTATGATGTAAATAAACGCAATGAATTCGGATATGTTTACGACAGATTGGTTCTGATGACAAACGACAGCTCCCAGGCTGAAAAGACGATAAATGTCACACAAAGCATCAATGAAGATTTTTCCAAAATGACACCTGAGCAACTTGCAAAGGCTCCTAAAATAAAATTTGAAAATACAAATTTCGATTTTGGAAGCGCCAAGCAGGGCGATAAAGTTGAGTGTTCCTTTATATTTAAAAATGAAGGTGAAAACGACCTGTTTATTCGTAAAGTAAAAGCCAGTTGCGGATGTACCGCTACAAACCCTGAAAAAACAATACTGAAAAAAGGTGAAGAAAGTAAGATCAACGCAACATTTAATACTTCCGGTAAAGAAGGGAAACAATATAAAAGCGTTACCGTTATCTGCAATGACCCTGTTAGCTCAACAGTCACTTTAAGCATCCAGGGCAATGTTGAAAAGCCGGCCAGCCAGGAAGAACCTAAAAAGTAATTATTATTTTAGTTTTATTTCAAGTCCTGTCCAATTATGAGGCAGGACTTTTTTTTAAGCTGTCCTATTCATAAATTGCATTTCATTTATTTATGAATGAGCATTGGCAATGTGGGCAGTAGGTCAGGTAATCCCGACACGGAAAATTTTTGAAATGACAATTACTTCTAAAATACTTGATTTTCTTTTGTCGGCCCGAAGGGCGAAAAATTCTTGTGAATTTTTCAGGTTAATGCGCTTTTGTCCGAAATAATTTTCTCTCTTTCAGGAAAAAGCCTTTGTTTTATAGTATTTTTGTTTCTTTTTCAATTTAAAAACAGCATTTTAAAATTTGGTAATGGGCCGACTGAATAAAACATTTGCAGAATTTTCGCCAAAAATCATCACAAAAAAGATTCTTCAGATAATATCTTTTCTGGTCAGCAGCATTGCGCTATTATGTATTGTTTATGAAGTTGGTTTTTTGAGCGATGTTTCCCATATTTCAATAATATACAGCTATTATTACCTGGCACTTTTCACACTGATGATTCTCAATATTATTCGTTATCTGTCCTTTTTCCCGAAGAAACAGCGTCTTGAGATATGGATCATTGATTTTATTTTTTTCGGATCGGTAATCCTTCTGATGACCAAAAAGTTGTTTTTTAATGACACTGATAATGAATTATTGTTATTCCTCGAAAAGCGGATTTGGATATACTTCCTCCTGTTTTATGCCTTTTATAAAGAGTTTTCTTTTCTCGGGCTTGGAATTATTTTCAAATACCTGAACCCCGCCCTGATTTTTGTAATGAGTTTTATTTTCCTTATCATGTTCGGCACTTTTCTTTTATTGCTACCCAATGCCACATATAGCGGAATCTCGGTAATGAACTCATTGTTCACTTCCACCAGTGCGGTTTGTGTTACCGGGCTTAATGTGGTTGACTTCCAAACTTGTTTTACATTATTCGGTCAGATTATTGTTTTGGGCTTAATACAAGCCGGTGGCCTGGGAATAATGACCTTTACGAGTTTTTTCACCTATCTCTTCAAAGGGACGTCAACATTTCACAGCCAACTTGCCATGAGCGATATGGCCAACTCTGAAACATTATCGGAATTATACTTCGTATTACGCAGAATCATACTGGTAACCCTTATTATTGAAGCGACAGGCGCATTACTGATTTTTATTAACATGCCCGATGCTGTTTCATATACCATCGGGCAAAAGATATTTTTCTCGGTATTTCATTCTGTATCGGCATTCTGTAATGCAGGTTTTTCTACATTATCAAATAATTTATACGATATAAATTTCCGGTTCAACTATCCCATACATCTGGTAATTTCGTTTTTGATCATTTTCGGAGGCCTTGGGTTTCCGATCATTTTCAATTTTATCAAATATATGAGGCATCTCATTATTAACCGTATCTTCAAACTGAACAAGCGTAAGGAATCCATTCATAAAGCCTGGGTAATAAATATAAATACCAGAATCGTTACCATCACCACTTTTTTACTTCTTGTTACCGGTACACTGATTTTCTTTTTGCTGGAATATAATAATACTCTTGCCGAACACCATGGGGTAGGAAAGATCATCACCTCATTTTTCAGTATTGTTACTCCCAGGACTGCCGGGTTTAATTCAATAAATTTTGGGATTCTTCATGTATCAACAATTTTGTTTATTATGTTGTTGATGTGGATTGGAGCCTCGCCCGCTTCAACAGGAGGCGGAATAAAAACCACGACATTTGCAATCAGTATTCTCAACATATTCAGCCTGGCTAAAGGCAAGGATCGGGTGGAGCTTTTCCGGAGGCAGGTTTCCGAATCTTCGATGCGAAGGGCTTACGCAACAATATTTCTTTCATTTATTGTGCTTGGAATATCCATCTTTTGTGTTTCTGCGCTCGATCCCGAAAAAAAACTGATGGACATTGCCTTTGAATGTTTTTCAGCCTATGGCACCGTAGGGCTATCCATGGGTATTACACCCACCTTGTCTGAAGCAAGTAAACTTATTATTGTGTTGACGATGTTTGTGGGCAGAATAGGCATGCTGACCCTGCTAATAGCTTTTTTCAGAAAAATATTACATTTAAACTATCATTATCCTATTGATAATATTTTAATAAACTAAAAAAAATATAAATACACTCACATGAAAATAGTCATAATCGGTCTTGGCAATTTTGGTTCAACACTGGCCATCAGGCTTACCAGGATGGGGCATGAAGTAATAGGCGTTGATAAAGACATGGGAAAAGTTCAACTCATAAAAGATGACATTACACATGCCATCAGCCTCGACAGTACTGATATCAACAGTGTGAATGCCCTGCCGCTAAAGGATACCGATGTGGTGGTAGTTGCCGTTGGTGAAGATGTCGGAGCATCTATCATGACCACGGCGCTCATGAAACAATTAAAGGTAAAACGCCTGATCAGCCGGGCAATTTCTCCTTTACACGCGGCTGTTCTGGATGCAATGGAAATCGAAGAGGTAACACACCCCGAACAGGAAACAGCCATCAGGCTGGCAAAAAAATTAAACCTGCCCGGATTTGTTGATTCTTTTGAAGTAACAAGCGACCATAATGTAATTGAAGTGGTAGCGCCAAAATCATTTATCGGAAAAAAACTCTCGGAATTAAACCTGACTAAAAGGTACAATATCTTGGTTCTTACCACAATAAAAACACGCAACACCGTCAATTTATTGGGATTAAAAAGTAAAAAAAGAGAAGTCAATGAGGTGGCAACATCTGACACCATTATCTATGAAGGAGATATCATGCTGATCTACGGCGCAGTGAATGACATAAGGCATATGCTTAAGGATGAAGAATAACTCAATTTGTTGGATACTGTAAAGTTTGATCAACAAAATCAACTTTTATATATTTTTGCATTTTTATTTCCTGATGAATTTTGAGCAAATAAAATCAGTTTTACAGAATAAATCTGTTGGCATTGCAGGATGCGGCGGTCTGGGATCGAATTGTGCCGTTGCACTGGCAAGAGTTGGCGTTGGCAAGCTTATCATTTGTGACTTCGATGTTATCATTGAAAGCAACCTGAACCGGCAATATTTTTTTTATGACCAGATCGGAATAAAAAAATCTCATGCACTGAAACAAAATATTAACAGGATCAACCCTGCTGTACTTGTTGAAGCGCATGACATAATATTAAATGAAGATAATATCCCCGGCATTTTTTCAGGATGCGATGTAATAGTTGAGGCTTTTGACCGTGCCGACATGAAAAAAATGATCATTGAAACAGTTTTGGGCAACATGCCAGGTATACCCCTGGTTACAGGAATCGGTTTATCAGGCTGGGGCAACAGCAACACCATACGAATGATAAATACCGGCAATTTATATATCTGTGGAGATGGCGTTACCGAAGCTACCGACGAAAATCCACCCCTGGCGCCCCGTGTTGGCATTACGGCAAATATGGAAGCCAACACTGTCCTTGAAATTCTATTAGACAAACACTAATACCATAATGAATATAACCTTAAACAATAACTCTGAAACCATCGACCGGGAAAAGCTTACTGTTGCCGATCTGCTTCAGGTAAAAAAGTTTACGTTTAAAATGCTGATCGTAAAAATAAACGGCAACATTGTGAAACAGCAGGAATACGCTACAGCTGAAATCAAAGAAGGCGATAATGTTATTGTTTTACACCTAATAAGCGGAGGATGAAAAACCGGATTAAAGTTTTTTTGCAAAAATTGCTCGGGCTCGACACTTACCTTTTTATATTCTCGCGCTACATCATCTCGACTTTAAAATGGAATAAAAAGGAAGGAGATTTTATTTATTTCAGGGATATGGTACCCGACCAGGGAAATATTTTAGATATTGGAGCAAATATCGGCGCGATGGCCATCCATATGGCCCGTACACATACAAATTCTTCCATTCTGGCCTTTGAGCCCATACCAATAAACATAAAAACATTAAAAAAAATCATCCATAAATACAAAGTCAAAAACATAACCGTGATCGAAAGCGCCCTGGGTGATAGTGAAGGAACCATTAACATGGTTATGCCGGTTTACAAATCGGCCAGGCTGCACGGCCTCAGCCATGTATTGCATCAAAGCATCACAGATAATAATGAAGGTGAGAAATATACCACACCGCTTACCACATTAGACAAGTATTTAACAGAAAATAATATTGCACCGGTTACCGCTATCAAACTTGATGTGGAAAATTATGAATTCTTTGTTCTGAAAGGCGCTGTTGAAACTCTGAAAAAATATAAACCTCCCGTTTACTGCGAATTATGGGAAAACAAGAACCGCGACGACTGCTTTTTGCTGATGACCAGTCTTGGTTATAAAATACAAGTCCTGTATAAAAATACACTTTGTGATTATAATCCTGAATGGCATAAAACGCAGAATTTTTTCTTTATCCCTGTATAATAATTGTCAGGAATGAACCGCAAATTTATCATTAACCTGCTCATACTGCTCTTTCTGAATTTGCTTATCAAGCCATTCTGGATACTGGGTATTGACCGGGGAGTCCAAAATTCGGTCGGCGCAGAAGAATATGGTTTTTACTTTTCGTTGTTCAATTTTACTTTCCTGTTCAATATTCTGCTTGATATGGGTATCACCAATTTCAACAACAGGAATATTGCACAGAACCACCATCTGCTCAATAAATATTTTTCCAGTATTATTATTTTAAAACTACTTCTTGCTGTAGTATATTCTATCATCACATTAACGGCAGGGCTTATTATCGGTTATAACAACCAGCAAATGATCATGCTCGCGGTATTGTGCCTCAATCAGTTTCTTATTTCATTTATCTTATACCTCCGTTCCAATATCTCCGGCCTTCATTTTTTCAAGACCGACAGCGTAATTTCTGTGCTGGACCGTATCATCATGATCATCATATGCGGCATTCTCCTTTGGGGAAATATTACCAGGCAATCATTTAAAATAGAATGGTTTATCCTGGCACAAACAGGTTCATACGTTGTTACCGCCATTATCGCCATTGCCATAGTCATACAGAAATCAAAATTTACAAAGCTGAAATGGAATTATCCGTTTTTTATACTTATTATTAAACAAAGCTTTCCGTTTGCCATCCTTGTTTTGCTGATGGCTTTTTACAACCGTATCGATTCTGTTATGATTGAACGAATTCTGCCGGGGCAGCTGGGAGAGCAGCAGTCGGGCATTTATGCAGCTTCGTACCGTTTGCTGGATGCTTCAAATATGATAGCCTACCTGTTTTCGGTAATATTATTGCCAATGTTCGCGCGCATGATCAAATTCAATGAAGATATAGAAAAGCTAGCACGGCTGGCATTTACGATGATCTTCATCGTTTCTGTTACGGCCGCGTTCGGGTCATTTTTTTACAGGAATGAAATCATGCACATGTTGTATCCCCAACATATAAGTGAAACTATAAGCGAATACAGTATTCGTATCGGGGAAACGTCCTGGATATTCGGCATATTGATGTTTGGGTTCATCCCGATTTCAACAACATATATTTTCGGGACTTTACTCACAGCCAACGGGAACCTGAAATACCTGAACCTGATGGCCGGTTGCGGGATGGCGCTGAATCTTGGTTTGAATTTTTTGCTTATTCCTGCTCTACAGGCAGTAGGTTCATCGTATGCCAGTCTGACGACGCAGACCGTAACGGCGCTCCTGCAAGTACTACTGGCTGTTAAAGTTTTTAAATTTAAATTTAATCCCGCTTATCTTGTACGCCTGTTTATTTTCGTTGTCGCCGTCATCATTATTAGTTTTCTCACGCACATGATCTCCACTGAAAACTATATGGATTGGAAAATATCGCTTTTGATCATGGCAACGACGGCTTTATTTATTGCAGGCGCCACACGGCTGTTAAATATTAAGTCGTTTATACAGATTTTCCTTAGAAAAAATATCAACGGGGCATGATTTATAAAAAATACAACAGATAAAAAAACTTGAATTAAAAAAATAATTACTTTTGTTTAAAATTCAATGAGGGTCAGATAGCGCATTATGGCGGAACAAGAAACCAAACAGGCAAATTTTAATACGACAAATTTCTTCCTTTTTTTGTATAAATGGAGAAAACCATTACTCATTGTCAGTATTGCAGCGGCAATTATTTCAGCAGGAATTTCTTTTCTTATTACGCCAAAATACAAATCGACGGTTATCCTGTTCCCTACTTCTACCAATGCTATTTCAAAAGCCCTGTTAGCTGATAATTATGGCGGCAAGCTGGATATTCTTGAATTTGGCGAAGAAGCTCAAACAGAACAATTGCTGCAAATTTTAAGTTCCAATGAAATCCGTTCGCGTGTAATAAAAAAGTTCAACCTGATACAGCATTATGAGATTGAGCCAGACTCAAAATACAAGATGACCAGGTTGTTTGAAGAATACAACAACAATATCAATTGCCGCCGCACGGAATATATGGCTGTGGAGATAACAGTTATGGACAAAGAGCCTCAGATGGCTGCCGATATTGCCAATTACATCTCCGACCAGCTTGATTCAGTTAAAAACAATATGCAGAAAGAACGTGCTTTGAAAGCCTTTGCCATTGTTGAAACCGAATATAAAAAGCTGCAGAATGACATTAAAAAGATGGAAGATTCTCTGACTGTTTTGAGAAAGCTGGGGATAAACGACTACGAAACACAGGCTGAAGCATATAATACACAATTAGCCATCGCTCTATCAAAAAATAACAAAGAGGCCGTCAGGGCTATTGAAGGGCGGATTCAACTGCTGGGTGATTTTGGCAGTGCTTATGTTTCAATTCGTGACGAACTTGAACTTGAAAAAAAGCAACTCAGCGCTATTAAAGCCAAATATGAAGAAGCAAAAGTTGATGCCAATGAAGATCTTCCTTCAAAATTTGTTGTCGATAAAGCATATAAAGCCGAACGGAAATCATACCCTGTCAGGTGGTTGATTGTCTTGCTATCTACTATGTCGGTCTTCCTGCTATCAATTATGATTCTTATCATTTTTGAAAATTTTTCAAAAAAAAAATTTCTGCCGGTGAAGCAGGAGAATACTTCAAATATGACTTAACACTTGATATTGATAATGTAGAGATAAAACCATTTTTTACCGGGAAAAACAAAATTCATGAAACACTATTCAAACCTGAAGAAAGACAGTATCCGCTAATTGATTATATTGAAGAAAATATGAACAATTTTTATAAAAGCACATATATTATCAAGCTTCTATTAAAATGGAAATGGCACTTGCTGGTCATCTCAATAGCATCAATTGCCCTGTCAGCTGTATTCTCCGGCCCTGCATTTATAAAGCCCAGGTATAAATCATATGCTGTAATATATCCCTCTAATATTGCCCCTTATTCTTCCGAAACCAACACCGAGCAAATGCTTCAATTATTAAAGTCGGAAGATATTCTTATTAATGTTATTAAAAAATTTGATCTCTACAGGGATTATAAAGTTGATACAGGCAAACCTTTTTTCCAGACAAAAGCTATTAAGGAATTAGAGAACAATATTTCCATCAAACGTACAGAGTATGAATCCATACTTATAGAGGTATGGAACCATGATGCTCATAAAGCCTGCAATATCGTCAATGAAATCATCAACCTGATGAATGAAAAGGCCCGTTACCTGCAACGCAACAAAACTGCCGAGATCGTTAATTATTATTACGATCAGATAAACAGCAAGGAAAAAGAAATTGACAGCATTGAAAAACGTTTACAGGTACTCCGCAATGATTATAATATTTTGGATTACAACATTCAGGTTAAAGAATACAGTAAGGGTTATGTGAAAAATATTACCAACGGGCGCGGCAGCAAAAAAGATGACATAACATCTACGCTTGACAACCTGAAAACATACGGTGGCGAGTATCGCCAGCTTGATGCAAGTATGTGGGGATTATTAGAAACCAAAATAGCGCTGAAAAAAGAATATGACAAATCTCTTGCTGATCTCAATAAGGAGCTTACTTACGCCAATGTTGTAACCAGCCCGGTGCCTGCCGACAAAAAATCCTATCCCATACGCTGGCTTATCGTCTGCATCTCCACGCTTTCGGTATTTTTACTATCCCTGCTGCTTTTTTCAGTCGTTGACGGAATGAAAAAATCAGAAAAAAATCTTCAATAGAATTTGACTTGACCGATAAAATAAAACTAATATGGGTTTATGTTATTAGTGCAATCTTCATTGCCCTGAACATTTATTTCATTTCAAAAGAGTTCTATTGGTTGTCACTGTTACCTATCGGGCTTATTATTGTTTTATTGTTTTTCTTCGCACTCGATAAAATATTATATATAGTTGTTTTTTTTACTCCATTAGCTATAAATATCCGGAACATCGACGACAGGCTTTCGTTGTCATTACCTACCGAACCCCTGCTGTTCGGAGTGTTGCTGCTTTTCATTATCAAGTTGCTTTTTGAGCGGAAATATGACATCAGGGTCTTAAAACATCCCATTACCATTGCAATACTATGTAATCTGGCATGGATGTTTATCACATCGCTCACCAGTGAAATGCCATTTATATCGATTAAATATCTCATCGCACGTTTATGGTTTGTTGTACCTTTTTATTTCGTTGCCATTTTTCTATTTAAAAATATTAAATCCATAAAAAATATCAGCTGGTTATATGTCATAGCGTTGTCAGTGACAATCATATATTCAACTTATAATTTGTTCCTGTGGAATTTTGATGAGCAGGCCGCTCACTGGGTAATGTCACCTTTTTTTAATGATCACACTGCCTATGGTGCCGTATTGTCATTTTTTATCCCGGTTTTTGCAGGTTTCATTTTTGACAAGGAATATAACCGGAGTACAAAACTGTCTGCATCCATATTTTTATTGATACTGTTGGTGGGATTGTACTGTTCATATTGCAGGGCGGCATGGATCAGCTTGTTAATTGCAGTGGCAGTAGCATTAATCATGATTTTTAAAATAAAATTTCGCTGGGTTTTTCTTGTTACCACGATATTGGCGGCAGCATTTATATTTTTCCAGAATGACATTCTACTGAAATTAGAGAAAAACAAACAGGAATCTTCTGCAAATTTTGTCGAACATGTACAATCAATCTCGAATATTTCATCTGATGCTTCAAATCTCGAACGTATAAACCGATGGCAGTCTGCCCTGAAAATGTTCAAAGAAAGGCCGGTTTTCGGTTGGGGTCCGGGAACATATCAATTTTTGTACGCCCCGTTTCAACGGACAAGGGATAAAACGATTATCAGCACCAATGCCGGCAACAAAGGCACCGCTCATAGTGAATATATAGGGCCACTTTCCGAATCAGGCGTTTTAGGCATGATTACCTTCCTGGCAATAGTAATTACGATCAGCTATACAGCTGTCAGATTATATAATCGCTCAAAAAATACACAGGTAAAACTGCTCACCATGGTGTATTTTCTGGGTCTGGTAACTTATTTTATTCACGGTATTCTGAATAATTTTCTTGACAGCGATAAATCATCCGTTCCTTTTTGGGCTTTTGCCGCGGCTATTGTTGCCCTTGACATTTATCATAATAAAAAAGACGATGAACTTCCTACCGGAAACCAACTATAAACCGGAAAGATAATCTTTTACATCTTGTATCAACCAAAGCGGCGTTGATGTGGCACCGCATATACCTACTTTCTGATTATCATCAAACCAGGAAATCTTTATTTCATTTACTGCGCTTATAAAATGAGCTCCCGAATTTTCCTGGGCACAAATTTCATAAAGCTGCTTACCATTGGATGAATTTGAACCGGCAACAAATACAATAGTATCGAAACGCCTGCAAAACTCCCTCAAATCCTGCTCCCTGTTTGAAACCTGCCGGCAAATGGAATCCTCAACTTTTACTTTTATACCTGCCTCTGTTAACCGGTCAATAATATTATAAAACTGTTTCAGGCTTTTGGTTGTCTGGCTGTATAATGTTATTTCTCCGGGAATTTTCTTTAAATCCAGGTCTTCATATTTATCAAAAACAATGGCAGAATTATTAATTTTTCCATTTAATCCGATTATTTCAGGATGATTGGGAAGTCCAAAAATGTATATTACCTCATTTTTAAGGTATGAACGGTAAATTTTTTCCTGGAGCTTCAATATAATCGGACAGGAAGCATCGATGATTTTAAGGTTGTTCTCTGCAGCGATGGCGTAACTTTCAGGTGGTTCGCCATGAGCCCTGAACAATACCGTTTTATCTTTAATAATCCGGAAGGTTTCATAGTTTATGATCTTCATGCCCTTGGCCACTAAGCGCTGTATTTCCTGGTCGTTGTGAACTATTTCGCCCAGGCAGTATAGCTCATCGCCATGGTCTAAAACTTCCTCTGCCTTTTTAATCGCATTCTTGACCCCAAAGCAAAAACCTGAATTCGGTTCAATTTCGACCTGAAGCTTTAACATCTTTTATTTTATTGTCCAACATAAACGTAAAAGTAAAAAAAAAATGTCATCAGGCGATATTTCTGCATTATTGTCATATTTTGTAACTTGGTACAAAAATTGAAAAACTGCCTTCGCTAAAAAATTATGGATTATAAAGATTATTATAAGGTATTAGGTGTCAGCAAAACTGCCACGCAGGATGAGATAAAAAAAGCTTACCGCAAGCTTGCCATTAAATACCACCCTGATAAAAACAAAGGCAATAAACAGGCTGAGGAAAAATTCAAGGAAGTCGCCGAAGCTAACGACGTGCTTAGTGATCCGGAAAAGCGCCGGAAATATGATGAGCTCGGAAATAACTGGAACCGGTATCAAAACTATTCGCAACCCGGTTCAGGCGGATATCAGCAGGCATATTACAACAGGGGCGGCAGCGGACAGGGATTTTCAGGTGACCTGGGCGACCTGTTCGGAAGTGGTGGCGGTTTTTCTGATTTTTTCAACATGTTTTTCGGAGGCAGCAGCGAAGCACGCTATACCCGGCAACAGGAGAAAGGTGCAAACCTTCAGACCCATCTTGAATTAAGCCTCGAAGAAGCATTTTTTGGCACCAGCAAAATTATTGACCTTGGTGATGAAAAGATCAGGTTGAATATAAAACCCGGCATTCATGACGGACAAAAGCTTAAAGTCAGGGGCCGTGGCAAAAAAAGTTCACGTGCATCAGCACCGGGCGACTTGTATGTTATTATTTCCCTGTTGCCGCACCCGGTATTTACGCGTAAAGATAACGACCTGTATTGTAAGCAGGGAATAAATATCAGCACAGCCGTTTTGGGCGGAAAAATATCAATACCTACCCTTTCGGGCCATGTAAACATGAATATTCCTGCCGAAACGGATAACGGAAAAACATTCCGGCTGAAGGGCATGGGCATGACTGATTATGATTACCCTTCGGTTAAAGGTGATTTATATGTATCGGTATTTATTAATGTTCCGAAAAACATTTCACAGGCCGAAAAGGATTTATATAAAAAATTAGCCGAAATAAGAAAATAGTCGGTTAATAATTTCAGGCAATAACATTGTTATTCCTTTGGAATTGGCTAAAATTCAAATATTCCTGTATAAAATGATGCTCATTTTTATTAGTTATACCAGTTCAGAAATTATATTGGCAACTTTTGCAGGATTACTCAACAAATTCTTATGACATATATGATATAACAGAATCATGAATTAATTACTTCATACAATACATCTAACTTTTCAATTATTTCTGGATGAACTTCTTCCCGTGTTAATAGTGGGATCATTTCATGGAAGTTTCCCTTCCGCATATTTACAGGTTGTTCTGTTCTTTTATAAAACTCACTAAATATTCTTTCCGCCCATTCGCTCATTTTTTCGTTGCGCCAGAAATCATCTTCCTTATTGTCGAGATATAATTTTGGAAAAACATCTTCAATTACTTCTTTCATTATGCTCTCATATGATTGTGTGAAAAGGTCTGAGCACAAGCTTTTAGCCCATCTGATAAAGATCTCCGGGGTACAGAAATAATTTTCAAGTTCTCTCCGCGACCACTGGATCACTTTAAGTGGCGAATCAGGATTGATATTTACGTCAAGCCGGTCAAATAAAGCCACCCCTTTAAGGCCGGGAATTACTAATCTAAGGGATTTAAACCTTTTGTAGGCTTCGCCCGGAATATTTCCCTCAACCGGATCAATAAAAGCATCCTGTAATAGCTTTTTACACGGATGATTAAGTAAATTGGCAAAAGCAGTCAAATTCCTTTCATCTGTAGTCCCTTCGAAGTATATGCAGTGGCCTTTAAGCTTTGCCAGATAATATTTATGCCAACCAATATCCGTCAGTGATCTTTTAGCCTCTTTCAACATATGTGGATTATTAAGCTCTATAGCCTGTTGTTCAATAATTGCGATAATCTGGTCTGAACTGGCGGCTTCATCCAGAACAATTTCCGAATGTGACGCAATAATAATCTGCGAACCTAATTTTCGGGTAACATCAGAAATTAATTTATATATCTCTTTTTGACGAAGTACTTCCAAATGAGCATCCGGCTCGTCCATTAAAATTACTTTGCCTGCATTGGAATATAGAAAACAAAGCAATAGGAGTGTTTGCTGAAAACCACGGCCAGCGGAAGACAGGTCATATTCTATTCCTTTTTCGTCATACGTCATATCAAGCAGACCATTATCAGGATTATATACGGGTTCATTTATTCTGATGCCAAATCTTAAAAATAGGATTTCATTAATCTCATGCCATCTTTTCCTTATCACACTCTCTTCTACAGCATCAATAACCCTTTCAGGATGTAATAACTGATAGCAAATGTTTCTGATGATATCTGCTGTTTTCCCTTCACCAATTTTTCTGTCAATAGAACCTGGGGTCAGGCGGTCTTCGGATGAAGCCAAACCTGACATCGGTTGTAAATATGCAACCTTAAATTCAAAAGCGGTTCTATCAATAGAATACCTCTCGTTTCCCTGCTCATCTTTTCGAAGAGCCCTGCAATAAAATGATTCATCATTGGCATAATCAAATTCCAATCCTGCCTCCCATTGCTTTCCCCCAATAAAACCTTTCGCTAAAATTTCGATATTAATATTCTTTGTTTTTTGACTGCCATTACTCTTTTCTACTGACCTTACATTTTTGTTATTCCATAAGAGCTTTGCATTTGGAACAGGAATGGAGATAAGATCCTTTCTGTTTATTGATACTCCTGTCCTGATGGTCCCTGTTTTTTTTTCAGCCTGAATTTTCTTTAATCCGGTTTCAAATAATGTTATTGCTTGTAAAAGGGAGGTTTTCCCTGAGTTATTTGGCCCGATTAAAACCAAAGGCGAATTGAGCGAGAACTCAATTTCACCAATTTTTTTAAAATTCCTAATTTTTATTTTATCAATAATCATGATTAAATATTTTTGGATCCTTCAATAATCTGATTTTAGTCCCATAATTAATACCTGACTGGTAGTTTAGGGACATGATTTATGAAAAATATCGTATCCGCCAACAACAAAGGTAGCAAATTATTTCAATGGTATATTTTTCTCCACTGTATGTAGTTTGAAATTATTGCCAACATTTACACTGGTTCATTTCATGCAGTGGTTTTTTATTATTTTTGCAATTAAAATAACATTCATATGAAATTAGCAATCATAGGCGGCTCAGGGCTGGAAAAACTGGAAATATTTAAAAATCCAACAGCTCATGATATTGAAACTCCTTACGGAAAACCCAGTTCATCGCTGGTTGAGGGAACTATAGCAGATGCCGCCATCGTGTTTTTATCGCGGCATGGTAAAGAACATACGCTGCCACCCACACATGTAAATAACCGCGCTAATATTCACGCATTAAAGATAATGGGCTGTACACACATCATTGCCACAACAGCCTGCGGGAGCCTGCGTGAAGAAATCAAACGCGGCGATATGGTTATCCTGGACCAGTTTATTGATTTTACACGATTCCGTAAAAATACGTTTTTTGATAGCTTTGAACCTCATCAGCCTTTACATACCGCCATGGCCGAACCTTTTTCTGAAGACATCCGCCAGGTCATTATTAAAGAAGCAACAGATCTAAAGCTGAATGTTCATGGCAAAGGAACCGTGATCACCATAGAGGGCCCGCGCTTTTCTACCCGTGCCGAATCCAATATGTTCAGGCTGTTTGGTGCCGATGTTATTAATATGAGCACAGCACCGGAATGTATACTTGCTAATGAAGCCGGAATACCTTATGCAGCCATTGCGCTCAGCACCGACTATGATTGCTGGAAAACCGATGAAGAACCGGTCTCGTGGGAAGCCGTTTTGCAGGTGTTTCAGAAAAACACGGAAAATGTTACCCGGCTGTTGCTGAACGTTATTGAAAAAATGAAATAAAACAAATAACCCGATCAGTAGGCCTGCAAATATTCACTGCCTCATTGTATAAAATAACAATAATCAGATTATTTATAAAATATTGGTATATTTGAAATATAATTAAATTAATTTATCGTAACTTTATCACAACAAAAATTTTTACGTATGAAAAAATTAATCACCCTGACAATTCTGATTGTCATTTGTGCCGGTTTCTCAATCAGAGTAAATGCACAGCGTAACTGCGGAAGCTGGGACTACCTGCAACAACAATTAACCAATGATCCGACATTAGAGTTGCGCATGGCGAATTACGAACAGTCATTGCAGAAATGGATTGAAAATAACCAGACCTATATCAACAATGTTAAAACAACGATTACTATCCCGGTGGTAGTTCATGTCGTTTATAATACCACAGCACAAAATATCAGTGATACCCGGGTACAGGAACAGATTGCCGTATTAAACAGGGATTTTGCCGGATTGAACACACATTCAATGCAGGCATTTTCCACTTCATTAAAAGTAAACACGGGTATACAATTCTGCCTTGCACAAAGAACCCCTTCAGGTGCAGCTACAACAGGCATTGAAAGAAGAGCCACCACCGTTACTTCATTTTCTTCCAACGACTATGTAAAGTCATACTCAAGAGGTGGTTTAAACGCATGGGATCCGACAAAATACCTGAACATCTGGGTTTGTAACCTTGGCGGCGGATTGTGCGGCTATTCACAGTTTCCAACCAGCGGTATTAACGGCACCTTTGGCTCGGTAATCAATTACCTTTATTTTGGAGTCACCGGAGCTGTTTCGCCCTATAACCTTGGTGGTACTACAACTCATGAGTTAGGACATTGTTTTAACCTGTATCACATATGGGGTGATGACGGCGGATCTTGTCTCGGAAGTGACTTCTGCACCGATGTTCCCAACCAGGCAAACTACACCTATGGCGTTCATACCGGCGTATTAACTGATGGTTGTACAAACACTTCTCCCGGTATCATGTACATGAATTTTATGGATTACAGCGATGATATCTCATATGCTAATTTTACACCGAATCAGAATGCACGTATAGCAGCTTTGTTTGTACCGGGCGGCTTATTGTATTCATTATCCGTTTCTGACGGTTGTACTCCTCCCAGCACAGGATCATGCGGAACACCGACAGGACTGGCGGCTTCTTCCATTACAACCACATCAGCAACGTTGTCGTGGGCTGCTGTGAGCAGTGCCATAAGTTATAATGTACAGTACCGTCAATCGGGCACAACAAATTTTAATACTTCATCAACGTCCGGCACCTCAATGCCACTTTCGGGGCTTACACCCAGTACTTCCTATGAATTTCAGGTTCAGGCAGTGTGTTCCGTTGCCGGTACTTATTCCGGTTTAACAAACTTTACCACGCTCTCAGCATCAGGATGTACAGATAAATACGAATCCAATAACATCCCAAAAAATGCCAAAGCTATCACTGTTAACACTAATATCAATGCATTAATCGGAACATCATCTGATGTTGATTACTTCAAATTCTCAAATACAAATACACTAAAGAACATAAAAATCACCTTAACCAATTTACCGGCTGATTATAATGTGAGCTTGTATAAATCGAATGGCACCACACTCGTTGCGACATCGCAAAACACCGGCACTACCAGTGAAAGTATTGTGTATAACAACGCCAAAGCCGGAACCTATGTTATAAAGGTTTATGGATATAATGGTGCATACTCTGCTACGAATTGCTATACCCTCAATGCAAGCATCAGCAACAGCACTTTTAAAGAAATCCAGGATATTTCGGAAACAGAAGTCACAGATGGTATCCAATTATTCCCGAACCCTGCCAATTATGAACTTAATGTTACTTTTAATTCAGATAATAATGAAACAGCTGTGATAAATATATACGATCTCACAGGCCGTATGGTATTTACAAAGAACTTTCAATCTGCGCAAGGCAGGAATACGTATACACTGAATACCTCTGATCTATCAAAAGGTGTTTACATACTCACACTGGAAAATGGCGGAAAAATGCTGAACCAAAAACTTGTTATTGAAAAATAAACATTACGACGACTTTGAAAAACCACCTTCGCTTTGGGGGTGGTTTTTTTTTAAGGTAAAGGCAGGCCTGGGTTACATTTTTATAGAAAACGATTTCATAAAACAGGCAGGCGTCACAATTGCATGTTGACATACCTAAATCGAGTTCAAAGGTCTCCGGATTGATGCAGAGCCTTTCCGGATTGAATCCCGATATGCCACAATTGCATGTGAATGTGCCACAATTTCATGTTGACACACCCAAATTGAGTTCAACACCTTCTAAAGTTGTTTTAACACTTTCAGGAACCGATACCCGCTATGCCATGATTGCAGGTGAACATGCCATTATTACAGCCGGATACGCCCGGAACGCTCTCACAATCATCTCGAACGTTTCCACGATCATCTAAATTGATTCCAACATCGTCCCGGACGCTTTCAACGTCATCTGAATTGCCTTCAACATCGTCATGAACGTCTTCAAAAGATCCCGGATTGCTTTCGGTATCTTCAGGGATGCCTTCAAGGGTATTTAGAATGCTTTGAATACTTTCCGGAGTGATGTTAATGGTATCAATAATGCCTTTTGATGTGCCTGATATGACCCCCGTTCGGCGAAGGTTCCACCTTCGTCGAATATATGAGGGAGTGTTCAATAAACTGTGCTTTTTGAAATTTTCTTTTGAAGAGAAAGAAGCGAAGTGCTTCTTCCCCTTCTCCAGATATTTTGTTTTTTCCAATGCAAACATACATTTTTTATTGTTGATTAATTCGTTCTTCAAATAGTATTTGCATTTGAGCAAATATTTGTTTCCACCCTAACATTTGCGTTTTCCAACTACCGTTGATATTATGATGCACTAAATAAAGTAATTTCAGCAATGCCATATCAGAGCTAAACACCCGTTTAGACTTGGTTACTTTTCTCAACTGGCTATGAAACGACTCTATAATGTTGGTGGTATAAATTACTTTTCTTATTTCTTGCGGGTATTTAAAGTAATTACTAAGCCGCTCCCAGTTGGTTTGCCAGCTCTTTACCATAGATGGATATTTTGTTTTCCATTCTATCTCCAATTCATCTAAAGCTATTTCTGCTTGCTCTTTGGTGCTTGCCGTGTATACTTTTTTCAAGCAAGTCATTACCGGCTTCATATCTTTAGTAACAACATATTTGGTGCTGTTGCGGATTTGATGCACCACACAAAGCTGTACTTCCGTTTGAGGGAAGACGCTCTCAATGGCTTCGGCAAAACCTTTCAAGTTGTCAATGCTGGCAATCAGGATGTCTTTTACGCCTCTATTTTGCAAATCACTTAATACCTGCAACCAAAATTTTGCACCTTCGGTCTCATTGATATACAAGCCCAATAAATCCTTTGTACCATCCCTGCCAACGCCAAGCAAACAATAAACGGCTTTGGTTTTAATGCTGTTGTCTTCTTTTACTTTATAATGAATGGCATCCATCCACACAAATGGGTATACGCTTTCTAATGGGCGACTTTGCCAGGCTTTTATATCTTCAATGATACTGTCGGTGATGGCTGTTAAGGTGGATGGTGCTACCGTTAATCCGTACAATTCATCAAGGTGTTTGGCAATATCGTTATAGCTCATTCCAAAGCTATACAGCGATATTACTTTGTGATCTAATGCTTCGCCTAATACCGTTTTTCGCTTGGGTAAAATCTGCGGCTCAAACGTGCTGTTCCGATCCCGGGGCGTTTCTATAACTACTTTCCCAAATGATGTTTTTACCCCTTTACTCATCTTGCCATTTCTTCGGTTGGCTGTTACATCACCATCCAAATGAGCTTGCAGTTCGCCTTGCATCCCCGCTTCCAGTATGCGCTTGAGAAGCGGGGCTAAAACACCATCTTTGCCTTCTAATTTTTTGCCTGAACGCAAACCTTCTATCGCTTCCCGTTCAAACATCTCGTAATTGAATTTTTCTTCTTCCATATTGTGTCAAATTTATTATTTCTTTTTTATTTGACACAGTTTAATGAACAGCAGCTACAAATATGTCGGTACTCTGTACCTCATATCTATTCTATTCTCATTCTGTTTGTAAAATACAATAGGGGCAGCGCCCCGTTATATTTGTAGCAATCAATTATTCAATAAAAATAAGGTGCATCGCACCGGAATATCAAATGTCATTTGTAAGGTATACACCTCCAAGTTCGGCGAAGGTTCCACCTTCGTCGAATATATGAATATAGGCTGTGCCTGCAGAATAAAGTAATAAAAGTTTTTTGTAGAAAACAGTTTCATAATACCGGCATTAGCCGGTAAGGATATATCCGACTTAGGCAGGAGCCTAAGCCGAACAGGGATAAGGGGAAAAGAAATCTTAGTAAGTAAAGAACGAATTAAGGAATTTGGCTTGACACTGCAGATGATTAAGTAGCAGAGGCGCGGTTTAAAGTCGCTCTCCCACGGTCAAAAAAAACTCCCGGAACTTTATGCCCGGGAGTTTTGAAAAGTGTTCTTTAAAAACAAATTGTGAACAACCATAAATGCATCATTGCGCAGGCTGGTTTTCGTTTGGCGGCGGACCGGCATTTTTTGTTTTGCCGTGGCGCGAAACAATGTTCCTTGAGTTTTTGTAAACATTTTTGAAGTCGGCATTTTCATCCGGCAGGATAAAAACCAGATTGTCAATCTCGTTGCTGAGCAAATCAGCTGCCTGTGAAACGAGAGCGCCGATCTTTTCATTGTTGGCCTTCCGCACATCGATGGCTTCGCGGGGCTCGGGCGCTTTTGCCGAAAAGTCGTTAAAAGCGGCAAGAAACTGTGTCAGCATGGTGTTGTCAACGCCGTAATTTGCAATGTCGCTTGCAAATTCAACGCCTTTGTCGTAGATCTTTTTCGAAATAAAAAGCAGGTTCTTATTGCTCATTGACCTGAAGGCCGACTGCGAATAATGAACTTCCTGCTGCAGTGTAACATTGCCGGCCAGGTGGGCATAAGCCATGAGCGCCCTGGAAACCACAAGAGCTGATTTTACCAGTTGTTCCCTTACCTGGTTTTTGCCGGCGGTAACTCCTTTGACTACCGTTGCGGCTTGAACGCCTACGGCATCAATTTCGGAAAGAATGGCTTTGTAGCGTGCGTAAGCATCATGTAATGCGGGCACGGTTGAAAATAATGCGGTTTGCTTGTCGCAAACTGAACCGACGACTTTTAACATGTCGAGGCGGTTCTGATTAAATTGTAACATAATATTAATTTTTTTAATAAAACAATTACCTGTGTGTTTGTGGTGAACAGGATTGGTAAATGTTTATTCATGCGGGTGTAATTTAGTTGGTGGTTGTTTAACTTTTTAAGGTAGCATTACACTCATTATGTCGTGGGTTTGTTTTAAGCTGCGGATTTAGCAAAGTTCATACCAAAAACATTAAATATGTTGAATATTATATCCGGAGAATAACAGAAACAATATTTATCACACATCAACTGTTTGTTAAATGCCTGTAACAATAAAGGTTACTTAAAACAACGGGTAGTTTAAATCATTTTAAAAATTTTTACATTATAATATATAAGTGTAGTATACAAAGTTTACGTAATTTAAGTATCAGAATGCCGATATAATATTTATTAAATATTTCTTGACTTTTGAAAAACCATGTATTATTTTTACAAAATAATTTAAATAATATAATAGAAATAAGCAAAATGAAAAAAAACATAATAACTTTTGTTTTTATTTCCTCTTTGATACTTTATACAAGTGCTCAAAATTATGTGCCGTTCCCAGATTCAAATGCCATCTGGAGTGAGTGGCACAGACCTCCTGTATTTTCTGGTGATAATCCTTATTATTATCGAAATGGAATTACAAATAAAGACACTATTATTAATGCAAAAACCTATCACCAGATTTTTTATAGTTTGACAGATTCTTTGTTTATTAACCCGGCAATGTATAGTTACATTGGCGGTATCAGAGAATATAATAAACAAGTATTTTTTATTCCCAAGGATTCCCTTAACGAATATTTAATATATGATTTTTCAAAAGGGATAGGAGATACTATTCTTTACAACTACTCAAAATTTGCTTTTCTCAATTATGGGATTGGCCTGATGGATACAATAATCATTGCTGATATTGATTCTGTTTTATTAATTAATGGATCATATAGAAAAATATTTTACTTGACAGATGTTTGGGAGACTCCTGAAAATTGTTTCTCATATTGGATTGAAGGAATAGGGAGTAATATGGGGCTTCTATGGCCCGTTGGATCGTTACCCACAAATGGCGTTAATAATATGTTGGGCTGTTTCCAGCAGAATAATAATGAGATTTATTTTATTAACAATTCAAATTTGCATTCATTTCCTAATTGCTTCCCAATAAGTTTAAACGTTTCAAAATATCCGGATGACAACCAAATAATGATATTTCCTAATCCGGTGAAAGATTATTTCAATATAAAAATGAGCGAAGGGAATGATATTACGATTAAAGAAATAATGATTACAGACATATTTGGACAGGTGATTTATAAAAGAGCTTTTAACAATATAACTTCAACAACAGTTGATTGCAGGAATTTCAACACAGGTTTATATTTATTATGTGTTACAAGTGCTTTATATGTTAATATAACATTGAAATTAATTATTTTATAATTTTAATTTTAAAAGTATGAAAAAAATATATTTTACTTTATTGCTCATTCCATTATTATGTTTAAATGGATTTTCCCAAATAAGCTATTCGGTGTCATTTAATCAAAACTTTTTGACTATTACAGATGTGACTATAGATAGTACTACTTATTGTAGTTTTAATTTTACAGAAGCGAAAAATTATATTGGGGATACAGGAATGCCAATGATTCCTTTTATAACGAAAAATTTTATTATTCCAACGAATATGGATGTAGATGATATAAATATTACATCATCCTCATTTCAAAAGATATCATTAATGCATAAAGTTATTCCAAAACAAAAGGATATTCCTACATCATCACATTATTTTTCAGTTGAAAATATTGTTGACCCCGATTCTAATATTTACAACACAAATATTCCTTACCCGTATAATAGCATTTACCATATAGGTACTGGTTTTTTTGATGGGGTCAACAAGATCATTACCGTTTCCATTTATCCTATTCAATATTTGCCTTTATCAGATACTGTTTTATTTTATACAAATATCAATTTTACCATAAATCTTAAAATAGACAGTTCATATAATAATAATTTCAGTATTTACAGAGGGTGTAATGATACGGCTATATATAACAACATTTTGAGATCATTGATTGATAATCCGCAAGATATGTTTACTCTTTCTAATCTCTCTTTAAATAAAACCACACCATCAAAGGCTCATAATCTTCCATACTATGAATATGTAATAATTACAGACAATACCCTTATAACAGCGTTCACCGATTTTATAAATTGGAAAAAACGAAAAGGAATTGACATTGGAGTGGTTACAACAACAGATATTTATAATGAATATTCAACAAACACAATGGATACGTATCCCATAATTGATGGGGGCAATCTAGATAATGCTGCAAGAATTCGTGAATACTTAAAAGATGCTTATTCAAATGGTGGTACCATATGGGCTTTATTAGGAGGCACCCCAACTTTTGTACCGATGAGGGTAGGTAATGGTACTGATAATAGTACAAGTTATTATTACAATATACCGACCGATTTATATTTTGCAGATTTTAATGGGGATTGGAATACAGATAATGACGGCTTTTATGGTGAAATCACTGAGGATCATCCGGATTATCTTCCAGAGATTTTTGTGGGAAGATTATTGTGTTCTACATCTCAAGATATATTAAACTGGACACAACATGTATTGAAATATGAGCAGAATCCAGGTAATGGAAATTACAACTATCTCTTGGAATCATTGATGGTACAGGCTGATGAAATGCAAGATAATAATGAAGCAAATCTGGTTAGTACACATTTGCCTATCTTTAATTCAACGATTATGCAAGAACATCCAAGCTTTGATGCTCAATATGACCTCAACGGTAATATTCAAAATTACTTTCCAGACCCCTCACTTAATGGGCAGCCGGGTCATTATAAAGGCGCTGAAATCGTGGCCGAGATGAATAATCATTATGGGTTACATGGATGGTTTTGTCATGGCGGAACAGGAATAGCATATAATGGAGTTGGCGAAAGTGGGATAGCCGTAATGTCAAATGGTATTAATGGTTACGCATGTAAATTGCAAGCAGAGGATAATCATGATCATCCGGATAATATCATAGAAAATATTAATGGTTTAGATAATTTAGATTGTACAGATTATCCATCAATATTATATTCTATTAGCTGTGATGTTGTTCCTTATGAAATGACAAGTAGTTCTGGACTCAATAGTGCAAGAAATTGTGGAGAAGCCTTTACAAATATTTTATCAACTGGCGGGGTTGCATTTTTGGGGAATACTAGATATGGTTGGGTGATGCACTCAACTTATATTTTTAATATTTTTTCAGATATGATTTCTTCAACAAATAACGATTATTTACACTTGGGGACATCTGAGGCACTTTCAAAAAGTACTTATAATGGTTATAATAGGCATTATTTGAGATACTCACATAATTTAATAGGATGTCCTGAAACACAAATATGGACTGAAATACCTATAAAATTTGAAGTAGATTATAATCCCAATTATGTTTTTGTTAACTTGTCAAATGATATCTCTATTTTTATTGATAATTTGACATATAATACTCAAGCGACAATTTGTCTTTATAAAAATGGAGAAATTTTTGAAAAACAAGTTGTAATAGGAGATATGAATAATCATGCGGAATTCTTGTTTACTGGAATTTCAGCAAGTTCAATTGGAGATATCCTACTGACTGTCACGGCTCCTAATTATATTCCGTTCCAGGGAAGTATTCCGGTTATCAGTGAATGTGATTATAGCGATACTCCTTTAAACATTAATAGTGATTTTACGTTAGATGGAGGCGAAGTTTATAATAATGATATAATCGTTTCTGATCATGCAATTTTTACAATAAAAGGAAGGGCAATGATGCATGAAAATGCCAAAATAACCATAGAGCAGGGAGCACAACTAGTAATAGATGGTGGAAAAATCACAAAAAGTTGTGGCGATTATTGGCAGGGCATAGAAGTATGGGGCAACAGCACTCAGCACCAATACACTGTTGGCGGCACTTGTGCACAGGGTATTGTTGAACTTAAAAATGGTGCTGTAGTAGAAAATGCAGTATGCGGAATAAAAACAATGAACACGGATGCGGCCACTCCATCAGCAACCACGGGCGGTATTATTATTGCCGAAAACTCAACGTTTCGCAATTGCCGCAAAGCAATTGAATTTATGCCTTATCATAATTTTCATCCGACCAGCAATATTACATTACGTAATTTAAGCTCAATACGTCAATGTACATTTGAAACGGATAAATCTGTTAACCCGGATATAGAACCTATAGCCTTCATAAGGTTAAGTGGTGTAGTGGGTGTAATACCATTAGCTATTATATAATAGTCTAAAAGTGGCATAATAAATACTTAAA
>CAZVKJ010000027.1:0-19674 GCA_964626855.1 uncultured Bacteroidales bacterium
TTAAGTATTTATTATGCCACTTTTAGACTATTATATAATAGCTAATGGTATAAATTGTTGTATGCACATCTTACTAGACAATGGTGAATGGTATTTGCCAAAAGGCAAAAAATATCCTGGTCATTTAATACATAATCGTGAAAAGGAAATTATTCAACTTGAAATTTTCGGGAATGAGTTTATTGAAGGTTCAACAATTGAATCTTCAATTGGACATCAGCAACAATACCATCCAATTATATTAGGCTATTTTAGTTGCAACAAAACATTGTATAATTGTCAATTTGAGAATTGCATTGAAATAGGGAAGGATTTGTTTCAAATTACCTATCGTATTGAATTCGTTTTTACTAATGTTCATTTTATTGAAGATAGTTCAATTCCTGTTCGTGCAGGTACATTTATATTTCCTAATCTTTCCTGTTGGTATGATGGCTCATTATTTCTAGACAAATTAAAAGGAAAAGGTGGGAAATATGATCGCAATGGGAATCATATTAATGAAAGTGTTTTATCTGAAGATGATGTAAAAATAAATGATGAGTTAACCCTGCATCTTTGGGATGAGGTTAACGAATTTATTGAAGATATGTCAATAAGTTATAAAACTGAATTTCAAAAATTTATTCGCTTTCAATATTCTATTGAGGTTCCTTTTAAAAGACTTTTAAATGATGCCTTCACATTATTAAAATTCATACAATTTTGTTTTGGCAAACCACTAAATTTTAAAATTGTTTCGGCACATGTTGATCCAAAATATATGTCAGTTGAAAATAGACAATTACAAAGCAATCAAACTAAATATGTGTTAATTAATGTCGCAAATTATTCATTGAATTATAAAACAAAAATTCCTAGTCATGGCATTGGTCACCGTCACATGCTACTCAGCAGATGGAATTCTACTCAGTTCGAAATGAATCAATATATTATTAATTGGTTCAAAAACGAAACCTATTCTAAGGTATATGAATACTATCTTGAATCAAATAACTGGCTTCAGGGTACGGATGCCAAATTGAGCAATGTCATGGTTAATAATCGATTTTTAAATCTTATCCAAGCATTAGAAGATTATTTTAGAATCAATGAAGATAATTATAGAGCTAACCCTAAATTAATTCATGATGAAAATTATAATCTATTTAAAGAAAATAAAAGTGCAATTTTAGAACTAATCAATGTTCCGTCTCTTAAAACATGGTTGAATGACACTTTTAAATATACCAAATTTATTACACTGGAACAAAAGCTTGAAATAATAATTAATGATCTTAACCCTTTGCTAAATAAATTATTTCAAAAAGTTTCTCTAAATGAGTTTCACAATTCTGCAAAAAAATTTCGCATTGATCTTTCACATGGGAAAAACAAAGAAATAAATTTAGGTAATCGCTTTAATGAAGATTATTTAATTGCTCATGTTATACTTGGAACATGCATTTTAAAAACGCTTGAAGTAAATAATATTGAGGATAAAATTTCAAAATATTCTAAATACAGTGATGCAGCATATCAAGTAAATTTAATTCAACAACAAAGAATAACCTGACTGGGTTCTCTTCAGCCTTCCACCTAAGCAGGGTAATCTATTCCAACATTACTAGTCGCCAATAGCTTATTGCTTGAGACATTTATTCGTATTTCTCCGTGTACTTCGTGCCTCCGTGGTTTTCCCTCCTAATCACTATTCACAAAAACAACCTCAAGTCCCAAAGTTTTGTAATTTTGTATTTAAAGAAAAGATGAATGATACCTTTTGATATTGCATTACAAACGGTTTTAGATAACACTATTTTACAGGATACAGAAAAAGTCACGATTGAAAAGGCCTTGGGCCGTGTGCTTGCGGCTGATGTTTGTTCCGACATTGACATGCCTCCCTTCGACAAGTCGGCAGTAGACGGTTATGCCTGCCGTAGGCAGGATATTTTGAATGAGCTCGAAATCGTGGAAATTGTTCCTGCGGGCAAGGTGCCACGGAAAACAATAGCGGAAAATCAATGTGTCAAAATCATGACCGGTGCCATGATCCCGCTGGGCGCGGATTGTGTATTAATGGTCGAGCACACCGGGATGATCGGAGAAAACAAAATAAAATTTCTGCGCAACGATACTTCGGCAAATATTGCCTATAAAGCTGAGGATGTACAGAAGGGCCGCCTGGTGCTGGAAAAAGGAGTTGTGTTAAAACCCGAACATATTGCTGTTCTTGCTGCTGTCGGATGTTATGAACCTGAAGTGAGTAAAAAGCCCAAAATCAGTATTATCTCTACGGGTGACGAGTTGGTGGAACCCTATCAGGTACCGGAAATGTCGCAGATACGCAACAGTAATTCGTGGCAATTATTAGCGCAGGCACAGCAAATGCATGTTGATGCCACTTATGAAGGTATCATCAGGGATGATGAGCAATCCACCTTGCAGATAATTGATAAAGCTTTTGAAGATAGTGATGTGGTTTTGCTTACGGGCGGCGTCTCTATGGGCGATTATGATTTTGTACCGGAGATGATGATTAAATCAGGTTTTGAGATATTATTCCGGACCATTGCGATTCAGCCGGGAAAGCCCACGGTTTTCGGGAAAAAGGCAGGGAAATATTGTTTTGGACTGCCGGGTAATCCTGTAGCATCCTATGTGATGTTTGAGATACTTGTAAAACCATTATTGTTCGGCATGATGGGTCACGATTTCAGTCCGGTAATGCGACCCATGCCCTTTGCACAGGAGTATAAACGGCGGATAGCAGAGCGACTTTCGTTAATCCCTGTGATGTTTAACAATGATGGTACGGTGTCGGTAATTAATTATCATGGTTCAGCGCATATTCATGCACTTGCCTTTGCCCAGGGATTGGCCTTTGTTCCCATCGGTGTCAACACTATCAGTAAAGGAGAGATGGCTGATGTTAGACCAATTTAACCGCCACATAAATTATCTGCGTGTTTCTGTGACCGACCGTTGCAACCTCCGGTGCACCTATTGCATGCCGGAAGAGGGTGTAGCTTTGTTGCGCCATGAGGATATACTAAGTCTGGAAGAAATCATAGAAATCGTACGCCTCGCCGCTGGTAAGGGGATTTCAAAAGTAAGAATTACAGGCGGGGAACCTCTGGTGAGAAAAGGCATAGCCTTTTTGGTTGAACAGATTGCGCAAATACCCGGAATCAATGACCTTTCGATGACAACTAACGGTATTTTACTGGAGGACTATGCTGAAAGACTTGTTAAGTCTGGGATGCACAGAATTAATATCAGCCTCGACACCGTTGATCCGGTAAAGTACAGAATAATAACAAGAGGCGGAGACCTGACAAAAGTTTTGCGGGGTATTGAAGCTGCAAAGAAAGCAGGTATGCATCCGGTAAAAATAAACTGTGTCGTTGAAAACAACCCCGATGAACCTGATGCGAAGGGTGTAAATGATTTTTGCATCCAAAACGGGCTTGAGGTCCGTTTTATCCGCAGGATGAGTCTCGAGGCAGGGCACTTTACCGTTGTGGATGGTGGAACCGGCGGCGACTGTTCTATTTGCAACCGCCTGCGGCTTACTTCAGATGGTAAAATAAAACCATGCCTGTTTAACGATATCGAATTTGATGTGAGAAAGCTGGGCGCGGAAAAGGCAATTGCCGAAGCTGTAAAGTTCAAGCCCGAATGCGGGACTTTCAGCAAAAACGGGCACTTTCATAATATCGGTGGATGAAAAGATGAAGGGTGGAAAAAAAGAAAAACTGGTTAGCCCGTAGGGCTTTAATATCAATAAAATCAAATGACTGAAGGAGTCGGTTGTCCGTAGGACATAAACAATGACGAAATCTAGAGCATAATGAGGTCATAAACATCCCGGCATTGGTGTTTAAAGCGGGTATCTTTCGCTGAAACAATTGCTCATAAGTATTCCCTACGGAAAAAACCATTATCTTTATTTGCTTTTTTATTGTTTTTATACCCTGCGGGCAAGCATTGTCTGATGGGGTGGCTTTAGTAAAACCAGCATTTTCATAACATCGGCGGATGAACAGATGATGAGATAAAAAAGTACAAACAAGATAACCAGAAGAACATAAATAAATCAACAATGCCAAATACCTATACACAGTTGTACGTCCATTACATTTTTGCAGTACAAAACCGGATTTCAATGATAAGTAATAATTGGAGAGAAAGTTTATACAAATACATCAATGGAATCATCATACAACAGGGCCATAAACCCTTTGTTATTAATGGTATGCAGGAACATATTCACATTTTAGTAAGTATGAATCCAAAACAGGCCCCTTCTGATTTAATGTATAATGTTAAAAGAAGTTCAACATTATGGATAAATGAAAGCAAGCTTGTTTCAGGAAGATTCTCATGGCAGGAAGGTTTTGGTGCCTTTTCATATGGTAAATCACAAATACCATCAATTGTAAAATACATAGAAAATCAGGAAAGACATCATAAAAAGCAGGCATTTTATGAGGAGTACCTTTCTTTTTTGAAGTTATATGAGGTTGAGTTTGATGAACGCTATGTTTTAAAACCAATTGAATAAACACATCTATTTATTCCCTACGGGAAAAAGCTTACTTTTTGTTTGAATTTTTATTGCTATTTATGCCCTACGGGCATGCCTCGTCTGATGGGGTAGCTTTAACAAAACCAGCATTTTATAACATTGGCGGATGAACAGATAAAGAGGTGAAAGAAAGCCGGTTAGCCCGTAGGGCTTTAATATCAATAAAATTATATGACCCAAGGAGTCTGTTGTCCGTAGGACATAAACAATAAGGAAATCTAAAGCTTAATGAGGTTATAAACATCCCGGCCTTGGTGTTTAAAGTGGGTATCTTTCGCTGAAACAATTTCTCATATATATTCCCTACGGGAAAAAGCTTACTTTTTGTTTGAATTTTTATTGCTATTTATGCCCTACGGGCATGCCTCGTCTGATGGGGTAGCTTTAACAAAACCAGCATTTTATAACATTGGCGGATGAACAGATAAAGAGGTGAAAGAAAGCCGGTTAGCCCGTAGGGCTTTAATATCAATAAAATTATATGACCCAAGGAGTCTGTTGTCCGTAGGACATAAACAATAAGGAAATCTAAAGCTTAATGAGGTTATAAACATCCCGGCCTTGGTGTTTAAAGTGGGTATCTTTCGCTGAAACAAATGCTCATATATATTCCCTACGGAAAAAACCATTATCTTTATTTGCTTTTTTATTGTTTTGATACTCTGTGGGCAAGTATTGTCTGATGGGCAGCTTTAGTAAAACCAGCACTTTCATAACATCGGCGGATGATTTGGCAAAAACATTTCGATACAAAAAAACATAAGCCCCGTTTTGGTGGGCTTGAGATACTCAAATATATCGGCCCTGGCATGCTGGTAACTGTTGGCTTCATTGATCCCGGAAACTGGGCTTCAAATATTGCGGCGGGTTCACAATTTGGATATACCCTCTTATGGATAGTGACTATTTCAACCATAATGCTGATTTTTCTTCAGCATAATGTTGCACATCTGGGCATAGCAAGCGGATTGTGCCTTTCTGAAGCTATTACAAAGTTTACTCCGGCCTGGGTGTCACGACCTGTATTGTCGCTGGCTATGGTGGCTTCCGCAGCAACCTCCCTGGCTGAAATATTGGGCGCATCCATAGCCCTGAAAATGCTTTTCAATATCCCGGTTCCTGCCGGAAGTTTGATTATAGCCATTCTGGTTCTGGTTTTATTATTTACAAATTCGTACAAACGTATTGAACGGTGGATCATCGGCTTTGTTTCTGTTATAGGCTTGTCATTTATTTATGAATTGTATCTGGTAGATGTTGACTGGAATACTGTTGCGGTTTCGTGTATTACGCCCAAAATGCCTGAGAACTCCATCATAATTATTATGAGCGTATTAGGCGCCGTGGTGATGCCACATAACCTTTTCCTGCATTCTGAGGTGATTCAGAGCCGGCAATGGAATTTGCAGGACGATAACGTCATAAGAAAGCAGTTAAAATATGAATTTGCAGATACTATCGTTTCCATGGTTGTTGGGTGGGCAATAAACAGCGCGATGATCATTCTGGCTGCATCAACATTTTTTAGTAATCATATGGTAATAACCGAACTGCAGCAGGCCGAACAGATTTTAAAACCCTTGCTTGGCAAAGGCTCTGCATTGATTTTTGCTGTAGCATTGCTGTTTTCAGGGCTTTCATCAAGTATTACTTCCGGTATGGCTGGAGGGAGTATTTTTTCAGGAATATTTCAGGAACCGTATGATATTAAAGACAACCATTCGCGTCTGGGTGTATTTATTTCAGTTGTAATGGCTTTGATTATAATTATGTTTATCGGAAATCCTTTTATTGCATTAATCTATTCACAAACCGCATTAAGCATTGTGTTGCCGTTTGTTATTATTATACAGGTGTATCTTACCTCTTCCAAAAAAGTTATGGGGAAATATGCAAACAGCCTATTTATGATGATTTTGCTGGCTTTTATTGCCGCTTTGGTGGCAGGGCTTAATATTTTTCTGCTATACAGTATAATGATCTGACAACACTATGTTCAACATCCGGTTTGAAGGATTTCGAAATGCGCGACATTTAATGAAAATATCTATGGTACAAACGAAAAAATGTAACTTTGAATATTAAAACTGACTCTATGTCTAAATTAACACATACCGACCAAAGCGGAAAAGCCAATATGGTTGATGTTGGCGAAAAGCCACAACAAACCCGTATTGCTAAGGCTTGTGGAATGATTCTTTTACAAAAGGCAACGTTAAAGCTGATAAAAGAAAACGAAATAAAAAAAGGCGATGTGCTTACCCTTGCAGAGGTGGCGGGAATACAGGCCGCCAAGCAGAATGCGCATCTTATACCGTTATGCCATCCATTGCTGTTGACAAAAGTTGATGTGAACTGTACCATAGAAAAAGACGGAATTAAAGCCGAAAGCACCGTAAAATGTATCGGGCAGACCGGTGTTGAAATGGAAGCGTTGACCGCTGTTAGTATTGCTCTGCTCACAGTTTATGACATGTGCAAAGCCGTGGATAAAGCTATGGCTATTACCGATATCCGGCTTTTAAGTAAAGAAAAATTTTAGAAACAAAGCTCTGGGGAAATCAAATCCTGGTTTTTCTGTATGAAGATCATTAAGAAAATATTGCTGTGGCTGTTTGCCTTTTTTGTATTGATAAATCTTGTTATCGTATTGTCCGGCAACGGCTATATATACACAACATTGGTTTACCGGCTTGCCGATATTGACGATTATAAGATTTTTGAAAACAGAACGGTTGCAGCCGGAACCTTTGTTCCTATACCCGATGCCAATTCATATAACAAAAATAGGCTACATAAAGATTTTGAAACATATTTAATCAAAAGTGAAACTATTGCGTTTCTGGTATTAAAAAATGACTCCGTTTATCATGAGGAGTACTGGGATGGTTATGGAAAAGATGTAATTTCAAATTCTTTTTCGGTTGCGAAAAGTATAGTGAGTATCCTTGTTGGAATTGCTATTGATGAAGGAAAAATCAAAAGTGTTGACCAGAAGGTGTCGGAGTTTATTCCTGAATATTCAAAAGGTTTAAATGCACAGCTTACTATAAGACATTTACTAACCATGGGAGCGGCTTTTAACTGGGATGAAGAATATGACGGCCTCTTTTCAAAAACAACAAAAGCCTACTATGGCCGTAATCTGAAAAGGATGCTTTTGAAATTAAAAGTAACAGAAATTCCTGGTGTAAAATTCAATTATCAGAGTTGTAATCAACAGGTGTTGGCCTATGTTATTGAAAAAGCTACCGGAAAAACGCTGAGCGATTATGCTTCAGAAAAATTATGGAAACCGCTGGGCGCAAAAGATAGCGCCTTATGGAGCCTCGACAAAAAGGGCGGAATGGAAAAAGCCTATTGTTGTTTTAATGCCAATGCGCGTGATTTTTCAAGAATCGGATTGCTGTATTTGCACAACGGGGTTTTTAATAACCATCGGATTGTTTCTGAAGAATATGTGAAACAATCAATAACGCCCTGCAACCTAATTGACGAATTCGGATGCAGGGTTACCTATTATGGCTATTCCTGGTGGCTGACAACGGTTGACGCCATGGCTGTTTTTTATGCCCGCGGCATTTTAGGGCAATTTATAATTGTTATTCCGGATAAAAATATGGTTATTGTCAGATTGGGAAAAATACGAATGGACAAGGATGGGCTTTCCCCTGCTGATTATATCTCAAGATATGCTGTCGAGAATTTTTGAAATTATACATATGAAAATTAAAATAGAATCGGTAAACATTTCCGAAAAAAAAGGGACTATTAAACACCCTGTCAGTAAAATCGAAATTATTCCTTCGGGTGTGGAAAATGATGCGCATTCGGGCGATTGGAACCGCCAGGTGAGCATGCTGGCCCTGGAAAGTATCCAAAAATTTGAGCAAAGGGCAAAACGAAAAATCAATTTTGGCGAATTTGCCGAAAATCTGACGATTTCGGGTTTGAACCTAATAAATACCGCACCTCTTGACAGGTTTATAATCAACGATGCGGAGCTTGAAATTACGCAAATCGGCAAAAAATGTCATGGCAGTTCCTGTGCCATTTTTAATGAAGTTGGCGATTGTGTGATGCCCAAGGAGGGGATTTTTTGCAGGGTAATTCAGGGCGGAAGCATCAGCGCCGGTGATGAAGGCGTATATCTGCCTAAAATTTTTAAGGTGCTGGTAATAACCTTGAGTGACCGTGCCAGTAAAGGAATCTACAATGATCTCAGCGGACCAAAAGTTTCAGAGTTGATCGGACAATTTTTTGTTTCAAAAAAGAGAAGATTTGAAGTCGTTAATGAGCTTATTCCTGACGACCCCAGGTTGCTGGAAAAACTAATGAAAGAGAAAGCCCGTGCTTTCGATATTGTTATTACCACAGGCGGAACGGGTATAGGCCCGAAGGACTTTACCCCCGATGTAATCAGGCCAATTCTGGATAAAGAGATACCCGGGATAATGGATATGATACGTCTGAAATATGGCCAGCAGAAGCCCAATGCGCTGATAAGCCGCTCCATTGCCGGTATCATTGGCGGGACACTGGTTTTTACTTTGCCCGGTAGTGTGAAAGCGGTTGAAGAGTATATGTCTGAATTGAACAATATGTTGGAGCATTTGATATATATGTTGCATAGTCTGGATTATCATGGATAAGAGCAAGGGACAATAAAAGATGCAGAAATAACGAAAACTCTGTTTGCCATTCTTATCCATATAATCTTAAATAACCTGAAAAACTGATTATCTAACTCCTTAAACACCTAACCACTAAAACAACCTAAAATGTCAGCAGGAATTACAAGAGAAGAAGCATTAAATCTGTTACACGATTATATAAAAAAAGAAAACATGATCAACCATTGCCTGGCCAGCGAAGCTGTGATGAAAGCCCTGGCGCGCAGGCTTGGTCAGGATGATGAATTATGGGGAATAGCAGGATTACTGCACGATATTGATGTTGAGATTACCAATGCCGATCCTTTAACGCATGGGCAGGTAGCTATTGAAATATTAAGAAAAAATAATGTTGATGAGGAAATAATCGATGCCATCAGCATGCATAATGAAGAATCATCCGGAAAGCCGCGCACAGCGGTATTTCATCATGCCCTGGCCGCCGGTGAAACTATTACCGGGCTTATTATTGCAACAACATTAGTTTATCCCGAGAAAAAACTTTTTGCAGTAAAATCAAAATCAGTAGTGAAACGAATGAAAGAAAAGGCTTTTGCTGCTTCAGTAAACCGTGACACGATAATGGAATGTGAAAAAATAGGCTTGCCAATAGCTGAGTTTGCCGAAATCTCCGTAAATGCGATGAAAGAAATCGCTGAAAGTATCGGACTATAAATCAAAGAAAACTTCGTATATTCGTTTTTGATAATCAGATTATTGAAAACACATTTTCGCGCTGATGAAAAGAGGGGTTTTATTAGCTGTTATTGTTTTTTATTCAATGTGTGCAGGAGCACAGAATAATTTGCAGTTTCTGGGCGCTACCAACGGTGCGGCATGCCAGTCCATAAAATACTATAATGATTATATTTTTACCGGAACAGGGTCAACCTTAAGATCCTATTATGCCGGCAGCGGCTCCACTATTCCCTATGCATATAGTTTTGAATACCGTTATAAGTCCGAGATCATACGGATGAGAATATATGGTCATTTTCTGTTTGTTTGTGCTAATTACGACGGAGTTACAAAATGGGATATTGCGGATCCGGCAAACCCTGTAAAGGTTTTTGATATTTTGCCCGACAGTGCCGGAATGGCTGCACAGGGCGTCGCTTTTAAGGGAGATACGATTTTTGTGGCGCAATATAACAAGATGTGCGCATATAAAGATTATGGAAACTCCTGTAATAAAATTGGAACTTTTGCAATCCCTCAGCTGGGGAGTACAATAGTCGGGGTTGATGTCAGGAACAACCTGTGTGCCGTATCGCAACAGCATTGGGGAAACCAGAACGGGGTGTGGATTTATGATGCAAACACCTTTCATTTCATTTCTTTCTTTCAGCAGGGAACATTTCTTTCTGAAAATGTAATATTTGGAAAATCAAATAATTTACTCCACGTAATGGGCGGAACGAGTATTAATTTTTACGCACCCAACGGATATTTTTATACATTGGATGTCAGCAACCCCGCATCGCCGCAAAAGATTTTTTCTGATACTGTTAACGGGATTTACCTCGCAGCCATTGCTATTCCTTATAATGCAGAGAACATTAACGATACCATCTATGTGGCGAATTGGGGGGCAATAAAACCAAACGGGCCTTTGGATACTTGTTATATCAGGGCATATGATGCTACGAATCCATCGGATATACATCTGATAAAATATATTCCCGGCGGCTTATGGAATTTTGATATGACCTTTAATGGGTCAAAAATGTACGTCGCATCGGAATGGTATGGAATTCTTACCGTTGACCTCAGCGATTTTCAACATCCCCAGGTGTCGGGGAAAACCCTTACTGGTGGCTGGAACCACGATGCCGATGTTTTTGAAAATAAAATGCTTGTATCCAATGAAGGCTTCGGATTTAAACTTTATGATGTTTCTCATCCCGAACCCCCCGTTTTGCTTAGAGAAAATCATGATCCCGGCTTTTGTTTCCGGACCAGATTTTCTGCCAACGGCCAGTATGTTTATACCTGTAACGTGTCATATCAGGGGTTCAGGATTTATACCGCTGATTCCCTGCACCAGGTGGGATATATTCAACAGTCGGTTTGCGATGGGCGTTTTGTTGTAATAAATAACCACATTTTCTCAAAATTAAATAACAGCCTTATTGTTATTGATGCAAGCAACCCTTATGCGCCAGTTGTCGACACCACCATTAACATGAGCATTAATGACATGGCTGCCGGTAATGATAAACTTTATATCTCAAATAACGACAGTATTTGTGTCTTTGATGTTAGCGGAAACGGCTTTCAGCATATTGCCTCGGTGGTGTTAGTAGGAAATCAGGATGGACAGATGATGGCCGTTGCCGGTAACGACTGTTTTGTTTATGTTCAGAATAAGGGTCTGGTTAAATATGCCCTCACTTTTCTAAATCCCGGATACGAGCTGACTGAAATTACCTCATCGGTTCTGACCAATGGCTCGCCGAACTATTTGGCAGCCGATACATTCGGCGTGTATTGTGCTTATCGTTTTTATGGATTGTATGCCTTAAACAAGGAAACACTGGCGCAAACAGGTTGGTACCGCGGCGGCCTTGACTACAGACGGCTACCTAATCAGTATGGCGTTCAGAATTTGTTATGTAAAAACAACCTGGTTCTTCTTGTGGAATATTTTTGCCAGACATCCATTCTTACAAATGACAATAATTATAATTTTAATAATCCACAATGTGCAAGCAATCCCGAGCTATTGGTGTATCCGAATCCTGCCAATGATAAGCTTTTTATAGAAACAAATATTATATCCGGTATTTCAGATATTTACGCCGTATTGACGGATATCAATGGGGTAATATTGAAGGAGATTTATAAAAAATTAAACAATAAAAACAGGAATTTTATTGAGGTAAATATCGATGATCTTCCGGCTGGAGTTTATATTTGCAGGATCATTACCGGAAATGGTGAGATAACACAAAAAGTAATAAAAAACTGAGCTTAAAAAAACTTTATGGATATAACATTACGTAAGGCAGAAATAGAAGATGTGCCGGAAATTGTCAATATGATAAAAGAACTTGCTCATTACGAACGGGCCCCACATGAAGTGACCATTACGGCAGAAGACCTTGAAAAGGACGGGTTTGGCGATAATCCTGTTTTTGAGGTGATACTGGCATTATGTGACGGCCTGCCGGCTGGAATGGCTTTTTATTATTACAGTTATTCAACATGGAAAGGCAAATGCCTGTATCTCGAGGATATTATCGTAAAAGAGCAATACAGGGGAAATAAAATTGGCAAAGCGTTGTTTGAAGCGGTGATTGGTAAAGCAAAAGAAACGAAGGCTAAGCGCATGCACTGGCAGGTACTTGACTGGAATGAACCGGCAATAAATTTTTATAAGAAATATGATGTCGTATTGGATAATACCTGGATTAACGGCAAACTTACCGAACAGCAGCTTAAAAATTTGGACGTTAATATTGTAGTGAATTAAAATAAATCTAAAAGAAGTTTATTATCAGTGGAATATTTATATTTGTAGTTACTATGAAAAAGGTATTATTAAAGATCTGGAGTATCCTGAAAAACTACTATATTTTAGCTACGGTTTTTTTTATTGTGTGGGTTGGATTTATTGATACTGACAACCTTGTGGGGCAGTATGCACAGCGCAGGGAGATGAATGACCTGATAAGGCAAAAACAATTTTATTCCGAAGAGATCAGTCGGATGAAAAAACTGTCGGAGGCGCTGAAAACCGACAGGGAAGCCATAGAACGCTATGGCCGGGAGAACTACCAGATGAAAAAGCAGTCTGAAGATATTTTTATCATTGTCTCAAATGATTCTGTTGCGAAAAAACAATAATTATTGCTGTTGTTTTACCCGCATTTTTTTCAAATTAAATCCTTTTACCGACGAATTTCCAATAATCAAATCATGCTGAAAATATAGATTAAGCCGGGATATTCATGAAAAAAGGCAATACTGCAATTCTTATATTGATTATAACCGTAGCCTGTTTGCTCAGATTTTACAGGTGGTTTGATATCCCTTATACACACGATGAGTTTTCAGCCATTTTCAGGACAAATTTTTTATCTTTTTCAGAGCTCATCAATAAAGGTGTAGTCCCCGACACCTTGCCCGCAGGCGTTCAGGTATTTCTTTATTTCTGGACAGAATTATTTGGTTATAAGGAATGGGTAGTTAAGCTGCCCTTTATGCTTTGCGGTATTTTTTCGGTGTATTTATTTTATTTAATTGCGAAAAAATGGTATAACGAAACAGTAGCGCTGCTTTCGGCTTCATTTATGGCCTGTACGCAATATTTTGTTATGTACAGCCAGATAGCACGGCCTTACATTTCAGGATTGTTGTTTTCATTAATGATGGTAAACTCTTTGACCAACCTGGTTAAAAACCCCGAAAGAAGATTTTTTACAAATTGCGTATATTTTGTGTTATCCGGAACATTGTGTTCATATAACCATCATTTCAGCCTTCTTTTTGCAGCCATTACCGGTGTCGCTGGTACGTTTTATATCCAGAGAAAATACTTGCTGAAATACTTTACATGTTGTATGATCATCATTGGGTTGTATTTGCCCCATCTGAATATTCTTTTAAAGCAAATAGAAATGGGTGGCAATCAAAACTGGCTTGGGGAGCTGCCGGATGATTTTTTCCAAAATTATTTCCGTTATGTTTTCCAGTTTTCGGCTATTTCATATGTCTTGACCATCGGGATTTTTATGTGGGGTTTTATTAAAATCAAACGGAGTGATATTAATATTAAAAACCAGGTATTGTTTTTTGGATTGTTTATTTTTCCGGCATTGATCGGGTATCTTTATTCAAGGTATATTAATAATGTTTTACAATTTTCTGTCCTCATCTTCAATTTTCCGTTTCTTTATTTAGTGCTATTCGGGCATATAAAACCTCAGAAATTTGCGGTAAACCTGATACTTGTGCTTTGTGTACTTTCAGTAAACATCTTTGGCCTTGTTGTTCAGCGGAAACATTATTCATTATTCTATAAATCCATTTATTCAAGGGTGTTAACAGATCATGATAAGGCAGAACAGTTGCATAAAGGAGTTGTATCTGTTATTGATACCGACCATGAAATATCAGGTTACTATTTTAAAGCACTGAACCCGGATACGAACTTTGCCTGGTTTGACACATTTGAAAATATGAATAAGTTTATTGATTTTTTGAAAGCGAAAAGCAAGAGTTCTGATTATTTATATTTCGGTTGTTTATCAAGTAATAACCCGTTAACCGTGCCTTTGATTCAGGATTATTATCCAACCATTGAGCTGCAGAATAATTATTTCGGGGGGACAACATATTTGTTTTCTAAAAAAAACGGAAAAGAGAATAACATGATTGAGCGCCAGGATTTCGAAGGATATCATCAGGGAGATTGGAGTGCAATTGATAGGCGTAAAATAACAGATACAGCTTGCTTCTCAGGCAAATCATCGTATATAATGGATAGTACCCAGGAATACTCCTTTTCATATTCAAAACCGCTGAAGGGTTTTATTAAAAACAGAAATAACTATATTGACATTTCCGCCCGGGTGGCTTTGCCTGATACTTTTAAAGATATAAATCTTGTAGCCGAATTAAGCGCCAATAACAGGATTCATTACTGGGGAGCATCTTCTTTTGATCTTTTTACAGATAATAAAACCGCAAAGAATGGATGGGTTACTGTGCACCATTCAGTAAAACTTTCAGATATTTCTTTTGATGAAAGTACCATATTGAAAGTATTTATTTGGAATAAAGGCAAAAATACATTTCTGGTTGATGATATAACGATACGGCTAAGAGAAGGGAATCCCCTTATTTATGGGCTGTTCCAGAAGATTTAATTTTTTATAATCAATTGCATTGTTCCTGGCAGGCCGGATTTACAGGTTATACAGGTACACAATCTTTTTTGTTTCAAAATAAGGCTCAGGGAAATAGTGATATATGTCAAAAATAAACCTGCCGGCCTTCAGTTTTTTAAGTTCAATAGCAGCATCTTCGCCTTTTAAATAGAGTATGCCATTTGTAAGGTTGTTGAAGCTGTCGGGGCAGATGTTCTTTTTTACCAGTTTTATAAAATCCATCAGGTTGATCACAGCGCGGGAAACAATAAAATCAAATGTTTCATTTACTTCTTCGACCCGCTTTTGCTCTGCAACAACATTTTCAAGGCCCAATGATTTTACGATTTCATTTACCACGGTAATTTTTTTTCCAATGGAATCAACAAGATAAAACTCTGTTGCCGGAAACATAATGGCCAGGGGTATTCCCGGGAACCCGCCGCCGGTACCTACGTCCATCACGGTGGTGCCTCTTGCGAATGTAATAAGTTTTGCTATGCTCAGCGAATGCAGGATATGGTGTGTATACAGGTTTTCAATATCCTGCCGCGAAATAACATTGATTTTTTCATTCCACTCAGCATATAGTGGCCCGAGCATTTCGAACTGTTTTAACTGAACTTCATCCAGTCCGGGAAAATATTTTTTCAGCAGTTGCATGCGTTTTAACAAAATAATGTGGAAAATTACTAAAAAACCGGGGTTGCTGAAGGTTAAAACTTTAATACTTTTGAACAAATTAATGTCAGTGAAAAAGTTCTTCATTCTGCATGTCTTATATTTATTGACTTTGGGGACATTTGCGCAAACCAAAGTTACAGTTTCTGAATATATCCGCAGGTATCAGAATGTCGCCCTGGAAGAAATGAGAAAGTATAAGATTCCTGCAAGCATTACTCTTGCCCAGGGCATCCTTGAATCAGCCAATGGCAATAGCGAGCTTGCCCGCAATGCCAATAATCATTTCGGCATAAAATGTAAAACAGAATGGACTGGTGATAAATATTATTATGATGATGATGCCGAAAACGAATGTTTCCGGAAGTATAAAAGAGATATGGACTCATACCGCGATCATTCGGTTTTTCTGACTACAAGAAAATATTATGTTTCGCTGTTTAAGCTTGATATCATGGATTATAAAGGCTGGGCATATGGATTAAAGGCTGCCGGCTATGCTACCGAACCGCTGTATGCCGAAATGCTTATCAAGATCATTGAGGAAAATCATTTACACAGTCTTGATTCAGGGGTGATAATTGTGGCTCCCGACTCTCTTGCCATGCGCGATATCAATCAACCTGCCAGGGAAGTTTCAAGAAAACCCGACAGCATACACAGAACGGCAAAGATTGGAAATGGCGTTAATGCAAGCGAGTTTCCGGATATCAATATTGACAATGGAACAAGAAAAGTTCTTGTTAAAAATGGAGTAAAATACATTATTGCGGATAAAAAGGACACATATACGTCAATTGCTGATTATTTTGGCCTGGCCGCATTTGATCTTTTACGCTATAACGATGCAAAAACCGGGAAATCCCTGTCGCCTGGTGATATTGTGTATCTGGAATCAAAAAGGAAAACATCAGCAGAGGATTTTCATATAGCAGCCTCGGGAGAAACCATGCGGGGAATATCTCAGAATTATGCAGTGCAATTGAAGGAGCTATACAGGAAAAACCGCATGAAGCAGGGATCAGAGCCTAAAATCGGCCAAAAAATATGGCTTAAAAATGCGATGCCGGTTTATTAACTGCCCGGGATGTCTGTCTGCTTTCCATTTAAATTAGCCGGAACGTTATTGACATATTGAATTGCACCCTGACTTCTTTTCCGTTTTGCCGCCCCGGATTCCATTTGGGCATGGTCCTTACCACACGTAATGCTTCTTCATCACAACCTCCGCCAATGCCTCTGATAACAGATGCATTACTGATACTACCGTCTTTTTCTACAACAAAAGTCACATAAACAATTCCCTGTATGCCGGATTCTTTCGCTATTCTGGGGTATTTGAGGTTCTCACTTAAAAACCGTATCCTGGCTGTATCACCACCGGGGAAAACCGGAAATTCTTCAACAAAAGTATGTATCTGAAGTTCTTCTTTTTCTTCTTCAATTATCTTAATTTTTTGATCTTCTTCGGGAACTTCAACAAAAAGGATGGTGGCGGTATCCAATGGGCCGGTGTTGCTCGTATTTTCAATGATGTCAGCAAGGTCTTCCGTTACTTCTTCCTCTTCGGTAATAACCACAGGCGCCCTGAAAACAACAGCTTTCTTTTTTTCAACTGCAGGTATGTCGGGAGGTTTTTCTATTGGTTTTTCATTTGTAATGTTATTTATCGTCACTGAAACATCGGCATCTTCGCTGATAAGTTTCCCTTTATTCAAATAATTTGAAATAACCGGAACAGAAACCCCCATCATAAAGATGACAATTCCAATGGCTATTGACGATAATAAACTTTTAAAATAAATTTTGCGAAGAAAATATGCTCCGTATTCCTTATTCCTGTTGGCGAAAATGAACTCCTCGATATAATTTCCCGAGGTTTTCATAATATAAAGGCTTTATAAGCTTTTCTTATACCTCCTTCTACTACAAAGTTACGAAATTTTCAGCCAAAAATCAAGAAATACAAGGCTTTTGTGATGTTAATAACGACGAAAAGAATTGCCAATTTAAATGCGAAGTTTTTAAAACCTAGCATAAAAAAAGGTGGCAAGTTAGACCACCTTTTGATAAAACAGCCCGGCTTATCAAACGAGCCTGAAAACAATAGGTAAATTGAACAAAACTCTGACTTCTTTACCATTTTGCCGGCCGGGTTTCCATTTGGGCATGACATTAACCATCCTTATGGCCTCTTCGTCGCAGCCTCCGCCAATTCCTCTGAGGATTTTAATATTCGAAATGCTTCCATCTTTTTCCACGACAAAGGATAGATAGACAGTGCCACTGATGCCAATTTCCCTTGCCTGAACAGGGTATTTGGTGTTTTCATACATAAATTTCAATCTGGCAGATTCTCCTCCGGGAAATTCGGGCATTTCTTCAACCACGGCTATCGGATTTTCAACGGCTTCCTCTGGTTCAATTACCGGGCTTTTTGGATTTTCATCAGGAACATCTATGTCTGTCTGCGGTTCGACCGTATTAATATTATCTGATTTATCTATCAGGTCGGATAATTCAGGATCGTCGACGTCCATGGCGGAGACAACAGGCGGTTTAAATGAATAGTCCTTCTTCTTTTCTTCAATGGTTTTTTGCGGCGGTGTGATGATTTTGTTCTTTGGCGGTGTGATGAGTGTGGTGGGTCCCATTCCATCGCTGATTACCACAACAGGTTTTTTAAAATAATTTGCTATAAGCGGAACCGACACTCCAAGTAAGAAAATTATAACAGCGATGATTACTGCCGACATCAGGTTTTTTTTGTAATTTTTGCGGAGCGTATATGCTCCATAGTCTTTGTTTCTGTTCTCGAAAATGATGTCATCGAGATTTTTTTCTGTGTTTTTCATGGCTTTATCGTTTTAAGGTTTAACATTTATTGTTCGTTTCCAATACAATTATACTGGCATTTACATGCGAGGAATAACCTTAAACAGTAATACTGTCTTTTTAAACAGTTAAAGGATGATTTATAAAAGCAAAAGGAATTTCATGCTTGTCATTGTATGAAAACAAAATTGTTATAAATGATTTTCTGGGGAGGGGCGGATGCTCAAATATTAAAAATTGCTTGCATTATAAGATATATTTTGTTATATTTGTATAATTAAATGATAACTTAAGTTTTTGATATGAATTTTAAGTCGCACAGAGCCGGACTAATTATACAAAATCAAGAATTATCCGTGTCTATGAGTGACCGGGCGATTGCCCCTTTCACGATGCTCCTGTCATTATTGGTACAGGAAAACCAGGACAAGATTATATTGCAGAAATGCAATATGAAAAGCGGAATTTATTTTGGCAGGTTAACGGGTAAAGGAAGTGTTTCAGGAACATTAAAGATGATTGTAGATTAAAAACGTACGAAAATCAAATGCGCCAGCGAAGGAAAAAAGGTTTATCATCAAATGTTACGGTACTCTGTACATTATGTTGTGTTAACTTGGATTAGCTTGTTGTAAAAATGAATAAAATAAAATTATTGATCAAAAAACTATGAGAAAAGTAATACTTGTTTTATTTGTATTTATGGCAATAGTAAAATGCTATTGCCAAACACCACAATGGAAATTTCCTATAGCATTTGAAGATGCTACCGGGGCAAAAGACACGGTGTTTTTTATTTGGGATTCTACAGCAAATTTTTATGTTGATGATTTTGACACTGTGTGGGGAGAGATTCCGATGAGCATTGATTCAAGTAAGTTTTGTGTTTATTTACAAATCAATCTGGGATATTTTGCTAAAACTTGGGCTATACCACCCGACATTGGTTTTGAGCGGCATGTTTTTGCGATCAATTATATATATCCAATAAAAATAAGCTGGGATACTGCATTATTTCACAGTTCTTCAATAGATTCAT
>CAZVKJ010000027.1:19774-51515 GCA_964626855.1 uncultured Bacteroidales bacterium
TAAATTCCATAAACAAAATTCATCTTTCTCTGAAATCTATTAGCCAAGGTGTTTATATTATGAAAATTGTTAACAATAAAAATAAATTTTTTTATGAAAAAATTATTAAAGGTTTTGATTAGTAGTAGCAACAAATAATTTGAAACAAGCCCAGGTGCTATCAAATGTTACGGTACTCTGTACCTTATGTTGTGTTGACTTGGATTAGCTACAAATATATCGGTACTCTGTACCTCAGTTCTATTATAATTCTATGTATAAATTATGTCAGGGGCAGCGCCCCGCAATATTTGTAGTAGCAACAAAAAATTCGAAAGAAATCCAGGTGCAGCGCCCCGTGACATTAAAGAACCGGCAAGCGTGTGCGATTTTTGATTGATGATTACGAATGGCGTGTATAACCTCTACGAGGTACTTTGCTGTCATAAGGATCTTTTTCAATACTTTATCGCCTACGGCGAATAAAAACCATAATAGTAGCAACAAATAAATTGAAATAAGCCCAGGTGCTATCAAATGTTACGGTACTCTGTACCTTATGTTGTGTTAACTTGGATTAGCCAACAGAGCAAACCTGCACGGCGCATATACTCAGGCGGAAGAATATGTATTATTACCTAAACAATAGAAAATGAAAAAATTTACACTATTCCTTTTAATAATCATTGCGGGGCAAGTATATGCTCAAACTTCCATGCCTGAAGACAGTGCCATGTGGGTGTATGGTGTGAGGTTATATGAGAACACTACGCATTATGTAAGAAATCTTACCGTAAAACTCAGGGGCGATACCATTTTAAATGGAATGAAATATGGCAAAATTTATTATGCCTGGGGGCACGATACCGCCTATGATTCGCCGAAAAATGAACTTCATTGCTTTTTGCGTGATGACACCAACCACAGAGTTTATGTGCGTTATCCCGTAACACCTTTTTGTAACGACACTTCCGATGTTTTATTATACGATTTTAGCCAGGTGACGGGTGACACATTCGATTTGCCGAGGCATCGTGTTGGCAGTGATACGTCGTGGTGTGATACAAGTTATAAATATATTGTTGGTGATGCTTTCTATAGCTGGGATAATTTTTTAAACAGAAATATTCAATTCGTTCAATACCAATCAGCCAATCCAATATGCATAACTCAATTTAGTCAAATGCGCGAGTTTTATGGCAGTGCTGATTTTATTTTTTATAATGAACTCAAAGTATTTCCTGTTTGTTATTATGATGATATTGACTCAATTTATAGTTCACAAAGAAGATGTTTTTGGTATAAAGGAAAATGGACACATCGATGCGAGCTTTACGGGGTGGATATAGATGAATTTGGCATTGCCAATCCTGAAATCAAACTAACACCCAATCCGTTTCAGGATGATGCTGAATTAAGCTTTCCCGCCGCAAAATTTGAGGTTTTTCAGATAATTGATGTTTTTGGGAAGCTGGTTTTTGAAATTCCTGTACAGGAAAACCAGGACAAGATTATATTGCAGAAATGCAATATGAAAAGCGGAATTTATTTTGGCAGGTTAACGGGTAAAGGAAGTGTTTCAGGAACATTAAAGATGATTGTAGATTAAAAACGTACGAAAATCAAATGCGCCAGCGAAGGAAAAAAGGTTTATCATCAAATGTTACGGTACTCTGTACATTATGTTGTGTTAACTTGGATTAGCTTGTTGTAAAAATGAATAAAATAAAATTATTGATCAAAAAACTATGAGAAAAGTAATACTTGTTTTATTGGTATTTATGGCAATAGTAAAATGCTATTGTCAAACACCACAATGGAAATTTCCTATAGCATTTGAAGATGCCACCGGGGCAAAAGACACGGTGTTTTTTGTATGGGATTCTAGTGCAACATTTGATGGTTTTGACACCATATGGGGAGAGATTCCGATGAATATTGATTCAAGTAAGTTTTGTGTTTATTTACAAATTAATCTGGGTTTTTCCAAAATCTGGGCAATACCACCTGATATACCTTTTGAACGCATGGTTTATGCTATTAATTATGAATACCCAATAAAAATAAGCTGGGATACTGCATTATTTCACAGTTCTTCAATAGATTCATCAGTAAAATGTGCAGAAATGGATAATGATTATTTTTTCTGGACATCTGGGACAAGTTGTCAAAAATTTAATATGTTTTCTAATGACACTGTCATGGCGCCAGCTTTTTGGTGGGGTAGTCAGGATCAATTTCCTTTGTTTGTTCGTATTACTAGTTATTCAAATTCTTGTTGCGGAAATGCTATTGAAGAAACTCAAAATGAGATAAATGATTTTAATATTTATCCCAATCCGTTCGGAAGAGAAATATTAGTTGAGTCATATAATAGAAATATTAAAGAGATCATAATTTTTTCTCCTGATGGAAGAATTGTTTCCTCTTATAACAATAATCTAAATTCCATAAACAAAATTCATCTTTCTCTGAAATCTATTAGCCAAGGTGTTTACATTATGAAAATTATTAACAATAAAAACAAAAATTTTTATAAAAAAATTATTAAAGGTTTTGATTAGTAGTAGCAACAAATAATTTGAGACAAGCCCAGGTGCTATCAAATGTTACGGTACTCTGTACCTTATGTTGTGTTAATTTGGATTAGCCAACAGAGCAAACAGGCACGGCGCATACACTCTGGCATGAGAAAACGTATTATTGGTTAAGCAATAGAAAATGAAAAAATTTACACTATTCCTTTTAATAATCATTGCGGGGCAAGTATATGCTCAAACTTCCATGCCTGAAGACAGTGCCATGTGGGTGTATGGTGTGAGGTTATATGAGAACACTACGCATTATGTAAGAAATCTTACCGTAAAACTCAGGGGCGATACCATTTTAAATGGAATGAAATATGGCAAAATTTATTATGCCTGGGGGCACGATACCGCCTATGATTCGCCGAAAAATGAACTTCATTGCTTTTTGCGTGATGACACCAACCACAGAGTTTATGTGCGTTATCCCGTAACACCTTTTTGTAACGACACTTCCGATGTTTTATTATACGATTTTAGCCAGGTGACGGGTGACACATTCGATTTGCCGAGGCACAGGGTGGGCATTGATACCATGTGGTGTGATACAAGTTATAAATATAAAGTTAGTAGCTCCTTCTATGTGTGGTATAATTTTTTAAACAGAAATATTCAATATGTTCAATATCAAACAGCCAATCCAATGTGTACAAGCCTCTTTAGTCAGATGCTTGAGTATTTTGGTAGTTCTGATTTTATTTTTTATAATGAACTCAAAGTATTTCCTGTTTGTTATTTTGATGATATTGATTCAATTTATTCTTCGGAAAGCAGATGTTTTTGGTACAAAGGAAAATGGCTAATTCAACCCTGCGAGCTTTATGGGGCAGCCATAAATGAATTTGACAATACAAATTCTGAAATCACACTAAACCCCAATCCGTTTCAGGGTGATGCTGAATTAAGCTTCACCGCCGCAAAATATGAAGTTTTTGAAATAATTGATGTTTTTGGGAAGCTGGTTTTTGAAACTCCGGTACAGGAAAACCAGGACAAGATTATATTGCAGAAATGCAATATGAAAAAGGGAATTTATTTCGGAAGATTAAAGGGAAAGGGTAGTGTTTCAGGAACAATTAAGATGATTGTAGATTAAAACGTACGAAAATCAAATGCGACAGCGAGGAATAAAAGGTTTATCGTCAAATGTTACGGTACTCTGTACCTTATGTTGTGTTAACTTGGATTAGCTACAAATATATCGGTACTCTGTACCTCAGGTCTATTATTATTCTATAAATAAATTATGTCAGGGGCCGCGCCCCGCAATATTTGTAGTATCAAAATATTCAAAAGAAACCCAGGTGCAGTGCACCGTAATATTAAAGAACCGGCAAGCGTGTGCGATTTTTGATTGATGATAATAAATGGTGCGTATAACCTCTACGAGGTACCTTTCTGTCATGAGGATTTTTTTTCAATACTTTATCGCCTACGGCGAATAAAAACCATAATAGTAGCAACAAATAATTTGAAATAAGCCCAGGCGCTATCAAATGTTACGGTACTCTGTACCTTATGTTGTGTTGACTTGGATTAGCTACAAATATATCGGTACTCTGTACCTCAGTTCTATTATAATTCTATGTTTAAATTATGTCAGGGGTAGCGCCCCGCAATATTTGTAGTATCAAAAAATTCGAAAGAAACACAGGTGCAGCGCACCGTAATATAAATGCTACAAGGTTGTGGAGCAAACTTGTGTTTGCAAACTTTACACAAATAGTCTTTGTCTAAATCAGGTTTTATCATACGATTTTCGCCCCGCTTCGACAAACTGTTCTGCTATTGCCCTATATCATTGATATTGCCCGGAACAGTTGCTCTGCGTGACAAAAATCTATGAGCATTAATGGCAGCCATAATGTTTGCATTGCAAACCCGAAAGAATAAGCAGTTGTGCGTGAAAGATAAATTTAAAAGAAGACGGTATTATTTCTTTGCAATTACGAAAAAATCAAAACAATTTTCCCGGGCATTTTCGATAAAAAAATCTTCGGTAACCACTTTTTTTACAATTGATGCATTGCTGTCCATCAGCTTGTTGCGGTTCATGCGGTTGGCGATATCGTATGGTATTTGCAACATCCAGCGTGGTAAGATGTATTGCAGCCTGAAGATGTCAAAACGTGTAAACTTCCTTACCGAGCGGCGGTTTTCTTCATAATAGGCCATCACTTTTTCGTTGCCGTAAACACCTTTTATTTCAAATGATGAATACACTTTTTTCAGGAGTTCATTCATTTGGATAAGCGTATATTCGCGGACATGCCACGGATTACGGGTTAGCGACATTGAAATATTGGGTGTGGTAAGCAGAAGCATGCCTCCGGGTTTGAGCACCCTCTTTATTTCTGATAAAAACAAAACATCGTTTTTGATATGTTCAATAACCTGAAAGGTGACCACAACATCAAAATAATTATCTTCAAAGCCACTCAGCGGCGGCACATTCATCTGTTTGAAGATAATATTTTTATGGTCTGAGGAAACCGGTGTGGCATGTTTGTCTACGGCGTGGTATTCTGATGCCAGCGGTGAGAGAATATTTATTCCATAACCCTCGCCGCTGCCTATTTCAAGGACTTTGCCGTGGCAATGTTTTGCAGCTTCCTGATAGGCTATCAGGTGCCGATGATGAATTACATTGTCTTCAGGCAGTATACCGGAATTACGTTCTGCTGTTTTTATACTCATCAGCTTATTTGTTTGGTAGCAGGTGTGTATTTTTTAGATTTAAAGAGGTCGTAAGGGATAACTTTAAATTCATAGCCTTTTTCGTGAAAGTGTTTTAAAAATGCAGGAAGAGCAAAGCAAAGGTTTTTTTGAGCTTTCAGGCTATCATGAAAAACTACAATGGAACCCTTTTCGGTAGAAGTGATGGCTTTTTCAAGACATGCTTGCGGTGTGATTGACGAATCAAAATCACCGCTCAGTACCGACCAGTATACCACTTTGAAATATCTTTTTACCAGGGTGCGCTGAATGATCGAGATTTTGCCGTATGGTGGCCTGAACAAAGGTGTTTCAAAATGTTTTTTGCATTTCAGCACGTTGTGCAGATATTCAAGGCGGTTAGCCTTCCAGCCGTTCATATGGCTGAAGGTGTGGTTGCCCACGTTGTGCCCGCGTCTTATTATTTCGGCAAAAATCTCCGGGTTTTTTCTGACATTATCCCCGACACAAAAAAATGTGGCTTTGGCATTATACCTTTCTAACTGGTCAAGAACCCACGGCGTAACTTCCGGAACAGGCCCGTCGTCAAAAGTCAGGTAGATGTCTTTGTCGGCTGATTCTACATGCCAGAGTCCAGTGGGGTAGTAAAGCCTGTATAAAATAAATGGGGTCTTGGTCAGGTACATCCATCGTCGTATTTAACTGCAAAGAAAATAATAATTTTTATATGTTTAGACTGAAAATTTTATGAGAATTTTTCACCCTTAGATAATTGACTTTTTCTTCGTGTTGTATTTTTGGTAAATGCTATAAAGCTGTTGCTCCAATTGTTTTTGTTTATATGTCTTTGATATTTCGAGAAGTTTTTCAAGCAGGTCAAAGGATTCGTTTCTTTCCACATCGACATAAATGGCATTAATGCCTTTGAAACGACTTAAATAGTTTAATTCTTCACTGCAGTATTCTCCGAGCCTGTTGGCTATGCCGGTGGCTTTATTGATCTGTTCGCACTGGTAATAAACAGTGATTAAAGGTAACAGCATCTGATTATAAGGCACGGTATTATCGGGCATCACTTCAATACATTTGTCGCAAACCTTCACGGCTTTTTCGCTTTTACCTTCGTATTGAAGGGCGGTGGCAAGGCGTGCGAACAGATTCCTGAGCGAGTTGGTCATGCGCATATTGGTTTCTTCAAGGTAAACGCCCTTGTGGTTCATATTGCCGTATTTGAATTTGTTCATCATGTTTTCGTACATAATGTCGGTATTCACCCTGCCGGTCTGCTGGTCGATGGAATAACAGCGATACGGAACAAGCCTGTAGGCAAGCCCTTCGAGCTGCAGGTAATCTAACAGGTTCATATAGGCATCATCACCCGTCGTGGTGGCAAAATATACAGGCCGTGACCAATTTAATTCTGATAATATGTTCAGTGCGATGAGGTTGTTTTTCTGTATGGCATAATCCGGGTAATCCCAGTAGATTTCGGGCTTTACGGAATCAGCATATTCAGGGGGTACGGTGCCGTTTTTTAAGACCAGGGCCGTATCGACCGGCAACAGGAATTTTGATGTGGGAACAAAGTTAAGCTTTCCTTTGTAAGTATCCAGCATCACCGACTCGTCATCCTGTGTGGCGAAGTCTATTAAGGCTTTGATGTTGTAATAGGTGCCGGGCTTTGCCAAAGTGCTGTCTTCGTATATCAGGGTCAGATCCCTTTTTGATGCGATATATTTTTTCTTATCCAATGTAACCGGCAGCGGATCGGATTCATAAACCTTTTTTTTCATCTGGTCGATATACCAGTCCATGTTCAGCAGGCTCAGGTTGACAACCCTCACATCCCTTCTGATGCCTTCTACTTCCTGGGCATACCAAAGCGGGAACGTATCATTGTCGCCGAGCGTGAATAAAATGGCATTGGGGGCGCATGAGTTCAGGTAATCGGAAGCAATATCGACGACGGTATAACGCCCGGAGCGGTCATGGTCGTCCCAGCCTTCCCTGGCCATCAAAAGCGGAACAAGCAGGAAACAAAGGATAACAGCCAGGGATGAAGCAACAACGGGCTTAATGAATTTTTTCAATTTCAGGAAAAACAGGTACAGGGCGACCACACCAAGCCCTATCCATATCGAGAATGCATAAAACGAAGCTGCATAAGCATAATCGCGTTCCCGGGGCTGGTAAGGAACCGGGTTAAGGTAGACGTTGATGGCAAATCCTGTAAAGACAAATAACAATATGACGACAACAAAACCTTTTACTTCTTTATTAAGCTGGACGAAGAACCCCAAAAGTCCCAGAAGCAGCGGCAGCAGATAAAAATAATTCCTGCCTTTATTGCCGGCATACGTTTCGGGCAGATCTTGCTGATGCCCGAGCCTCATCGTGTCCAGGAATTTTATTCCGGTCATCCAGTTTCCGTTAAGGAGGCCGCCATGACCCTGGATGTCATTTTGTCTTCCGGAAAAATTCCACATAAAATATCGTAAATACATGTGTCCTACCTGGTAGGTAAAGAAAAAGCGGAGGTTTTCCAGAAATGTGGGTTTGTTCACCACATCCTGTGCACCGTTTCTGCCGGTAACCGTAACCGGTGTGCCGTCCATTTTGCTCCACGACTGGTATCCCCGGGCATGCAGGTCGGAACTGTTGCTCCACATGCGCGGAAAAACCGTATAAAATCTTTTATCGTAATTATGTACCGAGTACTTCCTGTCGTCAACCACTACATATTTTTTTGCCGAATCGTCGCGGGCATATAAAGGCTTGCCTGCGATGAATGGCTCTTTATTGTCAAGTGGCGCATTAAAATACGGGCCGTACAGCAAAGGCCAGTCGCCGTATTGCTCACGGTTAAGGTAGCCCAGCAGACTTATGGCGTCTTTCGGGGCATTCTCATTGATAGGTGTATCGGCATTGGAGCGAATAACCAGAATCAGGAAACTTGAATAACCGATCACAATAAAAACAAAACTCAGCAGGATGGTTTTTAAAAGTTCCTTTTTGCTTCTTCCCAGATATATAAGGGTTGTGGCAGCAACGATAATAAAAATTCTTATTATATAATCCCATGTCGAAGAGCCGCAATTCAGGATCAATAACATTATTAGGGCGTAGCAGATAAAAAATAAAACGGGAACTGTCTTGATATTTTTTTCAGTATAAACCAGTCCTAATGTTATTGTTGCTATTAACAGCAGCGCAAAAAAGATTGTCCCCGTATTGAAAGGCATTCCTAATCCGTTAACAAACAACAGTTCTGTTTTGGCAAACAATGTAACCAGTTGGGGGATGATGCCATACATGATAATTGACAAAACCAGAAGTGAGATGATGAAAGCCAGAGAAGTCCCCGCTTTGGTGGTTTTGAATTTTTTAAAATAGAATACGAGTGTGATGGCGGGGATGGTAAGAAGGTTTAGCAAATGAACCCCGATAGACAGTCCGACAAGAAAAGCGATCAGGACGATCCAGCGGTAGGAGCCGGGTTCATCGGCCACGTTTTCCCATCTGAGTATAGCCCAAAAAACAATAGCCGTAAAAAATGACGAGGTGGCATAAACCTCACCTTCAACAGCTGAAAACCAAAAAGAATCAGAGAAGGTGTAAGCCATGGAGCCTACAAATCCGGCCCCGAGCACGGTGATGATTTCGTGCATTTTTATTTCAGCCCGGGATTTAAAAACAATTTTTTTTGCAAGTGCTGTAATGCTCCAGAAAAGAAAAAGAATGGTAAACCCGCTGGCTAAGGCCGACATGGTGTTTACCATGCGTGCAACCAGTTTTACATCACCAAAGGCAAACATCGAAAAAAACCTTCCCATCAATTGGAATAACGGAGCTCCCGGTGGATGTCCCACCTGTAATTTGTATGCCGTGGAAATATATTCACCGCAATCCCAGTAACTGGCGGTGGGTTCAGAAGTGATGATATAAACGGCAGAAGCAATCAGAAATACAATCCAGCCCGCGGCGTTATTCAAAAACTTGTATTGCTTCATAAACGGGTAATTATTTAATGAAGTGCGAAGTTAGGTGAAAAAGTCGTTGCGGTAGAAAATCGATGGAAAAAAACTGGTTATACCCAATGTTATTGCGTACCACAAATCAGGTCAAAATACTTCACATTAAATGAATATCTTTGTAAAACATAGATTTCATATATGAAAAACCCGGCAAAAATATTCCTGTTGTTGTTCTTCCTCCAATTCGCGTCATTTGCCCAGAACAACGATATCTGCTCCTATATAAAAGTTCTTGCATCCGATTCATTAGGTGGCCGGAAACCCGGTACTGCCGGGGGGGATATGGCGGCGGCATATATACAGAGACAATTTTCGGATGATCATTTGAAATTATTATTTGACAAAGGTTTTCAATATTTTGATGTAGTCACTGATGTTGAATTGGGAGATAATAATTCACTCACTTTTAATGATAATGGTTTTAATGTTCGCACGGATTATATTCCCTATTCCTTCAGTAAAAATACAATGCTGGATGCACCATGTGTCTTTGCAGGTTATGGGATGACGATAAATAAAGACAGCCTGAAATGGGATGATTATAAGGACATGGATGTAAAAGGAAAATGGGTGCTTGTCATCAGGGGAGATCCTGAAATAAATAAAAAAATCAGCCGATTTTCCGATTATAGTTCCGACCGCAGCAAAATGCTGAATGCCAAAGATCATGGGGCAGCAGGTATCCTGCTGGTTGCCGGCATGAACATGGGCAAGGACGATGCCCTGGTGACTCTTGATTATGAGAAGAATCATGCGTGTGCAGATATTGCCGTGATCAATGTGTCAAGAAACACGGCTGATAAAATTTTAAATTCGTACGGCAAAACCGTGAAACGGCTTGAACATATTATTGACAGCACAATGCAGCCGATAAGTTTCAGATTGGATGGAATCATAAAAGCCAACATCAGTATTGTTCAGAAAAAAATCACAACTGCCAATGTTGTTGCTGCATGCATGAGTGAACAGCCCACAGATGATTATATTGTCATTGGCGCTCACTATGATCATCTCGGCATGGGTGGACGGACGTCGGGTTCACGCAACCCGGATACGGTTGCCATTCATAACGGTGCGGATGATAATGCTTCGGGAACGGCACTGATGATGTGGCTTGCAAAACATTATTCAGCAGTAAAACTGAAAGGGAAGTATAATATTATTTTTGTTGCGTTCAGTGCCGAAGAGATGGGGCTTTTAGGCTCGTCATGGTTTGTAGGTCATCTGCCTGCCGGTAAAAAAAATATAAAGCTGATGATGAATTTTGACATGGTAGGACGCCTCAATGAACATAAAGCATTGTCGGTAGGAGGGGCTGGTACGTTTGCCGATGCGCAAAGAATATTGAAACAGGATGTGGACTCTACGGTTCTTGATCTTATATTAAGCAAGGAAGGCTACGGCCCGTCTGACCATGCCACATTTTACGGCGACAGCATCCCGGTGTTGTATTTTAATACCGGAGTTCATGCTGATTATCACCTGCCCAGCGATGATTATGATAAAATCAATTGTAAGGGGGTGCAAACCATAGCCGGTTTTGCCGTCAAAGTTATTGATGATATATGCACCTCTAAATATGATTTGTCATACCGTGAAGCCGGGCCTAAGAATAAAAGCGGAAACCGGACAGGGCTAAAAGTCACACTGGGCATCATGCCCGATTTTTCCTTAAAGGATGTTCAGGGTGTGGGAGTGGCGGCAGTTAATTCCGAAGGGCCGGCGCAGCGGGGAGGAATGAAAAAAGGAGATGTGATCATCTCTGTTGACGGCAAAGCTGTCAATGATATTTATGAATATATGGAAAGATTAAAAACCTTATCTGCCGGACAATTGGTTACTGTGGAGGTTATGCGCGGTGGCAAAAAGGAGGTGCTTTATATTCAACTTTGATGTAAGGGATAATTATGGAAAAACAAAAAAATAAAACATGGAAATGGATATTAGCGGCCTGGATACTTGCGGTTATTATTACCCTGGCGGCAGCCTATTACCAGCGTATCACAGGGCCTACATATCCGCTGAAAGTGAATGCTGTGATAAATGGAATTCCCTATACGTTTTCATTAAAAAGAAGTGCAAACTGTTCATCTGACTGCGAGATACGATTACCTGTAAAAGATCGGGAGGTGCCGGCATATCTTATTTTCAGGAGATATCCCACCAATGAAGCCTGGGATACGGTTGCATTTCATAAAACAGAAGATGGGCTGTCTGCCATGTTGCCTGCACAGCCGGCAGCCGGAAAACTCGAATATTTTCTGATGTTTAAGAACGGGGCTAAAATTACAATGTTGTTGCAGCAGCAACCGAATATTATCAGGTTTAAAGGAGATGTTCCCGCATTCATACTTATTCCACATATTCTTTTCATTTTTCTGGGAATGATGCTGTCAAATCTTGCCGGATTGATGGCTGCATTCAGGCTTAACAAAGCGCGATTATATTCACTGATTACATTTTTTCTGATTATGGTTGGCGGAATGATTCTGGGGCCTGTTGTTCAAAAATATGCCTTTGGCGAATTATGGACCGGAGTGCCTTTTGGCTGGGACCTTACAGATAATAAAACGCTGATTGCTTTTATCGCATGGATTACAGCATTAGTGGCTAACCGTAAAAAGTTCCGCCCGGGATATATCATCGCGGCAGCGATTGTTACACTGGTGATTTTCTCAATACCGCACAGTATGTGGGGTTCAGAGCTGAATCCGGTTACGGGCGCAATTACAACCGGATGAAACTATATTTCCTGCCGGTAAAGAATATTCTGAAAAAATGCTTTTATAGAAGGAAGCAGGTAGTTTAGAAAAAGTACAATTGCAATAAATGGAATGAGCCAGATGACCCTTGCCTGGTAGCGATCAAGAATTCCGGATAAATTCGAGCAGACAGCCGCATTAAAAAATATTCCGGATAATCCGGTAATCATCATCAGGGATATTTTGTCGTTGAGCTTGTGCCGGCTTGCTACATAAACAATCAATACTAATGAAAAAAGAACCGTGAGTGTATGAAAAATGTTCAGCGTTTCAAATGTTAGGTCATTCGTTGATTGTTTTGAATTTACAAATTCCCGTTTGAATTCATTCCGAGGGAAATCCCGCATGCAGCTATTATAAACAGCCAACCCTTGTTCCGAAGTAAAATTATTTATGCCGTCACCGGTTCTTATATGGCAAAGTTGCTTTAATGTGGCAAGCGTAAAATCACCGGCAAGCCATGCATAGTATTTTGGGGAGGAAAGAATATCTTTTATTATCAGCTTTGGTTCTTCCTGATAATTTGACCATCCGCCCATTTTATAAAAGCATCCGTTCAGATCCCAGATAAACATCTGCGACCAATTTGGTAATTTATCTTTATACTCACAAATCCGATACTTTTTTTTATCACAGTTTTCTTTCAGGTATACATCAACCACCCCTGTATCAATCAGCCTTGCCATAAAAAATATTCCGCTCGTGGGCGACAGGCAGGCTTTATGATAGTGATCATAATTGTATTTTATCAAATACCCGATGGTGACTGAACACATAATCATTATTATGGCTGTTCCCAACAGCGCTTTTTTACGTAAGTCCCTGAAACTTTTCTTTACCCATATTGATATCCAGATAGTAGCCATAATCAATATCAGGACCGGGATATTGCTCATATGTGATAAGATCAGGAAGAATATTAGTACGGAATAAAGGATGTAAGTAAACGTATTGTTTTTTCCAAACAGAATATTAAACACAGCCAGTACTAAAAAGGATGTAAAAATGTCAGGCATAAGAAGGCTGACATACCAGCTCAGAGAGGAAAACACGGTAAGGATGCATATCGAATAAAAATGATAAATTTTCTTAAATTTGATATTGAGGAGTGTTGTTTTGAGCGTATGATAAATTAATAAAGAAGCAATAATTCCCTGGAAAAATATGGCCAGCCACATAGTGGATTGCCATGTGGTGACCCTGATGAAATATCCGTATCCTATAGGCCTGTCGACAAGTGCGGTTAGTTTAATTGCCTGCTCCAGATATAAGGCGGAATCGGTATAAAAAAGGACATACCTGTTGTATAATGCGGGAATACATAGTATGATGGCGGTAACAACAAAATATAAAATGGATTTTATGACGGAATTTATTTTCATATTTCCGGATTTGAATGTTTTTCAAATGTAATAAATTAATCCGTGATAAAGAATATTGTCTAGCGGAATCTCATTTTATGCACGTTATATGAGTCGCGACGCTGCTGTTCGAGAACTTCAAATATTTTTTCCGAAAGATGGATAAAAACATCAAGGTTGTGGGCTTTCAGCCATTCTTTTGCTTTAGGTTTGTGGCGGCAGGCATCAGCAAAGACTATATAAAAAGGCATATTGTGTTCTTTAAACCATTTGTAGGCATCTTCATATCCATCCATAGCATTGCTTAAAATTGCCAGGTGCGGGTACCCGTTTTTCAGCAGCCAGAAAAATGCCTGGTTGTCAGAATTGATGCAGCTTGACAGTGAAGCCAGCTCGATATATCCATTATCAGCAAGCCAGTGAAATATTTTATTATTTCCGCTGACAGCTTCACCAAATGCCAATAATATTTTTGGATCATAGTTCAGCATAGCCAATCAAATATGATAATATATTTCTTCAATTTTCTTTGTTAACTGCTTTTCTTTTTCCGGGCTCATTCGGTTTTTTTTCTCGGCAAGAAATTGAACGTTTACGCAATGAAGTTTCTCTTTCCAGTATGATAGAAGCCTGAACTCAACGTCAAACGCGGAAATGGCACAGGTGAATTCAATTGCTTCGGCCAAACCTGAGAATTTAAAAACCCTGGCCTTAATCTCCGACACATTTTGTTTGGACATGCTTAATAAACGCTGCATTTGATATTCAATTGCCTTATGCGCTGTGCAATTTTTTCAAGTTCCTCATTTGAGATTTTTTCAAGTTGAGCATGTGGCGGCCTCCGGTCAAGCGAATAGATCATGACCTCTTTTGGCTTAATTGATGCGATATGCTGAAGCAACAGGCCAAGTTCATCGTCTGATGTGTTATCAACAACTTCGTTGTCAATAGTACCCCTTATAAACATTGTTTGGATTACCAGGTTGCCATTGAATTTTTTTAAATCCCCTACAATTTGCTCAAGGGTAATTTTATATCTTGGTTTGTTCAGCAGTTTGAACGTCCTATCTGTGCCCGCATCAAGCTTCATGATGTTATATGTTTTCATCAGGCTTTTGAGCACTTTTTCGTCCGACAGCATGGTTGAGTTGGATAATACGGCAATCTTTGCTGATGGAAAGTATTTATCGCGGAGTTCAATGGTGTTATCAACGATAATGTCGAAATAGGGATGAGTGGTAGGTTCGCCATTGCCGGCAAAGGTAATGGCATCGGGAGAAACATTTTGTTCTTTCAGAAAGATCAGTTGTGATTCCAGCGCCTCGCGTATTTCTTCAGGTTTATAGAATTCAGCCGTACTGATGTCGCTGGCTTCAGTCCAGCCGCATTCACAGTATATGCAGTTAAAAGAGCAAAATTTAATATGGGGCGGAAGTATGTTCATGCCCAGTGAAACGCCCAGGCGGCGGCTTCGGACAGGGCCAAAAATTATGGAGTTGAATAAGGATCCGGGCATTTGTGTTGTTTTTTAATAGTCAGTAATTGTTTCCGTGAGATGAATTTAAGTATGCACAGCTAGGAAAAAATTATCTTAACGTGGCATTTAATTTTTGTTTATATGCTTCGATTAGCCGGTTCATGGTTTCATCGATGATCGGGTCGGTAAGTGTTTTTTCCTCATCCTGCAATATGAAGCTTACAGCATATGATTTCTTATCTTTCCCGATATTTTCTCCCTCATAAATATCAAACAATTCAACTTTTTTTATCAATGCAGGTGCCGTATTATAGGCTATCTGTTCAATTTCGGAATACTTGACAGACTTGTCGATCAGCAGTGCCAGGTCACGCTTTACTTCAGGGAAACGGCTCACCTCATTATACCTGATTTCTTGTTTTTCCAAACCATGAACGAGGTAATCCCAGTTCAGCATGGCAAAGTATACATCCTCTTTGATGTCGAAGAGTTTCAGGACAGAATTATTTACCCTGCCAAGGTCGCAGACGATGGTGCCTTTATGAATATAGGTCAACTGGGAGGAAAAAATATCAGGTGTTGAATTTTCAGCCATTTTTAATGTGGACAGGTCAGCCCCAAGCCTCCTGATGATATTCAGTGCAAATGATTTTATGAAGTAAAGGTCTGACGGTTGTTCGCTGATATACCATCCGGGGTTAATAATGTTGCCGCTGGCAAACAGCGCCAGTTGCTTGTTTTCTTTATATTTATCAAGCGGGTTGCCGGTATTTGAAGGCATGTACCGGTAAACATTTCCAAACTCATAAAAAAATGTATTGACATTTTTATGATTCTTGTTAAAAGCAACAGACTCAAGTCCGCCAAATAACAAGGTTTGGCGCATCACGTTTAATTCCTTGCTGAGCGGGTTTACCAGCCGGACCAGCAATTCGGGCGGAAAAACACTTTTGTTGTTTTCGTAATATTCCTGTTTGGTCAGCGAGTTGGTCATGATCTCGTAGAAGCCGTTACTTGTAAGGTAATCAGAAATGATATTCTGCATTTTTTCAGCATCGGGTTTTACGGCATAACTCAGCGAAGCATGAAGGCTTTCGCTGCATTCGATATTATTATAATCGTAAATACGGAGTATTTCTTCAACCACATCAATTTCGCGGGTAACATCGGTTTTAAAAGGCGGCACAGATAACGTAAGCACGGCCGCATTTTTATTTATCACTTCAATCTCGAGTGAACTGAGGATGTTCAAAACAACATTTTCTTCGATATTTTTTCCGGCGATGAGATTAAGCTGGTCTAATGAAAAACCGAAAATACGATTCTCAATTTTTTCGGGGTATACATCAATGATTTCGGAAGAGATTTCCCCTCCGGCAATTTCTTTTATCAGCAATGCAGCACGTTTAATGGCGTAAACCGTAATATTGGGGTCGGCTCCCCGTTCAAAGCGGAACGAGGCATCCGTTTTCAGACCGTGGTGTTTTGATGTTTTACGGATCGAAACCGGGTTGAAATGGGCACTTTCGAGAAATATGTTTTTAGTAGATGTTGTCACACCTGATTTTTCGCCTCCGAATACACCCGCTATGCACATGCCTTCTTCCTTATTGCAAATCATCAGGTCGTCGGCTGTCAGGGTTCTGTCAACACCATCAAGGGTTTTGAATTTTGTTCCTGCTGCTAGTTTTTTCACAATAACCGTGTTTCCTGCAATTTCAGCGGCATCAAAAGCGTGTAAGGGTTGTCCGGTTTCAAACAGTACAAAGTTCGTGATGTCGACAATGTTGTTAATCGGCCGCAGCCCGATGACTTTCAGCTTTTCCTGCAGCCATGCGGGAGATTCTTTCACACAAACACCGCTTATAGTAAGTCCCGTATAACGTGGGCATGCTGCTATGTCTTCAACAGCGACATGAACAGGCAGGTTTTGGTTATCAATTTTAAAACTGCTAACATCAGGAATTATTAACTTTTCTTTGCCTTTATTTTTACAATTCAGCACGGCCAGCACATCACGGGCAACCCCGATATGTGATGTGGCATCGGAGCGGTTTGGCGTCAGCCCGATTTCGTACGTATAATCTTCCTCACCTTTCAGGTAGTCTTTTGCCGGTGTGCCCACGGGGGCATCCTCGTCCAGCACCATGATCCCGGCATGTGAATCACCTAGTCCCAGTTCATCTTCAGCACAGATCATCCCTTCGGACAACTCGCCGCGCAGTTTGGTTTTCTGAATAGTAAATTCACCTTTTGGCGTTATCATTTTTGTTCCTATTGTTGCAACAAGAACCTTCTGTCCCCGGGCGACATTGGGTGCCCCGCAGACGATTGAAAGAGGGTCGCCTGAACCGATATCAACTTTTGTAAGGCTCAATTTATCGGCATTAGGGTGCTTGGCACATTCAGCCACGTATCCAACAACCACACCATCGAGGCGGCTTTTATCCAAGCCGGTATGTTCCATGGCTTCTACTTCAAGCCCGCAGTTTGTAAGAATTACCGATAATTCATCCGGTGCAATGTCAAGGCCGGTATATTGTTTTAACCAATTATATGAGATTTTCATTTCAGAAAAATTTATGCAAAAATAAGCATTGGCGATTAAACCGCATCAATAAATTTGGGCTTTTTGGACAGGGCCGGCTGCCATTGGTCCAGCCTGAAGACCTTAAATGCTCTTTTTTATGAGCTTCTTATACTTATGATTTATTTTTAGAAGATCAATCCAGAGTTTGAAAAAATATGAAAACTTTACTTTTGAATCGCCGCTGTCAATCCACTGTTTAAGCGGTACTTCGATCATTTTTGACAGAACATCGTTTCTTCCATAAAGTATGATCATCCTGAAAAAAATCTCAACATCGAAGAGCCATCTCGAAATAAACTTTTCCCTGAACAGCTTTTCAGACACATCTTTAGTAAATACCTTGCATCCGCATTGTGTATCATATACTTTCAAATGAAGGATGTTGGAAATGAATGTGGCAATAATTCTCCCGATCAGGAATCTGTAGTATTTCCGTTGAACAACAGCGCCAATCCTCATCATGCGTGAGCCAAAGCAAAAACAAACAGGCCCGGATAAATAAATTTTCAACTCAGCACATTCCTGCAGTGAAGTTGAAAGATCGGCATCTAAAAATGCGATATGCTGATGGTTGAATTTTTTATTGCAGTGTATAATGCCTTCCCTCACGGCTTCTGCTTTCCCTGAATTTTTTGAATAGGTGACAAGTTCGATCCGTTCAGGAAATTTGTTTTTTATTGATTCAAGGATTTCTAATGTATTGTCTTCAGAGCCATCATTCACGAAACAGATCAGCACGTTTGACTGGCTTTCAATAAAAGCGCAATATTCCGCTGACGGAAATTTTTTTCCTTCATTATAGCAGGGAATGACAATGCAATATTCAATTGGATTCTGCAAATTGTTTTACTTTAAAAATTGTGTTTATCGTGTTGTTTTTTACTTTAATAGAATATAAATTGATTAGGTCGGGCTCAATATAATCTTCTGGATGATACCTGTAACTTGTGATAAAGTATTTTGGTTTGTCAGAAACGATATTAATTCTTTGCCTGTCTTCGGGTTTAAGTATAAACATATTTGCATAACCAGGGTAATTGGCAACAGCGACATCAATTTTGGGAGATTTGTCATAATCAAGCAGATATTCAAATGCCTGCTTGTATGCGGTGCCCCAATAATCAATTTCAAAATGGTTCCTGATATATTCGGGAGGTTTGCTGATAAAAAATTCATTGAAATATGCATTCTGATAAGGATGAATTTTTACCATTTCAAATCCGATATATCCAAAGTAAATAAATATTATGGCAACGATGATTTTTTTAATTTTTGTCCGGAATATATAATTTAATCCAAAGATTGCCATCAAAATGAATGGGGGATAGATAAAGTACATCTGCCGCCAGCTGTCGTACAGCACGGAATGAAGAATTATTACCGATAATATGGGTCCAAAAAAACACAGGCAAAAAATAAGCTGGTTTCTGTTTTTGGTATTGGTGAAATAATCCAAAGGTTTTTTTGCAAACATTATTAAAAATACAGCCATTCCAAATATACCGGAGATAAGATATAAGATGGGCGTTGTGATAGAAAACCATTCAGGAACATAATACCAGGGGAGCCCGGTTGATAAAATCATCCGGCCATTGAATAAAACATTGTTGTTCCAGTGGAACCGCGCAAATGTTTTTAATGCAAACATGAAATTACTTCCGGGGTTTTGCCATAAATAGGGCCAGCTGGCAATTAATGTTATAACTGTGACTGCAATAAATATTACCAGAAATAACCACCTGCGGGGAGTTGATATTATTTGCGTTTTTGCGGGTATTTTAGTGCCTTTTACATGCTTTGGCTGAGATGTCTTTACCGGCAGCTTTTGTGGTTTGTTCGCGACCGCCCTTTTTTTATTTTTTTCCGAAAAATATATGTCCAGTAACCCAAAGAAAATTATTGAAACAAATAATAAAATTCCCATAACCCGCAGGTTTATCAATAATGCGACACCAATGCCAAGAATTAAAAAATATTTTATTTTTTGTTTGCTGAATGCAAGTGCTGTTAAATAAAAGCAAATGATAAACATCGACAGAAAGGGAATGTCCTTGGTGTTAAAAAACGAATGTGCATAAAAATGAGGGAATAAAACAATAAATAAGAAGCCAATTGAAGCCAATAACTTATTTTGATAGATGAAATCAATTAACAGAAAGAAGAAAAATGCTCCTAATAAGAAAAACAAATGGGCGACAATATGACGCATAAGAAACACCTGGCGTAAATCCGAAAAGCCCATTTGTTTTTCAAGCATGATTAACGGAATTTCAAAAGCGGCGCCGTAAGTTCTGTCACGGTACGTTAATAGTTCCTTGCTGCCGGAATGTACATAATCATAATTAACCAACCCGATTTTATATTGAGCCATTTCGTCCCAGCCGATGCCGTATTGTTTGTAGTTTAATAATCCTATAATTATGGCACCCAGTAATAATATAACCCCGATATATTTTTTTAGTATTTTGAGCATTGGCATTACTTTTTTGGAAAATCAAACTATTTTTAATTGCTAATCATTCAGCATTGACCCTGTTTTTCATGGGTTTGACACTTAACCTTACATTAGTAATCGTAATTTGAAAATCTAAAACAAACAAAAATATAAAAAAATTTACAACGGGAATCGAACGTTGAATTATCGTACCCTGATCTAAAAATGCAGTAATATTAAAAAATAATTTCTGAAGAATTACCAGTTGTATTTCAAAACTGTTGTCCTGAATAATGTTTCCGATACCCGGATACGAAACTATTGCTTCAGCGACATGATCTGTTCTTCAAGAATCCGGATTTTTGATTCAGCATCCTCTTTCTTTTTCTTTTCAGCAGCGACAACCTGCTCAGGAGCATTATTTACAAAGCGTTCATTGCTGAGTTTTTTGTTCACAGAGTCGAGGAACCCCTTATGATACTTCAATTCTTCATGAAGTTTTATCAGTTCCGCTTCAATGTTGATGTTGTTTCCGACAGGAATATAAAATTCGGTAGAGCGCACCAGAAATGTTATCGAATTTTCGGGTTTGCTGGTAATATAACCGATTTCGCTCAGGTTGCAAAGCTTGGCTGCCACTCCGTCAAATGTGGTATCCGGTTTTTCATCATTATTTTTCTTGATTTTCAATGATACCGGTTCTTTATTAGGAATGTTTTTCTCTTTTCGCACCATTCGCACTTGCGAGATTACATCCTGTGCATATGTGAAATTTTGAATAAAAATTTCGTCATAAGCGAGTGCTTCCGGCATCTTTGAAACCATCACCGATTCTCCCTCTTTACGCTCACGCAGGTGTTGCCATAATTCCTCGGTGATAAAAGGCATAAAAGGATGTAATATCTGCATGAGTTTTTCAAAAACATCGATGGTAGCTATCTGGGTATATTTGTCAATAGGTTTCTGATAGGCCGGTTTTATCATTTCGAGATACCATGAACAGAAATCATCCCAAATCAATTTGTACACGGTCATCAGAGCATCCGACATGCGGTATTTGTCAAAATGGTCGTTAAGTTCTGCCAGGGCCTGGTTAAACCTGTTGTTGATCCACTGCACCGCCACATAGTTTTCGTTGGGTTGTTCAAGTGATTCGTCAACGTGCCATCCCATTATCAAACGGAAAGCATTCCATATTTTGTTGCTGAAATTACGTCCCTGTTCGCATTGCGATTCGTCAAATAATAAATCGTTGCCAGCCGGTGATGCCAGCAACATTCCCATGCGGACTCCGTCGGCGCCGAAGTTTTTAATAAGCGTCATGGGTTCGGGAGAGTTGCCTAAGGATTTCGACATCTTTCGGCCAAGCTTGTCTCTAACCATGCCGGTAAGGTAAACATTTTTGAATGGAATGTCTTTTCTGTATTCCAGGCCAGCCATGATCATACGCGCCACCCAGAAAAACAGTATGTCCGGAGCAGTAATAAGATCGTTGGTGGGATAATAATATTTAATATCAGGATTTTCGGGATTGCGTATGCCGTCAAATACAGAGATGGGCCACAGCCATGATGAAAACCATGTGTCAAGAACATCTTCATCCTGCCGTATCTCTGATGTTGCGACATCCCTTTTAAGAACATCTTTTGCTTTTATTGCAGCTTCTTCAATGGTCTTAGCAACCACTATACTGCCGTCGGGTAGATAGAATGCCGGAATCCGTTGCCCCCACCATAATTGTCGGGAAATACACCAATCTTTTACATTTTCCATCCAGTGCCGGTATGTATTAATGTATTTCTGAGGATAAAATTTTACTTTTTCTTCCATCACAACATCAAGGGCTGGTTTTGCCATTTCCGACATTTTCATAAACCATTGTATGGAAAGCTTGGGCTCAATTACAGCATCGGTGCGTTCAGAAAAACCTACTTTATTGATCAGTTCTTCTGTCTTGACAAGAAATCCTTTTTCATTGAGTTCGGAAATCATTTTATCGCGGGCAACAAAGCGGTCTTCTCCGATATATAAAATTGCTTTTTCATTCAAAGTGCCGTTGTCGTTGAAAATATCAATGGTTTCGAGATGGTGTTTGATGCCGAGGTTATAGTCGTTAATATCATGTGCCGGAGTAACCTTTAACGCACCGGTCCCGAATTCACGGTCGACATACTCGTCATAGATCAAAGGAACAGACCTGTTTACAAGAGGAATGGTAATTTTTCTGCCTTTAAGATGTGCATAACGTTCATCTTCGGGATGAACACAGACGGCAGTATCGCCAAGTATTGTCTCAGGCCGCGTAGTGGCAATGGTGATCCATTCATCATCAGCATCTTCTATGGCATAACGGATATAATAAAGTTTTGAATTGAGTTCTTTATAAATCACTTCTTCATCCGATACGGCTGTCAGGGCTTTGGGGTCCCAGTTAACCATTCGGACACCGCGATAGATAAGGCCTTTATTATACAGATCAATAAAAACATCAATCACCGATTCATACATATGCTCATCCATAGTAAAGGATGTACGATCCCAATCACATGATGCTCCAAGTTTTTTCAGCTGCTCAAGGATGATTCCGCCATGTTCTTCGCGCCATTCCCAGGCGTGGTCCATAAATTCTTCACGTGAAATGTCTTTTTTGCTGATGCCTTTTCCACGCAGTTTATTTACAACCTTAGCTTCGGTGGCAATGGAAGCATGGTCGGTGCCGGGTACCCAGCATGCATTGAGACCTGTCATGCGTGCACGGCGGATAATAATATCCTGGATGGTATTGTTTAAAATATGTCCCATATGTAATACACCTGTCACATTTGGAGGCGGAATCACTATGGTATATGGGGTGCGTTCATCAGGCTCGGAATGAAAAAATTTGTTTTTCAGCCAATAGGCATACCATTTATCTTCGGTAAGTTTTGGGTCGTATTTGGTTGGTAGTTCCATATTATTATAAAATAAAGGTGCAAAGATAGATTTTTTTCAAAAAGCGCAGGACGCCACGGGTATAAGTTTTATTATAATGCCCATCTGTCGCCTTTTTTCAAAATAAAGAACTTAACTGTTGGCGATTTGTGAAATTTTTTGAACATCAATATCCATCATGCAACGGAAATGCTTTTTCGGACATTTTTTATAGCCCAGTTTGCTGCAGGGGCGGCATTTTAAACCGGCGACTTCTATAATATAAAAGTTTTCTTCACCCTTCGGGAAATAGGGGTACATGCCAAAATGAGGAACGGTATTCCCCCACACAGAAATTATTTTTTTGCGAAACGCAGCAGCAATATGCATGAGGCCTGTATCGGTAGTAATGACACAATCCGCTTGTTCAACCAATGAGGCCGACTGGTTCAGGCTTATTGTGCCACAGGCATTGAAAGTGTTATCATTTAAAGCTTCACAGGCTTGTTTTGCATTTCCCCGGTCTTCTTTTCCACCAAGAAGCATTATGGGTTTTTTTACGGATTTGCCTATTTCAATGATTTTTTCCAGCGGGATTTTCTTTGTGTTTTGTTTGCTGCCGGTAACAAGAGCAATATAACCTTTATGAAAGGCTTCGGGCAGAAATTCATTTATGTTGATTTTGTCGCTTTCCGGAATAAAATAATCCAATCCCTGCCCGTCGTTTTTTATATTTATTTTGCTTAAGGCCTGGAAATACCGGTCAACGATATGCACTTCCGGTAACAGGTTTACTTTAAAATTGGTGAGTAACCATTTTTTTTTATTCAGTTTGTTGAAGGTACCGGATGGTCGTCTCAAGCGGATTTTTACCGACATGGAGCGCCGGTTTTTTTGCAGGTCGGCAATAAAATCAAAATTTTCTTTTTTAAGACCGGAGATAATTTCTTTTATTGAGTGATTAAAGGTGTGGATTTTATCAATGTATGGATTGCACGATAAGGTGGATTCGTACTGCTTTTTAACGAGGTAATGCAGTTCAACTCCCGGTATTTGTTTTTTCAGCGATCTGATAATGGGTGTCGTCAGAACAATATCACCAATTGAACTGAAGCGGATAATTAAGATTTTTCTGACAGGTTCCATAAAGTAGATTTATGAAATTTAACAGGTCGAAATTACAAAAAAATGATAGCAGTCAGACTTTTTATAATGGCTGACAATGATTTTTGGTTTCGCCACGGCGGACAGTCGGGGACTTCTGGTTGCCTCTAAGTGATTGGACCATTGTGTGCAGGCTATATGCGCGTGGCAGTCACCCCAACATTAAAATCAAATTCATTCCTTAACAAACTTCCTCACCACAAACCCCTTATCAATTACTGCTTTTAAAAAATAGATACCTTTGGCTAAATTGCCGACATCAATAGTTGCGGCATGTTCATGAGGCTGTTGCTGGATAACTACATTACCCAACATATCAGTAATGATCAATTGTGTGATTTCTGTTTTACCGGAAACGGTAAGGGTTTGGGATGCGGGGTTGGGGAATATTGTTATCCCTTTACTGTTTGCATAATCCTCTATGCCTGTATACCACACGTGAACTGTAATGGTATCGTAAGTAACATTACCGCAAATGGTTTGTTGTAATATATAAGTAGTAGTACTATCGGGTTTTACCCACATTCCTGCAACAGTATCAATATTCAATTCTCCTATGCGCCAAATGCAATCCTCATTTAATCCTATCTCCGGCTGCCGGCCGATAAACACGCTATCGCCCGGGTATATCACAGTGTCGTTGCCTGCAAAGGCGGGTAACCCAGCATCAATTACGCTTACATCATCTATATTATAAAGTGAATACCAAAATGATGGCGAGCCAAAAAAACCAATATCACAAGCAACATCAGTAAAAAAATTGCCTAATGTGATATACTCTTCATTTCCGGTAGCTACAAAAGAACCTTCTATTTTTATCCAATTTATAGTATCGTCTATTTGTTGTATATTATTATATACCTGTGGAATTGCTATGGCAAGACCAAAAAATGATGGGGCAGAAACACTCCCATCATCAAAATATGCGCCCAATGGTTTTATATAGGCATTAGAACCATCTGTCAGATTCGTATAAAAACTAACACAATATATATGGCCCGGCATAAGACTCCGTATAAGTTTACTTTGAATATATTCCCTATGATAATCTACTTGAAAACATGCAGCAACCAATATTCCACAATACGCATTTCCAGATTGAGGGTATTGAAAGCAAGAATTTCCTGAATTTTGCGGTACACCACAATATGGATTTGTACAACATACATGAAATAAATCTGGAGAGCCCCCCCCCCCCTCTTTTAATGTGCTCCAGCCTAATGCAGTATCTATCTGGCCATAATAATTAGGGCATGAAGTTATTATTTCAAAACTTGGGTTTGAAACCAGATTTACTTGTGCAAAGGAAATAGCATTATACGCTACCATAACAGTAAGGTATAATGCTATATTTCTAATAATTTTCATTACTTAATAACAACTATTTTCTTTGGGTCATAAACGTTGCCTTCAGCATCAATAACGGAAATAAAGTATATACCATTGGTAAGTTTAGTATCAAATGTAGCAATATTATTCCGAAATTCCAAAAGAACCTTGCCAATCTGATTCCCAAGCATATCATTTATTTTTATCTCGGCAGATCCGCCTGCGGATTTATTACCGTAAAGCGAAATGGTGAATGTTCCGTTGTTAGGATTGGGATATACTTCCATATTTAGTTCATCAGGCTTATAATTTTCTTTTGCCACATCAGTATGTTTTTTATGCACATTAGGATCGATACAAAGATCCGTGAGCAGAGTGTAATCCTTATAAAGCATACTATACAATGTGCGTGCCTTGCGCACTGCCATGCCATCGCGTACCGGGCAACCTTCAGCTAATGATCTAAGTATTATAGAGTCAGTTGATGTATAAGTGCTGTCTTTATAGTGTATAAATATTCTGTATAAATCAATGTAGTTTGATTCGATATTATTTTGAGGGGTAATACTATTTAGATATGAAATAGCCTGAGACAAATTCCCATCAGCAATTGCATTTTCAATATTTGCTAAAATGCCTATATTTCCGTTATGGGCCGCAGAATAAAAACTATTTAATACTGAAGAGCTATCTTTAAGTCCGGGCTGAAATTCAAGCCTTCGGTAAACCATAAACAAATCATTGATATGTTGTTGCTCTGCAAAAATGGTATGGTGCATACTGTCAACTACCATGCGTTCTAACCTGTCCACCTGGCTTACATTATTTACATCCGCTTGTCCGTTGCCCGGATCAAGAATTTTGCTGTTAGGCGGATTGCAAGCAATAGTACTGATATCCCCATTGATAGGAAGCAAACTGTTATTTAACGATATGGAATACTCCCAATTATTACCACTCTGATTGGTTCCATTAAAACCTATTCCTCCGGTTTCTGGATTTTCATCCCCGTTAGGGCTAGTTATATCAATAACCAATGGGGATAATGGAGCATAGGAGTTTACCACGTATGTTTTATATTGCTGCCCCAAAGTATAAGTATTTGCTGGCCAACTATTATTACATGCATAATTAGTATTCTCGTTACCCTGTTTGCCAATGCGGCCATCGTTCATTAGTACTAAGCCTTGCTGGCAACCACTCATTGTGTTATTATAAAACATGGTTATTGCTTGGTTTTCATCAAATTCAATACCCGTACCTGTGCTATCCACGTCATTACATACCACATTTTGAGTGTAATCCAATTGACCGGAAATGATATTGCCATCACACCTGATACCAAAATACCCCAAATATTGATTACTGAATCCATGTATAGTGTTTTCATAAATTAAACAATTTTCATCATATGAAGTATTTATACCAAATTGAGAAGAAGCATCAGGGTCTACAAGAGATATATAATTTCCTCTCATGTGTGGCCGATTGCCGTAACAGGGATGTGGATGGATAGTACTATTTTCATAAAATTGCCAATTCTCCATAAGTATACCATTACGCACATTATAAAGGTGATTATTATCTACGTAAAGAGGGGTGCAATTGGTCCCCATCTCGGGTATTCCATTAAAAAGTGTACTTGCAACAATACCTAAACCAACTATTTCATTTGTTACTGTTCCGTTAATACCGTTTAAATTTGCCTGTATAGTATTACCGTTTATTTCGAATACTCCGGTGATGTTTTGATCGGTTTGGCTATAATTATAAAAAGAAATCCCAAAACCTATATCAGATAACGTATTTGTATCAATAATCATTTCCGAGCATTGGGGTGTCAAAACAAATATTCCAATGGCGCCTTCCAGCGTACCCGAAGACTGGTCACTTCTGATATCGACATTTCTTATGTTTATATCATCATAGTTCATCACATTAACTGCAGTTTTGCAGTCATAGAAATAATTGTTACCGCCGTTTATATATACTTTGTTTTGTGGTGACAATGGAAGTTGTGTGCTTGTATTACCTGCAAACACAGCAATACCATCATCCCATGATTCTGTTGTTCCTACAATAAATTGGAAAGCGCTGTTCTGGCAGGTAAAATTGCTGTTGGTTGCTTTTATTCCATATAATAAGTCGTCAAATAAATTAATTGTGCTATTTCCGTTATCGCCGTTCAAAAGTATTTCGAAGTAACTTCCGCTAAGCGCACCCATATCTTCAAGTATAATACCGCTACTGGCAGATATATTATCATTTGGAGGTTTTAAGTTTGCAGGTGAATAATTTGCGACAGAATAATGCTCGGAGAGTGTTCCCTGGTCAACCAGTGTTTGAAGCGATGAAACCGTAGGCCATGCGCCGCATCCATTATACAAAGGTGGACAGTAATAAATATCCCTGCTTGTAAATACAGAATTTGTAATTCTGATATTTGAATAAGGTAGCGTGGTTGCGAATAAATAGTCGGTTAAACTTATACCATCTAAGTTTCGGTTGAATATTGTACTATCAATTAAAAGTTGGTTTGTTTGGTTAGGGCTATGCATATCAACAGCGACAATGGCATCTTCGATTAACGTTGAACCTGTACTATACTGATCATTGATAATGAGTATACCGCCGGTTTTGACAACAATGCCCTGCCACATATCCGAACAGGCATAGAGGTGACAATGGTTTATTGTAAGTATTCCTCCGTTATCCACAACTATTTTTAAGTTAGGGTCAATACTGAAAATATTATCACTAATAGTATAAGGCCCATTTACCAATACATCGTTATTCATCCAATAAGCCTGACCTGTAATTAATGGAGGGGTCCCACTATTCCATGTGTATGGCATTGCATTTTGATCTCCCTGGCAGGGACATTCTGCTCCGACTGTTATTGTAATATAATTCGATGCGCTGCATTGATTAGCATCAGTTCCAGTAACTGTATATGTTGTAGATGTCGACGGACTGACATTCACAGAAACACCCGATAAATTACCAGGCATCCATGAGTATGTTGAGGCGCCACTGGCGATCAGATCAGTGTGTTGCCCATTACATATAGTGGTCTCAGATGCACTTATTGTTACGGTTGGTATAGGGTAAACAGTAACAGTAACATCGTCGGTGGCGGTACATCCATTCAGATTACATGTGACCGTATAAGTTGTAGTAGTGGTTGGTGATGCGTTTGTATACGGCAAATTGGGTGTACTTAATCCTGTTGACGGGCTCCATGAAAAATTGCCCAATGGATAATTTGGAGGCGGGTTCCCTATCGTTTGCGAATCACTGGCACACATACTTTGATCTGACCCTGCTTCGGCAAGAGGTTGATAAACAGTAACGGCAACAGTAGTTGTTGCGCTACAGCCATGTGCATCTGTAACTGTTACTGAATATGAACCACCAGGTAAATTGCTAATAGTTTGTGTTGTTTGAGTTGGATTGGTATTCCAAATATAAGAATATGGAGCTGTACCATTTGTTGGATTTATTGTAATCGACCCTCCTTGATTATTGCAGCCATTTGTTACATTTTCAGTTATGGTTAAGGCTGGATAATCCCCTGTTGATGTTACTACCCAAATATAATAAGCTGGAGAATATATGCAGCAGTTCCAAGGGTGGCAACTACAACCAACATACTCAGAGCATAAATGCACACAACATGGGTCGCTAAAAAGGCCAGAAGAACAATAATCTAAAGGTAAGAAAGCGGAATTTCTAAAATTGATTATAGGGCAACAAGGTACTGGACTAAGAGCCATTTCGCACCAGTTATCTACTTGTATAGGAGGAACATAATATTGCGTCTCAATCCAAAAACAACACTCACCATAATGTGTATGATCATTGCCAACGTATATTGCACCTGGTGGCGGTGTGTCCACAGAAGGACAATTAATTCCCGAAACAACAACTTTAATAGTATCGGGGATTGAAATAGTATCGACCATATTATGTTTGTTGGAAAATGTTGATATTGCCTCAGAGAAATGCAAAATATTTCCGCTTAGTAATTTAATTCTATACCAATACTTTTTCAGTAAGGCAGAATCTTGGACTTCATTAAATATATATCTTTTATTACCTGATTCTGTTGACATTAAAATATTATTCCAATAGTTTATACTATCAGGATAATTACATAAATGTATATCGAAAAATTCAACACTATTATATGTTTTTGACGATATTACAGAAAAGGAAATACTATCCGAGCTTTTCTCAACATACATTATGTCGTAATTAATATCTGTACTATCCCAAATAATATGAACATTTGTATCAGCAACAACCCCTACAGATAAATTTATTTCTAATGTATCCCCTGAGATATTCAGGCATGTAATGGTAATATCATCACTTGATATACAGCCTTCATTTGTTGTAAATGTCAACGTATATGTTGTTGTTGTATCTGGAAATGCATAAGGATTTGCTTCAGTCGGATTGCTTAATCCTGATGTAGGAGACCATGAATATGTATATAACCTACTTCCATCGTTTCCAATTTGTATAGTATCACCAAGAATAACCGATGTGTCTTTACCAGCATTAGCAGTAATATTGCAGATTCCTGCCGCAGAAAAATTGCCAGTTTCATGATCTCCGGAAATACTTACTGTGTTTGCGGAATCAATAACTATTCCCGTTTTTTTCAGGCTACTGGTAGCATTCCACCGTGTAGCAACAAAATTACTTTCATCACCTGTAATATCGCTATCAACATAAACATAAGCAATATCTGCTGTAATGTTGGAAATATCATTAGCGCTAACTTGCCAATAACGTTCGGCATAATCATCATAAGCTAAAACATGCGGTTCCATACTATCAATAACCCTTACGGCAATGTACGGTACCGTACCAAAAGTAGCAGAATCTAATGTTAGCGTAAACGGTGTATAATAGGCGCTGTCGCCGGTTGGAAATATAAAAGTTGAACCGGTTGCGGAATATTTTTTTATTATTTTGCCTGTGCTATTAGTCTGGATATAACTTGAGTCACTTTGCCCGCTTATACTGCATGAAGAAGCAATTGAAAGATTATTAGTATCTAAAATTATATCGCCATTTGATAGTGTAAGCAAGTGGTCAACGATGATTGATTTACCCAGTGTAAGATCATTGGATGATTTATTTATTGTTAAATTGTAAACATTTGCAGTTCCTGCCCCGGAAAGTTGCTGGGCAGTTGTTCCGCTGAATTGGATTAATGCTCCGTACCCGCTTGAATAGTTAAGTGTCCCATTAACAAAAAAATTGCCTTTTATATCGAACCCCGTTCCCTGATTGCGCAAAGTTGATCCGGACTTAATATTTATATCGTCGGATACAGGTATTGGGGTTGCATTAGAATTTGAATTTAAAAAGCTTACGTCACCAGTACCATTACCACCAATATAAAGGCTTCCTTTAATCTGCGGATAATCACTGGATCCAGTGAATGATGACATTGTATTTGTTTCCCATAAAGTACCGGTATAGTTTTCTATGAAAAGGTTGGGGAAATACACACCACCAATTGCGGTAAGCACCGGGCTGGCAGTCCCTGTTTTTCGTAATATCCAGTTTGCCGATGAAGGAATATTGCTCATACCATTATTATAATTATCACGCCAGTAATTCATACTGGTCTGCCTGGTCCGGAGTAAGGTACCACTGCTTCCCATTTCCCATCTTGAGCCGCTCAGCCAGACTATACTGCTTGGGCCAATATCTTCAAAGGTACCGTTTATTGTCAGGTCAACACCAGTTCCATTATTAATTGTTAACACACTTCCGGAGTAATCGCCATAAGTCAGGGTCCCGTTTACCACCAACTGGTCAACAGTATCGCTGGCTGTGAAGGTAATCTGATGGTTGGTTAGTATGGTAATATTTTTACAGTTAAAGTCGGGGATAAATGTTGCATTCACCCAGCTACTGCTATCTGATGACATTTCCCACGAAGAAGTACTATTCCAGTTTCCGGATTGCTTACTCCGGAAATAATATGTTTGGGCATCACTTGTGAAGCTGGCAATAATTATCGAAATAAAACAGCCAATGTTTAAAAGTAAACCAAATAATTTCCTGCCAAAGTAAATATTGTTTTTCATTTTGATAATTTTTTGAATTTTCAAACGAAATACCTTCCACTAACGCAGTCCGGCAGATCTCCGGCGCATATGAAATTTCAAAATTACCCTGGCAGGGTTTCTAAAATATTCGATTTATGTAAATTTTTTATATCTTTGCCTCGGCCTCCCGGTGTTTGGTTAATATTATATTGTTATTAGTAGTTTCAGTATTGTTTTTAACCCGCCCGGGGGCTTTTTTAGGTATCGAAGCGCTTGATTGTCTTTTTTAGAAAAAAAATTATTATGTAAATATCAGTAGCGTTTCGTTATAAATCAAATAAATTCAATTGGTTATGATTTTGTTCT
>CAZVKJ010000028.1:0-51462 GCA_964626855.1 uncultured Bacteroidales bacterium
TTGTTATTGTTTCCATGGTTTATCCTCCAATAATTTTAGTTTCCAAAACTTCTACTATTTCATCGGGTGTCGGAATAATTCCTCCAACGCGGCCATAATGCTCTACCTTTACTTTACCGTTAACAGCCAGGCGAACGTCTTCAACCATCTGACCAAGGTTCATTTCAACGGTCAGCATTCCTTTTACCTTATCGGCAAGCTCAAACAACGGTTTATAAGGAAAGGGCCACAGGGTAATCGGGCGGAGAAGCCCCACTTTGATTCCTTTTGCCCTGGCTATATCCATTGATTTCTGGCAGATACGTGCGCTGGAACCAAAAGCCACGAACAAATATTCAGCGTCGTCGCAATTGATCTTTTCAAAACGCAATTCATTTGCTTCTATTTCTTTGAATTTGCGGTCTAATTTCATTACATGCCTTTCCTGTCTTGCGGGGTCAAGGTCCAAAGAGGTGATGATATTTCTTTCACGGTCAGGGGTTTTGCCTGTCGTAGCCCAGGGAGACATTTTTACAATTTCTTCTTTAGTCCAACGGGGTTTAGGTTCCTGTAATTCAACTTTTTCCATCATCTGCCCGATTACGCCGTCGGAAAGTATCATCGCCGGGTTACGGTATTTGAAAGCAAGTTCAAATCCCAGAGAGACAAAATCAGACATTTCCTGAACAGAAGCCGGAGCCAGCACGATTAAACGATAATCGCCGTGTCCGCCGCCTTTTGTTGCCTGAAAATAATCGCCCTGCGAAGGTTGAATAGTACCTAACCCGGGGCCGCCTCTTACTACATTAACAATGAGACAGGGCAGTTCGGCGCCTGCAATGTAGGAAATACCTTCCTGTTTGAGGCTGATTCCGGGACTGGAAGATGATGTCATGCATTTTTTCCCACATGAAGCTCCGCCATAAACCATGTTGATGGAAGCCACTTCGCTTTCGGCCTGAACCACCACCATGCCTGTAGTTTCATAAGGCTTTTGCGCCATAAGGTATTCAAGTATTTCTGACTGAGGGGTAATGGGATAACCAAAATAACCATCGGTACCACAACGTATTGCAGCTTCAGCTATCGCATCATTACCTTTCATTAATCTTAGTTCTTTCATTATTTTATGCTTTTTTAAAAAAATTATTAAACTTCAGTTGCGACTTTAACCCTGTATACTGTAATCACACCGTCGGGGCATACAACAGCGCAATTTGCACATCCTACACAATTGTCGTTTCCCATCATTGCATAGTGATATCCTTTTGCGTTAACACCGGGATTCATCACGATCACATCTTCCGGGCACGCCGTGATGCAAACTTCACATCCTTTGCAGCGCTCAATGTTAATTACAATTGCTCCTTTTAATTTTGCCATCTTATGTCAATTTAAATTTATAATAAAAATTCCTTTAAGCTATATTCGTATAATTTTGTTATTCAGCATTTACAGAATGATGTTCATGGAATTTTTTCAGCCTGTATTCCAAATCGGGAAACTGGTTGCGGTTTACCAGCGAAACACAGGCGCGCATCCCTTCAATACGGCTGCTGCCTGTGATTGCCAATGAAATAGCGCTAATACCATAATACATCAATTCCTCAAGTAATTCTTCCCCGGTAAATCCAGGATATGAAAAAGTGAAATAAAAACCATCAGCAAGCGGATCGTTTTCATCCATATCATACACTATTTTAAAACCGTTATCCGTAAATAACTTTTTCATAATCTTAGCTTTCTCGCCATAATCCTTCACTTCTTCAACAAAGTTAAACTTTCCGTCATTGGCAGCCTTCAGCATAGCAGTGAGGGCATATTGCGAACTATGTGAAGTACCGGCGCTTAATGCATAAACGGTTCCAAAAATCATTGCCCTGCCAAACATATCGGAACTATAATAACGTTTTAAATCCGGAGCATGAGTATTAAACACTTTGGGTGAAATTACCATCATGCCGATACGTTGCCCGGCATAACTAAATACTTTAGACCCGGAAACAAATAAAATAAAATTATCTGTATACTTGGCAACTGTTGGCTGATACGGCGGGATACCGGGTTTGGAATAATCTTTTCTGAAATCCATTCCAAAATAAGCCAGGTCCTCCAACACCAAAACATTGTATTGATTCGCAAGATCACCGATTATTTTCAATTCTTTATCAGTAAAACAAATCCATGATGGGTTATTGGGATTGGAATACATAATACTGGCAATATTGCCTTTTTTCAGATAAGATTCAATTTTTTCCTTTAGCTTATCACCCCTGTAATCATAAACATCAAAAGCCTCGAATTTGGTACCAATTACAGCATGTTGTTGTTTATGAACGGGGAAACATGGATCCAACATTAACGTAGTATCTTTTTCCTTATACATCCGGTTTACAGTCATAAAAGCTGCATAACCTCCCTGCATAGAACCAACAGTTGGAATACAGTTATCTGCATTGACTTCTATGTCTAAAAAAAGCTTTACAAATCGTTTCATTTCCGATTTGAGCTCGGGTAGCCCGTCAATCTCCGGGTAAATAGCTGCACAACCATTCTTCAGGGCCTCAATTTCAGCTTCCACGCCAATTTTTGTAGCAGGCAAACCGGGAACACCCATTTCCATCCGAACATATTTCTGACCCGTTTCTTTCTCTATTTCATTAATCAGCTTTTTTACTTCACGGATTGTGGCTTTTCCGATATTTGCTATGTTACTCGCTTCAATATGGCGCTTCACAACATCATAATTAATAGGGGTATCTTTCATATTTAAAGTTTCTGATTATTAGTATCATTTTCTTATGCAAATTAACTGATTTTTTTTATTAGTAACCAAAGTTTAGAATAAAAATCTTTGCATTTGCCCGATATTTTTATTCACCGGTTATTACAAACCCAATATTTGCCTATGAGAGATAAAAATGTATTAATAGAGCATCATTGCATATTTATCATGAAAAAAATTTTTTTTATCAACAAAAAATTACTTTTTATTTGTTTTTTTAAAAAAAATATTTAAATTTGTGCTTGAAAAAAAGAATTAATAATAATATGTACTAAAAATTTGAATTACAAATAAATAAAGATTCATCTTTTTATAAAATCCAAGATATGTTTAATTGGTGTACAAATAATGTAATTGTAACCAGATTTTAAAAACAGAAAACGGTTATGGAAATCAAAAAAGAATTTTTTGACAATTTCGAAAAGCTTCAAAACTTTAAATCAAAACCCAAGTTAAATGATTTTTTTGAGATCATTTACAAGCTTGAGAAAATAGAAACTGAAATAAAAATTAATCCCCAAAAATCAAAACAAGATTCGGCCAAACTGATAAAGCAAGCTCAGGATCTTGCGAGAAAATTAGAAATAAACCGCGACGAATTCGCGATGCGCACAAAAACCCAAAAAGAATTTGAAGCAGTTTATAAATGTATCGATTGTTTAGGCGAGCATTTTAACTCCTTAAATTAGTCGATTACTTCAAGTTAAAAGGGATTTATCAAAAAATAAAACAGCATATTTTTGCCTTTTTATCACTGTCTTGCTATTAAATGATGTCTTCATTCTGATGTAACTTCCTAAAGATATAACTATTTATTTATCACCCGTCTACGTAGGAATGTATTTTCAAGACAAGCAGGTATTTTGTCCCTATCAGGAAAGCTCAGTAAGAGCGAAATACTGAAAAAATAATAATTACCCTCAAAACAACAAGCTCAGTTGGAACGTAACATTATTAATGGCTTATAGCATTTTTCATTTTTATTACGGAACAAAAATCCTTTTTTTATATCTTTTCATTATTGCCCGACAAATAATACTTTATTACAATGCCAATAAGACACTAAGGCACTAAGCTACAATAAATTAAAAACATTAAAACAAAGAATCTTTTTGTCTTGGTGGTAAAAATAAACGTGACCTCTAATAAAATAACACGTCATAAAATCCTATTTATCAATACTTTTACACATTTTTATGATTTTTAGCCGGATGTTAGAAAAAGATGCCCGGATATTTGTTCTTTAAATAGTGGATTTTCTATCAAGTGTTTGTAAGAAAACGCCAATTTCTTCGTTACGCTTGCGTCAAAAATGCTCATCCCGACATGAAGTGTCGGGATTCCGCTTTTTGCCACTTCGCAAGCCTCAAACTTGACGTTTTCTTTTTACAAACAGTAGTTTTCTTATTGACATATCTATTGAATTGTTTTATGCGAAAGAATCGGATTTACAGATACGAAATACATTAAAAACATCCGCCCAGCGATACCCCAACTCCTGGAATAAGGCCTCCTGTAACAGGGAAATAATGCGTCATGACTGCAAGCCGAAGAAAAAAGTGTTTTTTACTTTCAACACGAAATGCCAGACTTGGATCAATTGTACAATTAAAAGCATTATTGCGGGAATAATAACTGTCAATCCGGTTATCCTCATTTAGGTTGTAATTTCCCAGGCTACAAGTTAATCCCGCTTCAAACTTCTTCCTTCCTGTGCCCAGGGCAATATTCGCACCAAGCGGGAAGATACATTTATCTCCAACAATTCCCATCCCCGCACGTGCCTGGATATTGACGATGCCTTTCCGAAAAACAGTTCGTTCATAATTCATGGAATAAAGTAACCCGTTCCCACCAAATTCAAAATAAACCGCATTCTTAGGGCCATTGTTAAGCAACTTTAATTTTTTGGTTCTTACACTGCTATCACCAACTTCCATGGTATATGAAGGATTGTTGTTATCATATGGTTTTTCATATACCTCTTCCCTTTTCAAATTATTGAGCGCATATGTTACCGAAATATCTATTCCAAGCGACCATGGCCTCTCAATATTATCTATGGATTGGATAAGATCAAACCGCTCAGATGTAAAATAGAACATACAATACCTGGCCGTAGGAAGAATCTCAATGTTGATTCTTTGCCCAACCGGAATGCTAATGCCGGCCCTGGCAATTGCCAGAAAACTTGTTCCAAAATCAGGATAAGTATCCTTTTGATTATTACCGGTATAAAAATAAGAAGGTGCATCGCCTTCAATAATTTTAATCTCTTCAGTAGTACAATTTTTTAAGTTAAAGGCAATTCCCAGGGCACCCTGGAAGCGCACTTTTCCTTTAGGTGACATGTAGCCTGCCATAAAAGGCGCCATCCAATTATACTCTTTGATGTTTCGCTGCTCCGTATAATAATAAGGAGTATAACCATGATAATACCAGGTTCTGGATTCTTCATGATATTTTCCGTTAAATATAATAAATCCACAACCACCTTCTAAAAAAAAGCCATGTTTTAATTTATTAATAAACCTGTAGCCAAAAGAGCTGGAATACTTAGGTTCAGCTTTCATTTTTACACCGGCAAAAAAATGATCACTTATTCCCGGGGATACATAAAAACCTACTGACCGCAATAATGTATCAGATTTCTGTGCCTGAACGATACCTAACAAGGCAAAACAAAGAAAGCCCAATATAAGTTTTTTCATATGCTAAGATTTTATCACAATAAAAATAATACATTTTCACATCAATATTGCATTTAAATATAATATTTCATGACTGCATATTAAAATCTATTGAAAGAATCATAATAAATTATATGGGTTAATCTATTATGTATTTTTCTTATTTACCGGCGCTTTCCATTTCCTAATAACGCCAACAAATATGGTAGGAAAAAATTTTGTTTATTCAGGCAAAATAGATTATGCCACCTAACTGATTATATAACAATAGTTTATTCAATTAAATTTATTTCAATGCCAGTTTTTCACCAAACGGCATCCAAACATCGCTAAAATAAACAAAATATAAAGGACGATATCCCTTAAGATCATTGTTCTCGTAAAATACAGCTACCACCGGGCATACACCTATTACATTTTTATTCAGCGACATGCTTTCAGGATCAAATCCCCATTCTTCAATAAAACGTAGTGAGCTGATTTTCATATTATTATAATCATTCTTTAGTTCTTTACCCTTTTTTAAAACATCAGCAAGATCATTACCTCCCCAAACATATGCTTTCAGGCTGTCGGAAAAAACCAAATCATTTAGTTTATTTATATAGGAAGCTAAGGCTACAGTATCGGAATTAAGAACATTACTATTAGCAGGTTTTTCAACAGTCACGTGATACATAATACGTTTTGTAAGAATGTGAAAAGAATTACTCTTTTCAGGTAGTTTAATCCAAAATAAAGTTTTATTACAGGAAACTGATTCCTTCCCTTGATCATCCGCTCTAATGAATGAAAATACCGGCGCCATAGCGGTTACTTCTTTTGTAATAGCCATATTAACAGGATTGTAAAGCCAATTTTCACGGAAACGCAAGCTTGTAATGTTCGATTTTGAAATCATGCTGGTAATAACAGTATCATATGTATAAAATGGAGGAGTTAACCTTGTTAATGAAACAGTATCCGTAAAAGACAACAACTCTTTAAGCCGGTTTGTATCAATACTTTTACCATTCATGTCCGTTAGAGCTAATTTACCTTTTAAGGCATTTTTAAACATCAGGTCAATAAAGGCAATACGGGAAGATGCTTCGATGTTGTCACGGAACCAAAGTGGTCCGGCTTCATCAAGAGTCATGTCATGATACAACAAAAAATTGTTGATGGTCACATCATATTCAATGTTTTTTGAAAGAAATACCTTGTCAGTTTTCTTTTCTACTGATCCGGGCTTGCAACCAAATGCAATCAAAAGAATGACTGCAAAGCATAAATACTTTGTTTTTTTCATGTTCATAAGATTTTTTTGGTTATTACTCCTAAAGACTATTTAATCAACGAAATAAGAAGGTAAATATTATAAAAGCAATTGATAATCTGCAACTTATTTTTCCCTTAATAGTCTTTCCAACTCATACATCTCATCGCGAAGCCGGGCAGCTTCCATAAAATCCAGGATTTTAACCGCTTTTTCCATATCAGATTTCACCTGGGAGATTAATTTCTGTATCTGCTCTTTTTTCATGTACTTTACAACAGGATCAGCAGCAACGCTTGATTTGTCCTTTTCAAAATAAGCCCGGGATTCTTTATCTTTTGTGCCGGCAACAAGTGTCTGGCCAAGAATGGATTCGGTCGACTTCACAATCTGTGTAGGAGTAATATTGTGCTCGGCATTATATAAAAGTTGCTTTTCACGGCGGCGGTTGGTTTCGTCAATAGTACGTCGCATCGATTCTGTCATTTTATCGGCGTACATGATTACTTTACTGTTCAAATTACGGGCGGCACGGCCGGCAGTTTGTGTCAGCGACCTTTCTGAACGCAAAAAGCCTTCTTTGTCGGCATCTAATATGGCAACCAGAGAAACTTCGGGAAGGTCCAGGCCCTCGCGTAAAAGGTTCACTCCTACCAACACATCGATCTCGCCTGTTCGTAATTCACGCAGTATCTGTACACGTTCTAAGGTATCTACTTCTGAATGAATATATTTGCATCTGACATCCAACTTTACAAGGTATTTGGTAAGCTCTTCGGCCATTTTCTTTGTCAGAGTGGTAACTAAAACCCTTTCCTGCAATTTAATTCTTATATCAATTTCGTTTAATAAATCGTCAATCTGGTTCTGGCTGGGTTTTACGTCTATCAATGGTTCCAACAAACCGGTCGGTCTCAGAATCTGCTCAACCACCACACCTTCACATTTTTGAAGTTCATAATCAGCCGGCGTGGCGCTAACAAAAATTATCTGGTTGAGCATACCTTCAAATTCGTCAAATTTCAGAGGCCGGTTATCCATAGCCGAAGGCAGCCTGAAACCATATTCCACCAGCGTTTGTTTTCGCGACCTGTCACCACCGTACATCGCACGTATCTGAGGAATGGTTACATGGCTCTCATCCACCACCATTAAATAATCATCAGGAAAACAATCAAGCAGGCAGAAAGGCCTTGCTCCGGGTTTACGGCCATCAAAATATCTTGAATAGTTTTCAATCCCCGAACAATAACCCAATTCACGCATCATCTCCATATCATATGACACACGGTCTTCAATACGTTTAGCTTCAAGTACTTTTCCCATATCCTTGAAATAGTTAATATGAGAAATCAAATCGTGTTGAATATCGGTTATGGCCCTGTTCATCTTGTCCTGCGACGTAATAAATAAATTGGCGGGATAAATTGAAATTGAATCCAATTTTTCCAGAAAACGACCATTTACCGGCTCAAAAGTCTCAATACTTTCTACTTCGTCGCCAAAAAAACACACGCGAATACAAAAATCAGCATAAGCCGGTGAGATATCAACGGTATCGCCCCGTACACGAAAATTGCCCCGCTCGAAAGCCACATCATTTCTTGAATATATAATATTGACCAGTGCCTGGAGAAATTTTTTAATCGGGACAATCTCACCTATCCTGATTCTGATGATGCTATTAGCAAAATCGTCGGGGTTGCCAATACCATAAATGCATGATACTGAAGAAACCACAATAACATCACGCCTGCCGGATAATAATGCCGATGTGGCACTCAACCTCAATTTTTCAATTTCATCATTGATCGAAAGATCCTTTTCAATGTAGGTATTTGTCACCGGCAAATATGCTTCGGGCTGATAATAATCATAATATGAGATAAAATACTCAACTGCATTCCCCGGAAAAAACTGTTTGAATTCGCCATAGAGCTGTGCAGCAAGAGTTTTATTATGGCTAAGCACCAATGTCGGGCGCTGAACTTCCTGAATAACGTTTGCAACAGTAAAGGTTTTGCCTGAGCCTGTTACCCCTAACAAAATCTGGGCATGATCGCCACGGTTCAATCCTTCACAAAGCTGCCGGATAGCTTCAGGTTGATCACCCGTAGGCCGAAATTCCGCTGTGAGTTCAAATTTCATGGCACTACTTTTTCTCTTTATCAATAATGCATGTTATAGGAAAATGATCGGAATTATCTGATTTCACCTCCCTGAAATTATATGCTTTGAAATGATGGGAAAGAAAAATATAATCTATTCTGAATGAAGGAAATATCCTGTCGTAAGTAGTTCCGAGACCAAAACCTGCCTCCTTGAAAGCATCATTCATTAATGCCGATAAACGGTGATATGCATAGGAATAGGGCGTATCATTCAGGTCGGTACAAAGTATCACTTTATAGGGGCATTTTTCGATGTGTGATGCCACAAGGTTTACCTGCACAGACCGCTTAATAAATGCCCTCTTCAAATACCTTAATATTCGCAAGGTGGCGTTTTTTATTTCCATATCTTCATTACCGGTGTTACCCGATGCCAGATTATCGGCAAATTCAATATCGCTTGTACCAAGGTGTAACGACTGAAAATGAGCATTATAAATACGTACGGTATCATCACCTGCAAGAATATCGGTATAAATACAAAAATTTGTTTTGGAATTCGGAAATTTAATAACGCCTTTATTTACAATCGGGTATGATGTAAAAGTTGCCAAACCAAATTGATTTACATAGCGCGAAACAACAGAATATTCTGCATGAACATTCTTTGCTTTAAGAAAAGTAACCAGTGTGTCCAGCGTTTTAAATTTATCATTGAGATCATTTACAAACTCCTGAAAACAAATAATATCAGGTGATTCGGAATTTAAAAAATTAAAAATCCTGTTCCGTTTCTCGAAGTTTAAACGCCAGCTTTTCTTATAATTATAAAGATCAAAGTTGTGGACATTATAAGACATTACTTTGATTGTTCCGGAAGTTTCTGCGGGTACTTTTCTGCTGTTAAACTGAATAAATGATGATATAAAACTAAACCCCAACAAGATGGCAAGTAATGAAAACAGTGCATACTTAATCCTGATAAAAAGCCAGAAAATGACAAACAGTGCATTTAATATTAATATGTATGGGTAAAGTATTCCGGCAAAAGAAGGCAACCATAATTTATCCGGGTTGATAAATGAAGAACTGAAAGCCAGTAACAAAAGAATCACAAACAGCATGTTCAAAACAAGTAGTATTTTCAAAAAAAAATTTAATCTCTTTTTTGACTTTTTCGCCATATACTATTTGCTTTTACTTTCTTTGAAAAGATATTCCTTATCGTCTTTACTCAGGCTCTCGTAACCCGACTTTTTTATTTTATCAAGAATCTCATCAATACGTTGCTCGTGCATTTTACGCTCATACCGGAACTCATCATCCGTTTGAGGTTTCTTTGAATAGGCAGTTTTTATTTTAGGCTTTCGTTTAAACAATTTTTTAAAAGGATTGGCCAATTGATTGACGATGATTCCTTTTTTTAAGAGTAAAATATACAAAAAACCGAAAAAAGCCCCGCCAAGATGAGCAATATGGCCACCAGGGTTGCTTGCTTCAATAGACAACAGATCTAAAACAACGAAGAAAACTGCTATCCATTTGAATTTAACAGGCCCGATTAAAAACAGCCTAATTGTATAATCAGGAATATACGCTGCAATAGCAATAATAATAGCCATAACCGAAGCAGATGCACCTAAGGCCACAGAATAAGGTACCTGAGCAGCAAAAGCAGGAAAAATATTAAAAGAAGCTATATAGAAAGCTGCGCCAGTTATCCCGCCAAAAAAGTAAACCAGCAAAAGCTTTTTATTACCCAGATACTCGGTAAAGATAATCCCACCAACGTATAACATCAACATATTGGAAAATATATGCCATAGGTTTTCATGAAAAAACATGTATGTTATTATTGTCCACGGTTTTAACAATAACATGTGCAGATCAGCTGGTACAGCCATCCAATAACCAAACAATGACAACCCATCATTCCCGCTTACGTATGGATTTACAAGGTATAACTTTAAAAACAACCTGACGAGGCTTGCAATAATAAATACAGCAATGTTTATAATGACAAGCCTGGATAAGGCTGTCCTACTTTTAAAAAACCTTTTAAAACCCTCAAAAGGTTGTGAATTGCGCTGATTAAAGCCGCTCCGTGAAAAATTATTATAATAATTATTGAATTTATTACTGGTCATAAAATGTCCGTCTCTTTTGTTGACGCCTCCAAATCAAAATCAGGACGAGACCAAACAACATTCCGCCCAAATGAGCAAAATGTGCCACATTGTCACTCTGGGAATTAAAAATTCCGGAAACCAGTTCCAGGCCACCATAGAGTATTACAAACCATTTTGCCTTTATCGGAATAGCAAAATACACATATATCAGTGAATTCGGGAACATCATACCAAAGGCCAGTAAAATTCCAAAAACAGCGCCTGATGCACCAATAGTGGATGTATTAAAAACAATATTCAGTTCCGCCATTAAAGGATCAGCAAAGTTTTTATTCTCAGCTAAAATCTTATATCCTTCGTTCATAACCACACTGATTTGATCTGCCGACATTGAAACTTCCAATGCAGATACCTGGAAATACGTAACAGCAACCTGAACCAATGCCGCCCCAATACCGGTCACAAAATAATAAATAAGAAACTTCTTTTGCCCCCACACATTTTCAAGTACATTTCCAAACATCCACAAAGCAAACATATTGAAAAAAATATGGGCAAAGCCGCCATGCATAAACATGTAGGTAACAAGCTGATATGGCCTGAACAGGTGACTGCCGAAATAATGCATTCCGAGTACATCATTCAGATCGATATTAAAGGCCTGGCCGAGGCCCATCGTAGCTAAAAAGAAAATTACATTGATGATTAAAAGGTTTTTAACCACGGGGGGTAACATCCTAAAACCACCTGGACTATATTGTTCCAAAGCAAATAGATTTAATAGTAAAATTACGTGTGTAAAGATACTTGTTTTTTACCAAAAAATACAAACTGTAAAGATTGCTGTTTATTGTACGGCAAACAAATCAGGAGAAAAAATGCTTTAGTGATAAACGCTGATCACATTTATCTTAAAAACAATACTTGTTTTCTTCAATGAGCCTGGCTGCAATACGCCTGCGGGCATTTTTGACATTTACAGGCTTCAGCGATGTCAATACCTCAATTGCCTTTTTAAGCTTATAATATTCATCACCTTCGGCAAAAGAACTAATAGCATCGCAGGCAGATTTGCTTATACGGGCAGCCACCTCATAGATTAATGCATCCAGAATATCTTTATACGGCCTGACTTTTTCTTCGCCAAGCAGCTGTTCCAGCTTCTTAACACGTAATGTAACAGATTCAGCAGCATAAGCCTGCATGATGATATCCGAGATATTCATCATAACTTCCTGTTCCTGCGAATACTGCTTGCCAAGTGTTTCATATGCCCTGGGCATAACCAGCAGGACAAGCTTTTTAAAGTTATCAACTACCTTTAAGTTATAATTATAGTATTCTGTTTCACCCAATGCTTCGTTTTTCAAACTGCTGATATTATCGTAAATAACTTTTCCATCGGTAAATATCTTAGAATCAGCCTTTTTGGCTTGTTTGAGCATCATATCGGCACAAACCATACGGTTTATTTCATTGGTACCTTCAAATATCCGGTTAATCCGTGAGTCACGGTAACACCTGTCAACGGGCATTTCAGCTGAAAATCCCATGCCTCCGTGTATCTGCACTCCTTCATCAACAATATAATCAAGTGATTCAGATCCAAATACTTTTAATATTGCAGCTTCCATAGCATACTCACCTATGGCTTGCAAATACGCCTGGGTCTTTTCCTTTCCTTGTTTTACCTGCAGGTCAATAGTTTCATCGATATATTTGCTGGTGCGGTATACGGCTGATTCAACAGCAAAAGTCCTGATCACCTGTTCGGCCAGTTTGTGCTGAATAGCGCCAAAAGCAGAAATTTTAGAACCAAATTGCTTACGTTCGTTAGCATAGCTTACCGATTTTGTAGTAGTATACCTGCATGAACCTAATACGTTGGCACCAAGTTTAATACGGCCAATATGGAGAATATTGAGTGCAATCCTGAAGCCTTCACCCCTTTTTCCCAAAAGGTTTTCCACAGGAACTTCACAATCATTAAAAAATATCTGTACTGTTGATGAACCTTTTATTCCCATTTTCTTTTCCTCGGCACCAAATGAAATTCCCGGGAACGTCCGCTCAACAATGAATGCACTAAGAATACGATCATCATCAATTTTAGCAAAAACGGTCATCACATCAGCAAATCCACCATTCGTGATCCACATTTTCTGGCCGTTTAGCTTATAGTGTTTGCCATCGGCAGAAAGTACCGCACGGGTGTTTCCCGAATTAGCATCGGAGCCTGCATTGGGTTCAGTAAGACAGTATGCTCCGGCAAACTCGCCAGTAGCCAGCTTAGGTAAATATTTTTTCTTTTGTTCTTCGTTACCATAGTATAAAATCGGAAGGGTTCCGATGCCGGTATCCGCTGAAAAGGCAACAGCATAAGAAAATCCCGCCCCCAGCCTGTCACTGGTCAGCATTGAAGTAATGAAGGACTGTCCAAAGCCCATATACTCTTCAGGTATGGAAATTCCCAATAATCCAAGTTCTCCGGTCTTATTGATCAATTCACGCATCAAACCGGGTTTGGCGGAATCAATTTCGTCCAGTATTGGGTATATTTCTTTTTCAAGAAAATCACTGCAGGTGTCTGCAATCATCTTTTGCTCTTCATTGAATTCTTCCGGTATAAATATTTCAGATGGCGTTTTTGTTAGAAACTCACCACCTTTTAAGTAATTTTGATCGTTCATTTTTTTTTATAATTTAGTAATTAATAATCAGCCGGTAAAATTAATATTTTTCAGGTAAGCATTTTTCATCGATTAATTGTTTAACAACTATTAACATTTTTTGGTCATCAAAATAAAATAATTAGTATTTTTGAATTCATTTTATTCTAATGCATTTTTATGAAAAAGATTTGTATCCTTTTTTCCCTGATTTTAGTATTATCCATTAATAGTTTTTCGCAAACGAACCCCGGTTCAGACACGACATATTGGGGTATCAGCCTTTATGGTTCACCAAACTACAATATGCAAATGATTAAAGGCGGGACTCCGGCCGGGCAGGATGCCGGCTTTATGAAAGACATCGATTTGCCTCATATTGGATACCAGCTTGGTATTTCAATTTACAGGCCTTTAGCAAAAAAACTCGCCATAGAATTTGGCATCCAGATGCAATGTCAGGGATATAAAACAGGAACATTGTCAGATACTTTGTGGAATTACCGGGATTCGGCCATTGGCTATAGTGATTATAAAAAAGCTTACCGGTATTATTCTGTCAACATACCTATATTATTGAAAGTTAATTTGTTCAGGATAAAAAAAGCCAGGGTGGATTTTGGAGTTGGTGTTGCACCTATGATTTCTTTGGGTAAAAAAGAGGTTATGTATTTCGATGACCATACTGAAAATATTAATGAAAAATCGGGCAAAGATTTAAATGTGCAGGCTATCGGCTGTTTAAGCGTATACATCCCCTTATGTAAAAAAACATCGCTTACCCTTGAACCAACGTTCCGGTATGATATATTGCCTTATAAAGACAACTATTATGTTGGCGTTTCACATAATCTGATGACGGTCGGATTAGGTATGTACCTGACATACAAACTCACTGATGATGAGATGTATGATTATTACTACAGGCATATCTATAATGTGAAAAACATGAAACCTAACTTCTGATTTACCTTGATTTATTGCCGGCGATATGTTGAGCCATGTACAGATTAAAAACCGCCGGGCTGCCTTTGAATTTTTCCTGATCGAAGAATTGACAGCCGGTATCGTTCTTACCGGAACCGAAATAAAATCATTACGCGAAGGAAAAGCTTCCATCAACGATGCTTATTGTACTTTTAAAAATAATGAGCTTTTCGTTATCAACATGCATATTGCCGAGTATACATACGGCACATACCTGAACCATGAACCCAAACGAGAGCGCAAACTTTTGCTCAGTAAGCGTGAAATAAAAAAATGGCAGAACAAGGTAAAAGAAAAGGGATTCACCATCGTGCCGGTCATGTTGCATATTAACGAAAAAGGTCTTGCCAAACTAAATATTGCCCTGGCCAAAGGCAAGCATTCATACGATAAACGGGAATCCCTCAAAGAAAAGGACCTGAAGCGCGAAATGAACAGGAAAGAATGATGCTGGGAAGTTGGAAGTTCTAAGGCTGAGAAAACCAAAAATTTATTTTTTCCCCTGGTACTCATCGTCATCCATTAAATAATCGATGTTGCCATTATCGTCATCCTCATCGTCCCAGTTATAGACTTCACGCTGCTGGCCTTTTTTGCGAAAATACAATGCCAGAATAAAACCAGCTATTCCTCCCATCAGGTGAGACTCCCATGAAATATTACGCTTGGGAAAAAAATCCGGGAAAACACCCCAGAAAAAACCGCCATATAAAAATATGATCAACAATGAAATGGCCATCAGCCTTGCATTTCGGCGTATCATTCCACTGAAAAATAAAAAGCTGACAAAGCCGTAAACCAGACCACTGGCACCAATATGAAATGTGTCGTCTCTGGCAAAGGACCAAACCCACACATCAGTAAATATCCAAACCAGGAAAAAAACACTATATGACACTTCACGATAAAAATAAAATACAATGCTTAATGTAACAAACATAGGTATACTATTGGCTATCAAATGATCAAAATCGGCATGTATAAAAGGAGCTGTTATTATTCCCATTAATCCTGCTTTGGCCCTCGGTAATATCCCAAACTCACTAAAATCAGCATGTGTGTAATACTCCACAATTTTCACCACCCACATGATGGTGACAATTAATAATGGAAACAGCATACTTATAAACATCTTATAATACTCTTTCTTCATTTTCTGCTGATTTTTTCCTCCCAGTGATGATAAAATAATTTCATCATAAAGGTAACCAAAACTCAATAATATTACTTGTTTAACGTTAAAATTTGTAATACTTTTTAATTACTTTTGTCAAACTGTACAATAATTTAAAACTCACCAAATATGTTTACATTCCTTAAAAACAGCATGACCAAATCATTTATGCTGTTGTTTATCACATCAGTATTTTTTATCCAAAACAATTATGCCCAATTGCTGCAAACACATGATCCTAAAAAAACAGATCAGAAATTCGCGGCAGCTTTGCAAATCATCAGGCTTCAATATGTCGATACCACTAACGAAGAAAAAATTACAGAAGCCGCAATTACTGCAATGCTTAAAGAACTTGATCCTCATTCGGTATATATGTCCAAAGAAGAAATTGATAAAGCTAATGAGCCACTGGTTGGAAATTTTGACGGCATAGGCGTTCAATTCAATATTATTAAAGATACCATAATTGTTATCACGCCAACACCCGACGGGCCTTCTGAAAAACTCGGCATCATGTCTGGCGACAAAATTGTTAAAATTGATGGCGAAGATGCTGTTGGAAAGAAAGTTACAACGGATTATGTTGTGAAAAAACTTCGCGGGCCAAAAGGAAGCTCCGTAAAGGTGAGCATATTCCGCCGCGGAAAAAAAGACCTACTGGATTATACAATTGTGCGTGATAAAATTCCCATCAACAGCCTTGATGCAGCATACATGGCTACCAGCGAAATCGGTTATATCAAACTGAATAAGTTTGCACAAAACACGATAGCTGAATTCACGGAAGCTTTATCAAATTTAAAAAAACAGGGAATGAAAAACCTGATCCTTGACCTGCGGGATAATTCAGGAGGCTATTTAAATACAGCCATTGAACTTGCTGATGAGTTCCTGAAAAAAGGTCAGATGATCGTATATACACAGGGTGTAAATTCCACCAGACAGGTCAGCAATGCTACCGGAAAAGGCGAGTTCCAGAAAGGCAAACTGGTTGTTCTGATCAATGAGGGTTCGGCATCGGCCAGCGAGATTGTCACCGGCGCCGTGCAGGATTGGGACAGGGCACTAATAATAGGCCGAAGGTCATTTGGTAAAGGATTAGTACAACGCCCGTTCACACTACCCGATCAATCAGTTATCAGGCTGACTACAGCACACTATTACACACCAACCGGACGTTGTGTCCAAAAACCATATAATGAAGGTACGGAAAAATACTTCAAAGACCTCACCGATCGTTTTAAACATGGTGAAATGATGAATCCCGACAGTATCAAATTCCCCGATTCACTTAAATTTTATACTCCGAACAAACGTGTGGTTTATGGTGGCGGCGGTATTATGCCAGATATCTTTATACCACTTGATACTTCAAAAGTAACAGACTATTATACAAATCTTCTACGAAAGAATATAATTAATCAGTATGTTCTTAATTATCTTGACGGAAACCGCGACAACCTGAAAAAGCAATATACTGATGTTGAAGTATTTCTAAAAGATTTTGTACTTACGGATGAATTTATGCAAAAGTTTTTTGAATTTTCTGATAACGAAGGCGTTAAGAAAAATGAAGACGAATATAAAATATCAGAACCATATATTCGAAATTTCCTTAAGGCATGGATAGCCCGTAATTTATGGGATTACGCCGCCTACTGGCGAATCCAGAATGAGGAGGATGAAACCTTTAAAACCGCGGTAAATGTGATCGAAAACAAGGATAAGTTTAAGGACAATAAAATAAACTATTAGGTGATTTCAATCTTATTCCTTTAAAAATCTTAGGTTTTAAATTGTTGATATTAAACTTTTATAAATGACAAAATAGAATTAATTTCTTATCGTCAGTTTGCCTTCCTGGTATTCCTAATGCTTCTTACGTTGTTTGCCGAGGACCTTTTCCAGTTTTTCTTCGATCTGAAAGCGCCGTTTTGGGTACTTTTTATTACCCTGGTGTTTTTCCAGTTTCCCCCGTTTTTGATAGAATTTAACGAATAGGAAAATAATGTATTATGTCCCGGAGAAGATGTACGATTGGCAGCTTTTGATTTGGATTTGGCATGGTTTGATTCTGAACCTTTATTCTGGCCATCCCAGCCAACTCTGCGCGCAGGTTGAGATATATTCTGCGTCCTCTGTGGGTTTGCAGACTTCATCGCGGTGCCTCTTTTAGGATGCCTGCCGCTTTTCAATGATGACTTTGCTTTGTCAAAAGATTTTTGCATACAGCAATAGGCCTGCTCCCTGGATATAATAATAAGGAATAATACCAAAAAAATTATTGAAACCCATCTTCTTATCATATTAATATTTTTCATGATTAATCTAATTGATTTTTAATATAATAAAAGGATCCATTTTTATATGAAAGACAAATCATTAAGTTATTTTTAAAAAGATAAGTAAATATAGTACAATAAAATAAAATTTCCAAACATTTCATTCAGCAATATTTTCATAAGTAATTTCATACAGTGTGCATAACACTTTGTTGATTTAAATTTTTTATCACCATCAGTTTATCATTAACGATCGGTTCAACAGATACCATATTCCCACATATCTCAGGCGATTTAATACCTTTAAAAAAACAAATATTTCCTGAAAACACCCGTGCTTCATCCCAATAATCCTCATCAATAAACGATTGTAGCAACATCCTGCCACCCTCAACAATGAGAGACTGTATATTGCGCCTATGAAGTTCTACTAATATCTGAGGAATGATTGATTTACTAAAATCCAGTTTAACATATTCAATATTACAAACAACCGCATTTTTTACAGCATTAAAAACAATCGTTTCGGCATACGAATCAAAAATTTTAAAAGAAGAAGGAATGGAAAGCTTTTCATCAATTACCAAACGCAAAGGATTTTTTCCGTGCCAATCGCGTACAGTAAGCTGCGGATCATCGAACATAACTGTATTTGTACCTATCAGTATAGACTGCTCTTCTGAACGCCAGCGATGCACCAAAATCCGGGTGTGCTCGTCTGTTATCCAGTTTATTTGCGGTTCACAGTTGTTTCTGTCATGATCAATAAACCCATCAATTGTCTGCGCCCATTTAAGAATTACAAATGGCCGTATTTTCTGATGAAATGTAAAAAAACGTTTATTCAAATCCTTACATTTATCGACAAGAATGTCTTCTGTAACAACTATTCCTGCCTCCTTCAACCGTGCAACTCCCCTCCCCTGAACTTCTGCATATGGATCGCGGGTACCGATAAAAACACGAGGTATTCCGCATTTTATAATTAAATCGGCACAAGGCGGTGTTTTACCATAATGGCTGCAGGGCTCAAGGTTCACATATAAGTCGCAATCTTTTAAAATATCTTTTTCCTTCACGGAATTTATTGCATTAACCTCTGCATGAGGCCCGCCAAAAACCGTGTGATATCCCTCACCAACAATTTCCCCATGGTAAACGATCACACAACCTACCATCGGATTTGGAGCGACATTGCCTAATCCCTTTCCGGCAAGCTCAATACAACGATTCATATATACTTCATGCGTGACCATGAAGCCAAAATTAATACAATATTTTGTATTATTTTACGTTTTCACAACCGACAGCTTACAAAAAGCATTATTTTTGTTTCACAAACACCATCACAATTGAAAAGGTTTTCAATAATTCTCTTTATTTTTTTTTCTTTCAAAATATTTGTCCTTGGCCAAACCGGCGGCAATAATACATATGAATTTCTTAATCTGCCCGTTTCGGCACGCGTAGCTGCTTTAGGCAGCAATATGCTTGTAGCCGGTGATAATGATGTTTCTCTTGCCATAGTCAATCCTTCGCTCATAGATGAAAACCTGCACCACAGAATTGCTTTAAATTTTGCAGACTATATCAGCGATGTAAATTATGGAACTGTGGCATATTCCCATACGTTTAAAAAAGCCGGGAGCTTTACCACTGCATTGCAGTTTATTAATTACGGCCGATTCCTTGAAGCTGATGAAACGGGATTAACATACGGAAATTTTACCGGTGGTGAATATGCTTTAACTCTGGGCTGGGGACGGAAATTACATAAAAACTTTTTGCTTGGTGCCAATATGAAGTTTATCTATTCTCAGCTCGAAAAATACAACTCATTTGGTATTGCTGTTGATGTTGCAGGAACATATATCCACGAAAAAAGCGGATTCATGGCCGGCGTTATATTTAAAAATATCGGAAGGCAACTTGATCCTTATATTTCCGGAAATATTGAACCGCTGCCCTTTGAGATTCAGTTAGGTATTTCGCAACGTATTAATAAAACTCCTTTCAGATATTCTATAATTTACAATCACCTCGAAAAATGGGATCTCACATACACTAATCCCAATATTTCAACTGTTGATCCCGTAACAGGCGACACATTAAAAACTGGCAAATTAGAAACATTTGCTGATAAACTTATGCGGCATTTTGTTCTGGGGATGGAGGTTTATATCGCTAAACGGTTTCATATAAGCATTGGTTACAATTACCAGCGCCGGCACGAACTTAAAACCGAAGTAAAAAAAGGAATCCTTGGTTTTTCATTCGGATGCGGTATTAATGTTTATAAATTCAGTATTGATTATGCCTGGGCAAAATACCATTTGAAAGGAGCGCCCAACACCATTACCATTGCAACAAATATATCGGACTGGTTTTCAAAAAAAACAACCAGACTGGATGAAAAATGATTGTTGGGTCAATCCTCTGTCATAAATTTTTTAATTGTTGTTTGAATATTTTGTCAATAGCGACAGAAATTCCTATCGTTTTGGTATACAACAACTAATAAATAGTTCTGGTGTATCGATTTTTGCATATGAATAAATTATGCTTATCAATGTATTTTTCATAAATTTGCTTTCCAAAACCATATTTCTACAATACATCAACACTAAAAATAAGAAAACAAAAGAATAATACATATGCAACTTTTATAATATACAAAAAATAGTTTTTACTTTATTAAAATAATATACCTATGAAAAAAATCAGTTTGTCCCTGGCCTTCGCACTAATGGCCGTAATAGTATTTGCACAGGCGCCCCATAAAGATAAAGCGATATTCAAAGAATATCAGCCCGGATACTATCAGAATTACATCCTTAAAGGCATAGAAGATTTCAATAAAAAGGATGAAGCACCTAAAACGGAACCCCGCTTTAAGATGGACTTTTCAGGTATGAACCTGCCTACCGATATCGACCTGTATAAAAAACAATGGTGCAACGATCCTGTTTCACAGGGAAACACTGGGACATGCTGGTGTTTTTCAGCTACCTCATATTTTGAATCGGAAATATATCGTTTGACTCAGCAAAAAGTAAAACTATCGGAGATGTACACTGTTTACTGGGAATATGTTGAGAAAGCAAAGTATTACATTAAAACCCGTGGAGAATCGGCTTTTGGAGAAGGTTCTGAAGCTAATGCCGTTACACGGATTTGGAAAGCATACGGAATTGTTCCTTCAGATGCTTATAATGGAATGTTGCCGGGGCAAACCGACCACAATCACAGCAAGATGTTTGCTGAAATGAACAACTATCTGAAATCACTGAAAGCTGCCGATGCCTGGAACGAGGATATCGCTATCAGCACCATAAAAAGTATCATGAATTCATACATGGGCGTTCCTCCTTCAAAAGTAACTGTGAATGGCAAAGATATGACGCCACAGGAATACCTGAATAATGTTCTGAAACTGAAACTTGACGACTATTGCGATGTAATCTCCCTGATGGAAAAACCATATTTCACACAAATGGAATTTAAAGTCACCGACAACTGGTGGCATAGCTCTGATTATTATAACCTTCCACTTGATGATTACATGAGTATTATAAAAAACGCCATTCGCAAGGGATATACAATTGGTATCGGCGGCGATGTGTCAGAAGCCGGATTTGAATCATTTCAACAGGTTGCCGTGATCCCTTCCTTTGACATACCTGAAGAATACATTGATGAATATGCACGGCAGTTCCGTTTCAGCAACCAGACTACCGGTGATGACCACGGGCTTCATATTGTAGGCTATTATGAAATAAACGGCAAAGACTGGTATCTGGTAAAAGATTCAGGAGCCGGCTCGCGCAATGTCGGCAAACAAAGTAAAAGCTTTGGTTATTATTTCTTCCGTGAGGACTACATAAAACTGAAAATCCTTGATTTTATCATTCATAAAGATATGATGAAGGATTATTTACTGAAATTTGCAAAATAATTTATGCCTATTGCAATTAGCTAATAGCAATTATTCACTCTTCCCTTTTTAGCATGTATATGTTTCCAATGCTAATTTAGCGCTATTTTATTCTTTAATAAAAAACTTGCTGTTATTATAGAATTATTATATATTTGTAAAAAAACAATTACAAATAATTTTGAATGATTCAAATTGTTTGATGTTTTTTGTGGGATACTATTAAACATTACAACAATTAATATATTCATTGATAGAGAATCGTAACGAAATTTCAGATTAACTCCTGCATTAAAATGAAAATAGTTATTAGTGATAAGAATTTAATTCTACTTCTTTGTTTGGTTTTTTGCACGTTTAATTCTTTAAAAGCTCAACAAGGAATGTGGACATGGATGAAAGGTGATAGCACTTATTGCTCAAATGGGATTTTCGGAGTACAAGGCGTTCCGGATTCTCTTAATACTCCCCCAGGATTGTACGAGGCTTGTGAATGGACAGATTTAAACGGCGATTTTTGGCTGTATGGTGGTGCTAATTTATGTGGCTGTCGCTATTATTCTGTTCTATGGAAATATACAGTTTCGAGCAATGTGTGGACATGGATAATGGGCGATTCAGCTTTAAATTTCAGCGAACCAAACTATGGAATGATAGGTTTGCCCTCTCCTACCAACACACCCGGCTTTCGAGGATATGGTACATTGACTTGGGTAGATAAGAACGGCAATTTATGGCTTTTTGGTGGCACAACAAGCAATGGACGTTACGCTGATTTATGGAAATATAATACTGATATTAATATGTGGACATGGGTAAGTGGTTCAAGCCAACTTAATGCCCCTGGATATTTTGGAATAAAAGGTGTTGCTTCAACTTTTAATTATCCTCAGGCACGTTACGAAACAAGTGCATCCTGGACAGATCATGATAACAACCTATGGTTATTTGGAGGAGCGAGAACTAAAGGACTTGGCAACGACTTATGGAAATATAATATCAGCGAAAATACGTGGACTTGGGTTACTGGTGATAGCGCTGTGGATTCTCAAGGTAATTATGGCATCATGGGTATTGCCTCAGCCACAAATGAGCCACCTGCCCGTTGTGCATATTCAAAATGGAATGGAAAAGATGATAATCTTTGGTTTATGGGTGGTTCGGGTTTCGGATTATATAATGATTTATGGAAATACGATATAGCATCCACTATGTGGTCTTGGGTTAATGGGCCTAATGTTGTGTATGATACTGGCAATTATGGCGAATTATGTGATCCACTTGGAAATAATTATCCCCCGGCGAGATTTGAAAACAGAGCATGTTGGACCGACAATAATGGAAATTTTTGGATGTTTGGTGGGTTTAGGGAAGGAAGTGATTTTTGCTTTAATGATATGTGGTGTTATAATCCTCAGAGCAATCAATGGAGATGGGTAAATGGAAATGATACACTTAATAATGTTGGTATTTATGGTACTATTGGAGTTCCTTCCATTAATAATATTCCAAGGGCCCGGGGCGGGGCTTTACCTTTTAAAGATAAGTTCGGTAATTTATGGCTATTCGGGGGGTTCATTTTTATCACACCCAATATATATGTGACAAGCAATGATTTATGGCGTTATGTACCAGATACAAGCTGTAGTTTCAATAATTCAGTTCAAAGTTTTTCTGCAAGCCAAACACAACTATATATTTTACCTAATCCTAACAACGGCATATTCAAAATAAAAATTGATGGTATAATTTTTAAAGAAGCGTATTGCTATATTTTTGATGTATTAGGAAGAAAAATATTTTTCGACAACTTTTCTAATTCAAATTCAGAACAAATTGATATTTCAAATCAAACAAATGGGGTTTATTATATTTTGGTCAATATAAACGGCCAGCAATACAAAAATAAAATAATTGTAAACAAATAGTACGCTCTATTCTAAGATTAAGTTGATGGAATTGATAAACACCAATTAAATAAAGATGCCCGTGATGGCAGTACATCAATTATATTGGTCTTTTTGGTGGTATTTCCCAATAATCACTTTTGAAGAATGCAGAATTTATGAGCATTTCAAAAAATAGCATTATATTTTTTTGTTGTTCTGACACATATTATTCGTAAGAATTCTGAAACATATTATTCGTAAGATGTTGATAATATTTGTCAATCTTATTTTAGAACAGAACCATATAGTACAATTATCGGTTATTATAATTTTAATTATTTTGACTCAAACGATTAGTAATGCCGATTGCTAATTTCTCTTCTGAAAATAGTACTTGAATGAAAAATTTATCCATTTTCTCAAAAATTCTTAAATTTGAATTGAAATAATTACGAATAAAAAAACCTGAGATATGAAATTCTTAAAAAGACTTGTTGTCGCACTTTTAATTATCATCGTTTTAATATTGGTAGTTGCCATATTCCTTCCATCTAAAAGAAATATAGAGGAATCGCGCTATATAAAGTGCCCTGCCAAATATATTTACGCCCAGGTGAATGATTTAAAAAGATGGGATAGCTGGACCCCTTTCAGGGAAGGCGATACAGCAATGAAAATTATTCTCAGCGGTCCCCAGCAAGGTGTTGGCGCAGTCATGAAATGGGAAAGTAAAACCCAGGGAAACGGCACTATGACCATTGTTGAAGAAGAAACAAACAAACATTTGAGAATGAAAATGGAATTTGAAGGACAGGGAGTTTCATACAGCGACTGGATTTTTACTGAAGAAGGTGATTCCACAAAAGTGACATGGTCGCTTGAATTAAACAATCTGAAATACCCTGTTGGCAGGCTCCTGGGCGCTTTTATGCCGGGCATGATACATAAGAGTTTTAAAACAGGACTTGAAAAACTGGAAAAAGTAAGTGAAAACTATCTGACTATGATAAACACATTTAAAACATCTGAGGTTTCTATTAAAGAAATGGAAAAACAACACATTCTGTATATCCGGGATTCTTCAAAATGCAGCGAGGTAGGTACCGCTATGGGAAAGGCTTTCGGCGAAGTGATGCAATATATCGGTATGAATAATATCGAATGTACTGCACCACCCTTTGCCCGTTACCTTTTATGGGACGAAAAATCAGATAAAAACATCATGGAATGCGGCATCTTTGTGAAAGGGCCTGTACAAGAAAAAAACAGAATAAAATATGCTGAGTTGCCAGCACAAAAATATGCCAGTGCTATTCATTACGGCTCATATGAAACCATTCCCAATACCCACGCAGCAATTGATAAATATGTGAAAGACCACAAGCTGGTTGTTATAGGTCCGCCCATGGAAATTTATAAGACGGATCCGCAAAAAGAACCCGATATGACCAAATGGGAAACTGAAATTCTTTACCCGGTGAAATAATTATCATCAAAGAAAAAGGTACTACTTCTGCCCAATTATAATCAGCTATTTTGCGTTGTATTCAGCTTCAGAATAATCAGCATGATTGTGCAAAACTGCAACATGTTTTCTCATTCATAAATATTCTAATAACTGGAACCGATTCCGCCGGAAGCCGCAACAAATACTTCGTATTCATAGGTAATCGACTTCTTCTCATTGGCACCCAATGGTAGTTCCCAGTTTATTTTCATGTAGGGATTAAGAACATTATACCTCCCGCTCTTCTCAATTTTTCCGTTATCACTGGCACCGGTGATATTGGCAACAATATCTTTTTTAATACTTAAAAGTATTTTCTTGGCCTGAAGATTTTCAATTGAAATGGTACCTTTTATTGTAACCTTATGGTAATAGGTCTTACCAATTTTTTTAACATTGTCTTCCTTTTTCAGCTCCTCTTCTTTGTTTTTAACAACCACATCACCTGCTTTTGACAACTGCACTGAAATATCTGCTCCTGCAGGTGTATATTTGATCCTGTCCTGAGCAAGTGGTTGCATATTCTCATTCTGAACAAAAACAGGTGCTGTAGTGAACGGATATATTGTACTATTCGTGAGTAACAGCGAATGATATACATCTAAACGCTTTTCTGGATCGTTACTGATATAGTTGTAATAGGAATAATTTGCAACATCACCAATATTCACTTCATATACATCTTTATAGGGAATCTTTGTGGAAAAAATCTGGAAACTGGTTTTGCTATATTCCGGCAGACTTACTTTGCCAATTTTGTATATGTACAGATCATTGGTTTTTTCACCTTCAGTGGTGTAATCATAATACTCACTGATTTCACCCGTTCCGGATGACCTGTCTTCAGTTACATAAACATTGCTTGTATAATATTGCTGTGTTTGTGCATAAGGTACAGCAGCAGGTTTCACATCAAATAGAGACGTTAATGTATTATTATAAATCGGGTCGTATTGAAATCCATAGTAAAACTGCGGATTTCCGACGGTGAGTGTAAGGTCGGCATCAACAATATTTTCGGAATAATTCTCGACCAATGCTTTCATTTCAAGCTGAAGCTCATTTTCATTTATTACTTTTATACTATAAGAAGGCAGCCATTGAATGCCCCTTTGCATATAAACAACACGTATATCAGTATTGGTAAGGCTTTTATCGAAATAGATTTTAGCAACACGAACCAGCGAATCAATAGTTAATTCACCGACATTCGAATCATCAATGGTAAATTCCACCACTGACGCCACAGGATAAAAAGTTATTCTGTTATCGGCAAGCCTGACTTTTGCAATACCTGAACCTTCATAAAATTCAAGCAATACGCCACTGATCTCGCGGAGATTCTTATCTGCTCCGGCACTATATGTAAAGTGCACTTTTTTGCCAACCGAGCCTTTAAAAATATCATTAAAATTCTGAGGTTTCTTGGTTTTTTTTATTGTATCAGTTATAAAGCATACCCTGGTAATCTTATTATCTTTGGCTGCATTCAACCAATATGTTCCGAGCAGGGGTAGCTTTGGAAGTTCAATCATGGCGTACCCATTTTTTACGGCAACATTTCCTTCTTTGGCAATAAAATAGGTACCGTTTTTAAACACATTGACTTGCACCGGCTTGACATTTCCCTGTGAATAAGTCATTATACACGATACCAACAAGGCTAAAGAGACAATAATTTTTCTCATAATACTGATGTTTTTAATTTATATTTGTTTTCAGGAAAGGGTTCTTTTTTACCAAATCTTATGCCAGAAACCAAATACTCAGCAAGTTCCGAAAAACCCAGAGGCCGTCTATATCTTATCCCTGCGCCACTTGGGGAAACCGGCTTGATATCCGACGTAATTCCAGAACTTAACCAGATAATAATTCAAGGCCTGAACCTTTTTATTGTTGAAGAGTTGAGGACAGCCCGCAGGTACCTGAAACGTATCAATAAAAGTATCAATATTGACGCACTTGAATTCATGATTTTTAATGAACATACTGTAAAAGAAGATATACATCAATATATAGAACCCTTGTTAGACGGCCGTAGTGCAGGGATATTATCAGAAGCAGGCCTGCCCTGCCTTGCTGACCCGGGATCAGAAATCGTTGCCGAAGCACATCGTAACCATATTGAAGTAATTCCGTTAACCGGCCCATCCTCCTTGTTCCTGGCTCTTATGGCTTCCGGATTTAACGGGCAGAACTTTGCATTTCATGGATACTTGCCTGTGGATAAATTACAACGGTCAAAAAAGCTAAGACAGCTTGAAAATCTTTCACGTCAAAATACACAAACACAGATTTTCATTGAAACTCCTTACCGGAATCAGCAGATGATACAGGCTATACTTGAAAATTGCAGCAGCGAAACAATGTTGTGTGTCGCAGCCGACCTGACTCTTCCAACACAAAAAATCATTTCCAGGCCAGTTAAATTTTGGCAAAAAAATATTTTCGATTTTCAAAAACGGCCAGCTGTTTTTTTACTGTATGCACGATAAAAAACTGGTGCAATTTTCAGTATAAAAGAAAACAGTTATTAAAAGCTCCGACAGAACAGGTATTGCAAGAAAACTGAGTATCCGGCCTGTTTAACGGCACTTGCCTGATATTAATCAATACTTTTATTTTTCAAAAAATTTGCGAACTTTGAGCCTATATAAATTTTTCATTAAACATGGTAAAATCATTTTATTCCAAAGCTCTCGAAGTAAATCTTTCTGCAACCCGGCAAAAGGAGATTGCCGTAAAAAATGAGCATAACTGGTTGCTCGGACTGTCATCAAACTATTGGGGAATTCACGAGCGAACAACAAATTTTTTCAATGAATACCATCATCCATATGCCAACCAGCAACTGATCGGGGATGAACTCCGGCGGCTGGCGATTGGGGACTTTTGGTTTTATTCACAATGCGAAGAAAAAGAAAAAGCGCTTTTGATTGTCATCGGGATATTCAGCGAAACACTTGAGAAAACAAAAAATCAGGATGTATTCGGAATTGTATATCCTGCTTTTATTGAGTTTCTGGCACTAATTGCAAGTCAGGATAAGCCCTCAATAAAATTACTTAAAACCGGTCTGTCTATTTTAGATAAATGGATCTTGGAAAAACATCCTGTTGTACTTAGGTACTCAAGCTTTTTTAAAAACCAAATGAGCATTTTATCAACTAAAAATATTCTGAGCGAGGATTTTTTTACTCTTCTATATTCACTTTCAGGAGAAGTAATCCGCTTTTGGTCAGAAACTTCGGATATTGAAATCTGGTACAAAAAGAACAAAGAATATCTAAGCAAAAGTTTTTCTCAACAGTTTTCAAATATCGGAAAACAATTTTTTGACAAACAGATTAAAAAATGGGAAATTTCAAGAAGGTTTGAAGATCTTGATAAGAACATCATGTTGTACCAGGAACTTACTGAATATTTTTCTGGGCAAACAGAGGGTTTTGAAAACATTGCCGATCGTTTTTATTATATCGTTTATCTCCTGCATATTCCCGGAATGTCACATATAAAAAACTCGTTGTTGAATGATTTAAACAGGTTGATAAAAATTATTTTTTCGGAAATTAAACCTGAGCAGGTCGGCCCTTTTATGGATAATATATTTTCGCTGTTTCATGAACTGCATAAAGAGCACAGTTCAACAGTTCTGGATTGTATTTTAACCATGGGCAAAGAAATTATACACAGCCTGCCCGATGAGTATATCAACAAATTTATTCTAAAATTAATAGGATTACCTTTTGTTGCCCCGGGTGAGTTGGTATTGAGCAACGAATGGAGAACCATGGTTGATCTCAACCACATTAAAAATATAAGGGTCTGGCTTGACCTTTTTGAAACATCGCCGGACAAATATTCAAAACTAATTTCAGCCCTTACTGTTAATCTTAAACTGAAAGGTATTTTTATTTTTGATACAGACCTGTTTCAAAAAGATGTTTCGGCTTTGCTTAATTCAGAAATCCAGCCCCATTTCAGAAGGGTAAAACAGCTTTGCCGTATATTTCCCATTTATTTTAATGAAATTGGCGCAGAAGGAGAACTGAGAGATATAACAACAGAAATTGATGAACTCACTGGACGTAAGGATAAACTTATTCACTTTTTAAGGAAACAGGTACATATTGAGAGCAATAACACCCACATATCTCTTACACGAAAGATATTCAATTTTTGGGTGGATGGGGATATAGAACCTTTGGAATCATTACTCCCCAGCGATGTACTGTCTGAAATTAACCCGAAGGGAAAATGGGTTACCCCCATGCAAAAACTCGTCCTGAAAACTACTGAAAAAGCACATTTAAAAAACCCTTTCTATTTAATAGAAGAACATCCTGACAAAATCGACAAGTGGGTTAACAGTATAACAGGTGAATCGCAGATTAATAAAAAACGGCTGATGATGATCTGTCGTCTGTATTATATACTTATTGAAAAATATTCGTTCAATACAGTAAACATAATAAAAAGCATACTAAAATATAATTTTTTCCCGCTTAATGAAGTAATGGCCCTGGAAGATGCATTGCAGAAAAAAAACAGGGAAATCTCCCTGAAATATATTTTCAGTTTTATCAGTATTCTTAATAAAATTATTCTGGACAACGAAAAAACTGAAGGTTGGGAAAATATATATCATAAAAGACATGTGGCATTTGGTATACCTTCAATGTATGGCGAATACCATGAAAGGCGTTTTGAAGCGCTCGGGCTGATCTATAAATTGGAGCAGTCAGCTTTAATAGTTATTGAAGAACTTGTCCGGTCAATTAACCTTAATTATATTACAGCCAAAACACTTGAAAAAATAGCCTCCGTGCTTGAACTTTATAAAGAAGGGCTCTTGCTTGATGGAATTGAAAATCATGCCTTTAACTCCAACCTGAATATGTTTAACTACAGCCTGAAATCACAGAGTTTTTCGCTGCACCAGTATAACAATATTTTTGGATTCATGGGTGAAAATATCCGTGAAATTATCAGCAAATATTTTTTCAGGCCCTATGAAGAAGTCCTGAAAATTGTCCTGCCCCAAATGTATTCAGCAAGTCCTGATAAAGACCCTGATGGACAACGTTTCATGCATAAACATTCGGAGGCTTTTTACAGGGATATGCTTTCATCTTCATTTTTGTTGCAAAGCCTTGATAACTTCATTGCCAGTGTTCTGACTTCTTTGCGAAATATGGTCGATAACTTCACCGGTGAAAAAATCCGCGACATCATGTCATACAATCCTGATATGGTCATCAGCACACTTTACGACCAGTCGAAAAACATCGACAATCAGGTGTACATTGGTTCTAAAGCATTCTTTTTGAAAAAACTTTATGCACTGGGGTATCCGGTACCTCCGGGCTTTGTAATCACTACTGAAGTGTTTCGCCGAAAAGACACAGTGTTGCAAAATAAAATGATGAGTCGTGAAATTGATAATATGATCATGGCTCAGATAAAAAAACTTGAAAAAATGACCCTCAAGGAATTCGGCAATCCAAAGAATCCCTTAATGCTTTCGGTCCGCTCCGGGACAGCCGTTTCCATGCCCGGGGCAATGAATACTTTTTTAAATATTGGAATAAATGAATATATTATTGAGGCACTGAGCAAACAGCCTAACTACGCCTGGACATCATGGGATTGTTACCGGCGTTTCCTGCAAAGCTGGGGCATGGCTTCAGGCATGAGCCGTGACATTTTTGATCAGGTCATGATCGACTTTAAATCATTATATAAAGTAAAGCAAAAGGTACAATTCTCACCGGAACAAATGAGGGAAATTTCTTTTGCTTACAGGGAAGTATTAAAACAAAACCACATACATATAGAAGAGGAAGTATTTCCACAACTCCGGCAGGCTATTTTAAATGTCTTTGATTCATGGAACTCTGACAGGGCAATAGTTTACAGAAAGCATCTTCAGATTGCAGACGAATGGGGAACAGCAGTTATTATTCAAAAAATGGTACTGGGCAATATCAATTACACATCAGGGACAGGTGTGGTATTTACTCATAATCCAAATCTTCATAAACCGGGCATTCACTTATACGGCGACTATTCGATGGTAAGCCAGGGAGAAGATGTGGTAGGCGGCCTGGTTCACGTATTACCAATTTCCCGAAATCAAACAACCAGTTTAACAAAAGGAAATTCACTTGAAGAAAAATTTCCCCAGATTCACAAACGGATTTATGATATTGCAACAGAGCTTACCGAAAAGCATGGGTTTGGCCACCAGGAAATTGAATTCACCTTTGAATCAGAAAATGAAAAAGATTTTTATATATTACAAACACGTGATCAGGATGTAAGGACAAAAGAAAAAACGCAACAATTTGCACTTGGCGCTTTAAAAATGAAATTACTTGGACAAGGCATCGGTATCGGAGGTGGTGCAATGAACGGCATTCTTATTTTCGATACAGAGGATATGAAAAGAATGAGGCAACTGTTCCCTGAAAAAAAACTTATCCTCGTCAGGCCCGATACAGTCCCTGACGACATCGGCATCATCTTTGGCTGTGACGGGCTGCTAACCGCCCGCGGTGGCGCTACATCACATGCAGCGGTGACAGCAGCACGTCTTGGAAAAATATGCATTGTTAATTGCACCGACCTAGTTGTGTACGAAAGAGAAAAAAAATGTGTTATTAAAAAACAAATATTAACTACAGGAGATGAAATAGCTATTGATGGAACCTTTGGAAATATTTATAAAGGAAATTATCCTCTGGTTTGATTGCAATTATTGTCTGAAAATACAATAACTTTGTCTGAATATTATTAATCATTAATTAAAATTTACACAAAATAATCCAAACTGTAAATAACTGACAAACACCTAAAAATTATAATTATGAATATTGATATTAAAGAAAAGAATTATCTTGGAATTAACAGCCTGGGCCGGATCGGAAAGCTGACACTTTGGAACCATATTATTACCAGGCATTTCGATGGTATTGTCGTAAATCTTGGACGTAAAACCGGAAAAAACATTGAAGACCTTGTCCAGGTGCTTGAAGCCGATTCTACATATGGCGATCTTGGTTATTTTATTTATGGGCATAAAACAAGGCGCAACATAATAAAAATTCTGGACTCCGAAAACTTATTGTTTGAAATTGACGGAATGCCGGTAAAAATACTCACTGATGAAAGAAACCCTGCTGCCATCCCCTGGAAAAAAGAACAGGTTCAGATTGTAGTTGATTGTACCGGACAATTTGTTGACCCGACTCTGCCCGCTGATACGACAAAAGGCAGCCTTCGCGGGCATTTTGAAGGTGGCGCACGAAAAGTAATTATCAGCGCACCTTTTAAAATTAAAGAAGCAGGCAAAAAAATGCCAGAAGACAGTATCATGATGGTTTATGGCATCAACCACCTCGACTATGATGCACACAGGCATAACGTTATTTCAGCTGCCAGTTGTACTACTACCGGGCTGTCACATATGATAAAACCCTTACTGGAAGATCGGTTTACCTCAAAAATCCTGACAGCTTCAATGTCAACAGTTCACTCAGCCACCAACACACAAAGCGTGCTTGATTCCATACCAAAAGCCGGCGCCAGTGACCTGCGAAAGACCCGCTCGGTAATTAATAATATTATTCTTTCCACCACCGGTGCAGCCAAAGCCTTGGAAGCAGTCATCCCGCAAATACAGGAAATAGGGTTCATGGCCGATTCGGTGCGTATCCCAACCTCCACGGTTTCAATGATCACATTGAACATCACTTTTAATTCAGGATTAGATGAAAAAGGAAACCCGATAATAAATCAGAAACATATCAACAATATTTATAAAAGTGCTGCAGAAGGCGCTCAGAAAGACCTACTGGTATTCTCAGACAAACAAAATGTTTCTACCGATTTACTCGGATATAAAGCAGCCATTATCATTGAAGGCCATGAAACGCATACCCGTACGGGTTTTATCAAACTTCCTGCTGAGACAGTTAAAACATTTGGAATTAAAAACCCTGTCGATATCAATATTCCCGTGACACATGCAAAAATTTTCGGTTGGTACGACAATGAATTCGGGAGTTATGTAAACCTGCTCGAAAAGCTAACCTGTCACATCGACCAGCATATAGGTTAGTATAACTTTATTAATAACCATTCATAACTATTATATACTATGTCAATTCTGCTCAGCAACGCCACCTTTATTGATTACCAGACTCTCGATTTTTTCCCCTGTAACATTATTATTCCAAGTAATCCTGATTCAGGTATCATTTTCACTGAAAGCCAGGACAACGGAACCGATATTAAAATTGACTGTACGGGAAAATATGTTACCCGTGCTTTCGGATGCGGGCATCATCATGTGTATTCAGCACTTGCAACAGGCATGCCGGCACCAAAAAAAAATCCTTCAAATTTTTTGGAAATCCTTCAGTATATCTGGTGGACTCTTGATAAATGCCTCGACAAAGAAATGATTGAATACAGCGCACTGGCAACAGCCATTGCCTGTGCCCGGAACGGTGTAACTTTCGTTATTGACCATCACTCCTCGCCTTCCGCTATCGAAGGATCACTTGATATCATTGCAAATGCATTTAATAAGGTCGGTATTTCTCACTTGCTGTGTTATGAAATTACTGACAGAAACGGGATAAATGCCACCACGCAAGCTTTACAGGAAACTGAAAACTACATATCAAAAAACCAGGGGCTCATCGGGCTTCACGCATCGTTTACGCTTGAGGATAAAACGCTAAACCTGGTAAAAGATCTTTCGGACAAGTATAATACCGGAATTCATATTCATGTGGCTGAAGACAATCTGGATGAACAGCATTGCACGGAACATTATAACAAACGCGTGGTCGAAAGACTTAACGACTTTGGCCTGCTCAGTTCTCCACGTAGCATCCTCAGCCATTGCCTGTGTATAAACCATAATGAACGGGAACTGATTAACCGGTCTGGAGTGTGGATTGCACAAAATACCGAGAGCAACCTGAACAACAGGGTCGGTTTTTTTAATTCGGATAAAATTGAAAAGAACGTTATGCTTGGCACTGACGGTATGCACAGCGACATGCTGAAAAGCGCAAAGAATGCATTTTTTGTAGGACAAAATTTTGAGAATATCGATTATGCCGAGACATACCGCAGATTCAGAAATGTAAACCGTTATTTTCATGAAAACGGTTTTGCCGGTGATGATGTAAATAACCTGGTGGTGCTGGACTACAAGCCACAAACCGAATTCAATGCTCAGAACTTCCTGGGGCATTTTATTTTCAGTATTGAATCAAAACATGTACAGCATGTTATTTCAAATGGCAGGCTGGTAGTAAGAGACCGCAAGGTTGTGACCGTTGATGAAGCAGAAATTCTTGATCATTGCCGCGGGTTAAGCAAAAATCTCTGGAAAAAAATGCAGGAATTATAAAATGTTCTGATCAAACCCCGGCAGCCCAAACACATTATATCTAAAATCTCAAAGTCAAAATATTCAGAGCTCATGTCTCTTCTGATAAAAAATGCAACCGTCGTAAACGCTGATAAAATCATTAATTCTGATATACTGACTGAAAACGGGAAAATCATTGATATTGCGGAAAATATTGATAATAGAAGCAGTACAATAATTGATGCCACAGGATTATTGGCATTTCCGGGAGGAATAGATCCTCATGTGCATTTGGAACTACCCACACCAGCTGGTAATTCAAGCGATGATTTCCGGAGCGGCACGCTGGCAGCCCTTTCAGGTGGTACAACCACCATTATCGATTTTGTGACACCTTCACGCGGTGAATCGTTGATCAAAGCATTTGAAAAACGCAAACCGCAAGCAGAAAAATCACTGATCGATTATACGTTGCATATGGGTATTTCCTCCTTCGACGAAAACACGGCAGCAGAAATAAAGAAAAGCATTGCAGCAGGCATCACGTCATTTAAAGCTTATCTGGCCTACCTAAAAACAATAGGGATAACATACAAGGAGTTACGGGAGGTCATGCAGATCATTGCTGCTCATAACGGCACATTAGCCATTCACTGCGAAGACGGCGATGAAATTTCAAGACTTCAGAATAAATATGTTACCTGTGGGTGTACCACCCCCTTCTACCATGCGCTTTCGCGTCCCGAATATGTTGAAACGAATGCTATAGCCGAAACACTGAAACTGGCAAGTGAAACGGGATGCAGAACTTACATTGTCCATGTTTCAGCAAAAAAATCCATTGAACTTATTGAAAAATATAAATCTTCAGGCAAAATCTTCGCTGAAACATGCCCGCAATACCTGTTCTTAAATAAAACAAATTATGATAAGCCTCTGCCCGAATCGCTCAAATACGTGATCAGCCCGCCACTACGTGATGATGACAGCATAACATCGTTATGGCAGCATCTAAAATCCGGCACTATTGACGTGGTTTCAAGCGATCACTGCCCTTTTAATACATTCGGGCAAAAAGACACAGGAGCGGAAGATTTTACAAAAATCCCGAATGGCGCCGGGGGTATAGAATACCGCATGCCATTGCTATACAAATATGGTGTAACAGGGGGAAAGATTTCCCTGCAACGCTTTGTAGAACTCACTTCTGTAAATGCTGCAAAAATATTTGGGTTGTATCCACAGAAGGGCCTGATTGCGGCCGGCTCCGATGCAGATATTGTATTATGGAATCCGGAAACGAAATCGGCAATATCTGCCAAAACACAATTTCAGCAATGTGATTCGAATATATATGAAGGCATACCGGTACAGGGCGCTCCTGAATATATCATTTGTAATGGAGTCGTTGCCTTTGCCCGGGGAAAACTCATTACCGAAGGGCTAAAAGGCAGGTTTTTAAGCAGAAAAAATCCATAGTTGAAATAAAGATTTTTAAATTTCAGGTAATCCAATAATCATTATAAGTCGCCAAATCTTATATTTTTTTATATGCTTTGGCGACTTATAGCATTTAATAACTCTAATAAAGTATTTGTTATGTCATGAAAATGCTATAGCCCCACTGAAATAAAATTATGGTTCTCTCTATGATATAATGATTTCGTAATAAATAAAAAACAAATCCTTATATTTACAAACTTAAAATAATGAAATTGTTTATCCAACTAGTGAAGATATATAAATGAAAAAGCTTTTTTTACACTTGGTAATTATATTAAACTGTTTCTATGCATATTCATAATTTCGTTTTGAGCCAGAAACTTTGGATGATAATTTTGAAACTATTATAAGTCGATACAACATAAAAAATGAGCTTCATTTTAGGTTTATCGGATTAGTATCTGTATCAAATGGAGATACTGTTTTTCAAAGAACTGAATTTTATAATATACGGGGGAAAATCACAAAAAATTTGATTTATTCAAATAGAGCTTTTGAAATATCAAATTTCTTTTTTTACAGCATTGATGGTGATCTTATAAAAAGAATTGATTCGACAAGCACTAAAATGGATATTCTGACTTATTCATACATTAACGACACATTACGAAAGATCTCATCAGGTTACCTTCAGGATTCTTCAATTTATAATTATATATATAACACCAAGGGGTTATTACAAAGTAAATACTTAATAATAAAGGATGATTCATTGATTTCTCATGGACCTGTTTACAAATACATTTATGATGAACATGACCGATTACTATATATAACAGCGTCATGGGCAGAAAATACCAAAGATTCTATTGAAGAATTCAAATGCTGCGAGTTAAAATATAAAGGGGATACCATGATTACTAAGTCAATAATTGATAAGAATGCATTAAATAGTACATACACTTATATATATGATACTAATCATAATCTGATTGAAAAATTGATTTATGGAGGTGGTTTCTCAAAAAAGCCATCGATTCACGAAGTGTATAAATACAATGAAAAAGGACAATTAATAGAATCATTTTCCAAATTTGATGAGAGATTAAGATCGTTGGATCACAAAAAGTATTATTATAATAAATACGGAGTTATCGACCATGTTGAGTCATATAATTTCAAAAATAAAATTCTAAACTCAATGCTTTTTCTTTATGAATTATTGTAACCAAATAATTCATAAATCACTATTTTTATGTATCAAAAAATGCTTTCGTATTGAAATCCATTTTGGGTAAGCACATTTAAAAAATATAAGATGAAAAAAGTATTATTTATTCTTTGTGTAATAATCCTAAATCACTGTTATTCTCAAAAATCAGATTCTTTAAGAATATATTTTCAGGGCATATTTCATAAAGAAGTATTTATTATTAATTTCAAATATATCCAGGACACTATAATCACAAAACCAAGTAAATATTTCACATCAGAGTATATTGCATTTCCTGTTGATTCCGTGGATTCATTTAATAATCTGCACGTAATTCTTCAAATTTATAGAAAATCATTATTCTCTTTACGATTTATAGACACTGAATTTCATGTGGACTGTCAATGGAATAATGAAAAGTATCTAATTATATGCAATGACAACAGATTAAAAAAACGATACAGGATTAAAGGATTTTGGTCAGATAAAGCATCCAATGGTTTGCCTCGATAAAAATTGCTTTACTTTGGGAGGCATTCTTTCTCCTTTATCATTTTCATGAATGCCTCATATCTATAATTCATTAATATCACAAAAGCTTCAAGTGATACATAAATCTTCCTGAACATTTTCATGTACAAGTCATAAAAACCTTACAGGGCGCCGGAAATCAAAGCATAATTTTTTCTGTGCACTTTATGGAATTTTTCCGATATTGCATCTATGAAAGCTTTTTTTTAAAACCTTTCCCATGAAAACAATAAAAATTATCGCCTTCGTACTTATGGTGTCGGTAACGGCACTGGCCGTTAAATCAATCATCCCGGCATTTGTTCATCAAAAAACCATAATGGATTATATTTCCGTCAAAGACGGTTATGATAAACTATGGTCCCAAGCTGATTCGCTGGTCAACAAAGGCCTGACCCGCTCGGCCATTGAAGTGGTGCAGGTGATCTATGAAAAAGCCAAAACTGAAAACAATACCGGAAATTTCGTCAAAGCCGTTACATATAAACTTCGCCTCGAGTCATACATCAGCGAAGACGATTATGTTAAAGAAATTAATGATCTGACAAAAGAAGCCGCTGAAGCCCGGTTCCCGATTAAACCTGTTATACAATCAATGATTGCCGATGTTTACTGGAAATACTACCAGAACAACCGTTACAAATTCCTGAACCGCACTGAGACCGTGGATTTTGTACCCGAAGACATACGGACATGGGATTTGCGAAAAATCGTTGAACAATCCATAAAATACTACCAGCTTTCGCTTGAAAATACAGACAGCCTAAAGAAAACATCCATCAATGTGTATGATGAAATCTTGGTGAAACAGGGAACGGAATCAAAAAATTTCAGGCCGACACTTTATGATTTTCTTGTGCACCGGGCAATTGATTTCTTTGCCAATGAAGAAACCGGACTGGTTAGCCCGGTCAATAAATTTGAAATAGACAATGCTGAATACTTTGATCCGCTTGATAAATATGCACAATATAAAATAGCCACCAGTGATGAATATTCACTGACATATTATGGGGCAAAATTATTCCAGGATTTACTGAACTTTCATAAAAATGATCCGGACCCGACAGCCCTGATTGATGATGATCTGAAACGCCTGGATTTCATGAAAAGAAAATCAATCAACCCTAACAAAGACACATTATATGTTAAAGCACTTGAATCGCTGATCAAAAAATTTGAAACCTTTCCGGCATCATCCGAAGTGATTTTTGAATTGGCAAAATACTATTATGACCAGGGAAAAAATTACGCAACATCCAATGATGTAACTGATCGCTGGAAGATCAAAAAGGCTTATGCAATCTGCAATACAGCCATCGACAAATTTCCCGATGCTTTCGGCACCAGCAATTGTAAAGTTCTTCAGAAAAAAATCAAACAAAGGTCATTATCATTTACCAGCGAAGAGGTAAATATTCCGGCAAAACCTTCCAGGGGGCTTATCACTTATACCAATCTCAGCAAAGTGTATATCAGGATATGTAAAACAACATACGAATGGTATGATAAGCTTGAGAACCAATATTACAATGAGGAAAAATTTATTAAACCCCTTTTAAAGCTCGCGCCGCTAAAGAAATTCAGTATAAACCTTACCAATCCCGACGATTACCAAAACCATTCCTCCGAAATAAAAATCCCTGAACTGGAAGCCGGCTTCTATGTAATTTTGCTTGGAACTGACAGCAGTTTTTCATATAATGAACAAGCAATAAGTTATGCTACTTTTTGGGTGTCGAACCTTGCCTACCTGAAACGCACGCTGCAGAACGGAAACATACAATTTGCAGTGATGAACCGTGAGAGCGGGCAACCCTTACCAGGGGTTTCAGCACAGGTTTATAATCAAATCTACAATTATACCACCAGAAAATACGAATATCACGGTGGCGGAAATTACATTACCGACAATGATGGAATGTTTCAAATTACTCCATCTACAAACAATTACAATAATTCTTTTGTTGAATTTAAATACCAGAATGATCAGCTTAAATCATCGGGTTTCTACCAGTATAAACCTTATGAATCAGATCACAGAAAATATAACCGTACCAGCTTTTTTACCGACAGAATGATCTACCGCCCGGGACAGACTGTGTATTTCAAAGGAATCATCATTGAAACTGATGGTGAGACTTCCGCAATAAAACCCGGTGTTGTTACCACTGTAGGCCTTTATGATGTAAATTACCAGAAAGTATCGGATCTGACGCTGACCAGCAATGAATACGGAACGTTCAGCGGATCGTTTGTAATTCCGACAGGTTTGCTCAATGGCCAGATGCACCTCGCTGATTCGTGGGGAAGCATATATTTTTCGGTGGAAGAATACAAGCGTCCGAAATTCGAAGTAAAATTTGAACCGGTAAAAGGCACTTACAAACTTGGTGAAAAAGTCACAGCAAAGGGCACTGCGGTATCATACTCGGGCGCCAACGTCGACAAAGCACAGGTAAAATACCGTGTTGTAAGGACGGCGCGTTTCCCCTACTGGTGGTATTACTGGTACCGCTGCTATCCGGCTTCGCCACAAATGGAAATCACCAATGGTACCACAACAACGAATGAAAATGGTGAATTCATGATTGATTTCAATGCAGTCCCTGATTACAAAGTCAGTAAAAAATCTGATCCGACCTTTAATTATGAAATCACTGCAGACGTAACAGATATCAATGGGGAAACACGTTCATCGAGAACAAGCGTAAATGCCGGATACAAAGCCTTACTGGTCGGGGTGGATTTACCTGATGAAATAGAAAAAAACAGTAAAGATCCATATGTGATTTCAACGACAAACCTCAGCGGCACATACGAATATGCCAGGGGCAATATATCTGTATATAAATTAAAACAACCTGAAAAGCTTTTCCGTAGCAGGCTCTGGAAAGAACCAGATCAGAAGCTTATATCAAAAAAGGACTATTATCAATGGTTTCCATGTGACCTTTATGAAGATGAGAATAATTCTTCAAAATGGGCAAAAGAAAGCAAAGTCCTGGAGTATAGTTTTGATACGCAAAAAGACTCTTTACTGAAAATCCCCAACCTTACATCATGGGCCTCGGGACAATATGTGCTGGAGATAAATTCAACAGATAAATATGGTGAAAAGGTTCAATCGTTCACGTATTTCACCGTGTATGCCAATAACGACAAGACAATTCCTGTGAATGATTTTGCATGGTTTTCAACATTAAAAGCAAAAGGCGAACCCGGTGAAGAGGCTGCATTCCTTGTTGGCACCAAAGAAAAAAATGTGACCGTTATCCTGGAGGTAGAAGCCAGGAATTTCATAGTGCAGAAACAAATGCTCAAACTCAGCAATGAGTTGAAAAAGGTTACCATACCTATTAAAGAAGAATACCGGGGCAACTTTGCAGTACATTTTATTTTTGTATGCCAGGGGCGTGTTTTTCAGAAAGATATCAGTGTGGAAGTGCCGTATACCAACAAAGAGCTTGATATCAGTTTTGAGACGTTCCGCAATAAGCTGGAACCCGGGCAGAAAGAAGAATGGAAAATCAAGATCAAAGGAAAGAACGGTGAAAAAGCAGCTGCTGAAATGCTGGCAGGCATGTATGACGCATCACTGGATGCTTTCCGCCCGAATTCATGGTATTTCGATTTGTATAACTACTATTATATGCAACGTACCTGGGAATCAAATAATGGATTTTCTATTGCCGGTTCAAATCTGTATTCGCTAAACTGGAACCCATATGTTGTCTTTGCCTACCACTATTATGATTATCTCAATTGGTTCGGTTATGACAATTATTATAATTATTACCGCTACAAAGGTTATCACACATACGGCGACGACGATTATTATGAGGCTGATGAGTCTATTGCGCTTGATGCGGTTTATTCCATTGACGGAAGATCAGGTAAGGGTGCAGGAAAAAAAGCGGAAGCACCGGCTGCTGCTGGAGGAGTTATTAGTAAAACCGAAGTAACGCAGGAACAAAGCAAAAATGACAATTCGGGATATATTCAAAACCAGCCGGGAAAGGATAAAACAAAGAGCGGAGAAGAAAACAATATTGATATGAGCGATGTTAAAACCCGCACCAATTTTAATGAAACGGCATTCTTCTACCCTCACCTGCTTACCAATGAAAACGGGGAAATAGTCATTTCCTTTACCGTTCCCGAAGCGCTTACAAAATGGAAATTCATGGGGCTTGCACACACCAAGGATTTAAAATATGCACAAATTGTTAAAGATGTCATCACGCAAAAAGACCTGATGGTTGTGCCTAACCCGCCACGCTTCTTCCGCGAGAATGACAAGATCGTGTTTTCATCAAAAATCACCAATCTGTCAGGCGATTCAATTACTGCATATGCCACACTGATGCTGTTCAATGCCGAAACCGGACAACCCATAGACGCTGTTACAGGCAATACCGACCAGTTGAAATGCGTTGGAGTACCCAAAGGACAAAGCAGGGCTGTTGAATGGTCATTATCAATTCCTGAAAATATTCCGGCCATCACGTACAAAGTAGTTGCTAAAGCAGGCAATTTCAGCGATGGTGAAGAAATGACCATTCCTGTTCTGACCAACCGCATGCTGGTCACCGAAACCATGCCATTGCCCATACGCGGCAACCAGGTAAAGAATTTCAACCTTGAAAAGCTCATCGATGCATATAAATCCAATACACTCAAAAATTACAAACTTACACTTGAATTTACATCAAATCCTTCGTGGTACGCCGTGCAGGCCCTGCCCTACCTGATTGAATACCCATATGAATGCACAGAGCAGATTTTCAGCCGTTTTTATGCAAACAGCATCGCCACATTTATTGCCAATTCCAACCCCAAGATCAGGGAAGTTTTTGACAGTTGGAAAAATATTACTCCCGAAGCGCTGCAGTCCAACCTGGAGAAAAACCAGGATTTGAAATATGTGATGCTGCAGGAAACCCCGTGGGTGCTCGAAGCAAAATCAGAATCACAATCAAAACGAAATATTGCAGTATTATTTGAGACCAATCGGATGAAAAATGAGATCGATAAGGCATTGCGCAAGCTGGAGAAACTGCAGGTTTCAAACGGAGGATGGACATGGTTCCCCGGCATGCCTGACGACAGGTATATCACGCAATATATTATTACAGGTTTTTGTCATCTTGATAAACTTGGAATACGTGATATTCGTGATCAGCAAAAAGTATGGAACATGATCAAACGCGGCTCATATTATCTTGATGACCGTATCAGGGAAGACTATGAATGGTTATTAAAATATTACCCTGAACATATGTCGGAAAATCATTTGAGCGGTATACAAATACAATATCTTTATGCAAGGAGTTATCTGATAAAAGATTTTCAGGTGGAACCGAAAAACAAAAAGGCATTTGATTATTATACAGGACAGGCAAAAAAATACTGGCTGCAAAATAACAGGTACCTTCAGGGTATGATTGCCCTTGCCTTGAACCGTCTGAATGATAAGATAACCGCGGCAGATATCATTAAATCATTAAAAGAAAATGCCATATTCAGTGAAGAGATGGGAATGTACTGGAAAAATATGGACTACGGTTACTACTGGTACCAAGCCCCTGTTGAGACCCAGGCACTGCTTATTGAATGCTTTGATGAAGTAGCCGATGATAAGCAGTCGGTTGAAGATATGAAGGTGTGGTTGCTCAAACAAAAGCAGACCCAAAACTGGAAAACCACCAAGGCAACGGCAGAAGCCTGTTACGCACTGTTGCTGCGCGGGACAGACTGGCTCGCCAAAGAACCTGAGATCAGTATCATGCTGGGAAACACCCTCGTCGATCCAAAAAAATTGCCCGATGTAACTCAACAGGCCGGGACAGGCTATTTCAGGACATCATGGTTTGATGAAGCCATAAAATCGGAAATGGGCAAAGTGAAAATAACAAAATCTGATGATGGTGTGGCCTGGGGAGCTCTATATTGGCAATACTTTGAACAGCTTGACAAGATTACGCCTGCCAATACACCACTTAAAATTGATAAGAAACTATTCGTAGAACGCAATTCTGATCATGGCCCTGTGATATCGCCTATAACAAATGAAACCCAACTGAAGCTGGGCGATAAAATCAAGGTACGCATTGAACTGCGCGTCGACCGCGACATGGAATATGTTCATATGAAAGACATGAGGGCATCGGGTTTTGAACCCATCAACGTGATCTCGCAATACAAATACCAGGGCGGGCTTGGATATTATGAAAGTACCGGTGATGCTGCTACCAATTTCTTTATTTCCTATTTACCCAAAGGCACATATGTTTTTGAATATCCTTTGCGTATAGCTCAGAAAGGTGATTTCTCTAATGGTATTACATCCATACAATGCATGTATGCTCCGGAATTTTCGGCGCATTCAGAAGGTATCCGGGTGAAGGTAAACGGGTAAAAATCAGGAAATATTATATAGCTTGTTAATTTGTAGAATATTATCAAAACTTTATTAATTTAGTGCGGTAAAACAATAAAATACAGTTTATGTTTGCATTTGGCAATAAGCATCCTTATCATGAGGCTGAGGTAACAACCCCGTTAAAAAGCAGCAGGCCCATTGCGCTGGCTGTTCATGATCAGCGGCACTATGTTGTTGACGGATCAAAGAGCGGCACCTTTTGCGGTAGCCTGCGTTCAGGAGTAGGAATCCCCTACGATATCTCCACAAAATCGGGAAAAACTCTGGCAGAGGATATCCTTGAAGTTACCGGAAAGGCCATTGAAAAAAACGGGAATAAACTGGTTAAAGTGGTTACCCGCTCAGGCCTGATAAAAGACGCCGTCATTGCCGAGCTGGTTAAAACTCAGGCTCCGCGGGCATTATATGTTGATATTCTCGAATGGAAAACCGATACTTATGTCAAAGCCGATCTTTATTGCCTGATTAACCTGCAGGTGCTTGACAACGACGGAAATGTGCTGGCAGAAAACAGTGTTAAAGCCAGCCGTGAACCTTTTGGCGGAAGTTTCTGGAATCCTAAAAAAGCTGCAAAAAAAGGCGCATTAAAAGCCCTTAAAATAAAAATGGAGGAACTACTTAATCATCCCGATATTTTAAAAGCTTTTGAATAGCCTTACTTGAAAAAACAAACTTTATCCTGGAAACTCACTTTGTTGTTTGCAATAGTTGTTTGTTGCACACGACCTTTGCAGGCTCAGGATGAGCCTTTGCCAAAGCAAAGTGACAGCATTTATTTTTTAGAAAGAATCGATTCACTCAAAGCAGTTTATTATAATTGCCGCAATATCCCGCAGGAATACGAAATTGCTTTTTATACTGCTGTATCTCACTATCCTGAACTCAAAGATTATACTATTGAAATAAAACCCAAATTCCTGCATTTCACAATGGCTGCGCGACCGGCAACCAGGCTGTTTTCAAACAGAAACAGCAGGGTTTACCGCATATATACCAACGTAAATAAAAATTCAGGGGGAATTTTAGCAGCAACCCTTACATATAATCAAAAAGTCGGAATCATCGGGCATGAACTCGGACATGTGCTGGATTACACCCATAAAAGCCTGTGTCAACTGATAAATACAGGCATTGGATATATGTTTGTTTCATATAGAAGGAAAATGGAAAAAAATACTGACCTTGAAGCTATCAGACATGGCCTTGGATGGCAGTTGTATGATTATAAGGATTTTTTATTCAACCATTCCGGCGTTGACAGAAAATACCTGAAGAAAATATCAAAAGTATATTTAAATGAAAAAGAATTCAAAGCCTTGCTTCCCAATATCCAAAATCAAATAATATTTAATTAAATGAAACGCCTGAAAATACTATGTTTTATTGTTATAAGTCTTTGGAATTTCAACCTTTTTGCCAGTACCTATACCGTTATTAACACACAAAATTCGGGCATAGGTTCTCTCAATGATGCCATTACCAACGCCAATTCGCACCAGGGAACGGATACAGTTACATTTAACATTCCTCTTACCGATGCAGGCTATACTATGAATGGTGTATGGACAATCAACCTTACTTCTGCCCTGCCTGTTATAGCTGATATTTCAGGTGGTTCCGTCTATATTAACGGTAATTCTCAAACAACAAATCAGGGTAATACCAACACTTACGGGCCCGAAATCATTATCCATAACGGGAGTAATTTGTTAACCTGCTTTGTGATCGCTACCGCAAATAATTTTATAAAAGGTTTGACAATTAATGGTTTTACTTACGGTATAACATTTTACAACAGTTTTTGCACGAACTGTACCATTAGTGATATGTATATCGGGACAAATTACGATGGCACGAATGCCGTACCTAACATGGCAGGAGTTGCATTTTCAAATGGCGCATCAAATAATAATGTAATCAACTGCCTGATATCAGGGAACAGTAATTATGGAATAGCTGTTTCGGGGTCAAACCATAATTATTTCAAAGGAAACAAAATCGGAACCGACCGTACCGGAACAGTAAAACTGCCAAATAATTTCGGTATTGTCATTGATACAAGCTCTGAAAACGTTATTGGAGGAGGCTTGCCTCAGGACATGAATTTAATATCCGGAAACCTTACAGCAGGCATAGGAATTAATGGTGGTAGTTCTTCAAACAATCAAATCTACGGGAATTATATAGGCACCGACATAAACGGATCGGATAGCCTTCCCAATGGTTGCGGCATTATTTTGGCTGGCGCCAGAAACACCGTGGTTGGAGGAGTGGCAACAGGTCAGCGAAATATAATTTCAGGCAATTATCAGGCTGGAATTGTAATGAATGGAACAGGAACAAGATTTAATACAATAAAAGGAAATTATATAGGCACCAACAAGGATGGAAATGGTTTTGTCAGCAACCATACCGGTGTGATGCTAAAAAGCAACTGTAACCAAAATACCATTGGCGGCTCCACACCTGATGAACGTAATATCATTTCAGGCAATCTTGAAATCGGAGTTTATATTGAGGCTTGCGACAGCAATATGGTGAAAGGAAATTATTTAGGCCCGGACATCAGTGGTAACGGTACATTCATGTTGGGAGACAGTGCCATTCAGGGAAACGGGATTGAACTCAACACAGTTTCTAAATATAATATTGTTGGCGGTACGACACTTAATGAACGTAATGTAATTTCGGGAAACCGCGTTTACGGCCTGGTATATTACGGTAACAGCTCCTATAACAACACTTCGGGAAATTATATCGGTGTAAATGCAACAGGTGATCATCGGTTAAGCAATGCCACAGGTATTTGTGTTGACGGCGGTTCAAACCACAATATCATTAATAATAATATTCTTTCAGGTAATAAAAGTTACGGCATTTTTTTCGTTACCACCGGCACTTATTATAATGAATTCAAAGGAAATAAAGTTGGTATCAACGCCACCAATACTGATACAATCCCTAATTACACAGGTGTTGTCATAGCAGCCGGCACCAGATACAATGTTATTGGCGGCACCGGTACAGGCGAAGCCAATATTATCAGTGGTAATTATTACGATGGTATTGAGATTTCTGACCTGGGTACGGATCATAACCTGATTTCAGGAAATATCATCGGAGCATCAACACAGGGCGGATTCGGAAATTATAATGGTATCGGTATAGCCACTAATCCAAGAAATAATGTGATATCATACAATACAATCAGCGGCAATAAATATATGGGGATTATATTATTTGAACATGCCGACAGCAACCAGATTGATCATAATAATATAGGTGTCCTTGCAAACGAAGATTCATGCGGCAATGGTGCGGCAGGCATTGTTATCGTACAGGGCTCATCATACAATTTAATTGGCCCGGGAAATACAATAGTAAATAATGATACTGCAGGCATCATCATCAACGACAATAACACATTATACAATACGATAACCGAAAGCGCCGTATTCAATAACGGCATCAGCCAGATCGATATCTTTCCTCCCGGCCCAAATGCCAATGACCCGGGAGATGCCGACAGCGGGCCGAATTTGATGATGAACCATCCGGATATTCTGTCGACCGGATACAATCCTTTAGCCGGCATTACTTACATTACCGGAACCATTGACTACAATTATCAAAATCCTGGCGGTATTGTCATTGAAGTGTTTTGCTCATACACCGATTCTGCCGGAACTGGAAAATGCATGAAATACCTGGGCAACACATTGGTTGACTCAACAGGGAACTGGGTATTTTTTGCGAATAATATTGAAGATGGCGATTCCATTGTTGCCACGGCGACTGACATTGACGGAAACACTTCGGAGATCAGCCCGGGAATAAACGTTATTACCAGTGTAAATGAATTTTCCTCAATGAGTCCTGAAATTACGTTATTTCCAAATCCGGCAAGCAATGCATTCAATGTAAAAATTACGGTCAATGATAAAAACTCAATAAATATGTCTTTGTTTGATATCCATGGACGTTTTAATGAGCAACTTGCAGATAAGGAGCTCGGACCCGGCGAAAACATTTTGCATTTCGATACGGACCGTTTAGCTCAGGGCCTTTATTTTTTGAGAATTAAAACTGAAACAGGAACTTTTACACATAAACTTTCCATTATACGTTAAAACATCAATATGCGAAACACACTGATCGTATTTTTCCTTTTATGGGTATCTGCAGTTTATAGCAATGATTTTACAGTAACCAACACAAATGATAGTGGTAACGGCTCGTTACGAAATGCAATCACCCAGGCATGCGCAACACCCGGCACTTCGCATCAGATACTTTTCAACATTCCCATGAGTGACCCAAACTATAATGCTTCACAGGGAATCTGGACTATAAAACCTGTATCATCGCTGCCGTATATTACCAAAAGTAATATTCTTATCGATGGCACATCACAGACAACAACCCAGGGTAATACAAATACCCTCGGCCCGGAAATAGTGCTTGATGGTAGCAGAACTGTGGATTTTGCTTTTCACATTTTTAATGCATCCGGCATTACCATCAAGGGATTTGTTATTTGTAACTTCAATTATGGTATTCAGATATCGCAGATGACAACCAACGCCTCGCAATACAATATTATCAAGGGAAATTACATAGGTACAAATTACAATGCCAGCGACACTGCAGGAAATTATATAGGTATTGAGATCATCGGGAACCCTCAATATAACACCATTGGGGGGTTACTGCCCGAAGACAGAAATATTGTTTCCGGTAACAATCATATCGGGATCCGCATTGCCAATGCAAACAATAATTTGATCATCAATAACTTTGTCGGTACGGACAGGACTGGTTCTTATGCGCTTAGAAATTATGACGGCATCAGTATTGAAGGAACTTCAAGTAATAATATAATTGGCGGTTATTCCATTGCTGAACGAAATCTGGTTTCAGGAAATGTAGCCTATGGAATTCCAGTGTTTGGTGCAGGTTGCAATCATAATGTTATTACAGGAAATTATATTGGTACCGATATTACAGGTACGTCTGCCATTCCAAATACCTATGGAGTTTTATTTGATGATGGGGCAAAATATAATATTTGCGGGGGCAGAAAAGCCGGTTCCGGTAATTTAATCTCAGGAAACAGTGGCTATGGTGTCTTTATTTATAATAACAGTACCGACAGCGATACGGTGACCGGTAACCTTATAGGCACCAATGCAGGCGGCAACGGAGCTTTGCCGAATACGATAGGTATTGTTATTGACGGAATTCCAAGGTATCATAATGTTGACAGTAACGTCATCTCGGGAAACATACAGCAGGGAATTACGATCCATGCCACAGGAACAGATCATAATGTTATTACCAGAAACAAAATAGGTACCGATATCAGCGGCAATGATCCCCTGCCCAATGGTATTGATGGTATCCGCATAGGAGAAGGCCCCCAGCGTAATATTATCGGCGGCATGCCCGATAAAGGAAATATCATCGCGTATAACGGAGGTAACGGCATTACCATCATGAATAACGGAGATTATTATAATCAAATATCAGCGAATTCTATTCATCATAATGGTGCATTAGGTATAGACCTTTATCCTGCGGGGGTGACGGTAAATGATGCCAATGATGCAGACCTGGGGCCAAATAAGCTCATTAATTTCCCTGTGATCACGCAGGCAGCTTACAATAGCGTATCAGGGAATTTTGAAATATCCGGTTATATTGATACTCCCCAACCCCAATTGACAAAAATTGAATTTTTTAAATCCGATGAAGATGCATCAGGCTATGGTGAAGGACAAAACTATTTGTCGTACACCATTCCCAACGTGATGGGGAGTTTTAATGCCATCATCACTGCCGGTATTTGTGGCGGCGACAATATTACCGCTACTGCAACAGATTCCTCGGGCAATACTTCGGAATTCGCTGCAAGTACTCTGGTAAGCGGCATTGAAGGCAGAAACAATAATGAACTGTTTATCATTTATCCCAATCCGGTAAAAGAAATTATTACAATAGTTACCGATAAAAATTACGGAAAAACAAATATCAATTTCTTTGATGCTTCCGGAAGACTTGTTTATACAACAACTGTTGACCTGACCGATAATCCACGTATTTCGCTAAATGTAGAATTCCTTGAAAAAGGTTTTTACTTTATTAACTCAACGGGTAATGATTTCAATAGTTTTACTAAATTCGTAAAAGATTAGTAAATAAGATGAGAGATAAAACTATTATAGGCGCTATCACTGTTTTGTTATGCATGCTGTGCTTGTTTTGCCAGGCTCAATCAGACACGGATTCAGTAAAATCTGTTCCTGCTATTGTTAAACAACAGGCTGATTCCATGGGGTATTATTTTGTAAAAAATGATTTCAAACATTACATGAAATATCAGCATCCTGCTTTGATAAAAAGGCTTGGAGGTGAAGAAAGCTTAATAAAAATCCTTAATGAGAATGTATCGAAAAAAGGAATGAAAGCATTAAGCGTTGTTACGGAACCTCCGCTGAAAATCATTGTTGCCGATAGCAATTTTCAATGTACTATGCAGCAGACCACACTGATGGAAGTACAAAAGAATAAACTGGAAATCATCTCCACACTTATTGGTATTTCTTATGATAACGGGAACACCTGGTTTTTTATAAATGGTTCAGGTAACCAATCATTACTTAAAGAAGTATTACCCGAAATGAGTAAGGACCTTGTTATTGATGAGCAACATACACGGGTGATAAAGTAGGTTTTTGTTTTATCTCAGTTTGTTTTTCGTATTTGCTTTACCTTGCCAACTTTCAGGCCGGGAACTTTCTAAACAAAGTTCACAATTTTTCTACAATATAAATCAATGTTATGGAGCTATCCTCACTCTATATAAAACACCATTTTTATAAACTGAAAAACCTGTAACTTCATTGATAATCGAAAAAGCCCTGTAATGATCAGTCGCTCCATATTCCCTAAAATCGGTACTATAAATCGTTTTTAGCGAATCATTAATAATTATACCATTAGCTATTATATAATAGTCTAAAAGTGGCATAATAAATACTTA
>CAZVKJ010000029.1:0-51021 GCA_964626855.1 uncultured Bacteroidales bacterium
TCTTCACATTACGTTGTTAATTTCAGACTAAATTATAATGGCTAATGGTATAATTCCATTTTATATCTGGTTTTTTACCAATATGTTGTCCCTATCGGGACAGTCCTGTAAGGACTGAATATTGGTAGAATGACAAGTAAGCCAGTCAGGTTAAATCCCGTTAGGGATGCAATATTTTCAATATTTTCAGCGTGTTTGATATTTTTTAATCGGACAATAGTGATTTTAAATAAATATAAAAGTGATTATAATAACGTAATATTTTTTTAACTTTACGAAAACTTTTATAACATATTTAAAATGCTTAATAAATTGAACATTGAAAATATTCTTTTTCTCGATATTGAAACCGCACCGTTATGGGAGGGTTATCAAAAGATGCCTGAAAAATTCAGGCATTTATGGGATCATAAGGCCCAGTATTTAAAAACTGCCGGAGAGCAAAGCCCGGAGGATTTATACGAAAGAGCAGGCATATATGCTGAATTTGGAAGAATCATTTGTATTTCCGTTGGTTTTGTTCGAGGTGAAGAGTTAAAGATAAAGTCTTTTTATGCTGATTCCGAAAAGGATTTATTGAATGAATTTGCGTTGTTGTTACATCAGCATTACAATAAGGATCACCATAACCTTTGTGCCCACAACGGAAAGGAATTTGATTTTCCATATATCGCACGGCGCATGCTGGTTAATGGCATTGAAATACCTGCTATTCTGGACACACAGGCAAGAAAACCCTGGGAAGTAAAATTTCTTGATACCATGGAAATGTGGAAATTCGGGGATTATAAAAATTTTACTTCGCTTGAATTATTGAGCGCCATTTTTGAAATACCGACGCCTAAGGATGATATTAGCGGCAAAGATGTAGCTGTGGTATATTGGAGAGATAAAGATCTTGCACGTATCGTGAAATATTGCCAGAAAGATGTGATCACCATCGTTCAGCTTTTCCGGAAATTTCAGCTTTGCTCATTAATTCCGGATAGCGCGATCAGGATTATTTGAAGCTGTTGATAAATTTTTATTTGTGGTTTGGGGTAAAGCTCTGAACATTGGATTAATTTTACAGGCTAATTTTGTGTTATGGCTGAAACAGTAAAAAAACGTACGAAAGCCGCGGTTACCGAAACGTCATTGGTACAATACGGGAAAATTCCCCCACAGGCTGTAGAGCTCGAAGAAGTGGTACTTGGTGCCATGATGCTCGACAAAGATGCCCTGGCCAATGTGATAGAAATATTAAAACCCGAAGTCTTTTATAAAGAAGCTCATCAGCATATCTTTTCTGCTATTTATCGACTATTCAATGCTTCACAGCCTGTTGACATACTTACCGTGACCAATGAGTTGAAATCAATGGCCAGGCTTGATATTGCCGGTGGGCCGTATTATATTGCCCAACTTACGTCAAAGGTGGCTTCCTCTGCCAATATTGAGTTTCATTCACGAATTCTGTTACAAAAGTTTATTCAGCGCGAGTTGATAAGGATTTCCGGTGAGATTTCAACCGAGGCTTTTGAGGATACTACCGATGTTTTTGAATTGCTTGATAAAGCCGAAAGAAACCTGTTTAATATTAGCGAAACCAACCTGCGCCGTAAGTACAGCGATATGCAGGATATTCTTAAGGAAGCAATATATGAAATTGAATCGGCCAAAGAAGCCAGCAAGAGCAATGATTATTCAACCCTTGGCGTAGCTTCGGGCTATACGGAACTCGACAGGCTTACCGCCGGTTGGCAAAAGTCCGACCTCATCATCCTGGCTGGCAGGCCGTCCATGGGTAAAACCGCTTTCATGCTTTCCATGGCAAGAAATGCTGCCATTGATCATAACTTCCCCATCGCGATATTTTCTCTTGAAATGTCGGCCATTCAACTGGTGCTCCGCCTGATCTCTATGGAAACAGAACTTCCTTCGGACAGGCTCCGCCGTGGTAATCTTGAAGAATATGAATGGCAGCAACTCAACAGCCGTATAAAAAAGCTTGAAGATGCCAAGATATTCATTGATGATACTCCCGCCTTACCGGTTTTTGAACTCCGGGCCAAAGCGAGGCGACTGGTGGCACAGCACGGCATACAGCTCATTGTCATTGATTATCTTCAGCTGATGACGGCCAATGTGGAACTGAGAGGTATGCGCGAGCAGGAGATCAGCAGTATTTCAAGGGCGCTGAAAGGTCTTGCCAAAGAGCTGAACATTCCCGTTATTGCATTGTCGCAGCTGAGCCGTGAAGTAGAAAAACGTCCGGGATCGAAGAAACCTATACTTTCGGACTTGCGCGAATCAGGCGCTATCGAGCAGGATGCCGACCTGGTGTTGTTTATTTACCGCCCCGAGTATTATAAAATTGAAGAATTTGAAGACAATACGCCAACCGCAGGCCTTGCCGAAATCATTGTTGCCAAGCATCGTAACGGTCAGACCGGCGATGTGAGGCTGCGTTTCCAAAAAACCATTGGGCGTTTTGCCGACTATGAAGCTTATAAAGAGATGGAAGAGCCCGTTATGCAGCCTAATGCAGACTTTTTTGAGCAGGTACAGACAAAAATTGTTCAGTCGAAAATGAACAGGAGAGACAGCAAAAAACAGGAAGGCCTTTCAGATGATGTTCCTTTCTGACCGTGAACTTAATAAAATATCTTTTTTAAAAAAGCGTTTATAGTATTCTGCAACGATTGTTACTGATGAAAAAAATTGTCCTCATATTTTTGCTGATCATGGTAATAAAAACTGCCAGCGGAACTTATATACTGATTCCGATGGACAATGCCCAGCAAAACCATCTCAAAGCTTATGGTGTGGCTTACTGGATTTTGCAGCGCGAAGTCGAGGTGAGTTGGCTGTTGAATTACCGGGGCGGCAGTTTTATGTGCAAGAACCTGAAAATTTTCCAGGATGAATGCAACATCCGCGGGGTCACCTGCGAAATCATTGCTGATGCGCAGGCGGCAGCCATCCTGAATGAGATTGCCGATCCTGAAGCAAATATGGATGAGGTAAAACTGGTAAAAGTGCCGAAGATAGCGGTTTATTCTCCAAAGAATAAACTCCCCTGGGACGATGCTGTTACCCTTGTATTGAAATATGCCGAAATACCTTACGAGGTAGTTTACGATGAGGAAGTGTTGCAGGGCGTGCTGCCAACTTATGACTGGCTGCATATGCACCACGAGGACTTTACGGGACAATACGGAAAATTCTGGGCAGGGTATAAAGATGCTTCATGGTATAAGGAAGACAAACGTGTTTCGGAAGAAACGGCAAAAAAACTTGGTTATGATAAAGTGTCGCAATGCAAGCTGGCTGTGGCAAAAAAAATCAGGGATTTTGTTGCAGGAGGCGGATACCTCTTTGCCATGTGTTCAGCGCCTGACAGTTATGATATTGCTCTGGCAGCCGATGGCGTGGATATCTGCGACGTGATGTTTGATGGCGACCCCATTGCTCCTCATATTCAGGAAAAGCTGGATTATTCACAATGTTTTGCATTTACCGATTTTAATATAAGTACCAACCCTTATGAATATGAAATATCTAATATTGATGTTTCTTTAACCAGAAAGGTCTTGCCGCAAAACGATTTATTCACCCTGTTTGATTTTTCGGCTAAATGGGATCCTGTACCCACCATGCTGACTCAGGACCACGAAAGGATCATTAAAGCATTCATGGGGCAGAGTACGGCATTTAACAAAAAACTTGTTAAGCCCAGCGTGCTGATCATGGGCGAAAATAAATCGCTGGATGAGGTCAGATATTTGCATGGGGAGTATGGCAAGGGGATGTGGACATATTTAGGAGGCCACGACCCCGAGGACTACCAGCATTTTGTTTATGACCCACCTACCAACCTCGAACTATATCCCAATTCACCCGGTTACCGGCTTATATTGAACAACGTGTTATTTCCGGCAGCAAAAAAGAAAAAGCAGAAGACCTGATGTCCTTTCGGGTAATCGAAGGTTTTATTGATTAGGATTATATAATTTTAAATATTGAGCCTCAGTAACCGAAGAAATGTTACTCAGTGCGGTACCTGATATGCCCAGCTCAGCGAAGGTTCCACCTTCGCCGAATATATGAATACAGGCTGTGCCTGTAGAAAAAAGTAATAGAAATTACTTTTTTTGGAAAACAGTTTCATAAACCGGCATTAGCCGGTAAGGATATATCCGGCTCAGGCAGGAGCCTAAGCAGAATAGTGCAAATTCTTAAGTTTTTAAGAATATTTTTCCACAGAAAAAATGAAGTGATTATAAAATCACTTTAGAATATGATATTGAAATTTTTGTTATCTGCTGAAACAACAGCCTGGTTAAAGCAACTATCTAAGTAGGTTATTGTCCTGACCGGCAAATTATAGGGGACGATTTCGGCTTTTCCGCTTCCTATCCAATAACAATAATTGGCAAATTGCAATGCCTCTATGATATTTGAAGAAAAATTTAATAATCCTGTTTCGCTATCCAAAAGTGTACTGTACGAAGCATTGCCATTATAAATAAATAAATCATCGGAGATATTCTGGTGTGTTGAACTGCCAAGAGCCCACTCAATCAGATGAGACGATGACCATTCCGCTGACGGAGCAATTGAAATGGCAATTATCCTTGAGGTGTCAACAAATGAAAGCGGATCATCATCTGTTACATGGATTTTTTTATTACCACTGATCACAATATTATTTATTGAGAAATTATTAAACGTGATATTAAATTCAGAATTTACCGGCAGGGCAGGAGTGGGTAATTCCACAATAATTTCGCCTGAGCGAAGGATGCCGTCATAATGGTTGTTTCCCGGAAAAACAATATGCAGGGTTTTGGGCCAGGTGTTAGTATCGGAAGAGTTCAACACAAAGGATATGCCGGTTGCATCAAATCGGAGGTTGGTTGAATCGTTCGGGTGATACAAGCTGTCATTAACTGCAATGACACTGTTTAAAAATATTTTAAAAATATCATTTGAAATGGTTTCATAAGAATTAAATATCCTGACATGCTCCATGTTACTCATGTCATCAGGGTTGTCTTTCCGGCATGATGTTGCAAATGCCAGTATTAGTATAGCAAGGGGTAACAGTATGAAAATAGCCCGTTTCATTTTTCTCTTCTGATGAAGGTGAGAAAATGATATTGAAGGCCGTTGTTTGCATCAGTCTGTTCACCACTGTTTTCAATTAACTCCCATTGCTCCGGCAATATCTCAGGAAAAAAAGTATCGGCTTCGGGGGCTACATGCACTTTGGTGATATATAGTTTTTGAGCTGTCTGAAAAAACTGGTTGTATATGCTGGCGCCGCCCATAATAAAATTTTCAGCGTGATCATCCATTTTTTCTATGGCTTCGGAAATAGAATTCACGGTAACGCAACCTTCAAATATTTCTCCGGGGACATCGGTTATTACAATATTTTTCCTGTTTGATAATGGCTTATAGGGAAGTGACAGGTAAGTGTTTTTGCCCATGACAACGGTTCGCCCGAACGTGATTTTTTTAAATCTTTTAAGGTCTTCGGATATATGCCACAACAGTTGATTGTTTTTGCCTATCCCATTGTTTTCGGCTATGGCAACTATAATTGATATTTGTTTATTTACTGTCATGATTTGTTTGTTAAACGGATACTGCAGCTTTGATATGCGGGTGAGGTTCGTAACCCTGCAGTTCAAAGTCGGAGAACCGGAATTCGAAAATACTTTTTACAGACGGGTTGATTTTCATAGAGGGTAATGGCCGGGGGTCGCGTGTAAGCTGAAGACGCGCCTGATCAAGATGGTTGTTATACAAATGAGCATCACCAAAGGTATGAACGAAATCTCCGGGTTTCAGGCCACATACCTGGGCAATCATCATCGTAAGTAAGGCGTATGACGCAATGTTAAAGGGAACCCCGATAAAAATATCGGCGCTTCGCTGGTATAGCTGGCATGATAATGTCCCCTGCGATACATAAAACTGGAACAACACATGGCAGGGCGGGAGGGCCATTTTATCTATTTCCCCCACATTCCAGGCGCTTACGATAAGCCTTCTCGAATCGGGTTTGTTTTTTATCATTTCAATCACCTGGCTTATCTGATCAACCTGCCGTCCGTCACCGGCCAGCCACGAACGCCATTGTTTTCCGTATACCGGCCCGAGATCGCCGTTTTCGTCGGCCCATTCATCCCATATCGATACGTTGTTGTCATGGAGATATTTTATGTTCGTATTGCCCTGCAAAAACCAGAGCAGTTCATATATGATGGAACGCAGATGAAGTTTTTTGGTAGTAAGCAACGGAAAGCCTTTGGCCAGGTCAAAACGCATCTGGTAGCCAAAAACACTCACGGTTCCGGTGCCCGTGCGGTCCGATTTTGTTGTGCCATTCTGTAAAACATGGTCGAGAAGATCGAGATATTGTTTCATTTATGATGAATAAAAAACAAAGTTATTTTTTTTATCATAATGTTTTGTAAAAAATAAAAAAACCGGCAAAAAAAGAGCCGGTTTTTTTACAAACATTAAATCGAATAGTTACGGCAGCGAGTTTAGGTATTGAATATCTGCCGTAGTTAATGTAAGGCCATAGTCAGTAACATTCCAGATAATATGCTGGATGTTGAATTCTTCACCAACGGGCTGTTGTTTTGTGGCCATAATGTTGGTAATCTGGTTAAGTTCGGGGTTGTTGGTAACAGGGCCGATGTAATAAACAGCGTTGTAATTGCTGGGTAAAAGCGTGTGGTTCAGGCAATATGCTCTTAAGCATGCAAAGGCCGTGTCCTGTGCCGGAACAGGAATTGTGTCCGATTGCAGTATGTAGCCTTTCTGATATATGCCTGTGTGTTCATTAAGATCTGCAGAGTCAATGAAAATAAGGCCTCCTGGCATGACTACTGTTGAAAGGGTTGGGAGAGCATTGTAAAATTTAATATACAAATTAACATATGTTCCGGTGCCATAGCTGATCCAAAGTTTGTCCTGTGGATAACAGGGGAAAGGTCCCTGGTAGGTTTGTTTGTCAATTTGAAGGATTTTGTTATCCGTCCCCCCCCTGATATCGCCAATAATGCTGATGTGGCTTGGTAGTACAAATGTTGTACCGGTAGGGTATCCGGGATGAGAACCAAGTCCTGCCATGTATTCATGTTCTATAACAGGACCATTTGGAGCTGAGGGGTTTGTTGGAATAATATCCAGATCGTGCTTATCCTTTTTACACGCGCTGAATATCATCATTGCAGCAGCAAATGCAACGAAAATAAAGGTGATTTTTGTTTTCATAGGTATAATATTTTTACATGTTTAAAATAAAATATTGAAGAATATTCTGGACTTCATTACTGATATTTTGCTGAATCTCGTTGTGAAAAGTAGTAAAATAAATTACCCCTCCGTAGCCCATGGTTTCGCATGATCCGATATAATCGCCATGAGCCAGATGCGTGGCCAATGCATTAACGGAAATAGTTATTGTATGTGCATTTGCAGGATTCCCTGGCGGAATATGGCATATGGTAACCCATTCCTGGTCATGAACCGTTCTTAATGATTTTGTTGATGGCGGCATATAATACCTTGCAGCAAGTGGGCCGTAAGTGGCATTATCCTGGATTAATACTTCCCAGGGCGAGTCAATAAGCTGGATGACCTCCCAGGCTCCCAGGTCATATTCAATGTCAATATTTGAAACTCCAAGATAATCAATGAGGTCTTGTGCTACAATGCTGGCATTATTAATCATGGCAATCTGACCGGCTTTGGACGTGCATAGTGTGCTGTCAGGGATAAAACCACCGGCAAGGCCAACGGGGCACATTGCTTTCATTCCATATGGCTCATGGGAATTTCCAATGCTTTTGAAATTTCCATCTCCTGTGAGATATTCCACCGCCCAGTCAGAGGCGTAAATGCTTCCGCCATCCTGAACATATTGCATTAAGTTGTTATATTTCACGGAATCCATCAGGCCTTGTTTGCCGCAGTTCAGGAAGATGGCCCCGAAAGTTTCAAGATAAGCGAGGTTGCTTAAATCAGCAACGGTAATCTCTGTAGCGGAATACCCCAATGAATCAATGATGATCGTTTGAATATCATCATATAAACCTGTAATATAGGCAAGGCTGTCTGTTTGTAAAAGCTTTAGTGTGCCGGCAGGGATGGTGGTGGTTTCATTTTCAGAAATATTTACATCGTATTGAGCCCTGAAAATTCTTCCGCCTCCGGTTTGGATATTCAGCGTTTGCTTTCCTACAGGGGCTTTAAGGGTGAAGTAGCCGTTTGTCCCTGATTTTGCAATATATACTTCGCCATTATCGTCAATAAATATGGTGGCATTACGTATCGGAGTTGTGCCATTTTTAGCAAGAATTTTACCGGTAATATAGCCTGTTTTAACAATAGTTTCATCAGTTTGTTCTTTTTCTTTTTTACATGAAACCAACACAAAGAAAATAGAGGCCATAAAAATTAAAGAGAATAATAAAGATTTTTTCATGTGATCAAGTATAATTATTGACGTACTATAAACGATATTTTTACTACAAAACTTGGTAAATATACTGAAAAAATTCGAAGAAGTCAATAAGTTCTTCATTTTTAACGAATAATTAAATTATTCTTTTACAGGACATTATTTTCCTATGAGGGTAAATTGACTGATGCTTTATTCAGAAGCTTGATTTTTCAGGTTTTTGAGGAACAATGCATGTAGTGTTTGCAAGAAAACGCCAATTTCTTCGTTACGCTTGCGTCAAAAATGCTCATCCCGACATGAAGTGTCGGGATGAGCATTTTTGCCACTTCGCAAGCCTCGAACTTGACGTATTCTTTGTACAAACACGAGTTTTCTTACCGGCACTATTTATATTCGGTTGAAACAATTTCTTTGTTCATAAGCAAAAGTCCGTTCATGGCCAATGCTCTCATTTCATCTTCGCCCGGGTAAACATTAACAGGTGCTATTTTACCTATTTTGTCTTTAATCAGGTTTATAAAATCCTTATCGTAAGCCATTCCGCCTGTGATCAGGATGGCATCAACATTACAATCCAGAACAGCCGCCATTGCGCCAATTTCTTTAGCTATCTGGTGTGCCATAGCTTTTTGGTAAAATTTTGCTTTTTCATCGCCTGCAAGAACTTTTTGTTCTACCTCATAAGCACTATTGGTACCTAAATAGGCGACATAGCCGCCTTTTCCGGTGATCATTTTCAATAATTGTTCTTTGGTGTATTTTCCGCTGAAGCAAGCACGAACGAGATCGCCGGAAGGAAGTGTGCCGCTGCGTTCAGGTGAAAACGGCCCGTCACCGTCGAGGGCCTGGTTCACATCAACGACTTTTCCTTTTTTGTGAGCGCCTACACTGATGCCACCGCCAAGATGTGCAATAACAAGGTTCAGGTCTTCATATTTTCTGCTAATGTCATGGGCATGCATGCGGCCAATGGCTTTTTGGTTCAGAGCATGGAATATTGAAACCCTTGTGAATTCCGGATGTCCCGAAACCCTGGCAACGTCCTCCATTTCGTCGACTACAACAGGGTCGGCAATATATGCTTTAACGCCGGGAATCATTTTTGCCAGATCGTCGGCTATTAATCCGCCAAGATTACTTGCATGCTGTCCTAAAACTCCTTTCTTCAGATCGGCCTTGAGTGTTTCATTTACTTCGTATATGCCCGAAGGTATAGGTTTTACAAGTCCGCCACGCCCGATAATAATATTTATGGATGATAATGGAATATTGGCTTCTTCCAATTCCCTGACGATAATATTTTTCCGATACTCATACTGGTCGGAGATATGTAAATACTTCTCAATTTCTTCTGCAGGATGCTTTATGTTTTTTTGAAAAACCTGGTCACTGGATTGAAAAACCGCGATTTTTGTAGAGGTCGAGCCCGGATTAATCGTGAGTATATTAATTTTTGACATAAAATATTATTAAAAATTATATAGCGAAGAAACAAAAAAAATAGATATGAAGGCGAAAAATATTTTAGGTTATTAAAGTGAAGCATGTAAATGAATTACATAATAATAATATGGGCAGCGGCGATATTTGAGAAACGGTTTTGAAATTCTCCATTGAATGTAAAGGTATTGATTTTCAATTACAATTCTGCCCCCCAACCTTCCTATGCCACGGACTGCGGCAGGCCGGACATGTTGAAAATTAATTTACCCTATGGTATTTCGGGTAAATACATGCATTTTTCTTCATATATACAAAGCGGACATAAAATAAATATCTTAATATCACAAGCACCTGATAACGAAACTACTATATGTCTAATTAATCCCCTATTATGCTACGCAGGAATATAGTCAAAGAATTATAATTACCTTTTTACAAACAGGCGTTTTCTTATTGACACTATTTATGAATAGGTCGGTAAAGAAAGAATCATAAACAACCCAGGTTGTTTAAAAGATATATTGCCTGCCCAAAACTTGCGAAGGGCTGGAAATTATTTTGCCAGGCAAGCTGCCAGTGCGATCGAATATAATTTTGTTTTTTCGCTGTCGCCCCGTGAGGTCAACACTGCCGGAACTTTTGCGCCAAATACCACTGCGCCGAGTTCGCCGCCTGCAAGCTTGGTATTGGTCTTAAAAAACACATTGCCTGATTCAATGTTCGGGAACAGTATTGCGTCGGCATCACCGCCAATAGGACTGTTAAGTTTTTTTATTTCACAGCTTTCTTTGTCTATGCATACATCAAGAGCTAAAGGTCCGTCAACAATGGCGCCTTTTATTTGCCCGCGGTCAGCCATTTTGGAAATTATAGCGGCATCAACACAGGCTGGCATTCCGACCGACATCTGTTCAGTGGCAGCAAGAATGGCAACTTTGGGCTTTTCAATACCTAAGGCATGAGCAGTCTGTATAAGATAGTTGGTCATAGCAATTTTTTGTTTCAGGTCGGGCTGAGGAATGATAGCCACATCAGCAACTATGATCAGTTTGGGGTACCTGGGATTTTCTATTACAGTAACATGGCTTAAAATAGAATTGGGGTTGGCCATTAACCCGTGTTCCTTATTCAGGATTGCCCTCATATATTTATCAGAGCTGACCAGTCCTTTCATCAGGATATTGCCTTCACCGGCATTGATCAGTTCAACAGCTTTTTCTGCAGCTTTAATTTCATCACCTTCCTGAACAATTTTAAACTTATCAATATTAATATTCATCTCATTACAAACTTTTGTAATGGTGTCTTTGTCTCCGACAAGAGTTGCTTCAATAAGGCTCATATCAATTGCCTGGCTTACGGCTCCTATCGTATGCGAGTCATTGGCATAAGCGGCAACAAGCCTTTTTTTTGCTTTGCTCTTTAATAAATCGAACATCTGGTTTAGTTTGGTAACCTGCATAATCAAACTCCTTTTTTTATTTTATTATATTAATTATTATTTTGTATAAAAATCAATCATTTTTTCGATGGCTATAGTACAAACACGGCAAAAATTGTCAACAGATATTGACTTCATGGTACAGTCATATGCTGGGCGGTACACACCTTTTGAAACATACCCGCCTCCTTCAAAAACTCCGACTTTATTTTTATATTTAGGATCATTTGGGGTAGGCACAGGCGTGTCTTTATCAATGAGATCTTTCCATTTGGTGTCAAAATTTACCAAAGTCGTTAGGTTGGGATCGGGGGGTTCAACATCCAGAGGGTAAAAATCATTGTAGGAAGTTTCCGAGTCATAATATTCGTCTCCTAAACCTGCAAATGAATGGCCGAATTCATGGGTGAAAATATATTCCGAGTATGGGTTGGTATTCACGCTAACAGCATAATGATTGTATATGGCGCCTCCACCATATTTTGTTGTATTAACAATGATGTATATCTGATCATAGGGAGCGTTGGATGCAACATCACGTAAGTCTTTATTGTCTGCCGTCATCAGGTATCTTTCCGTATCAAATGTATAAAAGCTGGATCCCACGAGTGTGTTTTTCCAGATATTTTCACCGGGGATATCCGTGCCTGATTCCTGCGATGGGGCTTTGATCGCCCATATGTTGAATTTGTCTTTATTTTGCTTATATGGTCTTGCATTAAAAAGGTAATCAGCAAATTTGTTGGCATCTTTAATGAATTTATCCATTTCTTTATCGGTATAACCTTCGGGAATGACAACAATGTCAACATTTACAGCAGGATCGCCTGAATTCAATATATCAATTTTGGGATATACCTGTCTCTGTTGTTTAACAATAAAATAATTTTTAGGATCAATAGAATATTCGAACTTTTTTTCAAAAATTCCTTTTTTGTTCCTTGAATAAAATTCGCAGCGGACAGGCTTTTTCGGGAAGGGCATGATTACTGTTTCCGAAAAGGATTTAAAAGTGGTTTTTGCTTCATTGGTGGTTTGCCATTCTGAAAAGAGCGTATTGTATGTGTATGAATATATAAGTGCATTATTACCTGCGTCATAAACCATGAACTTGTATTTTCCATAATTGAAAACATCTATAAGGTTAACTTTTGAACCGCCCCAATAAGGCTCCTGAAGCAATTCATCGATGGAATAAATATCCGTATCGTTGTTACCAGTGTGGTAATAGTCAATGCGTAAAGATTTGTTTTCAAAATAATCATCAAAAGCAGCCTGAGCATTAACCCAAAATAATATCAGTAAAATAATAATTGACCTTTTCATATTAATTGTAATAGATTAATTGTTTATTGAAAGCGTGAAAATAGTATTTTTTTTTGGAAATAAAATAAATCATCTGATAAATGAAAATTATTAAGTTTTATATAATACCAATGGATATATTACTTTATAAATTGGCAGGACACCCTCCGTATTTTTCGATTTTAACCAAAATTTAAACATAAATATGTTACTGTAGATTTTGCTACTCGAAAAAATTTTTGCCTGATTTTTATTTGATGATTGTTTGATTAAACAGGTGAATAACCAAAGCTTATGGCCTATAATTGACCATCATAGTATTTTTGTAAATAATGGCTTTTTAAATAGTTTTTGACTAGCTCGTATAGTTTTAAATATTAAAATAAAAATTAATTTTTTAATAAAATGTTGATTTTAGTGTTTATTTTATATAAATTTGCAAAAATTTAATAAAACCAAAACTTAAACTTATGCAAATTACATTATTAGTTTTAGCCCTAATAGGTGCGATTATAGGCTTATTTGGTCTCGTTACCATGGTTAAGGGTTTTCTGGACAAGAGTAATTCGAAAATCTGGTTGGGAACAGTATTAGTCGGTATAATGCTTGCAATTGGTATTTGTGGATCATTTGTTCTGACAAGAAAAGTTGTAAATGCAAAAAGAAATGCAGAAAAAGAATGTAGAAATGCCTGGAAAAATTTTAAGAGTGAATATGTATTTGGTTTATATAAACCTAATTGTAATCATGATTCCACTAAATGCGATTCTATGAAAATGAATATGCCGCAAGAAGCCGGCATGCCCTGTCCCCATCATAAAAAGTAATATTTGTTTGTTTTTTTTTAAGTTATGGTGAACTGATTAACGGATCACCATAACTTTTTTTATTTGTTGAAAATTGTCTGTGGCAATATCAATAAAATAAGTTCCTGCTATTAGTTTACTAATATCAATTTGCAGCATTTTATCGTTTGAATTCTTTTCGTTTATTGTAATCAGTTCATTACCCAATAAATCAATTATTCTGACTTTTATGTCGGACAAATTGTTGTTTTTCATTTGCACAAAAAGAAAATCTTTGGCAGGATTTGGAAATATAATAGCCTTTGTTTGATCAGGGCTTTCGAGAAATGCCGCAGTTGTTTTAATATAAAACTTGTGAGGATCCGGCATACCTATCAGCGGGTGTGTTACACTGCGCGGTGATTGATCAGATGCATGGATATAATATGCAATGGTATCACCGCTTTGTTGTGCCGGGATATTTGCAGACCAGATGTTTCCAGAGGTATTTGTCGTATTTATTTTGGTCCAGGCCCCCCAGCCTCCATGATAAACGCGGTAATTCACCCAAACAGAATCGGCAATAATACTGCTACCGCTGAGTGCATATATTTCGGCGTTTATTGGGTACTGGGTTAAAATCGTTTTTTCGCCCAATAAAGGATAATGTTTTATATACAACATCCCCTTATCTGCAATTTCATGAGTACGGCAGTGCAGAGCATCAGTAGATGCCCATGCGGCAGATGAGAGCTGCGAAAACCCCAATACCTCGTAACCAGGCATTGCATTCTGATAAACAGCAATGGCATTGTTATTATTTGTTGTACCGTAAGCTGAATTGATAGGGATCAGTACTTTTTTATTTAAAATCAAAGAGTTTGTGTACGGTTGCCCGCTTGGTTCATATACCCTGTAAACCTGGTAATTATTTCCATAGGAGGAGGTTTGGTTTGCCCAATAGGCTGCCATTGCCTCATATTGATTATATTGCGCATTGCTTGTTGGTACCGAAGCTATCAGTATTTTGTCAACATCCAGGAATTTACCCCAGCAATCTATATGTTTTATATATGCACCAAGAGGGTCGGTGGTAATGTAATTGTTTGTGATGCCCATGTATTGTTTAAAAGCTGTATCTATCTGGGCATGAGTAAGCGGGTTTTCATCTTCAACAAGGTCGGTCATGGCAGCTACGCCCATACCGTCGCACATGAAATTACCGCCGGTATGTAATACATTCATTCCGTACAACGGCAAGTTCAGGCAATTTGTTCCGCTACCTGCAAGTATTACAGGGACATTATCATCATTTGTCCGCGAGGTGCGATTATAAGGGAAATCAACGATAGCAATTGCAGAATTGTTTGTCATGATAAACCATGGGCCAAAGTCTCTGGACCAATATGAATCAAGCGGGGCAATGATAAAGCTGCAGTTCGAAAGGTTAACACCATTGCTGTTATAATTATTGGTCACCGTGCTTTGTTGGGATGTATTTTTAACAATGGTGATCACACGGCAATCCTGTGATAATTCTGCAATTAAGGTATATGGTATTCCAAAACTTCCGGGATAGGCAATAAGAACAGCCTGTGCCGGTTCCCATTCAGCTATTGCCCTCACGGTACCAACAGGAGGCGGGGTGGCTGTAAATGATTTATTCGGAATTATACCTGACGATAATTCGGATGAATCCACCATATGGTGCAAGGCTTTGAATTCGTAAGGGGCTTTGATGTTTTGGCTATAGACAGTTGTCAGGATGGTGACGTATGACAACAGATAAAGAAATATTTTTTTCATATAACCTCTGTGTGGGTGATTTAAATTAGCATTAACGATTTTAAAAAGACAAAGTAATTATTGTTATTGAATTCGAATTTTTTTGTGATCATGGAAACTGTTTTGATCCGCCGAGGCGGATATATTTTTTATTTCTATGTGTCTTTTTTATGGCAACTTCTTGTGTTTTTTTATACCGGCTAAACTTATTCCGGGAAATTTGCCATTTTTACTAAAAAATTCATCACTTATCTCGATTAACTTAAATTTCATACAGTTTTTAACAAATGTAAAAAATAATTCATTATCAGCTTAAAAAGCTCAAAATATTGAAAAATTAACCGGAGGTGTTATTTTTTATGCTGTTTATGAGTATTGAAAACATTACCATGTTCTTAATTATTTTTTACCTTTGATTGAGATTTTCGAAAAGGACAGGTAGCCTCCTGATATGATTTTTTGAAAGTCGACGAAGAGAAACACCTTAAAGACCTTGCTAATGAAGATTTTGCTTATCAGTCCCGGCACGCCCGAGGAAATAGATAATACAATAATACGAAGTATACTTTACCTAAGCGCGCAGGCTTTTGTTGCCCCGCATGCAGTTGCCACTATTGCAGCGCTTACCCCGGCAGAACACGATGTCGTGATACATGATGAGTATATAAAAGGGCCATCAGAAACCATGCTGCCCGGGACAAATTATGATATCATTGGGATTTCAATTACTTCCAATCAGTTGATCCGCAGCCTGAAAATTGCTGAAGCCTGTAAAAAATCTTGTCCTGGTTCTGTTATTGTGGTGGGGGGCATAGGTGTTGAAATGCTTATATATAAGCAAAAAGAGAACATTGATGTGGTTTTTCACGGAGAAGCGGAAGAAACCTGGCCTCGTTTTCTGGAAGATTTTAAAAACGGAAAATACCTGCGCATATATAAAAATGTGATTAAGCCGGATATGTCAAAAGTTCCACCACCCAGGTGGGAGCTTATTAAGGATGATATTCTGAAATATAATTCTGTTTCAATACAAACAACCCGTGGCTGCCCTTTCGACTGTAGTTTTTGCGATGTGATTTATACGTATGGGCGTAAACCGCGTAGCAAAACCATAGATCAGGTGCTGAATGAAATTAAAAAGCTCAATGATCTGAACGTTAAGATGGTATTTATTGCCGACGATAACTTTGCCGGCGATAAAAAGTATGTTAAAGAATTGCTGCGTGAGATGATCAGGTTGAATAATTCTTTTAAAAATCCTATGGGCTTTTTTACCCAGATAGATATTACAATTGCCAATGATGATGAGTTGCTGGAGCTGCTTTCTGATGCGAATTTTTACACGCTTATGATCGGGATCGAATCGGTGAACCCTGATTCGCTGAAGGATATGAACAAGAAGCAGAATCTGGGCGTTTCAGCTGTTGAGGCTATCAAAAAGATCCAATCATACGGCATGGTGGTTCTTGCTCATATGATCATTGGTAATGAATCGGATGACCTGACTGTTTTCGAAAAAACGGCCACCTTTGTTAAAGATGCAGATATCATTTTTCATATTTGTCATCCATTGGCAGCACCCCCCGGAACAAAGATGTGGTACGATTATAAGCGCCAGGGCAGAATTATATATAATGAGCCGGATGAAACCAGCGATAAAATGGATATCATTTCAAATATTATCCCCAGGCAGATGAGCCGCGAGGAGCTGTTTTTAGGCCTTGCCAGCTATTGGGACGATATTTATGATTCTGAAAAATTTAAGGAACGGGCTGTGTCGTTTTTAAAAAATATTAAACACCGTCCGAAGGTGAAAAATCCCGGCTTATTATCCATGTGGGCCATGCGCAAAATGATTACAGGGGTTTTCAGATATTTTTTCTTTCAGACTGAAAAAAAACACAGAAAAGCCTTTCTTTATATTCTTAAATCGACAAAAAATAAAGCAGGCTATTTGATGCCGAAGATCATATACATTTATACCTTTTATCTGATCGACTATAAGCGTTCGCTTTACGATGCCATGATTGCACGAGAATACGCAGGGTGGGAAAAACAAAATCCCGATAAAATAAAAATTGATGATACTATCATTCCTGTGCATGACAAGATAAGGGAGCATGCACCGCAATTGATTGCCGAGGCTTATGCCCATGTGTGGAAGAAGTCGGCAAAAAAGGAAATATTGTATAAAGCCGTACATGCAGCTTTACTTGAATTTAGCGACCGTTTTGGCGAAAGCTTCGATACCGTCGACGAATTTTACCTGGATCAGATCAGGAACAGTTGCGAAAGAGTAATGCCCGGAATATTGGAGAATGTTATCTATTCTGATGAAGTGCTCGCCGAAAAGCAACCTTTTGGTTTTACCAGAGAAATACTGGATGCCCTTGATAATGCTGTCAGGTACAGAAATGTTTATGGCTGATTTTACCGGGAATGAAAAATAAGTCCTCTGCGTTGCTCAAAGTATACCGTACTGCCGGTCGTTTTGGATTCGACTGGTTTATATTAGGACTTATTGGCATGATAGTTATCGCGTATTTCCGGCCAGGTATTGGGGCCAGGGATTCTGAAATACCCTTATCAAAGATTGCCGGTTATGGTATTTCAGCTGTATTTTTTTTCTATGGCCTGGGATTAGGTCCGCAAAAACTTAAAGCAGGGTTGAATAACTGGCGGTTACACCTTGTAATACAGCTGACGACTTTCGTGTTATTCCCGGTACTGGTGATTTTATCGCGAAAAATTATCGGAAGCCATGTAAATGAGATAATCTGGCTTGGAATATTTTTTCTGGCCAGTCTGCCGGGAACAGTATCATCGGCAGTAGTAATGGTTTCCATAGCCAAAGGAAATCTTCCTTCTGCTATTTTCAACGCAAGTATTTCTACACTTTTGGGAGTTATTATTACTCCGCTCTGGATGCGGTTTTATCTTGAAGCCGCCCCGGTGGATATGGATCTGGGGCCGGTATTGATCAAGCTGATGCTTCAGGTTTTATTACCGGTAGCTATTGGGATATTGCTAAATAAATACTGGGGAGCCTTTTCCGGTAAGTACTCGAGGGAAATACGCTATTTTGATCAGTTTGTTATCTTGTTAATTGTTTATACTGCATTTTGCGATTCCTTTGCCAGGAAGGCGTTCAGCGGATATTCTACCGCTTTGCTGGTTGGGCTGGGACTGGCTATGATTGTCTTATTCTACCTGGCATACGGAATTGTTTTTATAATTAGCCATTATCTGAAATTCAACCGTGAAGATAAGATTACAGCGCTATTTTGTGGTTCAAAAAAGTCATTGATGCATGGATCGTTAATGTCGAAAGTATTGTTTGCTCATAGCCCTTATATTGGAATTGTGATACTGCCGGTTATGATGTATCATGCCTTACAGCTTGTTATGGTAAGCATCATTGCACAATGGATGTCGCGCCACAATAGATCATGATGTTATTTTTAGTATTCAAATTCTCCCGGGCGACAATTTTATTGTGATAGGATGGTATCCGCGCATTAATTTTATCCATTAGACCTGAAATTCAAATTCCATAATTTGGCTTTTTTGCTGTTTAAAAAATAATACCTTTGTTTTTATAATTAAACAGTCATGGAATTAACTCCTTTAACAGCCATATCGCCCATTGATGGCAGGTATTTAAATTCAGTCGAAGTACTTTCAACGTATTTTTCTGAATATGCTTTAATCAGGAAACGGGTATATGTGGAAGTTGAATATTTTATTGAATTATGCAGTATCGTTCCGTATTTAAAAAAAATTAAGGAGCCTGTTTATGCAGCTATCCGGGATATATATAATAACTTTAGTGTTTCAGATGCCCGGCGTATCAAGGATATTGAAAAGACCACCAACCACGATGTAAAAGCTGTTGAATATTTCCTCCGTGAAAAATTTGAGTTATTAAAACTTGAGGAATACCGCGAGTATATTCATTTCGGGCTGACATCACAGGATATCAACAATACGGCTATACCGCTGCTTATTAAAGATGCGCAGATAACAGTATTGTTACCCGGCTTAAATAAACTTACCGATAAACTCAAAAACCTGGCGCTTGAATGGCAAGACATACCGATGCTGGCACGCACGCATGGGCAGCCAGCCACTCCTACAAAACTGGGTAAAGAGATTATGGTTTTTGCCGGACGCCTGCAAAAACAACTGAGTTTTTTCAATTCTATTGATTTTGAAGGTAAATTCGGTGGCGCCACCGGGAATCTGAATGCACATTATGTGGCTTTTTCCGATAAGGACTGGCATGGATTTGCCGATAAATTTCTGGAACGCATCGGATTAAAACGCCAGCATTATACAACCCAGATTGAACATTATGATAATCTTTCAGCTTATTTCGATACCCTGAAACGCATCAATACTATTTTGATTGACCTCTGCCGTGATATATGGATGTATGTATCCATGGATTATTTCAAGCAAAGAATTATAAAAGGGGAGGTGGGATCATCAGCAATGCCTCATAAGGTTAATCCAATTGATTTTGAAAACGCCGAAGGTAACCTTGGAATCGCCAATGCACTATTTGAACACCTTTCAGCAAAACTGCCCATCTCACGCCTGCAGCGCGACCTGACAGATTCAACGGTTACCCGCAATATCGGAGTTCCCGTTGCACATACATTGATTGCACTGAAATCAATAAATAAAGGCATGGATAAACTTATTGTTAATGAAGCCAAAATTGCTGCGGACCTTGATCAGAACTGGGCAATAATTGCAGAGGCTATCCAGACTATTTTGCGGCGTGAGCATTATCCTGATCCCTATAATGCGCTCAAGGAGCTTACCCGGAATAACCAGATCATTACCAGGCAGTTGCTTCACGATTTTATTGATAAGTTGAGTGTGAGTAAAAAAATCAAAGAGGAATTAAAATATATTAATCCCCGAAATTATTCCGGCAAATAATTTGGCAATAAAAATTAGGTGATAGTAGGATATTTTTATCTGTAGGTCGTTTTTTTTTATTATATTTGTTTATTAATACCACTGAATTTCAATAAATGAAAAAAGTATTCTTATTTTTTAATTTTATCATAATATACCTTTATGTTTCAGCACAGATACCTGCAGGCTATTATGATGCTGCTGCCGGCCTTTCGGGATTATCATTAAAAACTGCTTTATACAATATCATAAAAGGGCATACTACTGTTACATACGATGGTCTGTACAATGCGTATGTGACAACGGACAACTTTCCACCTAATAAGGTTTGGGATATGTATTCCATAAAAGCGGATGGAACTGCTAATTATTGGTACACCAATTCAGCAAGTAGTGCTGATCAATGCGGCGGTTACAATTCTGAAGGTGATTGTTACAACCGTGAGCATTCAACCCCTGCCAGCTGGTTTAACGATGCGGCTCCGATGTATTCAGACTTGTTTAATGTTTATCCTACAGATGGATATGTCAATAACCGCCGGTCAAATTATCCTTTTGCCGAAGTGGGTTCTGCCAGCTATACCTCTTCAAATGGAAGTAAAGTGGGAGCCTGCTCTACCACGGGCTATTCAGGAACTGTATTTGAACCTATTGATGTCTATAAAGGAGATTTTGCCCGTACTTATTTTTATATGGCAACCCGTTATGAGAATAGTGTTTCAAACTGGCCATCATACTCAAGCGAATGTGCGGCTGTGTATGCGGGTAACGGAGGTCTGGTTTTCAAACCCTGGTACGTGACGATGTTGCTGTCGTGGTGTGCCATGGATACTGTAAGCCAGAAAGAAATTGACCGTAACAACGCTGTTTATGCTATCCAGCACAACCGTAATCCTTATATCGACCATCCTGAATGGATATGGGCTATATGGGGGCCAACCGCCGGAATAGACCAACAGAATAATTTGATTAATGTCTCTGTTTTTCCAAATCCGGTTTCAGAGGCGCTGACTATTGAGAATTATGATTCGGAAAACAGTATTGATAAAATTGAAATGTATTCATATACATCTTCACTGGTTCAAAGCATTGATAAACCGGCAACCGCCCAAACGATCAATGTAAGTGAATTTTCTGAAGGATTATACACACTTGTAATCTACTGCGGAGATAAAATTTCCCGTAAAAAAGTTGTGATCATTCATTAAGAGGCGGAGAAAATTATACGAAAATAAGCCTATTCTTTGGGCTTGGTATATTCGTTTTTCTTCTTACTTGGGCCGAATACAGAAAAGTTTAGGTAGCGTTTAGGGTTCAGCTTGATATCTTCAATAAGTTCGTTAAGTTCTTTAGAAGATTTTTCAAGATTATTATAAAGCGAATCATTATTGACAAGCAAGCCCAGGTTACCTTCACCTTTATTAATTTTCTCCATGATTTCAGAAAAATCTTTCAGCGACTTGTCGGCATTGTTGATTGCACTGGCAAGATTTGATTTAGCTACTGTGTCGCTTATATCAGAAAAATTCCTGATGATATTCTGAATTTTATCGTTGTTATTTTTAATATTTTGGGTAATTGATGCCACATTATTAATAATGTCACCAAGGTTATGATGCTGATTTGTTACCAGGTTGTCGATATTGTATGTGATGTGTTCAAGGTTACTGATAGTTTTCTGAACGTTTTCAAAGCTGGCTTCCAGGTTCTTCCTGGTTTTTTCATTAAAAACTTCTTTAATGGCAAGCAATACCGAATCGAGGGAAACCAATGCATTCTCAAATTTTTCTTTAATAGGTTTTATCTCATCAGTCAGTGGCGGTTGCACTTCGGAAACGAGGGTGTCTCCTTCTTTAGCAACAGTGCCTCCGTCGCCCAGGATCAGGTCTATTGCCCGGGTGCCTAAAATATCTTTACTGATGATCCTTGCAATGGAATTTGACGGAATAATAAGGTCATTATTGGTAATAGTAAGAACAACAATAATCTTTTTTGAATTACTGTGTTGAAAATATATATCATCAACCTGGCCTACACGAAAGCCGTTTACAAGAACAGGATTAGCTTTAACGAGTCCGTTGATCTGATCATATACAGCATAAAATGTGCGCTCATTTTTAAAAAGATCCCGCCCTTTTAAAAAATTTATTCCCCAGTACAAAAGTGCCAGGCCGACGACGAACACAATACCAATTTTGATTTCTTTGGAAATTTTCAAGGCGTAAAATTTTGTGCAAATATAAATATTTTTTAGTTCCCTGAATATTTTAAGGCTTCACCAGGGGTTATACGTTGTTCATTTAAAAATGCAACCACAAAAGCATCTTTAAAGCCTTTTGCCTGGACAATAGATTGATAACCGGCAGCTTCTTTCAGGGTCTTGAAATTTCCACATGTATATTTGTATAAACCATTCTGGAAATATAATTTAACATTTTCCAATCCGGTAAATTCAGGAAGGTCTAAGGACTTTTTTTTGCTGCTTGAAGCAAACTGAACCCTGAAAAACACTTCTTTTTTTGCGGAAGCCCGGGATGATGTATCGGAAGCCGCATTAATTCCGGGTTTTACGGTATCATTGGAAGCGGCTGTTGAGGCGCCGGGATCTGGAAGAATGTTATTTTCAGGCTGGATATTGCCTCCTTCAACCTGAGACTTATACTCCTTGAATGATCTGTAAATAGCTGAAGCAATGATATTCTGGCCACTTTCAGAGATAAGGTATTCTTCTTCTGTTGAGTTGCTGATAAATCCAATCTCAATCAAAGCCCCAGGCATGGTAGTTTTATACAAGACCAGAAATCCGGCTTGTTTAACTCCGCGGTTTTCTCTTCCGGCTCTGTCTGTAAATTGTTTTTGAACGATACTTGAAAATTTGAGGCTTTGATCAAGGTAGGCGTTTTGATAAAGTGAAAAAATTATATTTGCTTCGGGTGAGTTGGGGTCAAAGCCATCATATTGCGCACTGTAATCATTTTCGTATAGAATTGAGGCATTTTCCTTTTTTGCCACCTCAAGGTTTGCCTGGCTTTTGTGCAAACCCATAACCCATGATTCTGTTCCGTGAGGTTCGGGGCTTTTGCTGGAATTACAATGTATGGAAATAAACAGGTCGGCTTTATTGTCATTGGCAATTTTAGCCCTTTTGTAAAGCTCTACAAAGACATCTGTTTTACGGGTAAAAATTACTTCAACTTCAGGGAAATTGCTTTTGATATAGTTGCCTAATTTTAGGGCAACGGATAATGCTACATCTTTTTCTTTAGATTTTTTTCCGACAGCCCCGGGATCATCTCCGCCATGTCCTGCATCAATAACCACTTTCCTGATTTTGATGATATTCGGTGCAACAGAATTGCCGGATGCCAAAATCATCATGGCAAGGAAAACAAAAATTAAATTGATGCGTTTCATCTGAATGATTAATTTTAATTAGTTTTGCTACTAATTTCAGGAGATTTCTGCAGCAAAATTATGTGGTTTTTATCAGACACAATCAGTACTTTGTTCAATTTTTTAACGAAATTATTAACCATTTTTTTTACTTTACTGTTTATAACAGGTACTGCATTTTTTTCTGTTAACGATTTGTATGCCCAGGATACCATTATATCAATAACGAAGGATACGGTTAATATTGTTCGGGACACTATCAATAATGATTCCATTCAGAAATACCGCAAACAAATATCTCCTGATGCCATTAAATCAAAAATTGAGTACCAGGCTGACGACTCAATAAAGATGGTTATCGATGAGCGGAAGACCTTTTTATATAATGGCGTTCAAATCAAATACGAGGATATTAATCTTCAATCGGGTTATGTTGAAATAGATTTTAAAAAAAATCAGCTTTATGCTGACGGGCTGAAGGATTCTGCAGGAAAAGAGCTGGAACGTCCTGTGTTTTCGCAGGGAGCATATTCCTTTACGGCAAAAAACATGTTTTACAATTTTGATACAAAAAAAGGTTTGGTCAAAGACATTTTTACGAATGAGGGCGAAAGCTACCTTCATGGAAGCATTGTAAAACGTTTTCCTGACAGGACAGCAAATTTTAAAAGAGGGGCTTATACCACCTGCGACCTTGAGCATCCGCATTATCAGATTCGTTTCAGTAAAGCCCGTATGATACCTGATGATAAGTTTGTTTCGGGGCCTGCCTATCTGGAAATAGAAGATGTGCCCACACCCCTGGTATTGCCGTTTGGATTTTTCCCCAATAAGCGTGGGCAGATTTCAGGTATTTTGTTGCCCGCCTGGGGTGAATCGGCGAACCGGGGATTTTATTTCGAACGCGGCGGATACTATTGGGGAATAAATGACTATCTGGACATGATCTTTCAGGGTGATATATACACACGCGGAAGCTGGGCAGCCTATTTAACTACCGACTATAAAAAAAGGTACCGTTACGACGGCACCATCAAACTTTCCTATGCCGTTAATATCATCAGCCAGAAGTTTATGCCTGATTATAATAAGTATAAGGATTTTTCTGTCGAATGGACACACAAGCAGGATCCCAAAGCTCGCCCGAACAGCAGTTTTTCTGCACAGGTAAAGGCGGCAAGCAGCAGCTTTTATAAGTACAATCCTTCGTCAACATCCGATTATTTGTCAAATACCTTTGAATCAAGTATTGCATACCAGACCTCGCTATTCAAAGGGAAAAGCAATCTTTCACTGAACCTGGGCAGCCGCCAGAATGTTCAGACCAAGGAACTTCAACTGTGGCTTCCGCAAATCAATTTTTCTGTAAATACTTTTTACCCGTTTAGAAAAAAGAGCAAGGCGGGTGCTTTGAAATGGTATGATAACATTAGTGTAAGCTACTCATTAAATGCTCAGAATTACATCAATACTTATGATAGTCTGGTGCTTACACCGAAAATCTGGGATATGATGCAAAACGGGATACAGCACAGCATACAACTGCGCAATCCCGTAAAAATATTAAAGTTTATCAGTTGGAATAATTCTTTGAATTACACTGAAAGATGGTATTTTCAGTCGGTAAGCCAGCAGTGGGTTAATGGAATTGACACGTCTTATATCAGAAAGGATACGCTCCGGCGATTCCAGGCGGCTCATGAATTCAGTGTTGCCTCGCAGCTGTCAACAAAGGTGTATGGTATCTTCCGCTTTAAAAAAGGTGGTTTGCAGGCCATCAGGCATGTATTGACGCCATCAGTGACTTTTTCATATCACCCCGACTTTGGCTCAAAATTATGGGGATATTACCGTTATGCTCAGATTGATTCTTCGGGAAGGTTGATGCATTATTCCATATTTCAAAACGGAATTTATGGTTCGCCACCGGATGGATTGTCGGGCAAGGTCAGTTTTAATCTGAACAATAACCTTGAGATGAAGGTGCGTTCGAAGAAAGATACCGTAACAGGATCAAAAAAAATTGTGCTTATAGATTACCTTAATATCGGCAGCGGTTATGATTTTGCAAAGGATTCGTTGCGCTGGGACTATCTGTCGCTGAATATGCGTACACGGCTATTTAACCGCGTTGATGTTAGTTTTAACGGTTCCTGGGATCCTTATGTTATTGATACTAACGGAAACAGGTTTAACAAATTTGAATGGAATGTCAACCACCGTCTGTTCCGTCGGCAGAATACCTCGTGGATCATTGGAGTATCCTATTCCTTGAGCGATAATGATTTTCAAAAGAAAGACAAAGAGAAAAACGAAGCAAAAAATGTTTTTCTGAACAAATGGAGCCTGAGCGCGAATCTTAATTTCAGCTATTCCAGCCACTTTGATTACCGGAATATCAGGTATATTCCCGATACAATTTTAACGGTAATGCTTAATGGCGAGTTTTATATTACACCGAAATGGAAAATAGGATTTACCACCGGATATGATTTCAAATCAAAAGATTTTTCTTATACCTCGCTGAGTATTCATCGCGACCTGCATTGCTGGGAAATGTTTATGGAATGGGTTCCATATGGTTTCAGAAAAAGTTATAATTTTACCATACGAATCAAATCCTCCATATTAAAGGATCTGAAGCTCGAACGAAAGAGTGACTGGAGGGATAATTTTTAATCAACGATGATGGATGGCGAAAGCATAGTTTCTGTTTCAAAAATTGATGAATGTTTTGGTAATACACCGGCTTCGTTCTATAGGCTGTTTACGGGAGTATTCAGTGATTCGCTTCAACTTCTGGTGTTTGATCCTGAAAAAAACAAGTTTGTTGCCTATGCCAGGCAGGAGATAAAAAGCGGTGGAAACAGACGGGAATATGCTGACCAGTTGAAAAAGTCATTTGAGGAATCAAATCTGTTGCAGTATGAGTATAAGGATACCCTTGTAATTTGGGAATCATGGCGGTCAACGTTTGTTCCAAATGCTTTGTTTGACCCTGCAGAAACAGAAACATATTTTCGTTTTAATCAGAGCGTTGAAACGGACGATAAGATTTATGCCGATAAATTACAAATTGCCGGTATTTACAATGTTTATTCTATTTCTGAATCTCTTGAAAAGAGCATTGGGCTCAGGGCGTACAGAGACAGGCACCATGCCTCGGTTTTCACTGAATCAGTGCTGATTTGGAGCAAACAAAAAATGTTGCCCAAGCAGGTATTTTTAAATGTGCATCCGACTTTTTTCGACATGCTTGTCACCGAAAACGGGAAATTACTTTTTTATAATTCCTTTCATTATAAGACGGCAGAAGATTTTATCTACTTTGTTTTGTTTGTTTACGAGCAACTCAAGATCAGCCCGGAGAGCAATGGTGTTGTTTTATCGGGCAATATTTTGAAAAATTCAGTATTGTTTGAAACGTTGTATAAATATATCAGGCATATTGAGTTTGCCATACCCGGTGAGCAATACAGCAACAGCTATATATTAAAAGACCTTCCCGCACATACCATTTATAATCTGACAGGAGCGGTACTATGCGAATTGTAAGCGGAAAATATGGCGGGCGGAGGCTGCATCCGCCATCAAACTTGCCGGTTCGGCCTACCACCGACCTCGCCAAGGAAAGTCTTTTTAATATATTAAATAATATTATTAGCTTCGAGGGAATATCAGTGCTTGACCTTTTTGCAGGCACAGGAAGTATTTCGTTTGAATTTATTTCGCGAGGTTGCTCTGATGCCATTGCCATTGATATGGATGGCAGATGTATTACCTTTATTGTTAAAACATGCCAGGAATTTAATATTGAAAACATGAGAGCATACAAGACGGATGCTTTTTCATTTATCAAGCGATCATCAAAAAAGTTTGACCTGGTCTTTGCCGATCCGCCTTACGATTTAAAAGCTATTAAAGACATACCTGATAAAATATTTGAATGTGAGTTATTGAATTCAGGCGGGTTGCTGATTCTTGAGCATCCGGGGAATTATGATTTTTCAAAACATCCGAAGTTCGATCAGCACCGCAACTATGGTAAAGTGAATTTCAGCTTTTTCAAAGCATGATTATTCTTTTGAAAATTCAAATGTATAATAACTGTTTTCTGTTCCTATAATAAGTAAAAAATACCGGCCACTATCAAGATAACTAATGTCAATAGCTGCACCTGAAGTAATTTGGTTTTCATAATCATGCAATAATATTCCTTTTGCATTATAAACTTTAATGCCGGTTATTTTTTTCGAGGTGTTTAAAAACAATGTATCCTTGCAGGGTTTATGGCCTGTATCAATAATAATAGGGTTATTCTCCGAAGATTTTGAGCTTATTAATGAATCCGTTTCTATCAGAAAATATAACTCATTTGAACCCTTAATATCATTCCATTCGCCGGCTGCACCCAACCTGTCTGAACCGCCCGGCCATCCGGCCAAAGCTATGGCAGCGGCATCCTGATTGGTGTTGAAATCATCAGGTTCATTATATTTACCGGCAGATGCACCACCCCAAAACACAAATGAGTTTTCTTCGGCTGTTCCGTTGTTTGAGCCTGCGGCACCCTGTCCTTTCCAAAAGGTAATTCCTGATCCGTCGTTATTCCCATCCCATATCCATAGCCCTTCGTTGTCTTTATCTGTTGCCCCGATCCATATATATGACGTGCCGCCACCATCATTCACCGGGCAATATGTTGGTGAAACACTCGATTCCATCAATGCATTGAACATAGCTGTTTGTTCATAAACATCATTTATTTCGGCCAGGTATCCGCTTCTTTTTATTGCACATGCAGCAGCGTCTTCCCAATTTTTTCGTTCTTTGACGAGAACATACTTCTTGTTGTTTATGGAAAAACAAAATGTCTTATTATCACCGGCGTCTTGGGAATGGCTTTTACATGAACTGAACTGCAGCCCAATGATTATGGCAAGAAAGAGGATGTTGATGTATTGCATTTTTTAGAGGTTTGTATAAAATTACCAAAAAATGTCGGAATGATATTATACCGATTGGAAAAATAATATAGTCCAAACTTCACATCACTTGTTTGTACTATTTATTTTTACCATCGGCATATCCAAATGAGAAATATCAATACGCCCTATTGGACTATTTGATATTTCAATTTGGTATTATATTTTTCCTTCTTCCATCATTCTTTTTCTGATGCGAAGTAATGTCCGGAACATGGGTTCTGTCAGATATTGTTCCTTTCTGGTTTGTATTGCCTCTTCCAGCATTTCGGGCGATGGCCTGGCTTCAGATGAAAACAACAGGTTGTGTGTACGACCGGTTTTTTTTTGTAAATAATCATGAAGTTCTTCTGCCGTGAAGGATGAATTCGTGTAAAAGACCGGTTTTAAAAGGCTTTGATGATTGCCTATTATGTTTTCTTTTAATGCAATTTTATGAAGTTTTGTTCCGGGATAAATACGCAGGCTTGTGGTCAGATAGACCATATCATCAGGAGAGATATAATCGTTAATAAAATTAAATGTTTCGTCTATAGTCTTATGGGTTTCTCCAGGTCCGCCAAATACAAAAAACCACATGGTAGGGAGGTTTATTCTTCGAATTTGAATGGCTGTTTGCTGTAATTGGGAAAGACTGAAATTTTTTCCAAGGTTTTTGAGCATAGCCGGCGAAGCGCTGTCAGGAGTAGAATCTATTTGAACAAACCCGGCTTCGGCCATTAGCTTAAAAAGTTTATCGCTGGTATTGGCCGGGTTGATTCCCATAGTGCGGATACGGATTTTCAAACGACGCTTTATTATTTCGGTACAAATGGCTTCTGCATGCCCTGCCGGATCATTAAATGTTGAATCAACAAACTCAAAAATAATATCACCAAGTTTTTCAGAAACCTGTTGTATTTCATCAACAATTTCTTTTGGTTCCCTAATCCTGAATTTTTTTCCTTCGATCAAGGGGTAGGTGCAATAAATACAATCATGGGCGCAGCCCCTTTTTGATTGAACTGAGTATGCACCGCGTTCCCTGTATGGATTGAAATCAATAAATCTTTCGATACCTGAGAAATATTTTTTTACAGGAAAATCAGAATTGCTTTTTTGTCTGTTGTCATTTACACCGGAATTCCTGATGATTATGCCATTAATGTTACTTATGTCTGTTTTGTGTTCCAGATGGTCAAGCAGCGTTGCAAAGGTTTCTTCACCTTCGCCGGATATTCCATAATCCAACCCGAAATAATCAAGTATTTCAACAGGAGAAATACTGAATCCGCTTCCCCCCAGAATAACGGGAACTTTCGTGATTTTTTTTATAGGGTTGATGATCGTTTCTCTTATTGATTCCAGGAAAAAATCAGGAGCTTCCACCGACATGGAATCGATATTGCGAATGCTGCATCCGATATAATCAGGCTTGAAGCTGGTAATGATTTCTTTTAATGACTTTCCTTCATCGAACATTGCATCATATACGCTGACCTCGAATTTATTTTCAATACTCTGGGCCACAATACTTAATCCGATGGGCGGTACCGGATAGGGTTTTTTCTCTGTGTTTGTAGCAATAAGAAGGACTTTTTTCATTACAGATGCAGGTGTTCTTTATTAAAGGTGTTTCAAAAATACGCATTATCTGTGAGCCGGATGCAAAGGTAACTATATAGATGGTGAGTTTGTGTTGAATAATAATTTCCAGAGGATTGTTGTTGTCATTGAACGCATCATAACAACATTAATATTTATCATTATGATCACTAATTTTGTGTAAGTTTGTTGAACTATATTCCGGAATATGAAAGAAGAGCTGAAGCATAAAATTATTTTTATTTTTGAGAAGTGTTTTAATGAAGCACCTGTTGATATTATTGAATTGCCTTCATCAGGCTCGAACAGGATTTATTTTCGTATAATTTCACAAAATAATAAAGCGCTGGCAGCGTATAACAAGGATACAAAGGAAAACCATGCCTTTATTTCTTTTTCGGAACATTTTCTGAAATGCGGCCTTCCTGTGCCAAAAATACTTGCAGAAGACCTGAAAAACAATATTTATCTGTTAGAGGATCTTGGTGATGTTACACTTTTTTCATTTCTTGAAAGCAGCAGGCCGGAAGGATTTTCCGAATCAGTCATAACATTATACAAGAAAGTACTGGATCATTTATTATGTTTCCAGATTGATGCATCAACGAACCTCGATTATTCGGTTTGTTATCCCCGGGCAGCGTTTGACAGGCAATCTATGATGTGGGACCTGAATTATTTCAAGTATTATTTTTTAAAGCTGGCCCATATAAATTTTGACGAGCAAAAGCTTGAAGATGATTTTAATGTTTTCGCAGATTATTTGCTGCAAGCCGATTCGGGATTTTTTATGTACCGCGATTTTCAGTCGCGTAATATCATGATCTGTGATGATAAATTGTATTTTATAGACTACCAGGGAGGCCGCAAAGGAGCATTACAATACGACGTGGCTTCTTTATTATACGATGCTAAAGCTGCTATTCCCCAACATGTTCGTGAAGAGTTGCTGGATTATTACATTGAAAGATTAAAAGAAAAAATACAAATTGATGAAGCAAAATTCCGGAAGCTTTTTTATGGATATGTTTTGATTCGCATCATGCAAGCCATGGGGGCGTATGGTTTTAGAGGATATTATGAAAAAAAGTCTCACTTTCTGAAAAGCATACCGCATGCTGTTTCTAACCTGAAATGGATACTTGAGCATGTTGGATTGCCGGTAAAAGCTGAAACCCTGCAACATGTTTTTTCGCAGATAATTGAGAATAAACATTTACAAAAATTTTCTGAAATTACATCTGAAAGGCTTACGGTGACGGTGAACAGTTTTTCTTTTAAAAAGGGTTATCCTCATGATCTGAGCGGAAATGGCGGGGGCTTTGTATTTGACTGCCGCGCCTTACCCAACCCCGGACGGTATGAGGAATATAAAAGCCTTACCGGTAAGGACAAGGCTGTCATTGAGTTTTTAGAGCAAGAGCCTGAGACAGAATTGTTTTTTCAACATACGAACAGCCTCGTATCACAGGCAGTGGAAAATTTTCAGAGACGTGGATTTACCAGGCTGATGGTGAGCTATGGGTGTACGGGCGGGCAGCACCGCTCGGTATACTTTGCACAACGCCTGGCAGATCATATAAATGATAAATATGATATTGATGTTATTTTAGACCATACCGAACAAAAATCAACATTATGAAAGCAATGATAATGGCGGCAGGGCTGGGAACCCGGCTTGGAGATCTTACGGTATCGAAACCAAAAGCATTGGTGGAAGTCAACGGAAAACCTATGCTTGAATATGCAGTGGAATACTTAAAGAGTTATGGCATTAATGACATAATAGTCAATGTTCATCATTTGGGAGGACAGATCATTGAATTTTTAAAGACAAAAAATAATTTTGGAATTAACATCGTAATATCTGATGAGCGGGATTTATTGCTCGATACAGGCGGAGGCCTGATGAAAGCATCCTGGTTCTTCAATGACGACAAGCCTTTTTTGGTTTATAATGTTGATGTTTTGTCAAAAGGGGATCTTCGGAAATTATTTGTTTATCATAGTGTCTGTAAGTCTTTAGCGACACTGGTTGTTAAGCAACGGGAAACATCGCGCTATTTTTTGATCGATAAAAATCAGCAGCTGTGCGGATGGAGGAACAAAAAAACAGGCGAGGAGCTTATTGTCCGCTATGCTTCAAAATTGTCAGAAGTAGCCTTCAGCGGCATTCAGATTCTTGATACTTCTGTGTTTGAACTGAGTAAGAAGAAAGGAAAATTCTCACTAACAGAGATGTACCTTGAGCTTGCCGAGGAACATAAGATTATTGTTTACAATGATGGTTCACCGTGGTTTGATTTGGGGAAGCCTGAAAGTATTGAGGCGGCAGTGAAAGGTTTTTTTATTGATCAGAATTAAAGTTTTTGCTTTTTAAATTCTGTTAGATGAAAATCGCAATCATCGGTGGGGGCGCTGCAGGCTTTTTTTCTGCAATATCAGTAAAAGAAAACTACCCGGATGCTGCTGTGGTTATTTTCGAAAAATCAAACCATGTTTTATCAAAGGTAAAAATATCCGGCGGAGGGCGATGTAATGTTACACATGCCTGTAAGTCTGTTGATGAATTATGTGAAGCATATCCGCGCGGCGGCCGTAAGCTCAAAAAAATATTTCACATATTTAGCAATAATGATACAATGAAATGGTTTGGAACACGCGGCGTTGCGTTGACGGTTCAGGATGATTGCTGCGTTTTCCCGGTTTCACAGAATTCACAAAGTATTATCAATTGTTTTATAAAGGAATCTGAACGTCTGGGTATTAGGATTATGAAAGGATGCGGGGTCGAAAGCGTGAAACCTTTTGAAAACGACCTCGAACTCTGCTTCGAAAATCCGAAAATTATTCCGGAAAAATTTGATAAAGTAATTGTAACTACCGGTGGTTCCCCGAAACGGGATGGCCTCAAATGGCTGGAGGATTTGGGGCATAAGATTGAAGATCCTGTTCCTTCATTATTTACTTTTAATATGCCTGAAGAGCCTGTTACCAGCCTGATGGGTGTTGTTGCCGATCATGTAATTATTAATATCCGCGGAACCAGGTTGCGATCATCAGGGCCTTTGCTGATCACACACTGGGGAATGAGCGGACCTGCTGTTATCAACCTGTCATCCTATGCGGCACGTTTATTAAATGAAATGAACTATAACTGCAAGGTTCAGGTAAATTGGGTGCATGAAGCCAATAGCGAAATTGTTGGAGAGGAAATAAAGAAAATTGCTGCTGCCAATTCTGCCAAAATGGTAGCTAATTACAGGCCTTATTCGTTGCCGGCACGCTTATGGGTTTTTTTGCTTGAAAAATGTGGTTTGCCGGGTGATATTACCTGGGGTACGCTTAGTAATAAAGGCTTTAATAAATTAATAAATGTTTTGACTAATGATGAGTATAGCGTAAACGGCAGGACGAAATTCAGAGATGAATTTGTAACCTGCGGAGGGGTGAGCCTTGAAAGCGTTGATATGAATACCATGCAGAGCAAAGCATGCGGAAATTTGTATTTTGCCGGTGAAGTACTTGATATTGATGCCATTACCGGAGGATACAATTTTCAATGTGCGTGGACAACAGCGTATATAGCCGGGAAATTGCAATAGATTTTTGTTTATTTTTGAGTTTTATTGTTATAGGGTGGGCATTTTAATCTGACCTATTCATAAATAAATGAAATGCAATTTATGAATGAGCATGGGCAATGTGGGCAGCAGGTCAGGTAATCCCGACACAGAAAATATTTGAAAATGACAATTACTTCTAAAATACTTGATTTTCTTTTGTCGGCCCGAAGGGTGAAAAATTCTTGTGAATTTTTCAGGTTAAGTAAGAAATATTTTTGGATCATTATAATGTTGCTGTTAATAGCACCATTTTTTATTCTTTCTTTTTTTGTTTTTCCTTCAGCTGATGATTACAGTAATTTCAATTTACTTAGCCAATATGGTTTTTGGGGGTATCAGAAACATATGTATTTAAATTGGGCAGGACGCTATACTGCAAATTTCTTTGATGCGCTGAGTCCTGTTCAAAATATTTCGGGTTACAGGCTTATTCCTGTATTTCAAATGGTGATCCTACTTATATCATTATTCACATTTTTCAATGCTTTCCTGCGAAAATATCTGAACAAATACCAGCTTATCCTTTTTTCACTTGTTGTTTTTATTTTATACCTGAATATTTTTCCTTCCCCCGGCGAAGGCTTATTCTGGTTTCCTGCATCAAAGAACTATTTACTGGCCAACAGCCTTACATTGTTTTTTCTGGGTATTGTAATTCGTATGATGAAGGGCGGGCAGCAGTATCGGATGAGGTGTTGGATTATGGCATTATTACTTGCTTTTTTCATTATTGGCCTTAATGAACTTAGCCTTTTATTAATTTGTGGATTGTTGCTTTTGTTTATATTGGGCTACTATTATATATTGCGTAAGCCTTCGTTACCATTACTTTTTTTGTTTGTTTTCGCTGTCTGTTTTGCACTGATTGAAATACTTGCACCAGGAAATTATGTCCGGATGTCGTTATTTAGTGATACCATGAATTTTGGTCAAAGCATAATAAATTCAATGCTTTCGCTTGCCAAGCTTTTAGGTATGCATTTTCAGAATATGCCTTTCGTTTTACTGTCTGCGCTTGTTATTCCTTTTGTTATACGGCTGATTCAGCAACATAGCATACGATACAATTTTCTTATTAATCCTGTAATTCTTGCCATTTTCTCATTGTTGTCGCTCATTATGTTTTATATCCCCTGCTTTCTCATGATGGGTATCAATCCCCCGATGCGTATAAACGCGATGTTTTCATTGATTTTTATCATCATCTGGTTTGTGAATATTTTAAATCTTTGCCATTATATTTATCGTAAAAGGAAAATGGTTCCGGTTTTTCCCGATCCTTTAATGAAAATCTTATTATTGTGTACCCTTATTCTGAGTATTTCTGATTTTTACAAAGAGCCGGGTCATAATTACCATTTTAGAAGCAATATTCCACAGGCCTATTATGACTTATTTTTAAAAGCAGGTCCGTATAAAATTGAAATGAACAAACGATTGGATGATATCAGGAATGCAAAAGCAGCAAATAATTTGGATGTATCCATTGATGAATTAAAGGTCATTCCCAATACGATATTCTTTGTAGATATCAGTAGCGATTCATCGAACTGGATCAATCACAATTACGCTAAATACTACGGTTTAACAAGCATCAGGCTGAAAAACTAATGCCAATGGAATTTTTAAAATCAACGGCTGAGTATCTTTATACGAAGTATGCCGGTAATATCAGTAATATCGACATTATTCTTCCCAACAGGAGGTCTGGCCTGTTTTTGCGCAGGTACTTATCTCAATGCATTGATAAGCCTGTTTTTCTGCCGGTCATAACATCAATTCAGGATTTTGTTATGGGGTTGTCAGGCGTGAGATTGGCAGATGATTTTTTTGCTATGGTCAGGCTTTACGAAAGCTATGTGGCTGTTAAAGTCAATGATCCGGAAAGCTTTGATGATTTTTTGCATTGGGGAAATAAACTTTTGCAGGATTTTGATGAACTGGACCAGCATCTTGCCGATATGCATTTTGTGTTTACCTATTTGCAGGAAGAAAAAAATCTTGCGTTGTGGTCATTGGATAAAAAGCCACTGAGCGATTTTCAAAAGAATTACCTGGAGTTTTACAGTTTATTGTATAAAATATACCTCGGCTTTACAGAGCGGATGAATAACGAAGGATATGCTACTTATGGAATGGCTTGCAGGAAAGTGGTTGCCATGTTAAATGAGTCGGATAATATTATTGATGCAGCCAAAACGGTCGTCTTTACTGGGTTAAACGCACTCAGCGCTTCAGAGGAGTTTATCATTAACCGCTTTTATGAGAAAGGGAAAGCAGAATTACTTTGGGATGGCGATGAGTATTATATTAATGATACTGCCCAGGAAGCCGGTAATTTCATAAGAAAATACATAGACAGATGGCACAGGGATGAACCCAAATGGGTAAGCAATGATTTAGGTTCACAGGAAAAGAATATCACGCTTGTTGCTGTAGCCGGCAAGATAGGGCAGGTGAAATATGCCGCAGGGGAGATCAGCGCTCTTTTAAATCAGAAGGTAAGCAGCGGGCAAATTTCTGTTATTCTTAATGAAGAAAGCCTTTTGATACCCATGCTGAACTCTGTGCCTGCTGAAATTGACAAGTTCAATATAACCATGGGCTATCCAATGAAGTTGTCGCCTGTATATAATTTCATTGAAATTGTATTTGAAATGCATGAAAACGCTGAGCGATTCAGAAGTGTAAAAGGTGCAAAAGAACCATTATATTATTATAAGGACCTGCAGAAGCTTTTCAGCCATTATTTTATCCACATCGCTGTAGGCGGAAATCAGCTGCTTGTTTCCTGTTTGAACAGGCAGGAGAAAATATTTTATACGCGCAGCGAAGTGATGTTTATACTTTCCGGTAATGTTGAAAAAGTACCAGAAGCTGTTGAAAACCTTTTTAATCCGTGGTATCAGCAAAGTATAAAAGCTGTTGAGTGTTTTGAGGGATTTATAAATTCTGTCAGGAACAGCATTTTTTCAAAACCCGGCCTTGATGCTGAGTTTCTGTTTACGGCGTTGAAGATCTTTGCTCGCATACGTTCTTCAATCGAATCTGCAGATATTGCACTGTCGGCAAAAACGCTGCATACATTGTTTACCCAAAATGTTGCGCAAACAACGGTGCCATTCACAGGTGAGCCGCTGAGTGGTTTGCAGATCATGGGCATGCTCGAAACGCGCGCCCTGGATTTTGATACCGTATTTTTACTGTCTGTCAACGAAGGCATACTGCCCAGGGGAAAATCAGGCACATCTTTCATTCCTCATGGTATACGCCTTGATGCCGGTTTGCCGACCTATAAACAAAATGAAGAAATATTTGCATATCACTTTTACCGTATTTTACAGCGAAGCAAAAATATCTATCTGATATACAACACCCAGCCTGATGATTTAGGAGGTGGAGAACGGAGCCGTTTTGTAAACCAGCTGGTTTATGAACTGCCACGCAGGAACCCACGTGTGAAAATTTCTGAAGTGTTTGTGACCTTTCCACCGGAGAAAGAAATGCTGGAAGCCATTGTTATTGATAAGGATAAGGAAATCCTTGCCAGGCTTGACTTGCTGGCAGAAAAAGGACTGTCGCCTTCAGCGTTAAATATATTCAGAAAGTGCAGCCTGCAATATTATTATAATTATGTTGCCGGGATTTCCGAAACAGAGGAGTTGTCGGAAACCATCGACAGCCGCGAATTTGGTGACCAGATACACCAGGTGCTGGAAGAATTGTTCAGTGCTTATGCCGGTAAATCAATTACTGATGAAACAATAAAAGGCTTTCAGGAAACCTATGAAGAAGTCCTTAGGAAGAATTTTGAAAAAGATAATTCCCGCTTGTATGACAGGATGAGTGGGAAAAACCTGCTGATTTACCATGTTATAAAGGATTACCTGCGAAAATTTCTTCAAAAGCAGCGTGAAATTTTAATTAAAGAAACCGAAGAACATGTTGAACACAAAGTCCTGTTTGTTGAAAAAGAGATACGGCATAATTTCTCTCTGACTTTGGGAGATGGCTCCAGGCAGGTATTATTAAAGGGTTTTACCGACAGGATTGATGTGATAGGGAATACAATGCAAATCATCGATTATAAATCAGGTGACGCATCCAAAAAGAACTTTGATATTGACAAGCTACTCGCTGATGAGCAGGATTATAAAAATGATTATTGTTTCCAGGTGATGTTATACTTGTGGCTGATCAGTAAGGAGTTTGCTGACGACCATTATGCAGGTCATTATTGCGGCGTTTGGAGTTTCAGAAATATTGAAGCGGGTGTGAAAAATGTTTATTATTGCAAGGACCCTGGTGTTCCGCGCTCTGAAAAGATTTATTCTCTTGAAGCCAGGCATCTGAAGGATTTTGAGGAAATGCTTAATTCTTTATTGATAAAGCTTTTCGATCCGGCAGTAGACTTTGTTCAGACTGAAAATCCCGACAATTGTGAGTTATGCCCGTATAGATTGATGTGCGGCAAATAAAAGGATTGTATCGTTTGACAGCCTTATTTTTTATTGCTGGATTATAAAAAGTATGAAATCTATCTTGCCGTTACGGATATTTTGATAGAAGGTAAGGCACGGGAACAACTATATTTACCCCTTGCTTTTATATCCTCAATCCATAAGATATCGCCAGCCCTGAGTCTTCTAATAATATCCTTTTGATGCTTGGTTATAATATTACCATATGCTTCTTCACTTACAATTAGCATATCGTTTCTCGAGACGGAGAACGTGAAATTTGTTACGTTAAGATAAAGCCGGAAAAATGTTGGAATATAAACTTTAATTTCATTTTGAAGTAATAAGGCATCAACGGTAGCAACAGTATCTATAAGGTTTCCGAATACTGCTTTGGGGTTGGGTATTTTCATTACCTTGAAATCTATGGTATCAAGTATAATACTATCGTTATTTATTTTTTTAAGAATTCGGATGGTCGCATGATTGCCACCTGAAACTCTTGCAATGTAATAATCACAATTTTCATTTTTGGTATATTTAGTTAATACACCATTTTTTATATTTAAAAATATGTTTTTGTCAAGATTGTTTTCAATGGATAAAATATTGTCCATTCCGATATATAGTATTTTAAGATCAGGATCGGTCAGATTTTCTGCTTTGATTACATACTTTTCTATCTGTGTATATGCACTAAAACAAAATAGGAGTAATAATATTGTTGTAATAATTTTCTTCATTTTAACTCAAAAGATCTGAGCGGCTTTTCGAAAGAAAAATAAAACAATTTTTCATCCCTTGGAATGGTTACATATAGATCGGTGTAATCAAAATTTTCAATGATTGTTTCAAAGCCAAGAACTTCTTTTTTTATTTCAAGTGTTTTTGCATTAATAAGCCACTTTTCATAAAATTCAAATCCTCCGATATTATTAATATTTAACCGGTTGATAATAACGGAATCATATTCGTCGTATGGAGGATCAGGTCTGACTATATTATAAGTGTCGGTCTTTACAATTTTTGCCTGACTTTTTTCTTTAGACAATACCGTTATCTTATCAGTGTAATAGTTATAAAAACTTTCAATCTCATAATTATCATAAATGTTTAATTGACCTTTTTCAACAGAATTAATGAATGAATTTAAGAATTGAAATCTTGTTAATGTATCATCTGAAATATTGATCAGTTGTAAAGAATCTACAAGTTTTACGTTGGTGAAGAGCGGAACCATGTACCGGATTAATTCAGCTAAAGGTTGATAATCAACATTTGAATCAGTATTACATTTTATCCAAAACAAACTTTTTATTTTACCCGCCTTATTATTTAAGGGATCGTATTCGACCTTTAATGGAGAATATCCGGTAATTTGTTTGTTTATTTTAAATGTAATTGAATCATAAGTCCATTGTTCCCTGAATCTTAAATATTTTATGTCACCCGGGAAAATAGATCTGTTAAGGATAGTGTCATATTCATCAAAAGGCGGTGAAGTCCGCAGATAGTGTATGGTATCCGGCTGGGATAATATATGGCAGATTTCCTTTGAATTTAAAAGGTTGCCTTTATCATCAAAAACTTTGATTATCCCGTCCAGAGCCTTTGTAATTAACGACTGCTGAAAAGGAAAGAGCCTGGAATTTTCAATATTTCTGTCCCACCAATCACACTTTGAAATTCCTGTAGTGAAATCATAAGATAATTCATTAAATATCGGGACATCATATTCAATACTTTTGATAAGGGTTTTATCCTGGGCTTTAACTCCCGGGGATAAAAAAATGAGTGTGAAAAAAAAGGATATAAAAACAAAAAATATAAATACTTTATATAAGCTTTTATTATTTTGGTTCATATAAATCATTTCGAAAGTAAGTCATAGCTCATAATTAAACGTCCTTATGACAATAAAATTATCTGTTTTGTTTTAGCTAATAGTTCGTAGCTTTCAACTCAAAATACGCCTTCGGATGATTACAAACCGGGCAGTTTTCCAGTGCTTTTTTACCCTTATGCACATACCCGCATTTGCGGCAAACCCATTCTTCTTCTTTATCGCTATCAAAAACGTGGTTGTCTTCAACATTACGCAAAAGCTTTAAGAAACGCGCTTCATGTTCAGCTTCAACTTTGCCAATGAGCTTAAAAGCAGTGGCAATTTTCTGAAATCCTTCTTCTTCGGCAACAGCAGCAAATTCAGGATATATATCAGTCCATTCTTCGTTTTCACCATTAGCGGCCTCCACGAGGTTATCTTCTGTATTGCCTATTATTCCTGCAGGGTAAGTAGCTGTTATTTCTACAGGGCCACCCTCCAGAAAACGGAAAAAGATTTTGGCATGGCATTCTTCCTGCATGGCTGTGATTAAAAAGATTTCAGCTATCTGCTCAAAACCATCTTTTTTGGCCTGTTTTGCAAAAAATGTATAGCGGTTTTTTGCCTGCGATTCTCCTGCAAAAGCTTTAAGCAGGTTTTTTTCTGTCCGTGATCCTTTGATACTCATATGATAAATTTTTTAATAATTTTTTGCACTCAATTTCTTTTATCTGGGTTTATAAAATTATTCACATGTTAAAACAAAAATACAAAACATTCATAAATTTGTGCTTTAATAAAATTAATAAATCATACACTTGACAGCCATTCGTCCATATTTGTTTGCACCCGCCGATAATGATAAGTTCAGGCATTATATTCAGAAAAAAATTTCCGGGCAATGTGCCTTATTTATTCTTATGGATGAAAACACAAGGCAATACTGTAAAAAGCCATTATTGTCTTTGTACCCTGAATTTGAAGCCGCAAAAGAGATTGTTGTTGAAAGCGGCGAAAAAAATAAAAACCTTGAAACGGTCAATAATATATGGTTGCAGATGATACAGCAGCATGCCGACAGACATGCCTTGCTGATCAATCTTGGCGGAGGGGTAATAACTGACATTGGCGGATTTGCAGCCTCATCATATAAGAGAGGAATCAGTTTCTGCCATATCCCGGTGTCACTGCTTGCAATGATTGATGCTGCCATTGGCGGAAAAACAGGTATTGATTATGAGGGTGTGAAAAATGCCGTCGGAAGTTATTCTTATGCCGAAAAAACATATATCAACCCGTTGTTTTTGGAAACCCTTCCTGAAAGGCATCTTCATTCTGGTTATGCCGAATTGCTGAAAATAGCTCTTGTGTCTGATAAACTATTCTGGAAAAAATTAAAAGCAGAGGGTTTTAATGATTTGACGGGACTCGCCGGACTGATCAAGAAAGCAGTTAAACTAAAGGATAAGATCGTGATAATGGATCCGGAAGAAAAAGATATAAGAAAAAAATTAAATTTCGGACATACTATTGGCCATGCTGTTGAGTCATGTTCCCTGATGCACGACACAGATATATTATTTCACGGCGAGTCCATAGCCATAGGCATGATCTGTGAAGCATGGATTTCTAAAAAGAAAAAAATGATTTCAGGTTCTGAATTGGATGAGATAATCTATAAAGTTATACGTTGCTCCAAAAAATATAAACCGGAACCCGTGATTGATGAATTGTTGGATATTATGGCGAATGATAAGAAAAATTCAGGGCATAGAATTAATTTCACATTATTGACAGGTATTGGCGAAGCCCGCGTTGATAATTTTATTGACAGGGAAACGATACGTGAATCACTCATGTTTTATAATAGCTTGATTTAAATTTTTCAACCGGATTATAGCCGCATAAAATATTTAAGCGTTGCAAACTACCATTATTAAAGCAGATTCAAAAAAGATAAATGCATCTGTCAGGCTGCCGGCATCAAAGAGCCTGAGCAACAGGCTACTTGTTATTAAGCATTTGTGCGGGGAAGACTTTAATATTATTAATCTTTATGATTCTTCCGATACTGTGCTGCTTGGGCAGTTGTTGCAAAAAAATACTTGTTGTGGCATTATCGATATGCATGATGCCGGAACTCCGATGCGGTTTCTTACTGCTGTATATGCCATTACGCCCGGCAGAAGGATTATTATTGGATCGGGACGTTTATGCCGGCGGCCAATAGGCCCGCTGGTTGAAACATTGAAATCGTTGGGCGCACAAATTCAATATCTCGGTGAAAGGGGATATCTTCCAATATCAATTGATGGTTCCGGGATTCGTGGCGGAAAGGTTTGTATTGATTCAGAAATAAGCAGCCAGTTTGTTTCAGCATTGTTGTTAATTGCGCCGGTATTGCCCGACGGGCTTGAGATATCATTAAAAGGCATTGTTGTTTCTGCTCCGTATATCAACATGACCCTGGGTATTATGCAACAATATGGAATTAATGTGCAAAGATCTGATGATAGAATTATTATAGCACCTCAGCGATATCAGCCGAAAGATTATGTAGTCGAAAACGATTGGTCGGCTGCTGCATTTTGGTATGAAATTGCAGCGCTGGCCGAAGATGCAGAAATAATGCTTTATGGATTAAAACAACATTCCTTGCAGGGCGATGCTGCTGTAATTGATATATTCGGAAAACTGGGGGTATCTACTGCATTTGTAAATGATTCTGTAATACTGAAAAAAAATCAGGTAAAATCAAATTCTCTGGAACTGGATTTTACTGGTACCCCCGACTTGTTTCCGGCCATTACAGCAACTTGCGCCGCATTGAACATTTCATGCCGTTTTACAGGAATCAGAAATCTCGTTTTAAAAGAATCAGACAGGATTATGGCAATGGTCACAGAATTGTCCCGTTTCGGATTCCCCGTTAAAAAGATTAATGATGATACACTCATTATTGAAAGTGGCAGAACCGTTGTTAAACCAGCTGAAATTTCGTGCCATACCTATAATGACCACCGGATTGCAATGTCTCTGGCCCCATTGTCGCTCACGGATTTTGATGTTGTATTGGATGATACTTCCTGTGTTGCAAAATCCTATCCCGCTTACCTCAACAATCTAAAAAACGCCGGCTTCCATATTGGCATTGCCGAAAAATGAGTAATTTTGGAATGTATTGAAATTTAGATTTTATGAACATTTTTAATCAGGTTTCTGATCTGATCGCTCAGAACAAAGAAGCTGTGCTATGCATCATTACTGCAACAACAGGATCATCGCCTCGTAAAGCCGGTTCCAAGATGATTGTGTTTCCCGATGGGAAAATAAACGGTACCATTGGTGGCGGCAGCATTGAATTTCAGGCAATCTCAGATGCTATTGGCGTTTTGAAAAGCGGAATACCCTTATCGAAAAAATATAAGCTTGAAGAAGACCTGGCCATGCATTGTGGCGGCACAGTTGACGTGTATTTTGAACCCATTAAAAGCAGCATCGATTTATATATTTTTGGTGCAGGACATATCGGACGTGTTGTTGCGCGCTATGCGCTTGATTTCGGTTTCCGGGTTACTTTGCTTGATCAGCGTGATGAGATCTTTAAAGAATTTGATTCTTCACCTTTTAATTGTATCAGAGAAGATTATTTTTCCGCTATCGAAAAAGCTGATTTTTCTGATAATACATTCTCGGTAATTGTTACGCCCCAACATGAGTATGATGAACGACTGGTGATGAAACTGGCACGGAAACCTTTTGGATACCTCGGCATGATCGGCAGTAAACGTAAAGTCGCCGAAGTCAAAAAGAATATGCTTGAAAATAATGGGTTTAAGCAGGAAGAGATTGATCGCATTGATATGCCCATTGGTATAAAATTTAATGCAGAAACACCCGAGGAAATTGCTGTCAGCATAATTGCAAAGTTAATTGACGTTAAAAACAGCTTAAACAAATGATATGAACAAAGTCAGTTTTGTGTTGGATGATAAAATTCATGAAATAGATTTTACGAATTCTTCCTATAAGCCCACCACCACGGTTTTAAAATTTCTTCGTTCGCTCAGAGGCCATAAAGGTGTTAAAGAAGGTTGCGGCGAAGGCGATTGTGGCGCTTGCACAGTAGTGCTTGCCGAATTGGATGGAAACCGACTGGTATATAAGGCTGTGGACAGTTGCCTGATATTCCTTCCGATGTTGCATGGCAAGCAATTGATAACCATTGAAAACCTACCGGATGAAAATGGTGCATTGCATCCTGTTCAGCAAGCCATGATTGATTGTTATGCTTCACAATGCGGATACTGCACACCGGGATTTGTAATGTCGCTTTTAGCTTTATATAAAAGCAATACCAACGCGACAAAAGAAGTAATATTGGATGCCATAACAGGAAATCTTTGCCGTTGCACGGGATATCTTCCGATAATTGAAGCAGCTGAAAAAGCCTGTGCAATAAAAGAAAAAGACATACTCAGTAAAAAAGAAAAACACACCATTCAATTGCTGAAACAGATCAATATCCGGGAAACTATTACCATTCGCACAAAAGAACAACATTATTTTAAGCCTTTTTCACTGGAAGAAGCTCTGGATCTTAAAAATAAATACCCTGATGCGCAGATAATTGCCGGAAACACTGATACAGGTTTACGTGTTACCAAAAAGCATGAGCTGCTTGCCCTGCTAATTGATGTTTCTGCCGTTGACGTGTTGAAAACAATCACAGAAACGCAGCAAAGCATTTCTATAGGGGCTGGTATCACTATTGAAAAGTTCAAAGAAGTTGCGGAAAAGTATTTTCCGGCATTGTATAAAATGCTTGCTGTTTTTGGATCAAAACAGATACGTAGCATTGCCACTGTTGGCGGTAATATTGGCTCAGCTTCACCTATCGGGGATACGTTGCCCGTGCTCATGGCTTATGATGCTGTTGTAGCTGTATGCAGCAAAAATGATTCACGTGTGATTAATATCGGAGATTTTATCAAATCATACCGTACAACTGATTTACGGAAGGATGAAATTATTTATTCGGTTGGAATACCCTTTCCTGACCGTAACCGCATTATTAAATCATATAAGGTTTCTAAGCGCAAGGATTTGGACATATCAACATGTAGCGCGGGTTTTATGATTGAATTGAATATAAAAGATAATACCGTAAAAGATATTATCCTTGCTTTTGGAGGAATGGCAGCCACCACGAAACGTGCTGCTGAATCAGAAAAATATATTATTGGCAAAAAATGGACGAAGATCGTTGTTGAGCAGGCAGCAGAAATACTGTATAAAGAATTCACACCATTGTCGGATGCACGCTCCGGTGAGGAATTTCGCCGTGTAGCAAGCCGGAATCTGTTATGGAAATTTTATGAAGAAACAAGCGCTAAAAAATAACATGAAAAAGAGTTCAGAAAAGTACCTGTATCACGAAAGCGCCGAAATGCATGTTACAGGCAGGGCGACATATGTAAATGATATGGATGTAAGCGAACGTACATTATACGGAAGAGTGGTATACAGCCCTTACGCTTCAGCCAAAATTGTAAAATGTGATGTTGATAAAGCAAAATCATTAAAAGGTGTCCACGCTATTCTCACCCACAGGGATATCCCGGGTGCAAACCAGATGGGACCTGTGTTTCATGATGAACCTTGTCTTGCCGTTAATGAAGTTTGTGCAATAGGGCAGGCTATAGTGCTTATTGCTGCAGAGAATGAAGAAACAGCCATTGAAGCCGAAAAACTGCTTGAAATTACTTACAATCCGTTAAAACCTGTTCTTGATATTAATACGGCAAAGGCAAAGAATTCATTTATCGCGCCCACACGTAAAATAGAAAGGGGAGATGTGAATAAAGGATTTCAGAAATCCGAACATATCATTACCGGAGAATTGTATACCGGAGCCCAGGAGCAATGGTATCTTGAAACACAGTCGGCTTTGTGCATACCTGGTGAAGGAAGAGAGATGATGGTTTATGCATCCAGTCAAAATCCTGCCGAAACACAGGCTATTGTTGCTGAAGTGCTGGGAGTGCCTAAAAATGAAGTGGTTTGCGAGGTGAAAAGAATGGGGGGCGGTTTTGGTGGCAAAGAAACACAGGGTAATCATGTAGCCGCCTGGGCAGCGCTGATGGCAAAAGCTACAGGATGTGCCGTTAAAATGCAACTTTTCCGAGACGATGATCAAAAGATCACCGGGAAAAGACACCCATTTTATTCCACATACAAAATTGGTTTTGACCGTAAGGGAAAAATCATTGCCTACCAGGTAGACCTTAACGCTGATGCAGGCCATGCTGCCGACCTGAGCATGGCGATTTTAGAACGTTCCATGTTGCATGCAGAAAATGCCTATTTTATTCCCAATGTTTTGATAACTGCTACAGCATGGCGGACAAATCATTTTTCAAATACGGCATTTCGTGGTTTTGGGGGCCCTCAGGGTATAGCAGTTATTGAACATGCTGTTGACCGTATAGCGCGCTTTCTGAAAAAAGATGCCACTGAGATTCGATCAGGGAATTTTTATAAAGACGAAAAGAATAATATAACGCCTTACCACCAGAAACTTGAAAATGTAAGATTACAAAGGATTTTTAATGAGATTACGGACGCCTGCAATTATATTGTTAGAAAGGTTCAGGTTGACAAATTCAATAATGAAAATGTATTCGTCAAAAGAGGTATTGCCATAACCCCTGTAAAATTCGGAATTTCTTTTACAACAGCGTTTCTTAACCAGGCCGGTGCATTGGTCAATATATACAGAGATGGCAGCGTGCTGGTTAATCACGGCGGCACCGAAATGGGTCAGGGTCTGTATACAAAAATGTTGCAGGTAGCTGCTGCAGAGCTTGGTATATCTGCTGATTATATAAAAGTGAATGCTACCAATACATCAAAAGTTCCAAATACCTCAGCTACAGCAGCCTCCAGTGGCTCCGATCTGAATGGTGCGGCTGTTAAGGATGCTGTGGATAAACTGAAATCAAGGCTGGTTCATGTTGCATGCGACATGATTAATGAAAAATATAAAATAAAAACCGTCGATAAAAAGAGAATAACTTTCTGCGATGATAAAGTATTTGATATAAAATTTCCAAAACAGTTTATATCATTTGCAGAACTGGTTGATAAGGCATATTTTAAGCAGGTCAGCCTGAGTGCTACAGGATTTTATAAAACACCTGATATACATTTCGACCGCGAAAAAGGTATCGGTAAGCCATTTCATTATTTCTCCTATGGTATGGCAGCTTCTGAAGTTGAAGTTGACGTTCTCACCGGTGCTCATAAAATTATTCGTGTTGATATTATACATGATGTTGGCGACAGCCTGAATAAAAATATTGATTTGGGCCAGGTTTGCGGTGCATTTATTCAGGGTGTGGGCTGGGTAACCACCGAAGAAATTAAATGGGATGATTCCGGGCGACTCCTGACCTGTTCCCCTGATACATATAAAATACCTACAGTTCAGGATATTCCGGGGATATTTAATGTCAGGTTATTGGAAAATGCTGCTAACCCTGATACGATCAGGAAAAGCAAAGCGGTAGGCGAGCCGCCTTTGATGCTGGCATTTTCTGTTTGGATGGCGCTGCGATATGCTGTATCTGCCATAGGAAAGCATGCATTCGATCCTGACCTTTCCATACCGGCAACAAACGAAATGATTGTGCTGGCAGTTGAGAAGATAAAAAAAATGATGGGAAGGAAAAGTAAATAGTTCTGTAAAGTGCCGTCAAATACAGCTTTGATGTATCACCGGAACGAGGTACATGAAACCGGAAAAATATTGTATATTTGTTGAAACAATTTTATTTATAATATAAGTTTACATAATGGAAATGGAATACAATACGCAGCGGCCGCTGCTGAAGATTTCTGAATATGGCAGGAATGTTCATAAAATGATCGAATATGCGATGTCTCTTGAAGACAGGGAGGAAAGAAATAAAGCAGCCCGTACGGTTATTGCAATCATGTGCGCATTGAATAATGGCCAACGGCAGGACACAATGGAGTTTAAGCAGAAAATGTGGGATCACCTCTATATGATGTCAGACTATAAACTTGACGTGGATTCACCCTTTCCTAAACCCAATCCCGAAGACAGGGAAAAGGAAAAGTTTAAATGTTCTTATCCCAATAAATTTATAAAGTACAGGCAATATGGTAAGAATATTGAAAATATGATCACCGAAGCAATAAACTTCCCCGAAGGTCCGGAAAAAGAGGCTTTGGTGAAATATATTGCAAATCATCTGAAAAAATTGTATATCAGTTGGAACAGGGATGGCGTGGCGGATGAAGTAATTCTTGAACATCTGGCCGTTCTTTCCGACGGAAAATTAAAACTCGGTGAGAATATCAGGCTTGAAAACACCCGCGACCTCATGGCTGTTACCAACAGGAAAAAATCATCTTCAGGCGGCCCTTCCGGCGATTCAAAAAGTAACAAACATCGCGATAAAAACTGGAAAAAGAAAAAAATGTAAATCCCGGTGATGTACACCGTTATTTATAATTTGTGATTTTATCAACAAATATTGTTTTATGAATACATTTGAAGTATTAGGTGGAAAAGCGCTGAAAGGCGAGATCATTCCACAAGGTGCAAAAAATGAAGCATTACAGGTAATCAGCGCTGTGATGCTTACACCCGAAGAGGTTACTATAAGTAATATTCCTGATATCAATGATGTTAATAAGCTTATTGAACTCATAGGCGATATGGGCGTTGAAGTGAATAAAATCAGCAGTGGCACCTATTCTTTTAAAGCGGATAATGTTAATCTTGATTATATTTCTTCACAGAAATTTATAAAGCAATCAACCAGCCTGCGTGGATCTGTGATGCTTATCGGACCTTTACTGGCTCGTTTTGGAAAAGCTTTTATGCCAAAACCCGGCGGCGATAAAATTGGACGCCGAAGGGTTGATACCCATATTTTAGGCTTTCAGAAGCTGGGCGCCGGCTTTGAATACAATTACGGAAACAATATATTTAAAATTAATGCAGCGAAGCTGACAGGTTGCGATATGTTGCTGGATGAAGCCTCAGTAACCGGTACAGCAAATATTATCATGGCAGCAGTCCTTGCCGAAGGTATTACCACCATATTTAATGCTGCCTGTGAGCCTTATATCGTGCAGTTGTGTAATATGCTTAACCGCATGGGGGCGAAGATCAGCGGCGTGAAATCAAATTTTCTGACTATTGAAGGCGTCACGGAACTGCATGGTTGTGAACACAGGCTTTTGCCTGATATGATTGAAATAGGAAGTTTTATTGGCCTTGCAGCCATGACCAAATCCGAAATAACGATAAAAGGTACCGGATATGACCATCTCGGTATGATACCTGATGTTTTTAAAAGGCTTGGAATAAAAATGCAGCGCATTGATGATGATATTTTTATTCCTGCACAGGAAACCTATAATATTGAAAATTATATCGACGGTTCTATTCTTACCATTGCTGATGCCCCCTGGCCGGGATTTACTCCCGACCTCATCAGCGTTGCTTTGGTGGTGGCTACTCAGGCCAACGGCAGCGTACTGATACATCAGAAAATGTTTGAAAGCCGTTTGTTTTTTGTTGATAAGCTCATTGACATGGGCGCGAAAATTATACTCTGTGACCCTCACAGGGCTACTGTAATTGGCCTTAACAGGCAACATTCCTTACGCGGAATTGCAATGTCTTCACCTGATATACGTGCAGGAGTGGCACTGCTTATTGCTGCCTTGTCGGCTGAAGGTAAAAGTACCATCCATAATATCGAACAGATCGACCGCGGCTACCAAGATATTGACGGGCGTTTACGTAATCTTGGAGCTGAAATTATCAGAAAATAATTTTTTCTGTAATTTATTTCGTAAATTTGTGTTATTATTTAGACTGAATAAAAATTTGAGTTATGGAAAATAATAACGTTCTGGATGATTTAACCAATAAGGAATATAAATATGGGTTTTATACGGATGTAGAGATGGATACGGCGCCGAAAGGCCTGAATGAAGATATTATCCGTTTCATTTCAAAGAAGAAGGAAGAACCTGAATTCATGCTTGAGTTCAGGCTAAAAGCTTATAATAAGTGGCTCACAATGAAAATGCCGTCATGGGCGCATCTTGAAATTCCGCCTATTGATTACCAGGATATAATATATTATGCCGCCCCGAAAAATACAAAAAAACCGGGGAGCCTGGATGAGGTGGATCCTGAGTTATTAAAGACCTTTGATAAGCTAGGTATTCCCTTAAATGAACAAAAGATAATGGCGGGAGTTGCCGTGGATGCCGTTATTGACAGCGTTTCAGTAAAAACTACTTTTCAAAAAACACTTGAAGAAAAGGGTATCATTTTTTGCTCGATAACCGAAGCCGTTCATAATCATCCCGACCTGGTAAAGAAATATCTGGGCTCCGTGGTTCCCTATGGAGATAATTATTTTGCCGCGCTTAATTCCGCTGTTTTTACCGACGGTTCGTTTTGTTATATACCCAAAGGTATACGTTGCCCCATAGAGCTTTCAACATATTTTCGTATCAATGCTGCCAAAACGGGCCAGTTTGAGCGCACCTTGTTAATTGCCGATGAAGGGGCATATGTTAGCTATATGGAGGGCTGTACCGCTCCACAGCGTGACGAAAACCAGCTTCATGCTGCTGTAGTTGAAATTATAGCGCTTGAAGATGCAGAAGTAAAGTACTCTACGGTTCAAAACTGGTACCCCGGCGATAAAAATGGTGCAGGAGGAATCTTTAATTTTGTTACCAAGAGAGGCATTTGTAAAGGTAATAATGCAAAAATCTCATGGACACAGGTGGAAACAGGATCTGCCATAACCTGGAAATACCCGAGCTGCATTTTAAAAGGTGATAATACGGTCGGAGAGTTTTATTCGGTTGCAGTCATAAATAATTTTCAGCAGGCCAACACGTGTACAAAGATGATCCACCTGAGCCA